>NZ_SGIM01000001.1 GCF_004208515.1 Acinetobacter halotolerans
TGTTCGTTAAATATTTAAATCTAATAGGCTAATTGTGCCGAGTTGGTTGGTCTTGATACAGAGTGTAAATCATAGTGATTTGTATGCTGCTATGATCAAGTAGGGATTGTATGGTGGGGGTGTCTTGCCCATTTTGTAGTAAATGCGTAGCGAAGCTGTGGCGTAAGGGGGGATCAGTTGATTCTTTTGCTGCAAGAAATAACCAAAACCATGACAATTGTGTTGCATAAGTTGGATATTTTTTCTCTAAAGCATCAGGAAGATAAACACCATTGCAGTTTAGATCTGATGCTCGGGTGTTGTTTGTTATGATAAAGGATATAGCGTTTAATCCATTGGATATAGGCTCGTTTTGTTGATAGGCTTAAATGTTTGTATCGTGCTGTATAGGCGACTTTCTCTAATATTTTTGATGGTTGTGTATGGGTATTATTTTGAATTATCATAACTTGGCAAGTATGTTTTTACTCTTTTTGGTATTTTGAATATAACGAGAATAAAATAGTTATGTTGTAAATTCATTTTGGTTATGCGGCAAATATGCCGTATAACTGTAGTTATAACTAGGCCGTTTATGTACGAAGCATTCATCATTTTTAGCCAAACCAATAACACTTCGATAGAAAGATATGCTCAAGAAGTTCAAGCGTTTTATGCGAATTCCACTGGCGAGAAACCTGAACTAAAAGTAAACGGCCAGACCATTGTAGTTGCATTCGAAGGAATTCAGTTTTCAATCAATAGAAATTGTCAACCACAGGTCGCACTTGAATCTAAAGAGCTTTCTAGGTTTGCGATTTCAGACCATGAAGAAATCGCAAAATCTATGTGCCGCCTTGAAATATTAGGTGCAAGAGATCCACAAATGAATTACTTCAACGACTTTCTTTTTTTGATTCAGTGTGCAGAGCAACTCGGCAAGGTTTGGACTTTTAATACACGCTAAGGAGAGTTCATGTGAAACGTATAACAATTGGTTCAAACCGTTCGCTTCGCTCAAACGTTAGACGGACGCCAAGGATACATCATGACAGTTAAGCGTATGGACAATGTCGGTATCGTGGTGGAAGATATCGATGCCGCCATTGAGTTCTTCACCGAACTCGGCCTTACCCTCGAAGGCCGCATGCTCATCGAAGGGGAATGGGCTGGCCGCGTCACTGGAGTGCGCGGTCAGTGCGTCGAGATCGCCATGATGTGCACCCCCGACGGCCACAGCCGCCTCGAGCTCTCGCGCTTCGATACCCCCGCCATCGAGTCCGATCATCGTACAGCGCCCGTGAACTCGTTGGGATACCTGCGCGTCATGTTCACCGTAGAGGACATCGACGATACCCTTGCTCGGCTCAGCAAGCTCGGTGCAACAGTGGTTGATGAAGTTGTCGATTACGAAGACATCTACCGGCTCTGCTACATCCGGGGTCCCGAACAAATTCTCATCGGGCTTGCCCAACAGCTCGGGCAGCATACCTCCCGAGAGAATCCTCTGGAACGTAAGCGTTGAGAACCAGAGCGTTACATGTCTGCGTACAATTTGACATCGAAGCATCACAAAGACTTTTGGATTAAACGCGATACTTTATTGGGTATTTTTCTACCCAATAAAAAAAGCCCCATCATCCTGATGGGGCTTTTTTTGTATTTAGTTTATTGTTGCTTACTTCCTATAAACAACCACTTCCTGTGGGTCTTGTTATTCTGAAGGAGACTTCCTGTCTCTGTATGACTTGTATATTAAAATGAATACGGGGCACTGTATATTCGTCAATGACCCCGATCACTGTACGTTCAGGCTTACATTGACCTCAACGCTTAGATCGTGTGATTTTTACCATATATATGGATATAAAGGCAGGTTCTTATCATTATTTTAGCTAAGGTTAGCTTTAAATCGCATTTGTATATCAAGTTTTACTATATAAAATTCGGAAAATTATATACTTGTGGAAAGACTGTCTCATGGGTTGGGAAGGATGGTTGTCATTAGCCTTAACGTTAACAGGGCTGCTCACGCTGATTTTTTCAAGAATTGCGCCACATATCGTGATGTTAGCGATTTTGACTATATTAAGTGTGTTGGGCATATTGACGGCTCAAGAGGCTTTGGCTGGCTTTAGTAACTCAGGCCTGATTACTGTTGCAGCAATGTTTGTGGTGGCTGCAGGTATTTCTAATTCTGGTGGTATTGACCTGTTTGTGAATAAGTTACTGGGCACACCCAAAACGGAACGCATGGCGCTACTTAGAATTTTCTTACCAATTGCACCACTTAGTGCCTTTTTAAATAATACCCCTGTGGTTGCAACCATGATTCCAGCATTGAATAGCTGGTCGAAGAAGATTGGGATTGCACCGTCTAAATTAATGATTCCCTTGAGTTATACCGCTATTTTAGGTGGGACGATTACCTTAATTGGTACCAGTACCAATTTGGTGGTCAATGGGCAGTATCAAGCATTAACGGGCGAAGCTGGTTTTGGCTTATTTGATATTACGATTATTGGTTTACCTGTTGCGATCATTGGTATGTTTGCGATGTATTGGCTCGCACCAAAATTATTGCCCAATCATCAAGAGCAGAATGTCTTTTCCAATCTACGCGAATTTACCTTAGAAGTGGTGGTGAGTCCGAATGGCCCATTGGTCGGTCAATCGGTTGCAGCGGCAGGGCTAAGAAGCTTAAAACGTGTTTATCTGGTTGAAATTGAACGTCAGCAAACCGTTTTATCGGCCGTTTCTTCTGATGAAATTTTATTTGGAGATGATCGTCTGGTTTTTGCAGGTGATACCGAAGCCATTACCGAACTTCTAAAAATTAATGGCTTGATGGCTCCAGATAGTATTGATGAGAAGTCTTCTTTAGAGGAAACACATGCAGGCCGTCGTTTGGTTGAGGCCGTTGTGTCACCGCATTGTGAAGCGATTGGCAGCGCGATTCGTGATGCCAAATTCCGCAATCGTTATGGTGCAGTCGTATTGGCTGTGGCACGCAATGGCGAACGTTTAAAGGGTGGCTTGGGCAATATTAAATTGCAGGCAGGCGACACCTTATTATTGGAAGCACGTCCTGCTTTCGTCACTCGACAAAAATATAATAAAGATTTTCTATTGGTCAATGAGCTAGATCATGAACCACTGCAACATGATAAAGCATTATTGTCATGGGGCATTTTACTCGCTGCGGTGATTGCTGCTGGCTTTAATGTGATCAGCATGCTCAATGCCGCATTGTTGGCTGCAGGTGCCATGTTGATTTTCCGTTGTTTGACCGTGAAACAGGCTGAAAAGAGCTTAGATTTAACGGTCATCCTAACCATTGCGGCTTCTTTTGCTTTGGGTGCAGCTTTGGAAAAGACAGGTGTAGCGGAAATGTTGGCGCAATTCATCGTGCATTTTAGTGCGGGTGAAGCGATCTTATTGCTGATTTTGACTTATTTCTTTGTTTCATTATTGACAGAAGTGATTACCAATAATGCGGCAGCATTGCTGACCTTGCCGATTGTATTGGAGATTACAGCTCAAGCGAATTTAAATCCGATTCCTTTTGTCTTTGCCATTATGATGGCGGCTTCCGCAAGTTTTGCGACACCGCTGGGTTATCAGACCAATTTAATGGTATTAGGACCAGGAAATTATCGCTTTAGTGATTTTATTAAAATCGGCTTACCCATGAATATTTTTATTGGTTGTGTCACGGTCACGTTATTGATTTTGCTCTTTCCCATTCAGTTATAAAAGATAAAGCCCTGAAGATTTCAGGGCTTTTTTTACGGCATAAATCGCCTGTTTAGAAGTGGATATCGATACCCAAATAAGGTCCTTTGAAATCAAATTTGAGATCATTTTTTTCGTAGTCATCTAGCTTGATATTTAAGATACGATAGCCTGCTTTTAAACCGACATCCACCAGTAAGTTATCAATAAAGTTGTATTGTAACTCTGCTTGGGCATCGGTAATTTTGGTGTCATTGAAGTTGCTATATAACAACTCAGTTTTGGCACTTAAACCTGTGAATGGCAGTTTGACACCTGCTGACCCATAAATTACTGGAACCGTTTTATTGATATCGACTTTCCCCATTTTATAAAGACTACTCGTTGGGTCTGCTAGAAGTGTTGTGACATCACCATTTAAAGTGGTTGCACCAAATCCGACATCCGCATCGACGATATTGTCTAAGATCTCATAATATAAAATAAAATCGGTATGAGCGATGTCTAGGTCATATATAGGTTGCCCGAAAACCTCATTTTCTGTTTGCGTCTTTAGATTCACATGGCGAATTTTGGCATTTGGCAGTAACGGAATTGGATGTTCAAAAGCCAATGACAGTTGTGCTGAACCTTTGCGGTCTAAGTCTTGATCTGGTGCAGATGTTTGCGCAGCCATATTGGCTTTACCATTGTAGTTCCAATAGCTGAGATCGCCTTTGACACCAATTACGTCTGCCTGTGCTAAACCACATAGGCTTGTCCCTAAAGCAAGCATTGATATTTTTAATATTTTCATTGTATTGTCCCAATAAATACGAGAAACAGTAATGAATTGTTGTAAATTCATCACCGATTGGGCGCATCATATAGTGAACAATTCAAATATGCAGTAGTCTAATTTTAAATTTTTGCAAAGAGAATAAAAAATGTCAGATACACAAAGTGTTGTGGATTACCCCCTGTATGTGGCAGGCAAGGCAATCACAACAGGTCAATGGTTAGAGGTACAGAATAAATATCAAGGCACGACATTTGCGCGAGTGGCGTTGGCTGATGCCAAGGTTCTAGAAAAGGCGATTGCCGCATCGGTCAAAGCAGAAGCCGAAATGGCAGCATTAAAACCCTTCCAAAAACAGCAAATCTTATTGCACTGTGTAAAACGCTTTAATGAGTTAAGGGATGAGCTGACCGAAATTTTAATCGCAGAAGGTGGTAAACCTCGTGGCGCGGCGAGTGCCGAAGTTGAACGTTTAATTAATACTTTTCAATTGGCTGCGGATGCCGTGACGCAACTTGACGATGGTCGAGTATTACCTTTGGCCGTCACGCCAGCCGCAGCACGTTATCGCGGTATGGTGAAACAGGTGCCGATTGGTGCTGTTTCATTGATTAGTCCCTTCAATTTCCCTTTAAATTTGGTGGCACATAAGATCGCGCCTGCCATTGCGGCAGGTTGTCCTTTTGTTTTAAAACCAGCGAGTCTAACCCCGATTAGTGCATTAAAAATTGCTGAGGTGTTAGCAGAAACGGATTTGCCGAAAGGTTCGTGGTCGGTATTGCCTTGTGAGCGTCAAGCCGCTGATATTTTAGTCACAGATGACCGCTTTAAATTACTTAGCTTTACGGGTTCTGACCAAGTGGGTTGGGATATGAAAGCGCGTGCAGGCCGTAAAAAGGTGACTTTAGAGCTGGGTGGAAATGCAGCGGTGATGATTGACGCAGATGCGGTAGTTGACGATGCGCTGATTGATCGTTTGATTGGTGCTGCATATGGCCATGCTGGGCAGATATGTATCAGTGTGCAACGTATTTTAATTCATGCCGATCTTTATGCTGACGTGAAAAAGAGATTGTTGGCAAAGCTGAAAAAAATCAAAGCTGACGACCCTGCATTAAGCACGACATTGGTTGGTCCTATGATTAAAGCTGCGGAAGCAGTTCGTTTGAAAAAATGGATTGATAAAGCTGAGAAGAAAGGTGCGAAAATATTGCTCGGTGGCAATCTACAAGGCGTTTTATTCGAACCAACTTTGTTGGAAAATGTCGATGCCAAGCTGGAAATTTATAAGGATGAAGCCTTTGGTCCTGTCGCCATACTAGAGAAATATAAAGAGTTTGAGCAGGGCATTGCTACCATAAATCAAAGCCGTTTTGGTTTACAGGCTGGTGTCTATACGCAAAATCTCAATAAAATGCTGTATGCATGGGACCATTTGCATGTGGGTGGGGTGATTATTAATGATGTGCCCACTTTCCGTGTCGACAATATGCCGTATGGCGGCGTGAAGGATTCTGGCTTAGGTCGAGAAGGGATTCATTCTGCGATTCGTGATATGCAGGAAGAGCGTTTATTGGTCATTAAGGAAACTCAAGCCTAATCAGCTTGGCGTGTCGTGTATTCATCTCATGTTGGCGAAAGGAAAGTCCATGCCTAAATTTTATAAGCTAGTCCTATTGTGCTTGTGCATGTTGTGGACGCTGTCAGCATGGGCATTTTCTTCGCAGCAGTTGGTGAGCGATGCACGAAAACAAATAGGTGTCACCCGATTTTATGATCCTGCTTATACCCGTTTGGATTATCCGATGGGTGATGTACCGATGGTGAAAGGTGTCTGTACTGATGTGGTGATTCGAGCATTACGTCGTCAAGGCATCGATTTACAGCAACGGATGCATGAGGATATGCGGCAGCACTTTAAGCTGTATCCAAACAAATGGGGACTTAAAGCGCCTGATAAAAATATTGATCATCGCCGAGTTCCAAATATTGCCACCTATTTCCAGCGAAAAGGTTATCAGGTGCGTGATCAAAACTATCGTGCTGGGGATATTCTGACGTGGGATTTAGGGCAAGGGCTGGTGCATATTGGCATCGTCTCGGATAAGAACAGTTTTTTTCAGAAAACCCCGCTGATTTTGCATAATATTGGTCGAGGAACTGAAGAATCAGATATTTTGTTTAAGTATAAAATCACGGGACATTATCGAATCAAAAATTAAATGCATAAAAAGTAATTATGCTGATCATGTTTTTAAATCAAATGATAAATTTAAACAAGGTCGGAAAATTGAGTTGAAAAATAATCAATCGTGTCTGAATTGGCGATGAACGGTTATTTTTTTTTGTATAAATTACAGTAAAAATAAATAAAAAAGGGTATTGTTCAATCATCAACAGGCAAAAAATAGTCAAAATTTTTTAAGGAAGAGTTTTCTAATTTTTGCTGGTTTGAATATAAGAAATGAAAACTCAAAAGGTTTTTTCTGATTCAACCAATAATAGGATTTGCATTGGTACTTTTCTTGCTAGCAGTATAACAACCAGAGAACAGCAGCATCGAAAGTTGCCTTAGGAATAGGTTATTTTTATGACAGAAACTCGTGAGCACTGGTCGGCACGATCAGGTTTTATCATCGCCGCAATTGGTTCGGCGGTTGGATTAGGCAATATTTGGCGCTTCCCTTATGTTGCATATGAAAACGGTGGCGGTGCGTTTTTAATCCCTTATTTAGTAGCTTTATTGACGGCAGGATTACCCCTCTTATTTTTAGATTATGCAGTTGGGCATCGCAGCAGTGGTGCACCGCCGAAAGCATATCAGCAACTCACCAAACGGGCTGAGTCTTTGGGATGGTGGCAAGCATGTGTATGTATTGTGATTGCACTTTATTACGCCAGTGTACTGACTTGGGCAGGAAGTTATATTTATTTCTCCTTCGGTCAAAGCTGGGGTACAGACCCAGAAAATTTCTTCTTTAATAAGTTCTTAGCAACCTCTCAAGCTGCCACTTTTGATCTGACCTTTATTGGCCATTTATTTTGGCCATTAATTGGGGTTTGGGCGTTAGTCTTATTTATTTTGTATGGTGGTGTTCGCAAAGGGGTTGAGCTTGCGAACCGTATTTTCATGCCAATCTTATTGGTACTGTTTGGTATTTTGGTGATTCAGGCTTTACGTTTACCTGGTGCAGTAGAAGGTTTGAATGCTTTCTTTACTCCAAACTGGGAAGCCATGAAGAACTATAAAGTCTGGTTAGCGGCTTATGGTCATATCTTCTTCTCGCTTTCGATTGGATTCGGGATCATGGTGACCTATGCCTCTTACTTAAAACCGAAAACCAATTTGACGGGTTCAGGTTTGGTGATTGGTTTTGCTAACTCTTCGTTTGAGATCTTGGCAGGTATTGGTGTTTTCGCAGCCCTTGGTTTCATGGCACATGCAGCGGGCACCAGCGTACAAGACGTGGTGAGCGGCGGTATTGGCTTGGCATTTATTGCATTCCCTAAGATTATTTCAAGCTTAGGTGCAGGCGCAGAGTTGTTCGGGATCTTATTCTTTAGCTCGCTCTTTGTGGCTGGTGTTTCATCGATGGTCAGTATTTTGCAAGTACCGATCTCAGCGATGCAGGACAAGTTGAATTGGAGTCGTGCTAAAGCCGTGACCATTATTGGTGGTGGTACTGGTGCGGTTTCTATTTTCTTATTCTCAAGTGCCAACGCGATTAAACTGGTCGATATTATTGATCACTTTATTAATAATCTAGGCATTGTCTCAGGTGCTTTGGTTTCGATCATTATGGTGTCATGGTTCAAGCGTTCACTGATGAAAGATCTAGAGCAGCATGTCAACCGTGTATCTACCATCCAATTGGGTGGGGTTTGGGAATTCACCTTAACCATCATTACCCCAGTTGTTTTGATTTCTACCCTTGGGCTTGCATTAAGTGCATTGTTGCAAAAAGGCTATGGCGATTATGCAATGAGCTTACAGCTTTGGTTTGGTTGGGGCTGTATTCTATTCTGTGCGATCGGTGCATTGTTTATGAGCAGCTTAAAGAATCGCTAGGAGATGACGATGAATACTTCAGCTTTAATCATGATGATTATCTCGATTGCATTATTGTGGGGAGGATTGTCACTTTCGATTTTGCATTTGATGCGCCACCCTGAACAAAAAGATGATGAATTGAAGTAATACCTCTGCAGTAAATAAAAATGCCATACGATTTGTATGGCATTTTTATTGGTCGTTAAGCCGTTTTTATGATTCGGCAATAATAGAAACCATCACCTGTTTGTTCGGTTGGCAGCAGTTGTCGACCATGTATTTGTTCAATGCCCCAATCTGCCTCAATTTTAACTTCTTTAGCATCGGCATGTTCTGCAAAGAATGTCACCATTTGCTGTTCATTTTCAGCTTTTAAAATCGAGCAAGTAATGTATAACAGTGTGCCGCCCACTTTGAGTTGTTGCCACATCTGTTGCAAAATTTGCTGTTGCAATGCGACCGTTTGCGCGATGTCGGTTGATTGTCTTAACAAGCGGATATCTGGGTGACGACGAATTACACCCGTTGCTGAACAAGGCGCATCCAATACGATACAATCGACCGCTTCTGGTGCCTGCCAAGTGGTTGCATCTGCTGTAACAATCTCAACCTCGGTTTGATCTAAGGCAAGACGTTCTATATTTTCAGACAAACGTAATAAACGTTTTGCATCATGGTCAAGCGCAATCAGTTTTTTAGGATTATAGCGTTCAAGAATATGTGCTGTTTTACCACCGGGTGCAGCGCAGGCATCGACAACGACTTTACCATCTAAATTCGGTAAAAGAGTCGCGCATAATTGTGCATGTTCATCCTGAACAGAAAAACCACCTTCTTCGAAACCCGGTAGATGGGTAATGTTGCCCGTTTGTTCCAAAACAATACCAACATTTGAAAGCAGGCAAGGACGAGCATCAATTTGTTCTTCATCCAAAATTTCTAAATATTCGTCACGACTGACTTGGCGTTCATTGACGCGCAGGGTCAGTGGTGCAACTTGTTTTAAATTTTGACAGATTTCATCAAATTGATCAGGCCAATCTTTTTTAAGTCGTTTGAATAACCAACTTGGTAAACCATGGGTATTATTCAACGCTGTTTGGAATTCATCTGTTTCACGTGAAACACGGCGCAGAATCGCATTGACCAAACCACTCATTGGCTCGAAACCGAGTTGCTTAGCAGCATTTACAGTTTCGGAAATCGCAGCATGTACAGGAATACGAGTACATAAAATTTGATACAAACCAAGATATAAACAACTTTCTAATGCTTCATTGTCTAATGGTTTTGTCAGCAAGGGTAAGGTAATTGCTTTTAAAGAATACCACTGGCGTAAACAACCTAAAGTAAGTTCGTGATATAAACCACGGTCACGTTCAGAAACGATATTGATATGTTGATTCAACACGGAAGCCAAAGATTGCCCATTTTGAACAGCCAACAGTGTTTTGATCACTTGTGCACGCAGATTCAAATGTTTTGCAGATGATTGATTCGATTGGTTCATGGGAGAATTTGTCCAAGATGCAATTTTTGGGTTTGTATCATTTGTATTGGATTGAGTGCTTTACCGCCAGGCCATTGCAGACTAGTTAAACACACTGCGCTGTTTTCCCCACATGCGACATGGACACCGTGTTTGTCCATCGCAACAATTTCACCGACTTGCGCGTCTGCTTTGCTGTGTTGAGAAAGGGTTGAACCCCAAACACGTAGCGCATTATTTTCATCCAGTTGGATAAATGCCACAGGCCAAGGATTGAAGGCACGAATATTGCGATCAATTTGAACGGCATTTTGAGACCAATCAATACGCGCTTCTGCTTTGACCAGTTTATGTGCATATACGGTGAGCGCTTCGTCTTGTACTTCACGTTTGGCAATAAAGTCTTGTAGGCTTTGCTCTGATTCGAGCACGGTACAAATCGCGTCTGCACCTTGAGTCGCCAGTTTATCGTGCAAACTCGCAGAGGTATCTTCTGCTGTGATCGGACAATAGGTTTTATACATCATATCGCCAGTATCTAAACCTGCTGCCATCTGCATGATGGTAATGCCAGTTTCTGCATCACCTGTGGCAATAGCGCGTTGAATCGGGGCAGCACCACGCCAGCGCGGTAGCAATGAACCATGAATATTGAGACAACCGTATGTAGGTGTATCCAAAACCGCTTGAGGCAAGATCAAGCCATAAGCGGCAACCACCATTACATCTGCGCCAAGTGCAGCAAGCTCTTGTCGAGCCGCTAAGCCTTCTTCGGTCGAGGCTTTAAAATGCAAAGGTTGATAAACAGGTAAACCGTGTTCAAGTGCAAGTTGCTTGACTGGGGAAGGTGTTAATTTCTGCCCACGACCTGCTTTGCGGTCAGGTTGGGTATAAACTGCAATAATCTGGTGTGATGATTTTAATAATGCCGCCAATGCCGTTGCAGCAAATTCAGGCGTACCAGCAAAAATGATTTTCACAAATGCATTCCGAAAAAAACTTAATGCAAATTATAAGCGAAAAAGCCACTAGCCCCTAATCAGAAGCTGTGAATTGCCTTTGAGCAAAAAAAGATAGCTTCAGTGGTCATCTGTTAAACGATAACTTGTAGTATGATGGACTGAGCTCAGTATCATTTCGCCAGAGAGAATGTCCTATTCATCTCGAGCACAAACTTGTTGGGAATACAAAATGCCTGATTATCGTTCGAAAACATCAACACATGGAAGAAATATGGCTGGCGCGCGTGGTTTATGGCGTGCGACGGGCATGAAAGATGAAGATTTTGGCAAACCTATTATTGCGGTGGTCAACTCATTTACCCAATTTGTTCCAGGTCATGTGCATCTTAAAGATTTAGGGCAACTGGTTGCACGAGAAATCGAAGCTTCTGGTGGTGTTGCAAAAGAATTTAACACCATTGCAGTCGATGACGGCATTGCGATGGGTCATGATGGCATGCTGTATTCGCTACCATCACGTGATTTGATTGCCGATTCTGTGGAATATATGGTCAATGCCCATTGTGCTGATGCAATGGTATGTATCTCGAACTGTGACAAGATCACGCCGGGAATGCTGATGGCTGCGATGCGCTTGAATATCCCAGTGATATTTGTGTCTGGCGGTCCGATGGAAGCGGGTAAAGTCAAATTCCGTGGCAATGAGAAAGCAATTGACCTCGTTGATGCGATGGTGGTTGCGGCAGATGAAAGTTATACCGATGAAGAAGTTGCCGCGTTTGAGCGTTCCGCTTGTCCAACTTGCGGTTCGTGTTCAGGCATGTTTACAGCGAACTCGATGAACTGTTTAACTGAAGCTTTAGGTTTATCTTTACCGGGCAATGGTTCAATCGTCGCTACCCATGCAAATCGTGAAAAATTGTTCTTGAGAGCAGGGCGCTTGGTAGTCGAATTGGCAAAACGCTACTATGAACAAAATGATGACAGCATTTTACCGCGTTCGATTGCAACCAAAGATGCATTTGAAAATGCCATGACCCTAGATATTGCCATGGGTGGTTCAACCAATACGGTATTACACTTGTTGGCTGCTGCTCATGAAGCAGAAGTCGATTTCACCATGGATGATATCGACCGTCTTTCTCGTCTAGTGCCTGTGTTATCTAAAGTTGCGCCTGCAAAATCAGACGTACACATGGAAGATGTCCACCGTGCAGGGGGCATCATGGCGATCTTAGGTGAGCTTGATCGTGCCAATTTGTTAAAGACATCATGTCCAACCGTACATGAACCAACACTGAAAGATGCATTAGACAAGTGGGATATTATCCGTACTGAAGATGCCGATGTATATGAGTTCTATCGCTCATCTCCGGGTGGTATACCAACCCAAGTGGCGTTCTCACAAAACCGTTATTATTCAACTTTGGACGGTGATCGTGAAAATGGCGTGATTCGTAATGCTGAGCATGCCTTCTCTAAAGATGGCGGTTTGGCTGTGCTTTACGGCAACATCGCGTTGGATGGATGTATCGTGAAAACAGCAGGTGTGGATGATTCGATCCTTAAATTTACTGGCACTGCGCGCGTTTTTGAGAGCCAAGATTCTGCAGTAGAAGCGATTTTAGAGCATAAAATTGTGGCTGGCGATATCGTGGTGATTCGCTACGAAGGTCCACGTGGTGGACCGGGTATGCAAGAAATGCTGTATCCAACCAGCTATTTGAAATCTAAAGGCTTAGGTAAAGACTGTGCTTTGATTACCGATGGTCGTTTCTCGGGTGGTTCTTCGGGTTTATCGATTGGTCACGTTTCTCCAGAAGCTGCGGAAGGCGGAGCAATTGGTTTGGTAGAAGATGGTGATACCATTGAAATTGATATCCCGAATCGTACCATCCATTTAGATGTGGATGATGCAACGATGGCACATCGCCGTACGGTTCAAGAAGCCAAAGGTTGGCATCCAGTAGAAGAACGTAAACGTAAAGTGTCTAAGGCACTCAAGATTTACGCGATGCATTCAACCAGCGCAGCAAAAGGCGCAGTACGCGTCTTGTAATCCCTTTAGCCGTGATGATCACGGCTCATCCCTCTGATTTTCGATGTTATAATCGCATCTCAGGGGGACTTTATCCTGATTTTATAAGATACTGTAGACACTTCTTCTCCATTTGAACAAGACAAGTGAAAGAAGACTGAGCAACTAAGAAATTTATGATCATTAGAGGCAATCGACATGTCTTTGTTACGTCGTTGGTTTGATCCCATCCGATCGAGCTGGTTTTATCAGAAACCTTCTCGTCAGGCGGTATTACCCACGGAACAGGGTTTAAGTATTTATCTACGTTTAGATGATGTGTATAGCTATCTTGCAGTGCAACAGTTGGCTCAGCTTAATGAGATTTTGAGCGATGAGCTTAAACCGTTAAAAGTCATTATTTCAAAACAAGATGCTGAACCTCCCAATGGTATGTCAGCACAAGATTGGCAAAGATACTGTCTCAATGATGCCAAGATTTTAGCCAAACAACACCGTTTTGGCTTTGATGAAACCCCAGAAATTCCAAGTCCAGAAGCATTACAACAAGCTGAAACCATTCTAAGAAATACGCCTTTACGAGAACAAAATTTTTTACATTTGCTGGAAGATGTTTTCCATATGTTATGGCAACAGCAATATGGAAAATTACGCACCTTATATGCGATGGCGAAACAACACCAAACCCCACAAGATTTTCCTGAACGAATGTTTCAGGATGTGCCTGTTTCAGCTAGTTATTTCGAGTTTAGTGAACGCAAGTATCAAGCCGTTGATGATTTATTGCGTTTAACGCGCCGTTTAAAACAACAAAAATTATTGACGGGAACGCCTATTTTTCTGATTAATCACATCGAGTGGCGTGAGCATTTGATCAACGATGGTGAAGCATTGGCAGAAGTGCAAGCCTTACATCCAGAGTTAGATCTCTATATTGCGCTTGAAGACCCGATGAGTTGGTTGTTGTTGGATTATATCAAAGCAGAACTTGCTGATTATTATAATATTCAGCTCAAAGTCTACCCGTTGAGCTATCAAGGTCGAGATTGGTTTGATTGGGGGCTGGCAACCCGTGTTTCAAAACGGACTGAAGTGGCATTCACCCCGTTTTGCCGTCCAACCAAAGAAGCCAGCTATGAAATGGCAAAGCTGTTCTATAGTGTGGCAGAAGAACAACAGGTCGATTGCATTCATCAGATTTTGGAAGGCGTGTGGACACGTGGTAAAGACCTCTCTTTTAAAGCACATTTCCAGCGGATGCAGAAGCGTTTAGAAATTGAGCGCATTACCGAACAAGATATTGAGGCTTTATTACAACAAAATGATGAATTATGTCAGCAGAAGCATCAACCTGATTTTCCCGTTTTAGAGTTACGTATTGATGGGCAAAGTTACGTGTTTAATAGCTTATACCGTGTCTGGATGATTGAAAGTATTATCAGTAATGTGTTGGAAGAAAAGTATAAGAATGACAGTTTAGAAGGCTAGAAGGCTTAGCGTCCAACAGAGAAAAATTAAGCGTGGAGGAGCTACGCTTAAGTATTTGGCCTCAACGTATAATTGAGCCATGCTCCTAAAAACAAGAATACGCGATTTCAATTATTTCCGTAGCATAGCTGTATATGAATGCGGAGATAGATCATGACCTTTTTGATTATTGTAACGGCAGTATTTGCATTCGCTGGCATGATAAAAGGCATGATCGGTTTAGGTTTGCCTGCGGTGTCGATGGGATTACTCACCATCGCAATGAGTCCATTTCAGGCGGCCTCACTTTTAATCGTACCCTCTATGGTGACCAATGTTTGGCAGCTTTTTGCTGAAGGTCAGGTCTGGTCATTTATCTGTCGTTTCTGGTCTTTGTTATTGGGCATCATCCTCGGCTCTATTTGGAGCTTTTTGCCCACCTTGAACCAGAGTCAAGGACAGAGCAGTGAGATTTTATTGGGCAGTATGTTGGCAATTTATGGACTCTATGGTTTATGTGCCAAAAAGCTACCTGATCTGGCAGGGCATGAGCGTTGGCTCTCTCCGTTCATTGGTTATATCGGCGGTGCAGTCACCGTCGCGACAGGGGTTATTATTATTCCCATCGTGCCGTATTTGCAGTCTTTACATTTAAAACGTGATGAGCTGGTACAGGCTTTAGGGCTGACCTTTACCGTTTCCACAATTTGTTTGGCGATCTTTTTGCATTATCACCCGACTACAGGTGGGGCTTTAGACTATCGATGGTCTTCAGTGGCATTGGTCGCAGCTTTGATCGGCATGTGGTTCGGAAAAAAAGTGCGTTACCAATTGAACGAGCAAAAATTCCGTCAGTTATTTTTTATCGGTTTGCTGGCGCTGGGGAGTTATATGGTCTTGCACTAAAACGCTTTGCTCATCTTGTGGTTTGCGCGCCAATAGAAATTTTGCAAAGTCTTGGTAGCTTTGCGGGAGTTGATCGAAGTCTTGGCTGGCGAGGAGGAGTTTGCGATTTGCCCATGCGCCCAAGAGTTGAATTGCTTGAAAATGATAAATACCTTGTAAACGTTGAGCCGCACGTGCAGGCATAATCGCAACACCGACCCCTTTTGCGACCACTTCCGCAATCGCGGAAAAATTCGGTAAACGTAAGCGATAGTGGATGTTGAAGCCTAATAGTTTGGCTTGAGTTTCAATAGATTGTTGTAGTGAATGATGTGGCATGAGACCAATAAAATCATATGCCAAGGCATCGACTAAGTTGAGTTGCGCCTGCTGGGTCAGCACATGCGAATCTGGGCAGATTAGTACCAAGGGATCGCTAGCAAAATCCTGAGTATGTAAATGACGAGTGTCAAAAAAGCTTGAAACCAAGCCTAATCGAGCGATTCCTTTGGTGAGTGCATCTACAATTTCTGAGCTTTCCGCTTCGTGTAAGTCAATATTGATATGCGGATAATGCATCAAGTATTGGGGTAATAAGGCTGGAAGGTATTCACTCTGTGCAGAGGAGTTACACCACAGAATCAATGACTCGGCGCTTTTCTGACGAAAGCGTTGCATGTCTTGTTCAAGTTTATTTTTTTGTGCGTTGAGTTTTTTGGCATGTTCCACCAAAGCATGACCAGCCGTGGTCAGTTCGACACCTGCATTGTGTCGAATAAATAACGGCGTTTCAAAGTATTGCTCTAGTTTTTTTATCCGTTCACTGGCTGCTTGTAAAGAAATGGCAGCACGATCTGCACCTTGGGTCAGGCTACCTGTTGCCACAATATGAAGAAGCAGTTGTAAATCAAAAAAATCAAAACGCATGAGCTGAACACATTGAAGTGTAAACAGTCATCATACTAAAAATACGGAAAAAAAGGAGATGGTGGATCAAGATCAGCATAAAAAAGGCAGCGCGTGCGCTGCCTTGATTCGGGATTAGTTTTTATCTTTTAAACTAAAGAGCAAATTCAATAAAATCGCAGCAAAGGTTGCGGTACCAATACCACCCAAGTTGAAATTTCCAAACAGTAGTTCAAAGTTACCTGCCCCGAGAATGATAGTCACTGATGCAACGATCAGGTTTTTATTATTCGAAAAATCGACCTTATTTTCGATCCAGATCTTCGCTCCTGCAATGGTAATCAAACCAAATACCACAATCGAAGCACCGGTGAGCACTGCAGTTGGAATGGTACTGATCACCGCACCAAACTTAGGTGAAAGTCCCAAGAAAATCGCAAATACCCCCGCGATCACAAACACGATGGTTGAATACACACGCGTGACGGCCATCACACCAATATTTTCACCGTATGTGGTCATGCCTGGTGCACCAACACTGCCTGATAAGGTCGTGGCAACACCATCAGCCACAAATGCTTTGCCCAAATAAGGCGTCAGGTTTTCACCTGTCATCGCACCAACGGCTTTGATATGCCCGAGATTTTCTGCCACTAAAATCAGGGCAACAGGGGCAATAATCAACATGGCGTTGAGGTCAAAGGTCGGATTTGAGAAGCTTGGAATACCAAACCAAGGTGCAGCGGCAATTTGGGAGAAATCAATGGCTTTGCCGAGACCTAAACCATTGGTTGCTATGGCATAAATGGCATATGCCATCAATAAACCAACCAAAAGTAATAAACGCTGTAATAAACCTTTGGTGAAAACGGCGATCAGACCCATACACAGTACGGTGATCAATGCCATCCACATCTCAAAAGGCTGACCTGCCACACTTTTAATGGTAATCGGCGCAAGATTTAAACCAATAATCATCACCACAGCCCCTGTCACCACAGGCGGCATCAATTTTTCGATCCAGCGCGTCCCGGTCAACATGACGGCTAAACCAATCAAGGTATACAGTACCCCACAGGCGATAATACCGCCCAAAGCGACCGATAAATTGGGATTTGCACCTGAGCCAGTGATATGTCCGGTTGCGGCCGCAACTACGCCTATAAAAGCAAAGCTAGACCCCAAATAACTGGGAACGCGACCACCTGTCATCAGGAAGAACAGGATGGTACAAATCCCTGACATTAAAATGGCAAGGTTAGGACTAAAGCCCATCAACAACGGTGCTAGTACCGTCGCACCAAACATGGCAAATGCGTGCTGAACCCCTAACACCGCACTTTGTAAGGGCGGTAAATATTCATTGGTCGCGACAGGACGATGATCAATCTTGCCCTGATACGGCTGCCACTTTGGGAACCAACTTGACATAAATTAGACTCATAAGGAGATATCAGCGCGTATGATACTCTGTCTTAAATCGTGCTTTCACCTATATTGTTTTAAGAATCTTGGGGCTAACACTTTATCTATTAATATTTTTACCTTTTGGTAAAATATACTTCAAAATAACTTATCGGATTTATTGTTTATTTTGGCTAAATTGTTTGAAAAGTTAAGCGTTTTATTTTCAAAAGAATATTTGAATTTTTTTCAAAAATTTTATAAAAAATGGCATATTTTGCCAATCGAGCCATCAACAGTCACAATTTTTGTGGATGGCTCTATGAGAAATGGCCTGTTAGCCCGTGTTGCGCAAGCCCGCAGCGATTCCTGCGATACTGACCATTAAGGCATGATCGACAGGGCTGTGTTCGGTTTGATGTTCAGTCAAATATGCACGACGACGCTTCATCAATTCGGCTTGTAATAGATGCAGCGGCAGTAGATATGGTTTACGCACCTGCATGGATTGATCCAGCACCTCATTATTACTCAACAGTTTTGATTCACCTTTCAGGCTGAGTAAGGTATCAACTGCATTTTGTAGTCGTTGACGTAATTCGACCCCCAATACTTTTAAGTCCTGATCTTGGGTGAGGTGTGATTCATAGTACAGTGCAATATCAGCATCGGATTTCGACAACACCATTTCCAACATATCAATTAAGGTTTGGAAATAAGGCCATTGCTCCAACATATCATCCAGTGTCTTTTTATGTTGTTCGTGCACTTGATTAATCGCGGTACCTGTTCCAAGCCATGCAGGTAGCATCAAGCGAATCTGTGTCCATGCAAATACCCACGGAATCGCACGTAACGATTCAATCCCACCAGTGACTTTACGTTTCGCTGGACGTGAACCCAATGGCAACATTTGCAACTCTAGTTCTGGGGTGACGGTACGTAGATAACGGACAAAATTTGGATTTTCACGCACGGTTTGGCGATAGACCTGTACTGATAAATCTGTCATTTGATTCATCAAAGCACGCCATTCCTGCTTTGGTTCAGGTGGTGGCAGCAAGGTTGCCTCAAGTGTCGCAGCGGTATAAATCTCTAAGTTTTGTAGAGCGATTCCTTCCAATCCGAATTTAAATCGAATCATTTCACCTTGTTCAGTGACTCGAATCGCCCCTGAGATTGACCCTGGTGGCTGAGAAAATAAAGCTTGTTGGGTTGGCGCACCACCACGACTGATCGAGCCGCCACGTCCATGGAATAAGGTCAGTTGTACGCCATGTTTTTTGGCAATCGCGGTCAGTTCTTCTTGCGCACGATACTGCGCCCAATTGGCTGACATAAATCCTGCATCTTTGGCAGAATCCGAATAGCCAATCATCACTTCATGTTTGCCTTGGATGTGCTGTTTGTACCAATCCATAGTGAATAAAGTATTCATGGTTTTGGCTGCGCCGTCCAAGTCCTTGAGCGTTTCAAATAATGGCACCACCCGTAAGGCTTGTTGAATGCCTGCTTCTTTTTGCAAAAGTAAAACCGCCAGCACATCGCTTGGATATTCTGCCATTGAAATGATATATGCACCTAAACTTTCACTTGGCTGTTCTGCCAAAGTACGCATGGTGGCAAAGACTTCGAGCACATCGGGGTGTTGAATCAGGCTGCCCTCAGGTTCATCTAAAAATTTAGGCAATAATGGTCGTTTGCTTTGTAATTCCTGAATTAAAAAATTCTGCCGTGCTTGTTCGGTCCAAGATTCAAAATTACCTAAGCCTAAATATTCAGTAATGGCTGAAATGGCTTGGCGATGTCGTCCTGATTCTTGACGAATATCCAGTTTGAGCAGTTCAATCCCAAAACAGTTGACCCGATAGATGAAGTCAAGCAATTGCCCGTTAGCGATTTCGGCTAGGTTGCTGTCCATCAGTGAGCGATAACACAGCAGCAAAGGTGCGAGTAGCTCCTCTGTGGTTTTGATGATGTTGCTATCGTCTGCCTCTAGACCCTGTAGGCGCTGTGTTAACCAATAACGGGTTGCTTTTAAACGTTCGCGGGTACTGCGTAAATACTCACGATACGGTTCAGGATGTTCATAACCTAAAGCTTGGCTCAATTCTGCTGAACAGCTTTGAATCGACAGTTCCCAACGCAGATTTTCAATATCACGCAGATATAAATCAGCCGCCTGCCAACGCGATAACCACAGCACTTCTTGGGTGACTTGATGGGTGACGTTCGGATTGCCATCACGGTCGCCCCCCATCCATGAGGCAAAACGGATCGGCGCAATGGTCATCGGTAATGCTTGTTCACAATGCTGTTGTGTCAATTCATTCAGTTCTCGAACAAATTTTGGTACGGCATTCCACAAGCTTTGTTCAATGGTGGCAAAGCCCCATTTTGCTTCATCTACAGGGGTTGGGCGGTGCTGGCGAATCTCGTCAGTTTGCCATGCTGAACTAACCAGTTGTTTCAGTGTGGCAACGCAGTGTTGGCGTTCTCTCGGCGTCAGCTTCTGTTGATCCAGTTGGGACAAACAATCGGTAATATCATCATATTTTTGAATCAAGGTTCGACGGCTGATCTCGGTCGGATGGGCGGTGAGGACCAATTCAATTTTTAAATCACAAATTTGTTTGAACAGTTGTTGTGGACTGATCTTTTGGGCATTAAATTTTTCAAATAAATGTGAGAGTGGGTTGGGGCTGGAGGCGTGTTCATCAAACTCAGCCTGACGGCGGCTACGTACCACGTGATATTGTTCAGCAATATTGGCAAAGTTGAGAAAATAAGAAAATGCGCGAGTCAGGGGCAAAATTTCTTCGTCTTTTAAGTTGAGGAACAGTTGCTCAAGCTGTTTTTCTGCTTCGATTTGGCCATCACGTGCATCTTTGGCGAGGGTACGAATTTGCTCAATTTGATTAAACAATTCTTGCCCAGCATGTTGCTTTAAGGTCTCACCCAGCAAATTGCCTAATAATCGGACATCTTCACGTAATGGAGCAGTGATCTGCTGAACCATTGTATTTCTCCCTCAACGATCGCTTGTTATTGTCTAAAAAATCTTGTGCGGTATATGGCGCATGTCGCAAGTAACAGTGGCATAACAACAGCGCTGCTTACTATTCGACTATAGCGTGATTGAGAGACAATCCAAGTGCAGAATGCAAAGAAATGTGAAAATTATCTAAATTTTAGCTTGATATTTAAGCAGAAAAAGTGCGATTGCTTGTTGAATGCTCTGATCGATTTCAGTGATTGTGGGTACTGCTTCTAAGCCCAATAAAACTCGATGGTGACGTGTGCCTAACATCAGTGACAAGATTAATTCTGTTTGCGCAAGCGGTTCATCTGCTTGAATGAATTTAAGTGCGATGGCTTGTTGAAAAAAATCACACCAGACATTGCACATGCGCGTATGTGAGGCATCAAAAAATTGTTGCGTTAATGGACTCTGCTCAGCGGCAAGCTCAAATAGAACCCGATCGAGTTTCAGTGCTTCTGGTAAATAAATAATACTTAAAGCACGGTGACACATTAAATACAGCGCTTGTTCAAAGTTGGTTTCAGCGGTCAGTACAAATTCTTTGGCACAAATCGATTCTTCGCAGGTTTCTTCAATTGCACAAATAAACAAGTTGGCTTTATCTTGGAAGTGGTTATATACCGTGAGTTTGGTCACACCCGCTTCTTTGGCAATTTGATTCATATTGGCTGCGTGATAGCCCGATTTTAAAAAAATAGATTTCGCAGCCTGTAAGATTTTGGCTCTTTTCTCTAAATCTTTGGGACGGCCGCTGCTGATTTGCACGTTAGGTTCTCTTTTAATTTAATTCAAAATCAAATTGCTAGATTTAATTTTTAATTAGTGTACTCATGGGTATATTAATTAAAAATTAAACAATTTATGATGGTTGCTGTCAATAGACTTTATTGTGCCTTAAAAAATCAATTTGAATAAGAGCGAAACAGAGATGAATCTGCTAAATCATGTAATTGTGGGGTTGCTTGTCCTCAGCAGTGTCACTTTATCAGCCTGCCAAAAAGAAGTTCCCAAGACGGAGGAAATTCCTTATGTCATGGTGACGCAACCAAGTCGTAATCACACCGATCAAAAAAGCTATGCAGGTGATGTGCAGGCAAAACAACAAACCGCATTGGCGTTCCGTGTTGGGGGACAGGTAACGGAGCGTTATGTCGATGTGGGGGATCGAGTCAAGGTTGGGCAAGTCTTAGCAAAACTCGATGTAAAAGATGCGCAATTACAAATGAACGCAGCTAAGGCACAATTGGAAAGTGCACAGGCAGCAGCCAAAATTGCCGCTGAAGAATATCAACGTTATCAACAACTGTTACCTGTCAATGCCGTCAGTCGCTCACAATTTGATGCTGTAAAAAATCAACATGAATCAGCGCAAGCGAACTTACAACAAGCTCGCTCGAACTACCAAGTTTCTGCCAATCAAACTGGATATAACCAGCTCATCTCTAATAAAAATGGCGTCATTACCGAGCGTCAAATTGAAACGGGACAAGTGGTCGCCGCAGGACAAGCGGCCTATCAGTTGGCGATTGATGGCGAGCGTGAGGTGGTTTTTGGTGTGCCTGAACAAGCAGTGAGTGACATCAAAGTCGGTCAAGCGGTTTGGGTAACTTTATGGTCTCAGCCAGAAGCTCGTTTTGCTGCAAAAGTTCGTGAAGTTTCACCCGCAGCAGCTCAATCACGGACATTTACTGTCAAAGTTTCACTGCTTGAAGGTCAGTCCAGTATTCAGCTTGGACAAAGCGCCCGCGTATTTTTTGTCAGTCAGGACAGCAATGTTTTGAGTGTGCCGTTGTCGAGTGTTACCGCGACAGATCAGCAAGCTTATCTATGGGTGGTCAATGCCAATCAAACCTTACGCAAAGTTCCTGTGACCTTAGGCACCTATGGTCGTGACAGTGTACCGATTTTGTCTGGTTTAAAAGCAACCGATTGGGTGGTGGTCGGGGGCGTACATTTGTTACGTGACCAGCAAAAAATTCATCCGATTGATCGTGAAAATCGTGAAGTTATCATCAAAGCGGGAGGTTAATCATGAAATTTAACCTTTCGGAATGGGCCTTAAAAAATAAAGGGATTGTGCTGTACTTTATGCTGCTATTGGGCATTATCGGTGTGATGTCTTATTCCAAACTGTCGCAAAGTGAAGACCCACCGTTTACTTTTAAAGTGATGGTGGTACAAACCTTTTGGCCAGGAGCAACCGCCAAAGAAGTCTCAACCTTAGTCACAGACCGTATAGAAAAAGAGTTGATGACCACGGGTCAATATGACCGCATCATGGCTTACTCACGTCCCGGAGAGTCCTTGGTGACTTTTGTGGCGAAGGACAGCCTACCATCGAGTCAAATTCCTGATGTTTGGTATAACGTGCGCAAGAAGGTCAATGACATTCGTTCGGAACTTCCCAGTGGTGTGCAAGGTCCTTTTTTCAATGATGAGTTCGGTGATACCTTCGGCAATATCTATGTGCTGACAGGCAAAGATTTTGATTATGCCGTCATGAAAGAATATGCCGACCGTTTGCAACTGCAATTGCAACGGGTCAAGGATGTGAGCAAGGTCAATTTGGTCGGCTTGCAAGATCAACGCATTTGGATTGAACTGTCCAATACCAAAGCCGTACAACTCGGTGTTCCTGTCACTGCGATTCAGGAAGCGATTCAAAAACAAAATGACATGGCCAGTGCGGGTTTTTTTGAAACAGGCACAGATCGTATCCAACTTCGAGTCAGTGGACATTTACACAGCGTCGAAGATTTGAAAAAAATGCCACTCTTAGTGGGTGATAAAACCATTCAATTGGGCGATGTAGCAGATGTCTACCGCGGTTTCAGCGAACCTGCTCAGCCGCGAATGCGTTTTATGGGTGAAAATGGCATTGGGATTGCGGTCTCGATGCGTAAAGGCGGCGATATTATCGCGCTAGGTAAAAACCTAGAAACCGAATTTACCCAGCTACAAAAAAGTCTACCTTTGGGCATGAAACTGCAAAAAGTGTCAGACCAACCCGTGGCAGTGCAACGCAGTATTCAAGAGTTTTTAAAAGTGTTGGCTGAAGCGGTGATTATCGTTTTATTGGTCAGTTTCTTTTCCTTGGGTTTCCGTACGGGTTTAGTGGTTGCACTGTCGATTCCTTTAGTTCTTGCGATGACTTTTGCAGGAATGTCTTTATTTGATGTTGGATTACATAAGATTTCGCTTGGTGCATTAATTCTTGCATTGGGGCTGTTGGTGGATGATGCCATTATCGCGGTTGAAATGATGGCGATTAAAATGGAGCAGGGCTACAGTCGACTCAAAGCCGCAGGCTTTGCATGGCAGAGCACGGCCTTTCCAATGCTGACTGGAACACTGATTACCGCAGCCGGTTTCTTGCCGATTGCGACCGCGCAATCAGGTACGGGCGAATACACGCGTTCCATTTTCCAAGTGGTGACCATTGCCTTGGTGGTGTCATGGATTGCAGCGGTTTTATTTGTGCCCTACTTGGGTGAAAAATTACTGCCCGATTTTAGCAAACAACAGCCAAAAGCGGCATGGTATCTACGTCTATGGGCGAGATTGCGTAAACAACCTGCACCAGTGGTACAAGCACATGCGGGACATCATGATCCATATCAGACCAAGTTTTATCAATCTTTCCGCCATGTGGTTGAAATCTGTATTACCTATCGTAAGACTGTGATCGCCATTACCGTTGGGATCTTTGTGCTGTCGGTGATGATGTTCAAACTGGTACCCCAACAGTTCTTTCCGCCGTCAAACCGTGCTGAAATTTTGGTGGATTTAAAATTGGAAGAAGGCGCCTCACTGACGGCAACAGAACAAGCTGTGCAAAAGGTGGAGCAATTTTTATCTAAACAAGATGGGATCGATAATTATGTGGCCTATGTCGGTACAGGTTCACCACGTTTTTATTTACCTTTAGACCAACAATTACCGCAAGCCAGCTTTGCTCAATTTGTGGTATTGGCTTCCTCTTTAGAGGATCGGGATGAGATTCGCCGTTCTTTAGAGACACAAATTAAAGCCTTATTGCCACAGGTACGGACTCGTGTTTCTTTACTGGAAAATGGTCCACCTGTGGGCTATCCATTGCAATACCGTATCTCGGGTGAGGATCTGGGCACGGTACGTCAATGGGCACAGCAGGTTTCTAAAGTCATTAGTGAGGATCCAAATACCACCAATGTACATTTGGATTGGGGCGAGCCAAGCAAAATCATTGCAATTGAAATCGACCAAGATCGTGCGCGGCAATTGGGCGTTTCTAGTGTTGATTTAGCTAACTTCTTGAATGCTTCGATAACGGGTACTGTCATGAATCAATATCGTGAAAAACGCGAGTTGATTGAGATCCGTTTGCGTGGTGACCAAACCGAACGTGCAGAAGTGGCTTCTTTGGCCAGTTTGTCGGTTCCAACCAGCAATGGTACGACTGTGCCATTGGCACAAATCGCGCAAATTGAATCACGTTTTGAAGAAGGTTTAATTTGGCATCGTAACCGCCTGCCAACCATTACGGTACGGGCTGATATTCGGACCCAGTTACAACCTGCAACTGTGGTTGATCACTTGGCTGATCAGATGCAGGCGATACGTGAAGAGTTGCCAAGTGGCTATCTACTCGAGGTTGGAGGAACGATAGAAGAGTCAGCACGCGGTCAAAGCTCCGTTAATGCGGGAATGCCATTATTCTTGGCAGTGGTCATGACGCTCTTGATGATTCAGTTACGCAGTATGTCTCGGGCAACCATGGTGTTACTCACCGCACCGTTGGGTTTGATCGGGGTAGTGGCTTTCCTATTGTTGTTGAATAAACCGTTTGGTTTCGTTGCGATGTTGGGAACGATTGCTTTATCTGGAATGATCATGCGAAATTCGCTGATTTTGATTGATCAAATTGAGCAAGACATACGAGCAGGGCATGTTGCATGGGATGCCATCATTGGTGCCACCATGCGTCGTTTCCGCCCAATTGTCCTCACTGCAATGGCTGCAGTACTGGCGATGATTCCATTATCTCGGAGTATTTTCTTTGGTCCAATGGCGGTTGCAATTATGGGCGGATTGATTGTTGCGACTTTCTTAACCTTATTTTTCTTACCTGCGCTGTACGCAGCGTGGTTTAAGGTCAAGAAAGAACCACATCTAACATAATTATTTTGCGAATAGAGGTGCGAAATATTGAAAATTTCAATATAGTAGCACCTATATTTAAGACCAAAAAAATAATGGAATTCCATTGCATGGCTGTTTTGGCAAAATGTGATGAATGAGGTGAGATAGCGCATGGGGCAAGGTAATATTGAGCAGCATCGCCGTTACGTGGCGATTTCTTACGTGTTCATGTTTCTTGCATTATTTACAATCGTGTTTGCCGCTTTTGCCTATGTGTTAGCGCGAAAGGTTGCAGTTGTGGATAATGCTGAGGTGTGGATACATGCGCACGCACTTTGGATCATGCGTAATGTGCTGTTATTTATTCTCATGGCCTTATTTGCAGCGCTATGGTTCATCCCATTGTTCTTTTTTGCCTGGGATAGCACACTGTGGGTCACCGCGATGACGGTAACTGGGGTGGTGTTTAGCGCAATTGCATGGTTATTTTTATTGAATGCATGGCTTAAAGGTATTGCTAAGTACTTTAAAAATAAAGCTGTTTTCTAATTTTGTATTTTTTTTATTGTATTAGACCTTGTAAAGATATCGTATAGCCCCTATTAAGGCTCTGTTGGCTTTTATAAATAAAATGTCAGCAGAGCCTATTTGTTTGTAGAAATTGAATCAATTCCGTGAGGAGCACCGCCAACCATGGCTAAACGTGATTATTATGAGGTTTTAGGCGTTTCGAAAACCGCAGGTGATGATGAGATCAAAAAAGCCTATCGTAAGTTGGCGATGAAGTATCACCCAGACCGTAATCCAGACAACGCTGAAGCTGAAGACAAATTTAAAGAAGCCTCTGAAGCTTATGAAGTGCTTTCCGATAGTGAAAAGCGCAGCATGTATGATCGTGCTGGACATAGCGCTTTCGAAGGTGGTTTCGGCGGCGGCGGTGGTGGTTTCGGCGGATTTAGCGCAGAGGATATTTTTAGCCAGTTTGGCGATATTTTTGGTGGTGCTTTTGGTGGCGGCGGTCGTCAACAACAGCATCAACGTCGTGGTTCAGACCTTCGCTATGTCATGGAACTCACCCTTGAAGAAGCGGTTAAGGGCATTAAAAAGACCATTACCTTTACTGCGCCAGCGCCATGTGATGTTTGTGATGGTAAAGGATCTAAAAACCCAAATGATGTAGAAACGTGCCGTACCTGTAACGGTGCGGGTCAAGTGCGTATGCAGCAGGGTTTCTTCTCTGTTCAACAAACCTGTAGCACTTGTCGTGGTCAAGGTAAAATCATTAAGAATCCGTGTCATGCATGTCATGGCTCAGGTGTTGCTGATCGTCAGCAAACCCTTGAAGTGACCATTCCTGCAGGAGTGGACAATGGTGATCGCGTACGCTTAACTGGTAAAGGTGAAGCCATTCGTGATGGTCAGTCAGGTGATTTGTACGTTGAAGTTGTAGTGCGTGAACACGAAATCTTCCAACGTGATGGCGCTGATCTGTATATGGATGTTCCTGTCAGTATCGCGGATGCTGCTTTGGGTAAAGAGCTTGAGATCCCAACCCTTGATGGTCGTGTCAGCCTAAAAATTCCTGAAGGTACGCAAACGGGTAAAATGTTCCGTTTACGCGGCAAAGGTGTCCGTCCAGTGCGCAGCAGTATGCAAGGTGATTTACTGTGCCGTATTGTGATTGAAACGCCTGTGAACTTAACCAGCCGTCAGCGTGAGTTGTTAAAAGAATTACAGATTTCTTTTGATGGTGAAGACAGTACTTCTTCTCCAAAGAAAAAATCATTCTTTGATCGTCTATTTGATTAATCGACATCAACAGAAAAAACCTGCTTCGGCAGGTTTTTTTGTGGGAATTTTTTAGCGGAACGATAGAGTTTTGCTATAGTAGCGACATTGTTTAAATAAAAGACTGGGAAAAATTATGTCAACTTCTCCACGCATAGGAATCTTGGGTGCAGGCGGACGCATGGGGCGTATTCTGATTCAAGCTGTGCAACAAGCAGGCTATCAACTTGCAGCCGCAGTTGAGCGTCCTGAAAGCAGCTTGGTCGGTGCGGATGCAGGTGAGCTTGCAGGTGTGGGCAGCATCGGTGTCAAGGTGGTGGGAAGTTTGAGTGAAGTTTTAAAAGACTGTGACGTAGTGATCGACTTTACCGCACCTGTGGCCACCGAACAGCATCTCAAATTATGTCGTGAAGCAGGCGTTGCGATGGTGATTGGCACTACAGGCATGTCGGATGAACAGAAGGCATTTTTAGACGAATCAGCGACACAAACTCCTGTTGTTTATGCTGCCAACTACTCTGTTGGGGTCAACGTTTCAATTAAACTATTGGAATTAGCAGCTCAAGTGTTTGGTGATACGGTCGATATCGAGATTATTGAAGCGCATCATCGTCATAAAGTCGATGCACCTTCTGGTACTGCATTTATGATGGGTGAGGCAATTGCAGATACCTTAGGGCGTAACTTAAAAGAAGTTGCGGTCTATGGTCGTGAAGGTTATACCGGTCCACGTGATCGTCAAACCATTGGCTTTGAAACCATTCGTGGTGGGGATATCGTGGGTGAGCATACGGTCATGTTTATTGGTGAAGGTGAGCGTGTTGAAGTGACGCATAAAGCCACCAATCGTATGAACTTTGCCTCTGGTGCTGTGCGTGCTGCTGCATGGGTGGTGGGACGTGAAGCACGTAAATATGATATGAAAGATGTTTTAGGTTTTAACGATATTCAAGTATAAAATCTTACTTTTTTGCACTATAAAAAGAGCTTGTTGAGCTTTGCATCCAGACCAAAGTTCAGCAAGTTCTCACCATCATTAAAACAATTGAGCATGACATGAATAAAAAACATATTGTTCTTGCTGCGCTACTGAGTGTCACCAGCGTAGTTGTAAGTGCGAAAACAGACACTGCAAAACTTAGCCTACATCGCAATGATATTAAGGTTTGGACCTATCAAACAGAAAATAATCCTGTGTTTCAGTATAAAGCTGAAACCACGTTTGATGTACCGCTAGAGCGTGCGGTGGCGGTGGTGTTGGATGTGGAGCGCGCCCCGAAATGGGTACCTTATGTCGGTAAAGCACAACTGTTGTCTCGTGACGAGAAAAAAGGTGAATTTATTCTGTATATGGTGCTGGATTTCCCCTTTCCGCTCAAAGACCGTGATGTGGTGATTAAAGGCAAAATGAGTAAAAATGCGGATGGTAGCATTAGTATTAAGAATCAAGCGATTAAGTATGATTATCCTGAACAGCCTGACATTATCCGCTTGAGCCGCTATGAGGGTGATTGGACTTTTCAGAAAGTCGCGGAAAATAGAGTCAAAGTTTCCACTAGTGGTTATGCTGATCCAGCAGGGGCGATTCCGTTGAGTTTTGTCAATATGTTTGTACAGCAACAGCCTTATCAAATGCTGATGAAAATGAAAAAAGAAGTGCATCATCCATTATATAAACAACCGAAATTACCTGATTTGCTGAAATAAAAAATGCCTGATTTAAAACATAAATCAGGCATTTTTTTAATTTAAACTTGAGGGCATTGTTGATACTGAGCGTTGTGTTTTCGTGAGAGTTTGATTTGAATAAACACCAAGATTAAACCAATGCTTGCTAATACTGCACCAATCATGGAAACCGCGGCATAGTTTAAACCGAGACTGAGTACCATCCCCCCTGCGGCCGCACCAATGGCATTGCCCAGATTAAATGCGCCAATATTAACTGAAGATGCGAGTCCTGATGCTTCATGGGCAACGGACATTACCCGCATTTGTAAGGGGGGAACAATCGCAAAGGCTGCTGCACCCCAAACCACCAAACCAATCGCAGCACCCAGCTGAGTTTGTGCGAGGATCGGGAAAATGAGCATCAGTACGATCAATAACAGCAAGAAGCCAATTAAGGTCTTATCAATCGATAAATCAGCAAATTTACCACCGAAATGATTACCCACTGAGAAACCAATCCCGATTAAGACCAGCATCATGGTAATAAAGAGTGGAGATGCTTGAGTGAACTCAACCAAGCTTGGCGCGATATAGGTATATAGGGTAAACATCGCTGAAGCCCCAAACACGGTTGTGAGCAATGCCAACACGACAGGCAGACGGGTCAGCACGCTGAGTTCCATTTTTATATTGGGTTTTTGTCCAACAGAGCCAACAGGCAGGGCTTTCCAGAGCGATAACATGGTGATAACGCCGAGTACAGAAATCGCAAGGAAAGACATTCGCCAACCGATATTTTGCCCCACCCACGTCGCAAGTGGTACACCTCCAATATTGGCAATGGTCAGTCCCATGAACATGGTTGCAACCGCACTGGCCTGTTTATGTGTTGGAACGACACTCGCGGCAACCACGGAACCAATACCGAAGAATGCACCGTGATTCAGACTGGTGATCAGGCGTGCGCCCATAAGACTCATATAGTTCGGAGCAAACGCTGCGATCAGATTACCGATGGTAAAAATTGCCATCAACAGAATAAGGGCATTACGTCGGGCAAAGCCACCGAACCACAAGGTCATAATGGGAGCACCCAGCATCACGCCCAATGCATAACCTGTGATCAGCATGCCTGCACTGGGGATGGACACGCCAAGATCGTTGGCAATATTGGGCAATAGCCCCATTGGAGAGAACTCTGTCGTACCGATTGCGAATGCACCAATCGCCAGTGCCAGTAAAGGAAGATTAATATGACGGCTCATACTATTGTTCCCATTCAAATGCAAAATTAAATGGAGAAATTGGCATCGTGTTCACCTCATCTTATTTTGCTCAACTGAGCGTATTTAGTTTATAGGTGCAATTCTGCGACGATTATTGTTGCTAAAAAATAGAGGAATTTGCAAAATATAGTTGATTAATTATCAATAATTGAGCGTTGCAATGAAATCAACAATAGAGGAATTGGTTGCTTTTATTAGTATTGTGGACACGGGTTCTTTTATTGCCGCCGCAGAAAAATTAGGGCAGACCTCATCTGGGCTGAGTCGTTCGTTAAGCCGTTTAGAAACAAAACTAGAAGTGACTTTAGTCGAGCGAACCACACGTAAATTAAAACTTACCCAAGAAGGACAACAGTTCCTTAATCATGCCCGTAAAATTCTCAATGACTTAAATGCCGCGGAAGAAGCCTTGCAAAAATCAGATCAGGCGACCTCTGGTTTGATACGGATTGATTCGGCGATGCCTTTTATCTTGCATGTGATTGCACCCTTAGTGCAGGGTTTTAGACAGCGTTATCCCAATATTGATATAGAACTAAACAGCAATGATTTGGTCATTGATCTACTTGAACATAAAGCCGATGTGGCATTCCGTTTTGGAGAACTCCATGATTCAAGTCTACATGCCAAACTGGTGTGTAAAAGCCGAGTCTATATTGTTGCCAGCCCTGAGTATCTAAAACGTAAAGGCAGACCAGATCAGCCAAAACAACTATCCGATCATGATCTCATCGGCTTTACTCGTCCTGCTTATATCAATACATGGCCGATTAAAGTGGATAATGCGTATTTCTTGGCGCGAGCTCAAATGAAGGCATCTAGCGGGGAGACCGTGCGACAATTATGCTTGCGTGGGCAGGGAATCGCACGGCTATCAGAATATGAGATATGGAAAGATCTAAAAGAAGGTCGTTTAGAAGCGCTATTTGAGGATCAAATTGAGCATTCATACCAAAGCATCCATGCGGTTTATTATCAACAAGAACATTTGCCGAAGCGTGTCCGTTTATTTATTGAGTTTTTGACTGAGCAATTAAGTCAGGGCTTTTCGGTTTGCCAATAGCCTCATTCTGAAGCTGTACATTCAAGACAGGAACTAATGCACCTTTGGCTTGAATGACTGAAACCATGATCTGCTGATTTTTTAAAGTACATTCAAGTTCAACGGTAGGCAAATATACACCCGACAAAATCAGCCCATTTTCATTGGGTTTTTTATAGGTCAATTTGAGTGTACTTTGTTGCTCATGGGTCGGGGCTTGTTCGAGTTTCCAAAACTCATAGCTCTGCTGGTTTTGCGTGGTTAAATACCCCTCTGCAAGTCTTTTACAGACCTGTTGCTGTTGATAAGCATTCTGATCGGTAAATTGGCAGCCCGTGAATAGGACGCTACATACTATAAATAAGAGTTTATTTTTCATTGCCTTATCCTCCTGTAGTTGATTTTTATAGCTTAATGGTGTTGTATAAACCAATACAGATACAGAAATTTTTAAAAAAGCAGTACAGAAAATGACTTTTCAATATCAACGCCTTGCAGAACAGCTTGCACATAAAATTTATCAGCATGAATTACAGCCACAACATAAGTTGAGTTCTTTAAGGGAATTTGCACGTCAACAAAAAGTGAGTTTAAGTACGGCACAGCAATGCTATGAACTGTTGGAAGCAAGAGGGTTGATTTATGTGAAGGCAAAATCTGGCTATTTTGTGAGTTCAAGACAATATCAAAGTCCCATTCCAGATAGCCCTCAATTTGAGTCCATGGCTCGGCAAGTTTCCAATTTGGATTTGCAGAATCAAATTCAGACTGCCTCAATTCAAAGTCATTTAACCCCATTAGGTGCGATTCAACTTTCTCCACATTTGATTCCTGTCGATGGTTTGCGCCGTTCTTTGCAACGAGCATTGAAGCATTGTCAGCCTGAAGATTTTTTGTATTGCAATAAACAGGGGCATGAGCAATTACGTCAGGCACTCTCTGACCACTGGCGTGAGGATGGGGTGTATATCGCAGCCGACGATATTTTTATTAGCAATGGTTGTTTGCCTGCGATTTCTTTGCTGATTCAACAGATGAGCAAAGAAGGCGATAGCATTATGATTCCAACGCCGACTTTTAATGGTCAGCTGCAGTTGCTTGCAGGGTTGAAACGCAAAATTATTGAAATTCCTGCGGATCATCGAGGTATTGACTTAGAGCGCTTAGAATTCTTTATGCAGCAGGGTAGTGCCAAACTATGTTTGTTGACCGCCAATTTTCAAAATCCATTGGGTTATTGTTTAAGCAATCAACAGAAACAGCGGATTGCTGAGCTGGCTGAGCAGTATCAATGTTTTATTTTGGAAGATGATATTTATGCAGAATGTAGCTATCAAAAAGAACGTCCATTACCGATTCGGCACTGGGATCGAAAAGGTTACGTGATTTTGTGTGGTTCGGTATCGAAGTCTTTATCCAGTGCCTACCGTGTCGGCTGGTTTTGCTTGGGGCAACAACTTGAGCATCTACGCCCTCAATTTTTGGCGAATAATATTGGGGTGAATACGCCTTTACAGCTTGGGTTGGCAGATTTTATTTATAGTCGTGCTTATCGCGAGCATTTAGATCAGTTGAGACCTAAGCTGATGCAGCAGGTGGAACAATATCGTGCCTGTATTCTAGAGACCTTTCAGGGTATCCCGATTGCATTAAGCCAATCCCTCGGTGGTTATGCTTTGTGGATGCAGTTGCCAACCACGATTACAGGCTTGGAGCTGTACTATTTGGCGCAAAGCAAGGGCATTAATATTGTACCTGGAGAGGTGTTTGGTGAAGATCAGCGTTATCAACATTATCTACGCTTAAATGCAGGACATGCCTTTACAGAAGAAATCCGCCAAGCGATTCAACAGTTGGCGGATTGGGTCAGACAGAGTTTGGAACCAGCTTTGAGTTAGTCAAAGTCAGCTTTGAGCACGACGCGGTAACGTGCTTGGCCTGAATGAAGTCGCTCAATGGCGTCATTGAGTTGAGACATTGGGAATAACTCAATTTGCGGTGCAATCTGTTTACGTGCTGCGAACTGTAGTAGTTGACGCAGTGCCAAAGGAGAACCTGTTGGCGAGCCAGTGACAGATTTTGCACCATCAATCAGCGAACCGACCGATACAGGTACAGGTTCCAAAGTTAGACCGAGGAAATGTAAGCAGCCATTGGGTGCAAGGGTGCTCAAATAAGCTTGCCAATTCAGCGTCACATTTACTGTGCTGAGCAATAAATCAAATTTACCACGTTGGGCCTTGATCGCTTGTGCATCACGGCTATTCACCACATGGTCTGCGCCCATGGCTTTGAGTTCTTCGGTTTTCTCAGGATTGGAACTGAATGCAGTAATTTCACAGCCCCACGCTTTGAGTAATTTAATTGCGATATGACCTAAGCCACCGATACCAATCACCCCAACATGATGCGTCGCCTGAATCTTATGCTTAAGTAAAGGATCAAAAACCGTAATCCCACCGCAAAGCAATGGTCCTGCACTCTCAGGATCTAAATCGTCAGGAAGAGGGATCACCCATTGCCAACCTGCACGGACTTTCTCGGCAAATCCACCAGCATGTCCCACGATGGTCGCCACGTTTTCGCCTGTACAGAGAACTTGATTGCCGCCAATACATGGATCACAGGCTTGGCAACTTTCAGCGGTCCAGCCAATACCTACACGTTGACCGATTTTGAGTCCTTTAGCTTCTGAGCCAAGTGCAACAATGCTGCCAATAATTTCATGCCCCGCAACAGCAGGATAGCTTGTTGAGCGCCAATCATTATTAATCACAGACAGGTCAGAATGGCACAGACCACAGTATTCCACTTTGACTTCGACTTGATGCGCTTGTAATTCACCTGCATCAAATTGGTAAGGAACCAGTTGTTCTCCTGCTTGCATTGCAGCATAAGCACGAATGAGGTTATTGCTCATAGCAACTCCTATTGAAGGAAAATTTGAAAGAAACTATTTAAAATAGCAGTCATTTTCGTGGTCATTGACCATACCTACAGCTTGCATAAAGGCATAGCAGGTGGTTGGTCCAACAAACTTAAAACCACGTTTTTTCAGTGTTTTGGAAAGTGTTTGACTGATCTCAGTTTGCGCAGGGGCTTCGCGATAATTCACGACATCATTCTCTTGCGTTTGATGGTCAACAAAATTCCATAGCCAAGTCGTGACATCATCCACTTCATCTTTGAGTTTGAGCCAAGCAATGGCATTGTCTCGGATGGCTTTGAGTTTGCCCAAATGACGAATTAAACCAGCATCGCTGAGTTTGTCTTCAAGTTGATCATCTGTCAGTGCAGCGATTTCTATAATCGAAAATTGGAAGAAATGTGAGCGATAGTTTTCACGTTTTTTCAGTACGGTAATCCATGATAAGCCGGCTTGTTGTCCTTCGAGACATAGCATCTCAAATAAGCGGGCTTCATCATGCTCAGCTTTGCCCCATTCTTCATCATGGTAAGCGATATAGAGTGGATCGTTAGAGCACCAACCACAGCGTTGAGGGGACATGAAACCACTCCTTATTTTTTATGAAATTCGTTTTTGATGGGTTTTTTTAAGAATCTTTGTGATGTCTTGTTGCGTCATTATTGGATTCTATCATCCGCCCACATGATCATGCACTTTAGTTGAAATATATTTTAGTTTTGTTCAGGTATAATCTAAAAAGTAGTCAAAGCTTCGCAAGTTTTTCAGGGTGAGATGTAGCATCCATGCCATCTCTATAATCGTTATTCACTGCTCGATTTTAATCGATTTAATTAAATTTTAAATACCAGCCATTCATCAGCATGTGTATCCCAATAATACAATTCAGCGCTGTCTAAATCCGCAAATTTAAGCCAAAAGTCTTTGCCTGTTTTATCTGCAAAGCCTGTACTAATCAATAATGCATCTTCAGTGATTTCCATGATCCAGCCTTGATAACTGGTTCCATTGATGATGATTTTTTGCTGATTTCCAGACTCTGCAAATTCAACCAGCCGTTCGATTAATACTTCTGACATTGCGTGTTCCTAACGTAAATAAGGGTATGGATTGACTGCACCACGTCCTTTGCCATTTAAATAAATGCCATAGTGCAAATGTGGGGCAGTGTGGCGTGCATTTCCCGTGTTGCCGACATAACCAATAAAGTCGCCTTTACGGACATAATCGCCAACATTGAGACCACGTTTATGCCCATTTAAATGTGCGTAATAATGCCATGAGCCTGCTGGTCCACGGATCCAAATGACTTTGCCACCTAAATTATTGTTGCGTAAATCAGCGACCAGCCCATCGGTTGCACTATACACTTTCGTACCACGCTCTGCCATGATATCAATACCCTCATGGCGACGACCTTGACTACGCGCAGCACCCCAAGTATCTCGTAATTCACTACGACTTACACCTTTGACAGGGATGGGCAAGCGACTGTCTAAACGCATTGTTTGAAGTTTGTTCAGTTGCGCATCGGGCAATGGTGTCGGTTTTTTGGGGGCGGTGCTACACGCTGAAAGAAACACCATGAATACACCAAGAACCGTATAGCGGATTGGATGATGCACATCAACTCCTTGTCATTGGACAGATCATCATTTACTTAATGTCTTCTGCCTTTGGTTTCGCAGTAATCAATTTTTTCATGGCTGTGGGAACGCCTTTGGCAATCGCAGCTGCGGGGTTTAACCAGATACCACCGAGTTCGATACTGAGTTGTTCCTTTTGATCATGTTCCACGTGGAACAGTTTTTCATGTAATAGCCAAGTAAAGTGAGTGAAACTATGGTTTATCTGTACAGATGATACTTGAGCTTGAAGTTTGAAGTGTCGCTCAATCTGTTGTAATTCGGTTGCTTGCTCAATAATGGGTAAGCAATATAAGCCACCCCATAAACCGTGGGATTCACGTTGTTGCCATAACCATTCATCACCTGATTGGATCAGCAGCACATCAGCCGTTTTTACAGGGACAGGCTTTTTGGCTTTTTTAAAAGGAAGCTGTTGTTCTAAGCCTTGTTGATAGGCTTGGCAATGTTGTTGCATTGGGCAATATAAACACAATGGTTTCTTCGGTGTACAAACGGTTGCACCCAAATCCATAATCGCTTGGGTATAGTCATGATTACGCTCGTGGGGACATAGTTGCTCTGCAATGTTCCATAAAGCACGCTCATGCACTGGCTTGGATAAATCATCTTCGATTGCAAAGAAGCGCGCTAAAACGCGTTTTACATTGCCATCCATAATCACGCCATATTGGCGTAGACCAAGTGACATCAGCGCACCTGCGGTAGATGGTCCAATACCAGGGAGTTCGATCCATTGTTCTAAGGTTTCAGGGAATTTACCTTGTTGACTGACGATCGCTGCGGCTTTGTGTAGGTTACGCGCACGGGCATAGTAGCCCAAACCAGCCCAATAGGGTGCAACGTCATCCCAACTGGCTTGACCAAGGGTTTCAACGGTCGGGAAGCGCTCAATAAAGCGATCGAAATATTGCAGAACGGTTTTGACTTGAGTCTGTTGCAGCATGATTTCTGATACCCACACTTTATAGGGATCATCCGCAACTTGCCAAGGTAAATCATGGCGACCGTGTTGATCGTACCAAGTCAGCAGTGCATCGGAAAATGAGAAATCATGCATGAATCAGAACATTAAAAAGCAGAAGGATAGTATAGCGGAAATCAGGGATTGATAGGGTGTTATCTATCTTTCAAAAATACATGATGTGATATCGATACAGTAAAATATTTTATTTGAATTATAGTTAATGTCTGCTTGAGCAAAGCGGCATGGATGCCGCCCATTGAGCTGTGGTATCAGGGAAGTACCATCAGCTCAATAGAGGGGTTTTGTTCCTTTTGACCCGTCAAAAGTAAGGCACCACCTACACGTAATCATTTCAATTTTGAGTATAAAATGGGGTAATGCTCGCATTGCGAAATCATGCTAGGTTCTGATCTCATTTGGGGATGTGTCTTCGGAGAGTTACTTTGGTTTTGTCCAAATGAGAAGCAACGCTTCGCAAGCAGCGCAAGGCAGTCCAACAGGCGGCATTCATGCCGCCTTTGCACGAGCAACTGTTATCGAGGATTTAGATATCAAGATGATGTTAACTAGGATTTAAGTTTTGAAAAATCATCTAGCCAATTATTTACCGATTATTTTAAATGTTTATCCAGCAACTCATACATCGCCTCAAGGCCTTGACGCTCTGCTTCAGCGTTATAGCCCAAGTCAACATTGTTGGCTTTGGCACGTTCATCAGCAAGTGGATTACTGAAACCATGTTTAGCATCTTCAAAGATGATCACCTCATGATCTACGTGAGCATCGTGCATTTCCTGACGGAAACTTGCTACGTCATCTAAAGTCACCATACTATCGAGTTCACCATGGAGCACTAAGATCTCAGCTTTAACTTGATCTTTCTGTGCTGGTGCTTTAGGACTTAGTACCGCATGGAAGGTTGCGACTGCTTTTACATCTGCACCCGAACGCGCTAAATCAAGCACAACCTTACCGCCATAACAGAAACCAATAGCCGCCAGTTTCTCAGCATTAACCTCAGGTTGAGCTGCTAACGTCGCTAAACCCGCTTGCGCACGACTGACAATGGTATCGGCATGTTCAAAAGTCTGATTCATCCATTCAGATGCTTGAGGAACAGCAGTTGTGACTTTTTTATCACCATACATATCGATCGCTAAAGCCGCGTAACCATGCTCAGCAAGCTCACGGGCACGTTGCTCGGTATATTCATTACGGCCCCACCATTCAGGTGCCACAATGACACCAGCCACAGGCGTATCGGTATTTGGTGTGGCAAAATAACCAATTAAACGTTGACCATCGGCTGCGGTGTATTCAATTTCACGTGTGGTAATCGGAAAGCTCATTTTAAAATCCTAATCTGTATTTTTAGAATGTTTCGATTAAAGCATAAAATCGGAAAATTGAAGACCTCACAAAAGTACAAATTTTGAGATCTTGCGTACTGAACCGAAAAATGAAGTATAAAAAAAGAAGAATACTGAGATTCTTCTTTTTATTATTCATTGCTACTTAATATCTAGACTTTACCTCTAGATAAGAAACCAACGATTGCCAAAATAACAGCAACGACAAGTAAAATAACAGCAAAATCTTTTGATAAGCCAGCGACACCACCAAAACCTAATAAACTGGCAATGAGTGCGATTACTGCAAAAATAATGGCCCAACGGAACATAATGTTTCCTCCTAATTTATCGTTATGTTTCCACTATAGCGTGTGTTTTTTGAGCTAAATGTGGTGTTTCTGTGGTTGAAATGTTGAATAGATTAAGAAATGTTAATTGGATAATTATTTGAAAACCAAGTTAATGACGGATGAATGCTATAATCAAAAGCTCGCTTAAACTGAAAGCATTGGTATGTCCATCGAACTCCGCCCAAATTTTTGGAAGCAATACACACTTGATCAGCTGACGCATGCTGAGTGGGAAGCATTGTGCGATGGTTGTGGCTTATGTTGTTTGATTAAGCTTGAAGACGAAGAAACTGCTGAGGTCGCTTATACTAAAGTGGCGTGCAAGTTATTGGATTGTAAAACAGCCAGTTGTTCTGATTATGCGCAGCGTCAACAACATGTTCCTGATTGTATCCAACTTACACTTGAGCAATTGCAGACGATTACATGGTTGCCGCCTAGTTGCGCTTATCGACGTTTAAGTGAAGGGAAAAACCTTCCTTCGTGGCACTATCTCAATACAGGTTCGCGTCAAAGTGTGATTCAGGCAAAAAAATCAGCAGCAGGACGATGTATTTCTGAAAATGACGTCGATGAAGAACAGATCGAAGATTATATTGTTCGTTGGGTGCGTTAAACTGCTTTTAAATCTAACGCGAGATGATTTCGTATAATAAATACAACACTTTTATAGTAGTTTTCCATGCCAATCTCCGTACGCTTAGAAAAGATAATAAGAGGGAGATATGGGATGATGAAGTTGTTAGCAACGCCACTTTTATGTGGAAGTTTTTTATTTTTATTCGCCTGTGGTTCAAATAATACCAATTCTAAAACGCCAGAACAGAGCGCTGCCCAGCAAAGCGCAAAAAAAGCAACTCAACAAGCTTATCGTGTAGAGACCATTGCCCAATTGAATGAGCCATGGGCCATGACCACATTACCTGATCAACGTTTGTTGATAACTGAACGAAAAGGCCAATTAAAAGTATTCGATCCTCAAAACAAACAGAGCGTGAATGTACAAGGTGTTCCAACGGTGAGTTATGGTGGTCAGGGTGGTTTAGGTGATGTTGTTTTACATCCAAATTTTCAACAAAACCATTGGATCTATTTGAGTTATGCGACCAAAGGTCAAGGTGGCTACGGTGCTGTGATTTCACGTGCCAAACTTGATTTGTCAAATCCAGCACAACCAAAACTTACAGATCTAAAAACAATATGGCAACAAGTGCCTAAAGTCTCAGGACAGGGACATTATGCTCATCGTATGCTGTTTGGTGCCGATGGTAAGCTTTGGGTCAGTTCTGGAGAGCGACAAAAATTTGATCCAGCACAAGATATGAAAAGTAATTTAGGCAAGATTTTGCGTCTAAATGATGATGGTACAGCCGCCGCAAATAACCCATTTAGCCAGCAAGGTGGGGTGACTGCGGAAATATGGTCCCTTGGGCATCGTAATCCGCTTGGTATGGCATTTGATGCAAAACAACAGCTCTGGGTGGTCGAAATGGGACCTAAAGGTGGCGATGAGCTGAACTTAATTGTCAAAGGTGAAAATTATGGTTATCCAATCGTCTCGAATGGTGATCACTATTCAGGTTTGAAGATTCCAGATCATCAGACTCGTCCAGAATTTAAAGCGCCTGAAATTGATTGGACGCCGGTTATTTCACCTTCAAGCATGATCATTTATACAGGCAAAGAATTTCCTTTATGGCAGCAAAAGGCCTTAATCGGTGGCTTATCCTCTAAAGCCATTGTGGTGGTGGATTTAAATACTCGACCTGTAAAAGAAGTTCAGCGACTGGATATGAAACAACGTATTCGAGGCTTGCAACAAGCTCAAGATGGCTCGATTTGGGTGATTGAGGATGGTCCTCAAGCCAAATTACTCAAACTCAATGCCAATTAAATTTTAACTTAAAGTGAAATGATGAATGATGAAATCAAAATCCCTCGTGATGACGTCAAAAAGACTATTGTGGGTTGCTGGGCTTCTGTCCTGCAGTTCGATGCTCTGGGCACAAGGACTGACTGAGCAACAGGTCAAACAGGTGTTGGATCAACAGTTTAAGCCGCTTTTAGAGCAGTATAATATTCCTGGCATGGCAGTCGCAGTGACCTTGAATGGTCAACATTATTTCATCAATTATGGTTTGGCCTCGAAGCAAAGTAAGCAACCGGTCAGCAGCGATACTTTATTTGAATTGGGTTCCGTCAGTAAAACCTTTAATGCTACTTTGGCGGGCTATGCACAGGCACAGGGGCGGTTATCTTTCTCTGACCATCCTGCTAAGTATTTTCCTGAATTAAAAAATACCGCCGTCAACCGCGCTACCATACTCAACCTTGGAACCTACAGTGCGGGTGATTTTCCACTCCAGTTTCCTGATGCGGTTGTGCAACAGCAGGATATGCTGAAGTATTTCCAGTCATGGCAGCCGAAAAGCCAAGCAGGAACGACAAGACAATATTCCAATCCAAGTATTGGTCTGATGGGTTATGTCACAGCATTGGCAATGAAAAAACCGTATGCAGAATTGGTTGAACAAACGCTTTTTCCTCAATTGGGAATGACACAAAGTTTTATCAATGTGCCAGAACAACACATGCCGCAGTATGCATGGGGATATAAGGCCGATAAGGCTATACGTGTGTCTGCGGGCATGTTAGATGCTGAAGCCTATGGCGTGAAAAGTAGTAGTGCTGACATGTTGAAATTTTTGGATGCACAGATCAATGTTCAACAGCTGAAACAGCCACTACGTAAAGCGATTGAAAATACCCATTTTGGTTATTTTAAAGTTGGTGCTATGACTCAAGGTTTAGGTTGGGAACAGTATGCTTATCCTGTCAAATTAGAGACTTTATTGGACGGGAATTCCAGCAAAATGGCATTGGAAAGCCATCCTGCCACGCCGATCAAACAGCCGAAGCTTGCTTCACCAGCAACGTTCTTTAATAAAACAGGTGCGACCAATGGTTTTGGTGCTTATGCCGCTTTTATTCCGAAAGAAAAAATTGGGATTGTGATGCTCGCCAATACCAATTTTCCAAATGATGAACGTATTAAAGCGAGCTATCGAAGCATCGAACAGCTCATCCAACTGCAACAAGTTCGATAGAATGATCAGTTGGTTGCAGATTCAAATTGTAGATTTGAGTCAGACACAATAGACTACTGTAAAAGACCATAAAGCCATTGATAATGTCCGATACGCATATTCCTCTACCTGAACGTTTACGTCCTCGTGACTTGTCCGAAATTATTGGACAAGATCATTTGCTCGGTGAAAATGCACCGTTACGTCAAATGATTGATCAAGGGCATCTACCTTCGATTATCTTCTGGGGACCACCTGGTGTGGGGAAAACCACGATCGCATTATTACTGGCGCAAGCAGTAGATCGTCCTTTTATTAGCTTATCTGCGCTCAATACAGGCGTGAAAGAGCTACGTGAAGTGATTGCGGAAAGTGGTGATCTACTCAACTTGACACCTGTGGTCTTTATTGATGAGATTCATCGTTTCAATAAATCGCAACAAGATGCCTTACTCAATGCAGTTGAGAAAGGCAAAATCACTTTAATTGGTGCAACTACTGAAAATCCCTCTTTTGAGGTCAACAGTGCACTTTTATCACGCTGTCAGGTGTATACCCTCAATAGTCTGGACGTGGATGCGATTCAAACACTGCTGAACAAAGCCATTCAAAGTGATCAATTCTTAAAAGAACGTTTTATTCAAATTGAAGAATATGATGCACTTATTCAATTTGCTGCGGGTGATGCCCGTAAGGCATTGAACTTAATTGATTTAGTCGCCAGCACATTTGAAGCTGATATTGAAAATATTGTCACCAATGCAATTGTGGTCAAAGTGGCGCAGCAAAATATTGCGCGTTATGACAAATCGGGTGAGCAACATTACGATGTGGTTTCGGCATTTATCAAATCGATTCGTGGTAGTGATCCCGATGCAACCTTGTATTGGATGGCACGTATGCTCAAAGGCGGCGAAGATCCTGTTTTTATCGCGCGTCGTATGTTGATTGCGGCTTCAGAAGATATTGGTAACTCCAATCCGAATGCATTATTACTGGCAGGTGAATGCTTCCGTTCAGTACAAGCGGTGGGTATGCCAGAGGCACGTATTATTTTGGGACAGACAGCTGTTTATTTAGCCACCAGCCCGAAAAGTAATAGCACCTATTTAGCCATTAATCGTGCTTTAGAGTTGGCTGAAAAGACTGCAAATCTACCAGTACCTTTGCATTTGCGTAATGCACCAACCAAGTTGATGAAACAACAGGGCTATGGTGTGGATTATCATTATCCGCATAATTATCCAGAACATTTTGTGTTGCAGGAATACTTGCCGCCTGAGTTGAAGGGTACAAAGTTGTATGAATCAGCGCGAAATAAACGTGAGGTTGAGGCTGAGCGTTTACAACAACGTCGTTGGCAGCAAGAACAACAGCAGCAGTGAAATTTGAACTTTTTGAACACCATTTAATTAATCTGTATTTGCAAGCTTGGTTACTTGGCAGTACTTCGTAATGGGTTTTTGGTGGGGTGTGAGTATAGCTTCAAGATTATTTATATTTTCAGTTGCTAATGTCTCAGCTTGATGGCTATTCTTTAAGTGTTTATTTTCTTTTGCAATTTTAGCTTGTTCTAAGCTGATTTTATAGATTGCGCAGATTTTATTTGGAATAGCTTGACGGTCTCCTGTAACTATCGCAACGCCTAAATCGTTATGATATTGCTGACCGAGTTCGTTATTTTGCTTTAGATAGCGATGGAACTCATCGTCTTCCATTTTTTTTGCAAAGGATGAAGTAGAAATGCATATAAGCGCCAAAGTAAAAAAGAAATATATTTTTTTCATTGCGTTGTCGGTGACATTCTTTCGTTACATTTCAGTTTAACAAATAACTCTTCGCTGTGGGGGTAGACTGAATGTTAATGAATTAAAAGTTTAGTCATAGCAGTGTGCTTATCTTAATTGGTAGCTGCTCGAATCAATAAAAACAGATTTGAACTTGCTGCTTTATTTATTTATGTATTGATATGAACTCCAAAAAAGCCACACTCATTGGATTGCTTGCGATCTTCTTATGGAGCTTGATCGTTGCTTTGATCAAGGATGTTAGTAGTCATTTTGGCGCAGTGGGTGGTGCAGCACTGATCTATACGCTCGCTTCAATCTTTCTATTTTTCTCGGTTGGTTGGAGCAGCCTCAGAACCTTCCCTAGAACATATTTAATTTGGGGTAGTATTTTATTTGTGGCCTACGAAATTTGCCTATCGCTTTCGATTGGTTATAGCAACAATAATCGAGAAGCAATTGAAGTTGGAATGGTAAATTATCTATGGCCCACGTTTACCATGGTGGCCGCCATTTTGTTTAATCAACAAAAAGCCAATTTTTTGATTATTCCAGGCTTTATTATCTCATTATTGGGGATTTGTTGGGTTTTAGGCGGTGAGCAAGGCTTTGATTTAATTGGTATGTGGCAGAACATTCAAAACAATCCACTTAGTTATGGGTTAGCATTTATTGGAACGCTTTTGTGGGCAGCCTATTGCACACTGACTGCAAGAATTGCCAATGGCAGTAATGGCATCACCCTATTTTTTATTCTGGTTGCGATTGTGCTCTGGATTAAATATCTACTCATGGGGGGAGGTGCATTTCAGTTTGAATGGCAAGCTTCAATTATTTTGCTGATTGCAGCCGCAGCTATGGGCTTTGGTTATGCGGCATGGAATATTGGCATTTTGCATGGCAATGTCACGTTGTTGGCTGGGGCTTCTTATTTTATTCCAGTATTTTCTGCATTTTTTGCTGCTATTTTATTAAATACCCCATTGAGCTTATCTTTTTGGTATGGCGCTTTTATGGTATGTTTGGGCTCGATCTTATGTTGGATGTCGACAAGGGCACAACATTCGCATGCTGAAGATGTATAAATAAAACCTAATCCTGATATGTTCTCATAACCATAAAAAAACCAGCCGAAGCTGGTTTTTTTGACATTTCAGAGTGGCTTAAAGATCGTCTAAATTAATACCTAAACGCGTCGCAACTTCTTCATATGCTTCAACCACACCACCTAAACCTTGGCGGAAACGGTCTTTATCTAATTTTTTCTTGGTGTCTTTATCCCACAAACGGCAACCATCTGGAGAGAATTCATCGCCAAGTACGATACGGTCATGGAATACACCAAACTCAAGTTTGAAATCCACCAGAATCATATTACCCGCATCAAATAATGCTTTAAGCACATCATTGACTTGGTAAGTGAGTTCTTTCATTTTTTCAAGTTGGTCAGCAGTTGCCCAACCTAACGCAATCGCTTGAGATTCGTTGACCATTGGATCGCCAAGTGCATCATCTTTAAAGAACAATTCAAAAGTTGGTGGTGTTAACACTTTGCCTTCTTCAACGCCTAAACGACGGCACAATGAACCAGCAGCGTAGTTACGAATCACGCACTCAACAGGGATCATCTCAAGTTTTTTCACCAGTACTTCTGTTGGTGAAAGTAACTTCTCAAAATGTGTCTCGATACCCGCTTCAGCCAATTTTTCCATGATGAAGGCGTTAAAACGGTTGTTGACCTTGCCTTTACGATCTAGTTGCTCGATTTTTTCGCCATTGAACGCAGAAGCATCATCGCGAAAGACTAAAATCAGGTGGTCGGCATTGTCTGTTTCATATACAGATTTTGCTTTACCAGTATAGAGCAAGGTTTGTTTTAACATGGGGGAACCTTTTTGAAAAAATATGCCTAATAAACGACTAGGCTGGCCAATTTTGGTAAATCTGGGTTAACACTTCTGTTGCAATGGCTTGTTCTGCAAAGGTTGTGTCAAGTTTGAATAAGGCAACGGTATTGCTTGAACCCACAGCGGAAAGCTTCAATAAATAGCTTTGATTATCGACTTGAATCGTGGCTTCATAACCATTGTTTGATTGAGAAATCACCTTGTAGTTCAAGCTATTCAAGGTTGCAAAGGTATATTGCCAAGCTGCAGCCGTTGGACCTTCCACCTTCAGTAATGGGTTTCTATTTCCATCCATGACTAACTGAGGACGACCGAGTGTGGCAACCGTATCTTCTACATTACTCGCTTGTGTTTGTACTGCTTCAGGGCGAGGAAGTGCGTAACGCTTACCACTTTTGTTTTCAAACGTTGGCGCATGTTCAATCGCCAGTGGATCAACTGTCGGAGCAGGATACAAAGGTGTAAATGGTCTGACCGTTGCGTCCTCAGGGAATTTAAGTGGTTCAAGTGCTTCTGCCTTCTTATAATCCAAAGAATGATTATTGAGGGCGAAACGGCCACAACCAGCTAAACTTAACGCTGAAATGACTAGGACAACACCAACACGTAATTGCATCATAAATTGCTCGTATTAAATAATTCCCGCAGCTTTTAGATCTGTGCGGAGAGGTTCACGATATTGTTCTGCAAGTGGGGTGAGTGGCAGGCGAATACCTGTACTCATATATCCCATCTCATGCAATGCCCATTTCACAGGAATTGGGTTTGATTCGCAAAACAAAATATTGTGTAGATTTGCAATTTGTTGATTCAAACTCTGTGCTTTCGCTCTATCTCCAGCCAATGCTGCTTCACAAACGTCGCTCATTTGTTTAGGTGCAACATTCGCAGTAACAGAAATATTGCCTTTAGCACCCAGTAAAATCAGCTCCCAAGCGGTTTCATCATCACCTGAATAGACTGCGATTTTACCATTTAAACCTTCAATCAGCGCTTGTCCACGAGGGATATCGCCAGTGGCATCTTTAATGCCCACAATGTTTTTTACATCTGCAAGACGAATCACGGTCTCGTTTTGCAAATCCACCCCAGTACGGCCTGGAACATTGTAAAGAATCTGTGGGATATCAGCAGCTTCAGCAATTGCTTTATAGTGTTGATATAAGCCTTCTTGAGTCGGTTTATTATAATATGGCGTCACCAACAGCGCAGCATCGGCACCGAGTTCTTTTGCGGCTTTGGTGAGTTCAATCGCTTCACGGGTCGAATTTGCACCTGTGCCAGCGATAATTGGAATACGTTTATTGGCGACACGAACCACTTCTTTGATGACTTGCGTGTGTTCTTCCATGCTTAAGGTAGATGCTTCGCCTGTTGTTCCAACAGCAACAATACTATGTGTGCCTTGTTGGATGTGCCACTCAACAAGCTTCTCAAGGCTCTTCCAATCTACACCGCCATGTTCAAACATTGGGGTAACGATTGCGACAATTGAGCCTTGTATATTTTGTGCTAGCTGAGTCATTTTAAAAAAATATCCTATTTTTCCATCCGAGATTGAAGTAATTAAAACGAAATATTGGATGGATGCAGTATTTTGATTGGTCGTTCAACAATTAAGCCACGTTGAATGACAATTATGCAAATTATGACTGATCGGAGACATAAGAACAATATGCTTTCGTTAAACTGTAAGAAACTTTAACTCATCTTTGGCTTGAATGATTTTCATCTTATAAAATAATCAGAGCTGTAGTCAGATGATTGAGAGCAGCGTATGGTACAAAGAGGGGATTGGACTGGAATGTGGGATGATCAAATGCAAAAACAAGTGAAACGTACTGCACTTATCGTTGTGGATGTACAAAATGGATTTACGCCCGGTGGGAGCTTAGCAGTTGCCGATGCAGATCAGATTATTCCATTGATTAATCAACTCGCCCTAAGCTTTGAACATGTGGTGCTAACCCAAGACTGGCATCCAGAACAGCATATTTCGTTTGCAGAAAATCACCCTAATAAAATGCCTTTCGAGACGATCGAGTTGGCTTATGGAACGCAAGTGTTGTGGCCAAAACATTGTGTACAAGGCTCGCAGGATGCGGCGTTTCATCCCGAGCTTAATATTCCAACGGCGCAGCTCATTATTCGTAAGGGATTTCATCAGGACATTGATAGTTATTCAGCCTTTATGGAAGCAGACCGTAAGACGCCAACAGGACTCAATGGATATCTAAAAGAACACCAAATAGACACTGTTTATATTGTGGGTATTGCTACGGATTTTTGTGTGGCGTGGACGGCTTTAGATGCGGTGCATTTCGGTTTTAAAACCTATGTGGTTGAAGATGCCTGTAAAGCAATAGATTTAAATGGTTCATTGCAACAGGCTTGGCAAGAGATGCGCGCAAAAGGTATTCAGAGGATTCAATCTTCCACAGTCCTGTCATAAGCTTGAGCGGCTTGATCTAAACACGTTAAAATGCTCATCACCATGTATTTTCATTGTTTATTTAGCAATGTAACCCCTTAATTGAGAGCTTCATGACTGCACAACTTGATGATTTTGACCAAAAAATTATTCATCATTTACAATTAAATGGCCGTTTAGCCAATCAAGAGTTAGCTGAATTAGTTGGGTTGTCGACTTCTCAATGTTCACGTCGTCGAATTCATCTTGAGCAGACAAAAATAATCACAGGCTATTATGCTCAGGTTGCCTTGTGTGCTGATCCAACCCCGATCATGGGGATTATTGAAGTGAAGTTGCAAAATTATAATGATGCAACTCATGACCGTTTTGTTGAATTTCTATTGCGTGAACCTGCGGTAAAAGATATTTATAAATTGACGGGAAGTTATGATTTTGCACTCAAGGTTGCGGTTAAAAACTTAGATGAAATGGTCAAGTTGATTGGGATTTTATCCTCGAGTGATTTTGGTGTCAGTAATTTAAACACGTCAATTGTTTTAGAAAAACTCAAAGAGAACGGTATCGCAACTCAATAAAAAACAGCAACCTAATCTTTTTGCATTGGAATAGTGCATAACATTCAAAATGCATTATTTTGAATATAAATTGCATTTATGGTAAAAATATAAGAATAAATTGCGAAAATATAATAAAAATGATCAAATATGCCATGGCTTTCCTTGAAAGCTTTCTCTCCCTTTGTTGTTCTCCTGTTGAGTTGTACCGTTATGAATACCGATCAAAATGTATCTTTGGTAAGTCCAGTCACGCCTGTGATCGAGCAGCATACAAAGATTGAAGATGCATTGGCGATGCTGATAGGAACATTTATCCTGTCTTTTGCCATGGTTTTATTGAAACAAGCAGGGATTATGACTGGGGGAACAGCGGGTTTATCTTTGTTGATTCATTACATTACCGACATTCAGTTCGGCATTTTATTCTTTCTAATCAATATTCCATTTTATTATTTAGCTTATAAAAAAATGGGGTTTGCCTTGGTGCTCAAAACCTTTATTGCAGTGGCATTATTGGCTGGTTTTACTGAAACCATTCCTCATTTTGTTCAGCTTGCCACTGTACACCCAATTTATGCGACTGTGTTTGCCAATGTACTGATGGGCGTGAGTTTTCTAATTTTGTTTCGCCATCGCTCAAGTTTGGGTGGAATCAATCTATTGGTGCTTTATTTACAAGAACGTTTTGATATTCCAGCAGGAAAGGCGCAGATGGGGATCGATGTGGCGATCTTGCTGGTGTCGTTATTTTTTGTGGATTGGACATTAATTCTGATTTCAATTTTTGGTGCGGTGATTCTAAATTCGATTATTTTACTGAATCATAAAACCAGTCGTTATGTGGCTTGAATACACTTTCTCATATTGACTCTAGTGTTGAAGAACTAAAGAGATGTTTATAATGAGAATCTAGATTTTATTCAATACATAAAATTACCGAAGTAATGATATGCCTAGCAGTAAAAAGGCTTCATAAAGAGATTCTTTATGAAGCCTTTTTGTCATGACATAAAAAAAATAACGAGAGACCAAAAAGCATAGCTAAAATAATGTTTTTTATAAGGGAATCAAAAATATCGGAAGTCATGATCATGATTGTATTTTCTATTGGATAAGTTACAGGTATTCCATGAAGAATATGCCTTATGAACATGTGATAAGGTGGAAATATCATAAAAAAAACATATAAGAACCATATAAAGGAAATGATGATATTCGATTTATTTTTAACTTTTTTTATGTAGAGATAGGTACATGAAAACAAGATTAGATATGAGAGTGAAGGATCATAAAAAAAAGTTGCAAAAGCAGGAAAGAATAATATTAACCAGCTTAAATAAGTAAATATTTTGTTTGTATTATTCATATCATCAGAATTTAATTGTTGTATGAGAGTAATTTATACTCTCATACAAATAATTGAAATATCTGAATGAATTTACTCTACAGTAACGCTCTTGGCGAGGTTACGTGGCTGATCGACATCCGTTCCACGTAATACCGCAACATGGTAAGACAACAATTGCACTGGAATACTGTAAACAATTGGTGCTAACCATTCATTAATCGTTGGAATATGCACGACATGTTGACGTTCTTTAGCTTTAATACCGCTATTTTCATCTGCAAATACAAACAATTCACCGCCACGCGCTTGTACTTCTTCCATATTCGATTTTAATTTATCGAGCATTTCATCCTTTGGCGCTAAAATCACGATTGGCATTTCATTGTCCACTAAGGCCAGTGGACCATGCTTGAGTTCACCCGCGGCATAACCTTCAGCATGGATATATGAAATTTCTTTCAGTTTCAACGCACCTTCAAGCGCGATTGGGAAATGCGTACCACGGCCTAAGAATAAGCAGTGGTTTTTCTCAACAAATAGCGTTGATAAACGTAGAATTTCGGTATCACATTGCAAGGTATCTAAAATGACTTTCGGACAGTGCCACAATGCTTCTATGATTTCTGTACATTGTGACGCAGAAAGCTGTTGCTTGACTTCGCCCACTTTGAGAATGAGTAACATCAAAGCAGCCAGCTGTGTAGTGAAGGCTTTGGTTGATGCAACCCCAATTTCAGGACCTGCCAGTGTCAACAAATGATGATCTGTCTCACGCACCATTGATGAGGTCGCAACGTTACAAATCGTCATGGTGCTAATGTTAATATTTTGCGCTTTCGCACGTTTTTGAGTTTCACGTAATGCCGCTAAAGTATCTGCTGTTTCACCTGATTGAGAAATGCAGACATACAAGGTATTTGCGACAACGACAGGAGTGCGATAGCGGAATTCGCTGGCAATTTCAATTTGGCAAGATACCCCAATCAACTGTTCAAACCAGTATTTTGCGATCATCCCAGAATGATAACTGGTACCGCAGGCAATGATTTGTACTTGTTGAATCTTACTAAAATCAGCGTTGGCATGGCTGAGGAAGTCGTCACGTAAGCTATTGCCATTCAGTGCTTGAGAAATAGTTTGCTGAATCGCCTCAGGCTGTTCATAAATCTCTTTCAGCATGAAGTGTTTATATTCACCTTTTGATGCATTGCTTACCGTTGCATCCAATTCTTTGACTGGACGCTCAACTGCTTCACCATTGACAAAAACTTCAATACTGCTGCGTGTTAAGCGGGCAATATCACCTTCTTCTAAATAAACGAAGCGATTGGTGACAGGCAATAATGCCAATTGGTCTGAACTAATAAAATTCTCGCCGATTCCCACGCCGATGACGAGCGGTGAACCTTCACGTACGGTGATGAGTTCATCTGGATGTGCGGTGTGAATAATACCCAACGCATACGCGCCTTTAAGCTGAGGTGCTACCTTTTGTACCGCCTCTAATAAGCTGTCCGTTTGTTTCAGGGCATCATTGACCAGATGTGCAACCACTTCGGTATCGGTTTGAGAGCTAAACACATAACCTTGCGCTTGAAGTTCATCTTTGAGTTCTTGGTAGTTTTCAATAATACCGTTGTGAACCACCGCAACATTACCTGAAATGTGAGGATGGGCATTATTTTCAGTGGGTTTACCATGTGTGGCCCAACGGGTATGGGCAATCCCGATATTACCCGTTAATTTTTGTTCAGCGACCGCTTCATCTAAATTAGCGACTTTACCGACGCGACGTTCACGTAAGATTTTTTGATTATTCAATAATGCTAAACCTGCCGAATCGTAACCACGATATTCGAGACGTTTAAGACCTTCAATAAGAATATCGGTTACACAACGTTCAGCAACGCCACCAACAATACCACACATAATTTTATCCTCTTATTTTTCCAATTTCTGGGGACGTTGATAATTTGCTTTTTCAAACTGTTTAGAACGTTCGACTGCCAAACTATGCCCAGCCACATCTCGAGTTAGGGTTGAACCAGCGCCAGTGGTGGCACCTTGACCAATTTTAATGGGTGCAACCAACGAGTTATTGGTGCCAATAAAGACCTGATCTTCAATAATGGTTCTGTGCTTATTTGCGCCATCATAATTACAAGTAATGGTACCCGCCCCAATATTGCAATCAGCACCGATATCGGCATCACCTAAATAGGTGAAGTGATTGGCTTTAGAACCTTGGCCAATATTCGAGTTTTTAACCTCAACGAAGTTGCCAATATGCACATCATTGGCTAATTTTGCACCTGGGCGTAGACGAGCAAAAGGCCCGATCTGCGCATTTTCACCGACAACTGCATTTTCAAACACACTATAAGCTTGAACTTTGGTGCCCGCAGCAATACGCGTATTTTTTAAAATACATCCTGCGCCGAGCTGAACGTTATCGCCAAGTTCGCAGTCACCTTCAATGATAACATTGACATCAATCAGTACATCTTGACCACAGAGCAAGCGACCACGCAAATCGAAACGACTTGGGTCGATCAAATGCACACCTTGTTGCATCAACTCTTTGGCTTGTTGTTGTTGAAATTGGCGCTCTAAAGTTGCGAGCTGTAAACGATCATTGACACCTTCGACTTCAAATGCCAATTCAGGTTGAATCGATGCAATTTCTAAACCATCCGCAACTGCCATCGCGACAATATCGGTCAAGTAATATTCACCTTGAGAGTTGTCATTAGACAGTTTTGGTAACCATTGATGCAATTTGGCATTACTGACACAGTAAATGCCCGTGTTGATTTCTTGAATTTGACGCTGTTCTTCATTTGCGTCTTTATGTTCAACGATTGCTTGAATTTTTCCAGCTTCACGAACGATACGACCATAACCAGTTGGGTTTTCAACATTGAGCGTGATCATACCAATACCTGATTGACTAGAGGCATCAAGTAGTTGTTCAAGCGTGCTTTGACGAACCAAAGGCACATCACCGTAGAGTATTAAAGAAACACCATCGTGAGGTAAAACAGGTAAAGTTACTTGAACAGCATGACCTGTTCCAAGTTGTTCAGCTTGTTCAACCCATTCAATCTGTTCTTCAGCAAAGCTTTGTTTGACCAGTTCTCCGCCATGCCCATAAATGGTAATAATATTTTGAGCCTGTAGCTTTTTTGCTGTTTGAATCACGTGACCAAGTAGTGGGCGACCCGCGAGTGGTTGTAATACTTTTGGTCGTTGTGAACGCATTCGCGTTCCTTTCCCTGCGGCAAGAATAATAACTGTTGTTGACATGATTAACTCTAATATCAATAGCTTAAGTTAGAAAATAAAAGTGAAGAATAAAAATACAAAGTGCTGCCCAAATTCCTGCAATGATGTCATCCAGCATAATGCCTAGACCACCAGACACTTTTTGGTCCGCCCAATTGATTGGGAAGGGTTTCCAAATGTCGAAGATGCGGAACAAGATGAATCCGATGAGGACCCATAGCCAATTTAGTTGTTGTAAATACAATAGAGGAAGTAAGGTGATGGATTGTCCAGCAAATTCATCCCATACAATACGCCCATCATCATGTACATTGAGGACTTTGGCGGTATGTCCACATATATAAATGCCGATCAGTGACATCAATAGAACCACCACCATACTGGCAGATAATCCGAGATATAGCCAAAGTGGGGCGAAAAGTAAGGCGAAAGCTGAGCCAAAAGTACCTGGTGCTTTAGGACTGAGACCAGAACCAAAGCCAACACCACAGAAAACGATGCAGCGGTTATACCAAGTCATTTGATTGAAGCGAATGGGTGGTTTATGCAAAGTGTTGGTATCCATGAACATCCAATGGGCAAATCTCGCCCATATACTCAAATAGCAATCCAGTTTGCTGGGCAATTTCGCCGATTATTGTAAGCGGAACATCTAAGTGTTGTCGCAGCAGTTTCTCATAGTTTTGCGGTGATATTGTAAAGCATAATTCGTAATCATCGCCGCCAGCCAGCGCATAATGCCAAGCCTGCCGCAAATCTATACTTTTTAGTGACTCATCTATCGGTAGCTGATCGAGTAATAATTTTGCACCGAGTTTGGATGCTTTTAGAATATGGCTGAGGTCTTGTGCAAGTCCATCCGAAATATCAATCATACTGGATGCCAAGCCTTTGAGCTGTTGTCCTAAATGACAACGTGGCGTTGGATAGTCGAGGCGTTGTTGTAAAGGATGACCTAAATGTTGTAGTCCGTATGCAGCATCACCGATCTGACCGCTGACACAAATGTAATCGCCGACTTGAGCACCAGATCGAGTTATTGCTTGACCGTGTTCAATCCAGCCGAGCGCAGTCACACTAATGGTGAGTTGCGTACTCTGAGTAGTATCACCACCAATCAATGCAACCCCAAATCGGTCGCAGCAGTCGAATAGCCCCCGACTAAATTCAGCTAACCAATCGTGGTCTACTGTCGGGAGACTTAAAGCAAGTAAAATACTATGCGGTTTTGCACCCATTGCGGCCAAGTCAGATAAGTTGACCGCTACACTTTTCCAGCCAATCGCATGGGCAGAGGTGTCTAAAGGGAAGTGACGACCCGCAACAAGCGTGTCTGTACAGATCACCAATTGTTGTGAGGGAGGTGGGGTGACAATGGCTGAGTCATCGCCAATTCCTAAACTGACATCAGGTTTTGATGGACGTTTAAAATATTGATCAATAATAGAAAACTCAGCCATAGCACATCAAGCCTATTATTTAGCTTGCTGTTTTTCAGCTTCACGTAGTTTTGATGATAAACGGTCTAATACACCATTGATGTATTTATGACTATCAGCACCACCAAAGTGTTTTGCTAACTCAATTGCTTCGTCAAGCACCACGCGATATGGAACTTCGAGATGATCGCGTAGTTCATAGGCACCAAGTCGTAATGTCGCAAGTTCGACACCATCTAGTGCGCTTAACTCACGGTCAAGGACTGGAATAAGTAACTCATCTAAAGCGTCATGTTGAGCAACCACTTGCGTGAGCAATTCATGGTAATAGTTAAGGTCAACTTTGTGCATGGCATTTTCGACACGAGTACGTGCTTCAATTTCATGAACAGGATTATGACTCATTTGCCATTCATAAATCCCTTGTACAGCAAAACGACGTGCTTTGCGTTTCGCTGCATAAGCGGCCTGAAGTGTTTGCGACATGCTTTAAATTGCCTTTAATAAGTTAACCATTTCGATCGCAGTAAGTGCAGCTTCGCTACCTTTATTACCTGCTTTCGTACCAGAGCGTTCAATTGCTTGTTCAATACTGTCTGTTGTCAAGACACCATTGATGACAGGCATTGTGCTTTCAAGTGCAACAACGCCTAAGCCTTTTGCACATTCACCTGCAACAAAGTCAAAGTGTGGCGTACTACCACGGATCACCGCACCTAATGCAATAATGGCATCAAAGTTTTTTGATGCAGCGAGTTTTTTCGCCACAATAGGGAGTTCCCACGCACCTGGTGCATGAATCACGGTGATCGCTTCTTCTGAAACGCCATGGCGTTTTAAAGTGTCGATAGCACCTTCAAGTAAATGTTCAACCACAAAACTGTTGAAACGACCCACTAAGATCGCATAGCGACCTTCGCTTGCGAGATGTAATAAACCTTCAATTCGGCGAATTGCCATAGCAACCTCGATTATTTTACTGTGATTTGATCGGCAGTGATGTATTCCACGACCTCTAAATTAAATCCGGATAAGGCATTAAAACGAAGTGGGGAACTCAGCAACTTCATTTTCTCAACGCCTAAATCACGTAGAATTTGTGCGCCTACACCAATGGTTTGATATTGATGTGAAAGGGCAGCATTGGATTTAAGTGGCTTCGGCTGATTTAACTGATCGAAAGCGTGGCCTAAATCTTGTAAATGATCTTGACCGATCCAAACTAAAACGCCACGTTCACTGGCTGCAATGGTTTTCAGCGCAAGATCTAGATTCCAAGCAGGAGAGCCATCTGCTTTATTCAGTTTTAATAAGTCACGAATTGGACTAAAGCCATGTACGCGGACAGTAGTCACACCTTGTTTCGGCTCACCTTTCACTAAAGCTAAATGAATATCTGGATTGCCAAGTTCACGGTATTTATACAGTTCAAATGTACCATATTCTGTTTGTATGCTTTCTTGCGACAAACGCTCTACGGTTTGTTCATTGGTCATACGGTAGTGAATCAGATCTGCAATGGTTCCAATTTTTAAACCATGTTTTTCAGCAAAAATTTCCAGATCCGCACGACGTGCCATAGTGCCATCTTCATTAATGATTTCACAAATGACAGAGGCAGGTTCTAAGCCAGCAAGTCGAGCGAGATCACAACCAGCTTCGGTGTGTCCTGCACGATGAAGTACACCACCCGGTTGAGCCATTAATGGGAAAATATGACCCGGCTGCACAATATCGCTTGGTTTGGCATGTGCAGCAACTGCAGCATGAATGGTATGGGCACGTTCAGCCGCTGAAATCCCAGTGCTAATGCCTTCCGCCGCTTCAATTGAAAGGGTGAAGTTGGTTGCATGCTGTGCGCCGTTTTGATCAACCATTAAAGGGAGGTTGAGTTGTTTACAACGTTCGCGACTCAGGGTCAGGCAGACCAAACCACGTGCATGAGTGATCATGAAGTTAATATCTTCAGGACGAACATGCGTTGCAGCGATGACTAAATCACCTTCATTTTCACGATCTTCATCATCCATCAGGATGACCATTTTGCCTGCACGAATATCTGCGACAAGCTCTTCAACACAACTTAGCGGCATTCGTTTTCACCTTTTTGCTGCCTTTATAGGGCACTAGTATTCGATAAATCTGGCATAGTTTAACGCATTTTAAAAATTTTCGCCTGTGCTTCTTAGGCGCTGTTGGTATTTTATCGATGGCTTCGACAAAGAGCATTTATCAAGTGCCAATAATCACAGAATTTAAAAAACTGGAGTGAGCAAAAGCAACGCTTGTCCGAGCGCAAGAAACTCTTGCGCTCTAGGGGTTCATAGGTTGGGCATGAAAAATAAAATTAAAGTGAAAAAACGATTCGATACCATTTTATGAGCTTTTCGAACCTATGATTCATCAATTGATGCTTTGGCTTTTTTACCCATCAAAATCTCAGTACGTAGCATCTGCGCCACAGTCGCACATTGTTCATTCATGCCATTAATCATAAAAGCATGACGCGTCATGATATTGCTTGGGTTCGGCATTGCGACCAGTTCATAGCTATGTTGAACGGTTTTCAACTGCTCATGATTGAGATGTAAAGCGGCTTCTTTGGCGTGTAAATGTTGTGTTAAACGTTTAGCTGCCTCGATGGCATCCAGTTGCATTGCATCAACTGCACTAGCAACTGCACCGCGAGTTTGTAGGGCAAAGCGTTTATCTTCACGGTAGCGTTTGTACAGCACTTCAGCCAATAATTGGAAAACAGCACCGACCATCATCAAACATTCAAGTGCATGTGGTTGTTCTGCGGTGGTCGATAACGTCGCACCTTCAGCATTAAACTCTTGCACAACACTAATGTGAGCAGCATCAATTTGATAATGCTTGGCACAGAGATAGATACTTTTATCTAAGAAAAGTTGGCATAACTTAAAATAAGGAACTGAAACAGATTGGTTGACACTATTCAAGAGTTGTTTTGGATCATAAAACTGAATATTGAGTGCTAAAGCTTGATCATTAACTTGAGATTGGTCTATTGGGCTTTTCTCAACCCGTGGTTTGGACTGTGCTTTGGTTTGTTGTTGCGCTTGAGCGACTAAGGTGATGGTATTTTGCTTTTCAAGCGCGAGGGCTTGGGTTAAACGCTGAATTTCATGTTTAAGATGGTTTTCTTGATTGATACGCGCCAAGTATTCACTGCGTGTTGGGCGAGCAATCACACGATAAGCCAACCAAATAAGAAAGTGAATAAATAAGGATGCAAATATTGCCAACCATTGGGTGCGCAAGATCTCCCCAATGCTAGGTTGAATTAAGGTAATTTCAACCGTTCCGACTTTCTTTTCATTTTGCAATGCATCGCGGACGAATACTTCGCCCTGACGTGTTTTGGCCATACCACTGGTCGCCAGCACTTGCTGATTTGCATTTAAAATACGAATCGATGCAACGCTTGGATTGGTGGCATAGCGATTGGCAACCAATGCCAACGAAACGGTATTGGCGGGTTCCAGTTCTGCAAGACTATCTGCCACCAGCTGACTGGTCATCAGCTGTCCTTGGCTGGCGCGATTTTCATTGAGTTGATGTGTCGTTGCAATCACCAATAAAAAGGTATGCAATGCAAAACTTACGATCAGTAGGCTAGCAAATAGCCCTTGGCGAGGCGCATTCAAGTTAAATTTCCAAGGCAAATAGATTCATGGGTTATGCTATGATTCTTACACAATAGTTGTCGCTCAAACACGAGTCAATTCATGCGAGAAATCATTCTTATATCCTTTTTAGGACCAGATCAACCGAATCAGTTTACTCGATTAATGCAAGTACTATCCGTACATTCTTTGCAAATACTCGATGTTGGACAGGCCGTTATCCACAATCAACTCACTTTAGGGATTGTTGTTGCTTCGGATAATGAAACTGCAACTGCATTAGCAATGAAAGAGATCCTGATTTTAGCACATGATATTGGCTTAACTGTTCGATTTAAACCAATCTCCAACGCAGAATATGAGCAATGGGTCAGTGAAGGTGGCAGAACACGTTATATTGTCACAGCGCTTGCGCCAGAATTAACCGCAGAACACTTGCAAGCTGTCACAAATATTGTGTCAGGTCAGGGCTTTAATATCGAAACAGTTACTCGACTGTCAGGTCGTTTGGCTTTAGAAGAAGAAAGTCATTTTCCTCGTCGTGCCTGTGTGCAGTTTGGTTTAAGTGGTCAAATGCTAGATGCACAAGCCATGCGTGCTGCCTGTTTAAGTTTATCTGGCGAATTGAATATTGATGTCGCAGTGCAAGAAGACAATGCTTATCGCCGTAATCGTCGTTTAGTATGCTTTGATATGGATTCGACTTTAATTGAACAAGAGGTGATTGATGAAATCGCCTTAGAAGCAGGTGTTGGTGCGCAAGTTGCTGAAATTACAGAGCGTGCTATGCAAGGTGAATTAGATTTTCAACAAAGCTTTCGTGCTCGCGTTGCTTTATTGAAAGGTTTAGATGCTTCAGTTCTACCTAAGATTGCAGAACGTTTGACTATTACTGAAGGTGCTGAGCGTCTGATTACGACATTAAAATCATTGGGTTATAAAACTGCGATCTTATCTGGTGGCTTTCAGTATTTCGCTGAATATCTACAAGAAAAACTTGGGATTGATGAAGTTCACGCCAATATTTTAGATGTACAAGATGGCGTTGTTACTGGTGAAGTCCAAGGCGCAATCGTTGATGGCGCACGTAAAGCTGAATTGTTACGCCAATTGGCTGAACGGATGGGAATCTCACTTGAACAAGCCATGGCGGTGGGGGATGGTGCCAATGATTTACCGATGCTGTCTATAGCAGGTTTAGGTGTTGCATTCCGTGCTAAACCATTGGTGCGTCAAAATGCCAATCAAGCTATTTCTAGCGTGGGCTTGGATGGGGTGTTATATCTATTAGGAATGCATGATAAAGACCTGAATCGTGCTTAAATACGATGATAATTGCATTAAAACAGTGCCGCTTTTTGAGCGGCATTGTGCATTTTTAGTCTGTCTTTTTTTCTTCATATTTATGTCTAAATGTATAGAAAAACAACGATAAAAAAATTTAGAAAAAAGTTTTTATACATCCGAATTGATGTCAGTTTTTTTGTAATGACACGCTGCAATTGATGCTATATAGAAATTCAGGACTTTTGTAATTTAAAAAAATGTAATGACAAAAGCATATTGCGACAGCTTGTGTCGTGTGGCTAATTTAAGGCTCTTTTTTTCTAAAAAAAACACTCCATAATGCTTAAAGACGCAAATGCAATACGAAGTACTGTTAGAGATACAGAACAATTATGATGAGGTCTGAATAAGAATACAGACCATCCTTTTAAGACGGAGGTTCCTATGGAAGCAGCGAATTTCACCATGTGGGTTGGATTTAGCTTAATCGCTGTCGCAGTTATTGCTGTTTTCTTTTCTCCTTATCGTCGTTGGTTAGGTTTTATGTTGGCGGGTATGCTCTGCTGGGGACTGTTAGAGGTGGTGCGCTTTGGCGTACAAACCATATTTGAGATATCAGTCGCCTATAGTTATCTGACAGCCTTAAGCCTCGCGATGGTAACGGTTACATTTATCCTTTTACGTGAAGACAAACAAGCACAAAAACAATTGGCAAATCGTCAATATATTGAACATACACCAGTATATAAGGACGATCAGCAACAATGTTCTAGCCGATAACTTATAATAATTCGAACAACAACAAAGGCATGCTCAGCATGCCTTTGTTGTATTCTGTGACAAAGCTTTTACCGACCTTTCTACAATTGTGCTAGGATACGGATTGTCTTAATTTCCACCATATACTGTAGGCATAAATGTCATGAAGCTTTCTTCTTTACCTGTGGTTAAGCTACCTATTGTTGATGTAAGTACTGATCCACTTGATTTGTTAGTGGCAGGTTTGGCGTTACGTATGAAGCAATTAGCGCGTACTAGCCCGAAGTTTATTGAGTTGGTACATGATCGCGAGTTCCGTATTCAAATCGGTACTGATTTAGGACTGGCACGTCAAATCCTTGTGAACCATGGCAAGATTGAGACAGTTGCAGGTAGCCCAGAAAAAGCTGACTTTATTTTACAATTTGCCGATAGTGAGCAAGGCGTAAAAACGTTAGTGAAAGGTGATCCAACTGCATTCATGACTGGGATGCAAGATGGCAGTATTAAAATGGAAGGCGACTTTAGTTTGTTGGTTTGGTTTAACCAAGCTGCGAAATTAATTCCACCTAAAGTGCCAAAACCTGTAAAAGAAAAATTACGTCAAGCACGTGCATTTATTAAAGAAAAAACAGGCAAATAAAAAGCCATAATAAAAGCTGCCAATTTGATGCGTTCAAATTGGCAGCTTTTTTATTGTTTGGAATTATTCGATTTCTAAGTTAAAAGTCACTGGACCATCATTGATTAAGTGCACTTTCATATCCGCCGCAAAAATCCCTGTTTCAACCTGTTCAAATTGTTGACGGCTATACTCAACCAATTGTTCATACAGCGCTTTGGCTTCAGTCGGTGGCATAGCAGGTCCAAAGTCAGGTCGTAAGCCTTTTTGGGTTTGCGCCATAAGGGTAAACTGAGACACTAATAAAACCCCACCCTTGGCTTGACTGACATTCCAGCCCATTTTGCCTTGTTCATCATCAAAGATTCGATATTTTAGAATCTTATCAATCAACTTTTGCCCTTTCTCAAAGGTATCTTCTTTGCCGAGGCCTAAAAATACTAATAAACCGTGTTGAATCTCACCAGTCGTTTGACCGTCAACCACAACCTTGGCTTCGAGGACTCGTTGAATAACTGCGCGCATAACATTGAAAGAGAATTGAAAAAAGACAGGCGATTTTAGCAGAGAAGCTTGATTAAAAAGTGACTTTGCAGCAAAAGTCTACTATCCAACAGCAGCGCTTTGGTTGTATAACGAAAGATATTATGCAAAAGAATGGGTTAAAACCAGCACCTATGTCTGCCATTATTCGATCTTTACTCGACACCGACTTATATAAATTCACCATGTTGCAAGTGGTGTTACATCAGTTTCCGCAAACCCATAGTGTTTATTTATTTCGTTGTCGGAATTTAAAAGATACGGCTTATCCTTTGGCAGAAATTTTAGCTGATTTAAATCATCAACTCGATTTGCTCTGCGATTTAAAATTTGCAGAAGATGAGCTGCAATACTTACGCTCATTGCGTTTTATCAAAAGTGATTTCGTTGATTATCTAGAATTATTCCAACTGAAACGTCGTTTTATTCAGGCCAGTGTTGATGACGCTGGGCGTTTAGATATTCGAATCGAAGGACCCATGGTTCAAGCGATGATGTTTGAGATTTTTGTCTTGGCCATCGTCAATGAACTGTATTTCCGCCGTATTCGTCATGATGATGTTTGGGTTGAAGGTGAGCGTCGGTTACAGCAGAAGTTGATTCAGTTGCAACAGTATGCTGAATTACAACAAGAAAATGATCCACCCTTTTTGGTTTCAGATTTTGGAACACGTCGCCGTTATAGTTTTGAATGGCAGAAGCATGTGGTACAAGCGTTTCATACTGCTGCACCAACCGTATTTCGTGGAACCAGCAATGTGCTATTAGCTAAAGAACTTGGCATTAGCCCCATCGGAACGATGGCGCATGAGTTTTTACAAGCCTTTCAAGCATTGGATGTGCGATTACGCAACTTCCAGAAAGCGGCACTAGAAGCGTGGGTACAAGAGTATCGGGGAGATCTTGGTATTGCTTTGACCGATGTGGTCGGTATGGATGCCTTCTTGCGTGATTTTGATTTGTATTTTGCCAAGTTATTTGATGGCTTGCGGCATGACAGTGGTGATCCGTATGAGTGGGGCGACAAAGCTTATGCTCACTACCGTAAATTAAAAATTGATACCAAGACCAAGATGCTGACCTTTAGTGATGGTCTTGATTTAGAAAAGGCATGGTTATTACATCAGTATTTTAAAGATCGTTTCCAAGTTAGTTTTGGAATAGGGACCAATCTGACCAATGATATGGGGCAGACACCGTTGAATATTGTGTTGAAATTGGTGGAGTGTAATCGCCAATCTGTAGCCAAAATCTCGGATAGTTCAGGAAAAACCATGAGTGATAATGAGACCTTCCTTGCTTATTTACGACAAGTGTTTGAGATTGAGGACGTTTAGTCATTTTTTGATCACTAAAAAGCGAGTGCTGTCATGGAATGGCTTAAATCTTACAAGTGATTTGTAGAGTTATTTTTTACTTTTGAAAGATCAAAAGTAACAAAAATCTTTTGTTGAACTGACGGCACATCCTTTATGCCGAAGTTCAACAGGCGGCATCCATGCCGCCTTCGCACCAGTAAACTTTCTCTAGAGATTTACAAGGCTTAACTTTCTCAATGTTATTAAGTTTTATACTTTTAATTCATAATCGTTGGACTTATTGCTATATCTGATTTGCTGCCAAATGAATGCAAAAAATCAGACAAAGATACAAACTGAGCTATGCTAAAATCAATCACAATGCTGTGATCACAAGATTCCATAACAATGACTGACATTGATTTTAAACTCGGTTTACTGATTGAACCTGAACAACTTGTTCCGCATTTGGGGCATGAGTTGATTCGTGTGATTGATTTAAGTCGGGCATCGGTTTATGAACAGTTGCATATTCCTCATGCGATTCATTTACAGCCTAAATATTTAGTTGCGCAAAATGAACAAGCCAATGGTGTATTGCCCGATGTAGAGGGTTTAAAAGCCTTAATTGAAAAATTAAATATTTCACCTCAGCATCATGTGGTGGTATATGACGATGAAGGTGGGGCTTGGGCAGGACGCTTGATCTGGAATTTACATTGCCTTGGGTTTACTCGCACCAGTCTAATCAATGGTGGCATTCACGCTTGGTTGGGTGCAAGTTTGCCAACGACCACTGATGTTGAAACCTTTATTCCTATTCGCGAACGTGTACAGGTGGATTTGAATGCGGTACAACAACACCGTATTGAATATAATGAATTATTAGAGCAGGTTCAAGAACACAATATCCAGTTGTGGGATTGTCGTAGTCATGACGAATATATAGGTTTGCGTTTAGCTGCGCGACGCGGCGGTCACATTCCAAATGCAATGCATTTTGAGTGGAGTACTGCCCTTAATCGTGAAAATCATCTAAAATTACACTCGCTTGAACGCACTCAACAACGTTTAGAGCAATTAGGCTTTGATTTACAACAACCTGTCGTGGTGTATTGTCAGTCGCATCACCGTTCAGGCTTGGCGTATATTTTGGCGAGATTGCTCAATTGGCAAGTCAGAGCCTACGATGGTGCGTGGAGTGAATGGGGCAATCGCCTCGATAGTCCTATTATTTCAGGGGAGTCACCGTCTTGAGTTTTGCAGCAGATTTAAAAAAACAATTCTTTATCAAAGCACAAAATTTAGTACCGCAACATCAGCTCAGTCGTGTTATTGGCAAGGTTGCCGCAAGTGAAAATGTTTTGGTGAAAACTGCTGTTATTCAAGCATTCAAAGCAAAATATGGTATTGATATGAGTATTGCTGAGCAAAGCAATGCTCTGCAATACAAGTCTTTCAATGAATTTTTTACCCGTGCCTTAAAAAATGGTGTACGTGGTGTAGATGAGCGAGCAGATAGTGTTGTTTGCCCTGCGGATGGTGCGATTTCACAGCTTGGTAAAATTGAAGCAGGTGATATTTTTCAAGCCAAAGGTCAGAGTTTTTCTGTTGAGAAATTGATTGGTGATCCGCAATTGGCGAAACCATTCCATGAAGGTCAATTTGCGACTGTTTATTTGTCACCTAAAGATTATCACCGTGTGCATATGCCATTGGCAGGCACATTGACGGAAACATTATATATTCCGGGTGAATTATTTTCAGTGAACCAAGTGACTGCGGAAAACATCCCTGGTTTATTTGCGCGTAATGAACGCATGGTGTGTTTGTTTGATACTGAGCTTGGTCGTATGGCTGTGGTTTTAGTGGGTGCAATGATTGTGGCAGGCATTGAAACGGTTGCAACAGGTAAAGTAAAACCTACAGGTCGTGTTGAGTTACAGCATCATCAAATGAAACTTGAGAAAGGTGCAGAACTCGGGCGTTTCTATCTCGGTTCAACCGCTGTCATTTTATTTGAAAAAGATAAAATGGTCTGGGAAGAGCAGTTTAAAGCCAATTCGGCTGTAGTAATGGGTGAGCGGTTGGGTCATTCGATTTAATTTATAAGTAATTTTTAAAATGCCCCTTGATTAGTTTGAGGGGCTTTAATTTTTTATGTATTGTACATAAAGGGTATTGGTAAATTTTAGAAAAAAATAATCTGAAGTATTCTTTTAGTTAGCTTTATACTGCAATTCCTTTAAAGCTAAGAGTAGAGTTCCAGATTTAATAAAATCTTTCAGATACCAATCAATAAACCTATCTCTAAGAATTGCTGCTGTTAAAAATGCTAATAATTGCTTTTCAGTAAGATTTTGTAATTGTTCAGCACTTGTATTAACATCAGCTAAAATTTCATCATAGTTAGAACACATGTGCTTATCCATTGCATTTATAAACTGATTAATTAGTAGTTCATATTCAGTGAGTTGTAATTCTTGTACTTTCTCAAGAAAAGGTAGCAACTTAAAAAGTTTGTCATAGGGTACATTTGATTGTTTTTCACATCTTTGAGATAAAAAATAAAAATGATATAGCGTTTTATATGGTTTATAAATTTCAATTCTTTCATGTTCATAAAGTTCTGATGTATGAACATCACTAAATAATAGATTAATAGCATCTCTCCAGTGATTTGTATTACCTTTATTAAAGTTAATTAAAGATTTTTCTAAGCCGCATGCTTTATCAAATTTCAGCTTCTCAGAATCATCCCACTCAATAACAATCAAAATAAATAAGTCACTTTTTTTATTATTAAAATCATAAGCTATTTCATTTTTTCTATAAATAATATTTCCTCTTTTATAGTCTCCTATCAACTGAAATTTAAATTCAATCTTAAAAATATCATCTAGTGAATCCAAATTAACAATTGATAAATCAATTCTTGTATTGTTAATCCTAGGGTGTTCAGATATAGCCTTATAGTTTAAAATTTTTTCTTTAAAAAAATTATTTATATGGATTAATAATACGTTCCGTATATGAGACTCTTGTTTTAGATTGAAAAAGTTTTCATTTATCTCTAGCAAGCTTTCACGAAACTCATTTGATGCAACTATAGTTTTTAAGGCTGTTAATAAGAGTTCTTTAGTATCTTTTCTCACAATAACCTATTTCCATATTTATTAGTTTGATTTTATGATGAAAAATATTTTTTGTCAGCTTATTGCGACATAATTTGTCGTTTAAGAAAGAGGGGTTATTTGAATATTAAAAATCAGAATTTAAATATTCTATAGAATGCTAAAAGCTTTAAAAGAAGTCGATTTAAAACAACTTGTTTATTAGTTGTTTAGGTATTTGTTGCTAGAGTGTTAAATACAACTCCTGTATAAGCTTTTTCTTACATCGATTAACGTCAATGACCCATATTCAGACCCAATCAAATTACCTAATATGAACTCATCAGGAACAGGAAGTTCCAAAACATAAAACAAGAATTATAAGTTTTCGCATCGGGATGTGAGATACAACAGGAATGGTATCTAGTGAAAGGAATACGGGAAAAAGCTCGACAGGATGTCGGGCTTTTTTCTTTCAAATTTTTACTTAAGGTCTGATCTATCACTGAGTGTATGCATTGAATGTCTTTAATTTAAGTTTGCATCAACTGTATTAGATTAATTCAATCAATGATTAATAATTTAGCACCATTCAAACTGAAGGATTGGTGTGGCTCGGCATGATCACCAACTTGATAGCTCATTCCTTGGGTTAAAATAAAGGTGCGGCCATCTTTTAATCTACTTTCAAGTTCACCTTCTAAGCAAAATAAAATATGACCTTTTTCACACCAATGATCGGCTAAGTAATTGGCTGAATACTCGACAATTCTTACTCGAATTTTATTGGTTTCTTCACCAAAATACTGGGTCTTCCAATACGCTTTTCCTGTTTCTCCACTGTATTCTGTGGTTTCTATTTTTTCCCAATCAGTAACTTGAAATGGAAAAGGGAAAATATTCATATTCTGTTCCAAAAATTTAGGTTCATTCTCAAACTATAGATAAATTTAGTTTTTGCAATACGCCTTTAATATAATGGTTACTATATGAAAGAAAATTAATGTAATAATAAAAATTAAAAGTTTATTCGCATCGACGACCATAAAATCGATAGATTGGAAAAAAAACAGATTTTTTATTAGCAGCTTAGGTGCTTATAGCCAGATTTTTAAACACAATCCTGTACGTTTTTTCCTACAACGATTAGGGGCAATGTCCCATATTCAGACCCCATCAAAATATCTAATATGAACTCATCAGGAACAGGAAGTTCCAAAACATAAAACAATAATAATAAGTTTTCGCATCGGGATGTGAGATACAACAGGAATGGTATCTAGTGAAAGGAATACGGAAAAAAGCTCGACAGGATGTCGAGCTTTTTTCTTTCAAATTTTTACCTAATCTCTGATGTTGTTGAGTGGGGGGAATGCCTGATAACTCGACTAAATCCCTATTTCCCTAGCTTAAAGTTTTAAATGAAAAATGAGTGAATCTCTGTCTGGATATTGGTATGCAACAGGTAATAGCTCCTTGGCAACTTCTTCAAATCCAGCTTTACGATAGAATTTATGTGATTGAGTTGCTTTAGCTGGCGTATCTAAAAAGATTTCTAAAAATTGATTTATTTCAGCAAATTTTAAAAGCTCACTATATAAAGCCATTCCAACTTGATGACCTCGATATTCAGAAATAACAAAAAACTTTTTTAAAATAGCTGTTTGTGGCGTAAGTGCCTGAAGCCCAATTGTTCCGATCAATTTATCGTTTTGATCTAATGCTAACCAAAAATTTCCACCTGATGTAATAAAGTATTTATGTATATCTTGAATATCTGTTTGCTCAGCTAATGGGATACCGACATCAAATTCAATATTTTGAATACTTAAAATTAAATCAATAACGTCATCTTTAAACTTATCGTTATATTCAACAATTTTCATAGATCAACCACAGTAGTGAAAAATACGGGTATATACCCTCATGTTAGTGGAAAGATATCAGTTCTACAAGATTTATCATTTGTGTCAAACTAAGCTTAACCTGAAGGGATTAATTGGACTTATGATTTTACCTTGTTACAGTGCAAAGTTACGCAGTGCTTCCCGACGTTTAGGGCATCGTTATAATGCTGCATTGGCTGAGTTTGGCATCAATATTACCCAATTCTCTCTTTTATCAATGATTAAGAGAGCTGAACCGATTAGCCTCACATCTTTAGCTAAAAAGATGGAGTTGGAGCGTTCGACAGTGGGGCGGAATGTGAAAGTCCTAGCGAAAATGGCGCTTGTTGAACTGACACAAGGCGATAAAGATCAAAGAGAAGTGACTTTAAAGCTAACACAAGAAGGACTTCAACTTTTAAAAGCAGCTCTTCCTCACTGGCAGAAGGTTCAACAAGAAATCGAGGATAGTCTAGGAGAAGATCAAATATTAATGCTAACCGATCTCTTAAAACGTCTTTGATTGTGAATTAGTTTTCTACAAAGAATAATGGACGCTATACGGAAAAAATCAGAATATTTTCTTTAGTGGTAAAAGCTATATCAAAAACGAATTTGAGATTTTTTGGCTGTTGATCAGCAGTTTTTCAAATACCAAACCCTGTACGCTTTTTCTTACAACGATTAGAGGCAATGTCCCATATTCAGACCCAATCGAATCAACTAATATGAACTCATCAGGAACAGGAAGTTCCAAAACATAAAAAAATAACAATAAGTTTTCGCATCGGGATGTGAGGTATGACAGGAATCATACCTAGTGAAAGGAATATGGAAAAAGCTCGACAGGATGTCGGGCTTTTTTTATTCAATTTCAATTTGTTTGATCCAAAGTTCAATTAGCATCTGTAAGGTCTTACTCAAAGGTTTGTAACTCTGCCAAATCGCATGAATCGGCATATCTAGGCCATTGGTGGTATCGCTAAACTCTAATCGAACCAAACTTTGTTTAGAAAAATGCTCACTTACAACGGATAGGGGAAAATTACCCCAACCCATGCCATGTTCCACCATATTGATTGCCATCGATAAATTATCGGTATACCAACATGCATCTGAAACCAACACCCGTGGATCAGGCAGCGGATAATTTTTACTGGCAATCACGATTTGTCTCAACTCTGAAAGCATCGTCAGTTCATTCTTATTATGATCTTTCAGCTGTTGTGCTTTTTTGGGTGAAACGGCAGCCACAAATTTTTCAACACCGAGTAATCGGAACCGCTCATTGACGTCGATCGTCGATGAGCTATAGGCGATATACAGATCAATTTCATTATTTTGCAGACGTGTTTTCAGCTCTTGTTGAGGTGCACTGACCATTTCAATATTTAAGAGAGGAAAGTGTTGAATCAGATGCTCAATACCTGCCAATAAAAACTTCTGATTGATATCCGCTGCGACACCAATCGAGAGACTGGTTTCCAGTCCCGTTGAAAGCTCGGTTAGATGCAATTCTAATTGGCGCATTTTGGTTACGATCAATCGTGCATGCGGCTCGATCGAGCGTGTGACTTCCGTGGGTGCAAGATGATTTTTACTGCGTTCAAATAATTTTAAATTCAGTTCAGCTTCTAAATTGGCGATCGCCATACTGACCGCGGAAGGAACTCGATTTAGCGCACGTGCGGCAGCTGAAAAATTACCGCGATCCATAATTTCAAGGATTAATTCCAGCTGTTCACTATTAAGTTTCATGTCTGTTTCCTTGTCAGTAAATCTGATCACGATTAACTTTTTTTATCAGAATTAAGGCGTAAAATCCAATCATTATTGATTTTAAGGTGTCGTGATGCAAGGAACCAAAAGAAGAGTAACTTATGTATTTTTCTATGAAGTTTTTAGCTTTTTTATCTGTGCGCTGATTTTGGCTGCACTTTCTGGCACCACGATTAGCCATACAGGGCCTTTATCGATTCTGATTGCGGTGATCGCTGTCACGGTCAATTTCTTTTATAACTATGTTTTTGAGATGTGGGAAAAAACCCAAATTTCCAAAACACGAACGGTGTGGAGACGAATTGCACATGCGATTGGCTTCCAAATCATATTGGTGATGATTTTGATTCCGCTGATTGCATGGTGGATGCAGATTAGTTTGCTCAAAGCCTTCTTACTAGATTTTAGTTTGATGGTAATCATTCCATGCTATACCTTTGTTTATAATTATCTTTTTGATCATATCTTTGGTCTGCCAAGCCATTTGCTTGAAGAAAATGAACTGGGTTCGAAAGTAACTGGCTAATTTTAAAACAGCTAAAACTAAACAAGCCGATCTGTTGAGATCGGCTTGTTTAGTTTTAAATGCACTATAACTGTTGCGTAGAATACTTAGATCATTCGATATAAACGTTCTTTTGGGAAAACAGCAGTAAAGGTTGAACCTTCATTCTCTTTAGAGGTGATTTCTAAATGTGCGCCGTGCTGCATCAAGACATGTTTGACAATCGCAAGCCCCAAACCTGTGCCACCTGTTTGACGGCTTCGCGCGCTATCAACCCGATAGAAACGTTCAGTTAAACGCGGCAAATGTTTCGGATCAATACCGATCCCATTATCTTGTACGCTAAAAAAGGCTTGATCGTTTTCTTCATGCCAACCAATGGTAATAATGCCGCCTTTGGGGGTGTATTTAATCGCATTTGTGATCAAGTTGCTGAAAGCACTGGCAATTTCCATATCTGAACCAATCAGATCACAATGACTATCGATATCTAAATTGAGCGTATGACCATAATCTAAATTATAAGCACGAGCATCATCAAAGATTTGATTCATTAAATTTGCCATATCGATGATCTGTTTTTTGGCGACTTTTTTATTGTTTTCTAAATTGGACAGCAATAATAAATCATTGACCAATGCATTCATGCGCTTGGTTTGCGATTGCATTTGCGTGAAGGCACGTTTCCAACGCGGGGTAATATCATCCTGATCGGTAAAGGTTTCGATATAACCGCTCAGCACGGTGAGTGGTGTACGTAGTTCGTGCGAAATATTATCGACGAAATCTTTACGCATTTGCTCTAGGTTGTGTACGCGTGTGGTGTCATAAGCCACTAACAGTCGACTTTCTCCGCCAAAACGTGTCAGTTTGACCTGCACATAGCGTTCTTCATCCATCTGTACTTGTAGACGAATCCCATCGGGTGCTTGATCGCTATGTTTAAAATATTCAATAAAACTCGGCTGACGTAAAATCGTCAATAAGTTGCGTCCACGATCTAAAGGTTCAATGCCTAATAACTTTTCGGCTGCTGGATTCCACCATTCGATTTGATGTTGATCATCAATCAATACCACTGCTTCAGCTAAGGCGAACAACGAAGATTGTGCACGGTCAATCAAGCCCACCATTTCTGCTTGAACGATACGTTCTTGGCGTTGAGCACGATAGACGTTGAATAGTAATGCGCCCCAAATCCCATTTAAGTTCGGTGGAACATCATAAGGACGATTTGAAATCCATTCATTGACCAAGTAAAGCGAGCGGAGCTGTAAGATAAAAAACACCACAAATGCGATGAAAATACAGCTCCAAAAATAGCCCACTCCAAATCCGATTAAGCTTGCAATCAATAAGAAAAAAAGTAACAGTCTTAAATCTTGCTTTGCAAAAGCCCATAAACTGCTATAGCGAAAACGCTGGTGTTCACGTGCCAGTTCAGGGACGGGATAGGGTTCGTACATAAAGGGCTTTAACCTGCTGCCAAATCAGCTCGTGTAGAAAAACGATAACCTGTGCCACGTACCGTTTGTACAAAACGATCGACCCCATAAGGTTCTAACACTTTGCGTAAACGACGAATATGCACATCAATGGTACGGTCTTCGATATAGACATTACCACCCCAGACTTGGTCAAGCAATTGTGCGCGCGTATAAGCGCGTTCAGGATGTGTCATAAAGAAGGCGAGTAAACGATATTCGGTTGGTCCCATCTCTAAAATGCTGTCACCGAAGCTGACACGTTGGCTGACAGGATCAAGCATTAAACCATTGGCATCAATCACTTTTTCGCCGCTCAATGCATTGGCACGACGTAAGACTGCTTTGATTCGAGAAACCAGTTCACGGGTAGAAAAAGGTTTGGTCATGTAGTCATCGGCACCGGCATCTAAACCTTGTACCTTATGATCTTCTTCGCCACGCGCCGTCAGCATAATCACAGGGATTTCAGCCAAATTCTCATCGCGTTTGAGACGACGGCACAAATCTACACCGCTGACACCGCCCGGTAGCATCCAATCTAGCAAGATAAGAGCAGGACGCTGATCAACGATAATTTGATGTGCTTGTTTGGCATCCTCAGCTTGTAAACATTGGAAACCTGCCATATCCAAAGAGGTATGGATCATTTCACGAATCGGTAGCTCATCGTCGACAATTAAAATATAGTCATCTTTCACAGCGCAATACCCTCAAAATTTATAACGGTAATGGTGAACCGTTTTGTTGTTATGACAGGCTTATTACAAAGATTAATTATGACAATATCATTGCAAAAGAGTGAATAAAGTCGAATTTAGCAATAAATTGTGACAATTGTGCGGCAGCATAGTGACCAAATGATGACAGGTAATTTGTCAATAAAACAAATGAATTCATTTGGTTAATATGATCCTAGTTTAACAGTTTTATTTGTCACAAAACTGTAAAATGATTTTAATTTTTTTGTGATGTTGTTGCGATAAAGGATAAAAACACTGCACAACAAGCCGCTAACACGTCCTCTAGCGGTTGTTTGAAGCCTTCCGAGACCCAACGAATAATAATATGTGTGACATAACCGTTTAAGCCTGTCGCCATTAAAGACACTTCCTCGGTACTTTGTTGAACATTGGGCATGGTGATCATCACAAAGCCCTGGATGATCCGATCAAACTGAGTCAAGGTTTCTTGGATCGTCGCTTGATTGTGTAAGTCTTGAACCAACATGGCATCAATATAAATAATCCGAGCCATACGCGGATCGTTTCGAATGGTATTCAGTAACGCCGATAGCCCAGCAGTCACCATATTCTTCGGTTCGGGCGCAGCCAGTAACACCGCCTGTGTTAAACAACTTTGCATTTCCCCAATCATTCTTAAAAAAACAGTTTGGAATAACTCCTCACTTTTTTTAAATGATTCATAGAAATAGCGTTCGGTAAGTTTGGCTTCATTACAGACATCTTTGACAGTGACTGAGAAAAAACCCTGAGTGCCGTAAGTAGCGATCCCAGCTTCAATCAATTTTTCACGACGCGCTTCTTTACGTTCAGTTAAAGAAAGACCCTTGAATTGACGCTCTTTGGTTTCGCTATTGTTTTTCTTCGCTTTGGCTTGCTTTTGAGTTGTCATTGAAAGAACCGTTTCCTAAAAGTCTTTATACCGTATGTCTAGCTCAGTTTACATTATGCAACTATGCCTTGTATCGCCTAAAAATCTTATCTCATTAAATGTAAATAGACCCAATATGACAAGTAATGTGTGTGTTATTGCCATTTGTCTTAAAAGCATAGTGTACTATATTGACAACGTGTATTGTCAAAATTATATTGGTTACATCTTAAACTGCACGTAATCTAGGCGAATATGTGCATATCATTCGCAACACAAAGGATAGGCAATGAAAAATTTTAAAAATAAAGTCGCAGCGATCACAGGTGCAGGTTCTGGGATTGGACAACAATTAGCTGTTTTATTGGCTCAACAAGGTTGTCATTTGTCATTGAGTGATATCAATGAAAAGGGTTTGGCGCAAACAACCGAACTATTGAAAGCGTATCCTGAGATTACAGTGACCACAAAAGTGTTGGATGTCTCAAACCGGGATGCAGTGAAACAGTGGGCGCAAGACACTGTTGAAGATCATGGTTCAGTCAATATGATCTTCAACAATGCGGGTGTGGCACTCGGCTCAACCGTGGAAGGCGCAAGCTATGAAGACTTAGAGTGGATCGTTGGGATTAATTTCTGGGGTGTGGTTTACGGGACCAAAGAATTTTTACCGTTTATCAAGCAAACCAAAGATGGTCATATCATCAATATTTCAAGTATCTTCGGTTTAACCTCACAACCAACGCAATCAGCGTATAACGCGACTAAATTCGCTGTGCGTGGTTTCACAGAATCTTTACGTCAAGAACTTGATATTGAAAAGAGTGGTGTCAGCTCGCTTTGTGTACACCCAGGTGGGATCCGTACCAATATCGCAAAAGCGGCGAAAATGAACGACAGTATGAAAAGCTTGGGTATGGATCCAGGTAAATCAATCAAACAATTCGATAAATTCTTGCGTACGCCACCAGAAGAAGCAGCACGTCAAATTCTAAATGCGGTGTTGAAAGACAAACGTCGTTTATTGATTGGTGCAGATGCGCGTATTGTTGATTCTTTCCAACGGTTGTTCCCAACGGGATATCAACGTATTGCTGCACTTGCAACGAAAATGATGTAAGTTCCGCTACTAAGATAAAAAGCCATTCTTGTTTGAATGGCTTTTTTTTGACGCTGAAGATTATGATGCACTTTTACGCTTAAATCAGAATCTTTATCTCGCGTTTCTTCCAGACAAATTGATAATAAGCGGCTTGGAATAGGCATAAACACACAAAAGCGAGTGCATAAGCCATCCAAATTCCCTTGAGTCCCCAAAGTGTGTTAAACCAATACGCACAAGGCACTTCGATTAAAAGAATAGTAAAAATATTGATCAGCATCGGCACGTTTACGGTTCCGCTAGCACGCATGATCGAGGCAAAAATTGCACTTGCGCCAAAAAACAGCAGTGACCACAGCACAATGAATAATAATTGCTGTCCCAGTTCGATAACTGCAGGATCAGTAATAAATAGCGCCATTAAATATTTCGAGAATAAATACGCCAGTATGATCAGACTACCCGTAAATAAAAAATTCATACTTAATGCGGTGCGGGTGACTTTGGCCAACAGATCTGGTTTGCCTGCACCGATCGCTTGGGCGGCAAAGATCGATGCTGCGATGGCAATCGACAATGCCGGAAACTGAATATAGTTGAGGACTTGATTGACTGCGCCGTAGGCTGCAGTTGCCTCTGCGCCGTAACGGTTGATCAAGCTTATAATCACCAATCCAGCCAAAGAAGTGGTGACCATTTGAATGCCTGTTGGAATGCCTAGTTTAAAAATCAGTTTGCTTAATTCTGCATCATGGCGGATATGTTGGAGCAATTGACGATCTATTTTAAGTGGATGATTTTTATAGTTGAGGTAGAAAGCTAGAAAAATCAACACTGCACTATAGCCTAAGATGGTGGCAATCGCGGGTGCGATGATGCCTAAGGCTGGAAAACCAAAATAACCTTTAAGTAAGACTGGCGTGACTGCTAAACCAATTAAACTGGTCAAACCCAATGCAATCAGCGGAGTGACGCTATCACCGACACCCCGTAAAATAGAGGTGTAAATAATATAAACAAACAGTAAGGGGCTACCTGCCAGCATCCATTGCACATAAGGTAGCGACATATGCATGACTTTGGGATCAGTACCTAAAAGATTGAGAATATGTTCAGCAAAAACAAAGCCTAAGATTGCGATAATTGTGCCACCAATTAAGGTGATAAAAAGGGTTGACCCAACCACACTACGAACTTTTTCTAGATTTTGCGCGCCCCAAGCTTGACCCACTAAAACTGTGGTACCTGCCGAAATACCAATGGTAAATGCCAGCAAAAAAAACAGGATAGGGAAGAAAACCGACACCGCTGCAATTGCATCGACCCCCATCATTTGCCCAACAAATATGGTATTAATCGTCCCCGACAAGTTTTGCAAAATGTTGGTGGCGATCAGCGGCACTAGAAAAACAAAAAATGTTTTCCAGAGATTGGGTTGCATCACCAATGTTTGGTGTGGGGTCATTCAAATTCCTTGGTATCTTCCTCTACGCCATTTGCAACATGATTGCTTATTTTTGTTCGGATAAATGATTGCGGTATTGAGCTTGGCGACAGCCAAGAATGAGTTTTATGATGATCAACTTTACGTGAAAAGTTGATCATTTCAAACCTTTTACAAAACATTTTCAACAAAGGCACGAATGATACCCAAGATCAAACCGATAAAGGCCCCGACAATCACACCATTGACACGGATCATGTGTAAATCACCGCCAACTTCACTCTCGATTTTGGCAATCATTTCGCGTGAATCCCACTCATGGATGCGTTCACTAATATAACGAATGATTTTGTCACTATATTGCTCACTGAAATTGGTGGCTAAGCCCACCATTTTTTCATTGAGGACGTGGCGAACATTTTCATTTTGGATCAGGCTTACACCAAGTTGTTGAATCGCTGCTTGTAAATTGGTGGCAATGCCTGAATCGGGTTGCATCAAATCTGTTTTGATTGCATCGCATAAAATCGCAATCGCACCGCTGATAAAGTTTAAAACTTGTGGGCTATCCAGCAAGGCATCTTTACCACTGTTCAAACGTTGGCTTGCTTCGCTATCGGTATCAGCAAGTTGTAGCATGAGGGCATGAGTGGTTGCCTCAATGTCTTGTCTCCATGGGTGTTCAGGATTGGCCAACATCGACTCCACTCTTTCAATCAGCGAGTCAATAGTACGCTGTTGCACATCAATGCCGATCCAGCTCGCACCTTTAGCCAGTTTCCAGACCCCCAGTTCTTTAAATAATGTGCGAGACAACTCTCGTGCTTCTTCTGGATGTGACACCATCCATTGATGAGCCAGATCGAGTCCACGTTGTAACACATCTTGATGGAAGTCATTTTCCAAAACTGCACGTAACATTTCACTGGCAAGCGTATTGATTTTGGTACTGCGCACCCATTGCACACTGTTGTTTTGTACAAAATTGGCAATTTGATCCTGACTGACAAACTCAAAAATTTTCGGAACCGTTTGCTGGATGATTTGAACCACGTGTCCATTATTTTTGGGGTTGGCTAACCATTGACCGACCGCCAAACTGAGGTCGGTATTTTGCAAACTACGTTGCACGATTTGGGGAGATAAGAAATTTTCCTGAACAAAACGACCCATTGATTCAGCAATACGTGCCTTATTCCGTGGAATAATCTCAGTATGATCACGTAATAGTTTGGGTAATGGGATTTTCCCAAATGGATTGCGGAATAACACTGTCACCGCATACCAATCGGCCAAACCACCGACCACACCTGCTTCGGCGCTTAACATGAAAATATGGATCAGCCACCGATACTCAGGCAGAAAATGCGCCACGACCATTAAACAAATCCACGTCATCACTGCAATCACCAATGCTACGGTGGCGAAGTATTTACTTCTTTGCAGGCTTGGTACTTTGTGGATTTCTTCGGCTGAATTCATTGAGTCATCCTATTCATTCATTTTTGTTTTGAGGTGGTGCAGGGGGTTGCAACACTTCTCCTGTTGGACTCAATCCGTATTTTTGTCCTAAGGATCGCAAAATCAGCTGTGCATCAAATGCATCAGGTGATTGCTGTTGAGTCTTAAAGCATTCAATAGTATACGACACTTGGATGGGATCAAGATTGACCACTTGTGGTACATCATAGAATGGATCCGGCCAAAAGGCGGGGTGACGACGATAATAGCCATAAGGATAATACGGTCGACTCGGATAAATTACCGCTTGGCGTTGCTCCTTGAACCGCGCATTGCTTGGGTCATCAACTACAGTGAAAAAACGGAACCCATTTTGGAGCGTGGTTTGTGCTGCCTTGAGTAAGGTAATTTCCTCAGCTGTACCATAACTCAGATTATTTCCTGCTTGGAAGCCGATACGGAAGCTTTTGTTATTTAATGGATAAGCGGTGAATTGCCCCAATTGATCAAAGGTCTTGGGTTGAGACGGTATGCTGGCACACCCTGTAAATGCCAATGTGACCAATAGCGGGGCACAGATGAGTAACGATTTCATATGCAATTCCTCTGTCTGACGTCGAGGGGAGATCGACTTAAAAGCTGCTGTTTGGCTGTGTTAAGAATTCAAGTTCTTCGGCGCTGGATGTTCGTCCCAAGATCGCATTGCGATGAGGATAGCGTCCGAAGCGATCGATAATCACTTTATGTTTTTTCTCAAAATCTAAGTTGATTTCATTGCCTAAACGTTGAAACAGTTTTAAGGCAAATTCATGGATGAGCTTGGACTCACTATGCATAAATGGCATATATAAAAAGGAACGTTGTTCAGGGCTTAACTGAGCATCTAATTGTAGGCTAATTGCTTCTTGAGCCAGCATCAATGCCATGCTGTCATACGCAAAAGCTTGTGCTTGATCACGATATAAATTACGTGAGAATTGATCTAAAACAATAATTTCAGCTAAACGACCTTCAGGTGTTTGACGCCATGACCAAAGTTCTGCTTGAGTTGCTTGATCATGAATCGGTTGAAAAAGCCCGCGAATTTTCGTATCAAATTCATCACTTTTGGCAAACCAAAGTGAGCGATGATCGGGAGAAAACCAAAAATCAAGAATGTCTTGCGCTTGCATCGTTGAGTATCCATTGGAAGATTTATTTTTAATAAAATCACAATTTCAGCATGTCTTATAGAGCAAGATTGTGATAAAAATTGCCAAGCTAAGCGAATACAATCAGATGACTAGATCGTAATAGTCGTTATAATTGGCGGAGTCGTGACAGTAGGCATGTTTGGCATGCGAATACACGCGATGAAGTCACCAGCCTTGATCTGGTTGGCCGATCTTGAATAACCGAGCATATAAATTATGAACCAACCTTGCACACTTTCGTCCGCTATTGTACCGACTTGGGTAAATGCCTCACAATTAGACGGTATGTTACGCGGTATCGAGCGTGAAAGTTTGCGTATGCAAAGCAATGGATTTTTATCACAAAAAAACCATCCAAAAGCTTTGGGTTCAGCACTCACACATCCCCATATTACGACTGATTATTCAGAAGCGTTAATGGAGTTCATTACCACGCCACACAATACCATTGCCGCTGCATTAAATGAGTTAAGCGATATTCATCAGGTGGTGCACCAGCAACTCGAAGATGGTGAGAAATTGTGGCCGCTTTCCATGCCTTGTATGCTGGATGACAATGAAGAAAATATAAAACTTGCTCAGTATGGCACGTCTAATATCGGGCGTTTTAAAACGCTTTATCGTCATGGTTTGGGAGTACGTTATGGTCGTCGGATGCAGACCATTTCAGGTGTACATTATAATTTATCTTTTCCTGATCAGTTGTTTGCAACTTTGCAGCAGCATGAAAAAAATGAAGAACTAAAACAACTCAGTTTGCAAGATTATCGAAGCCATCGTTATTTTGCCTTGATCCGAAATTTTATTCGCATGACTCCCTTGGTGATGTATTTGCTTGGCGCAAGTCCATCGGTCTGTCGTTGCTTTTTAACAGGGCGTAACCACCATTTACAGCCTTTGGTCAAAGGAACCTTGTACTTACCAGAGGCAACTGCCTTGCGTATGGGACGTTTGGGTTACCAAAACTCAGCACAAAAGCAGTTGGGGATTTATTATAACGATTTGCATGATTATTTAGATGGATTACAAAAGGCCGTCCATACGCCATATCCTGCATTTACTGATTTAGGTTTGAATGATGAGGCAGGTGAACCGATTCAAATCAATGACCATGTTTTACAGATTGAAAATGAATACTACAGTCTAGTGCGTCCAAAGCAAGTGCCTCAAGCGGGTGAAACCCCTTCGCAAGCATTGAAGAATCGTGGTGTGGGTTATGTAGAGCTGCGTGCGGTCGATGTGAATCCCTATAGTGCGATTGGGATTGATGAAACCACAGCAGGGTTCTTAGAAAGTCTGGCCTTGTATTGTTTATTGCGGGAAAGTCCTGATCTATGGTCTGACGAACAAGATCAGATTGATCAAAATCAAACTGAAGTGGTCAATCGAGGGCGTGCAGCAGATGCCCAGATCAAAGAAGGGCATCTAACAGTGTCATTTCAGGATTGGGCACAGCAACATTTAAGCGAAATTCATACTTGTGCCGCGACACTAGATCAAATGGATGGTACTTCTCTTTATCAGGATGCTGTTTATGTCATGCAACAGCGTTTAAATGATGTTGAAAATACCCTTTCAGCACAAGTGATCAAAGATACTTTACAGCATGGTGGCACATGGAACTTTGGTAGTGTCATGGCTCAACAGCATGTAGATTGTTATGACCAGCATCAACTCAGTGCAGAAAGACAGCAATATTTTGAACATTTAGCGCAAACGTCGTTGCAAAAACAGTGGCAACTTGAACAAGAAAATGACACGAGTTTTGAACAATATCTTGCACAATACCGTTAAATCTTTTGAGGACTTCCTATGCGATGGAATTACCGTTTGGTCAGTGCAGTATTGGTACTGACCAGTATTATCGGACTCTCGTTCGCGTTGTATTTAGAGCATGTGCAAGGATTGGAACCTTGCCCATTGTGTGTGTTTCAACGTGTAGGTCTAATTGGAATGGGATTGATTGCACTGGTTGCATTCATTCATAACCCGATTTCAAATGTATTTAAACGTTTTTATGCATTGCTGGCGACATTAGCGATTGGTTGGTCGGTGGGTGTTGCAGCACGACATGTTTGGTTGCAAAACTTACCAGCTGATCAGGTTCCAAGTTGTGGTCCAGGTTTGGATTATTTGGTTGATGTCTTGCCCATGAAAACAGTATTGCAACAAGTGCTTTCTGGTTCTGGTGAATGTGCTTTAGTCGATTGGAGTTTCTTGGGTCAGTCATTACCAGTATGGTCATTGATTTATTTCAGTCTGATATTGCTGATTTGTTTATGGCAGCTTTTTAGAAAATATAGTACAGCTAAACAATAACCATAGAGTTTTTAAAACAACTAAAAAGCCCCTGAATATATATCAATATTTAGGGGCTTTTTCTTTTAAATCAATTGGATATATTTTTAGATAAAAACAACTATTTTTTATGTACAGAAAGGTATTTTTCTTATAAAGTTCAACCGATTCTTAAAATTATGATCATAAAAAATGCTTTTGAATATATTTAATGTATTAGAAAAACTGGGGTTAAATGCACAGAAGCGTGCGATACACGTCCAATTTGCAGATCCGATGTTAACGGCGCAGGTGTTCTTACAGCTAATATCTGGAAAACATGTTTTAAATCAAGGGCTAACGTCAGAACTCATTTGCCTGTCTACCAATGCGAGCATTCCGCTTAAAAAATTTATTGGATGTACTGTTGCAGTCGATCAGGTCACTGATACTGGACAATTGGCGCGCAGCACAGGGATTATTACCGCGGCAGCTCAAGGTCAAAGTGATGGAGCACTTACGCTTTATCGTCTCACCATGCAAGATGCCACATCATTATGGACAAAACGCCGTAATAGCCGGGTATTTATGAACCAATCGGTGGTTGAAATTGTTCAGACTTTATTTAAAGAGTGGCAACAACGTAGTCCTCTATTTGCAGCGAGTTTGACATTAGATCTCAGTGGGCTTAGCAAAGACTATGATGTTCGTCCCTTTACCATGCAGCACAATGAACTCGATTCAATGTTCATTCAACGATTGTTGGCTTCTGAATCGATCAATAGCTTAATTGATGAAGCTCAGCATCTTGTTCCGTTCAGTGCATCTCCAATTCAAGCGCAAAAACTCCGACTGATTGATGACAATAACCACTACCAAGCGCTTGAGCGCCATAGTATTCGTTACCACCGTAGTAGTGCTACAGAACAATATGACAGCATGACCAGTTTGGTTGCAGAACGTAGCTTGCAACCGACCACGGTGCATATCCAACGTTGGCAAGCGGATGCGCTTGATCAAGAAGATGGCGCAGGCAGTGTCCAAAGTACCCACGGACACAGTGATCACTATGACAATGCAAGTTTAGGATTAGAGGATGCATGGCACTTCACGCCTGCATGGATACAAGATCTGAATGGTGAGGATGGTGCGAGTACCTCAGGCAATCATCAAATCGAACGCATCAATGAACAACTGAGCAATTACCATAGTGCGCAGGCAAAACAATTTATTGCCAATACCACGGTTCGTGATGCGCATGTGGGTTATTGGTTTGAACTCAAACAACACCCAGAAATTGACCAGCATGCCAGTGCGGATAGAAACTTCCTCATTACGGCGAAGCAGTTCTATAACCAAAATAACTTACCTAAAGAGTTGAACTTACAGGTCAAGCAATTGCTACAGCAGAGTCATTGGCAACCTCTGTTGAGTCACTCAATGTTAGAAGAACGTCAAGGCAACCAACTCACACTGCAACGCCGTCATATTCCCACCGTACCTGAATATCAGCCCTTACAACATCGTCCCATTGCATATCCTCAACGAGCAAAGGTGGTAGGCCCAGCAGGTGAAACCATTCATGTGGATGAATGGGGACGGATCAAAGTACGCTTTCTATTTACTCGTGCCGATGATCATGGTCATGATGGTGGCGCTGGCACCAATGACAACGATACCGACTCCGCTTGGGTGGATGTTCTGACACCTTGGGCGGGTGAAGGCTATGGTGCGCGATTCCTGCCGCGAATAGGTGAGATCGTTGTGATTGATTTCTTTGATGGCAACATTGATCGCCCCTTTGTGACGGGGCGAATCCATGAGGCGCAGCGTTCACCGACTCGATTCGATATCAAAGGGCAACTCCCTGATACCAAAAAACTCAGTGGTATTCGTAGTCAAGAAGTCGATGGTCGAGGATTCAACCAACTCAGATTTGACGATACCACGGGGCAGATTAGTACCCAATTACAAAGTAGTCATGCTGCAACTCAACTGAACTTAGGGCATTTAAGCCATCCAAAAGAACAAGCACACAGTGCAGGACGTGGTGAGGGTTTTGAACTCAGAACGGATGCTTGGGGCGCGGTACGTGCAGGTAAAGGTATGCTGATCAGTACCTATGCACAAGAACAAGCGATCGCAGATCACTTGGAAGCAGCCCAAGCGCAATCATTGCTGACTGAAGGTTTTGAAAGCATGAAAATGCTAAGTGACATTGCTCACAAACAACAAGCCGATGCGCTCAATGTCATTGAACGTTTACCCAAATTTATACAGTCTTTGGAGTTAAAAACCAAAGGACAGGCATTAAACAATACCGTAAATCTTTTTAAAAATGAGATGCAAAGCAATCCGCTAAATGCTTTAAAAGATTGTGGTGGTTTTATTGGTGATATTGGTGCGCTTGGTGGAAATAGTAAAGCCATTGTTGATGAATTTAATGCATTTTTCGCAGATGCAAAAGATGCAGTGGAGAATCTTAAAACGTTTATTGAAAATGTTGAAGAACACGGTGCAGATATTGTCAAAGGACAACTAGCAGCCCTCAAAGATAAGATTCAACACAACCCCTTTGAAGGTCTAAAAGAAGTCGGACAAGTCCTTGCGAATGTCGATATTAAAGACTTTGATCTGATGAGTAGCTGTGGAACGTTTAGTAAAGGCAGCAGTTTAAAGGTCAGTCCATTACAAGCATTGGGTTCTTTGCAAGGCTTTATGGAAAATTATACCCAAGACTTAGAAAAGAGTAAGGACAGCAAACAACAAGCCCAAGGAAAAATCTTTAGACAAGCATTGATGCTGTTGGCCTCACCGAATGGAATTGCGCTGACCACACCTGAGAATATTATTTTACAAGCCTCGCAAGACATTGCAGAAAGTGCCAGTGGTTCCATCAATTTGAGTGCCCAGAAAAATATTATTGGGCATGCGCAAGACAAAATCAGCTTGTTTGCAGCCCAAAAAGGAATACGAGCCTATGCCGCCAAAGGAAAAGTTGAATTACAAGCACAAGATGACATGATCGAAGCAATTGCCCGTCGGGTGATCAAGATTATATCGACAGAAGAAAAGATCGAGATTACCAGTCCAATCGAAATCGACCTAAAGGCAGGAGGCTCGCAGCTTAAGATTAATAAGGATGGGGTATTTGTAAATACTGGCGGTAATTTCAAGGTTAAGGCAGGACAGCATGTCTTTGAGAGTGGTGCAGTTGTCAATGCTGAGCTACCGACCATGCCAAAGAGTGGGGTGTACAGCCGACGTTTTGATTTTAGTGGTTTGGTTTCTCCTGAATTATTACAAGAAGGTTTTCTTTATAAGGTGATTAATCGCGCGAAGAAAACAGAATATGTGGGTGTGCTTGATGATGGAGCGAGAACACGAAGAATCTTTAGCGACAACCCTGACCAAATCGAAGTTGTTTTACTTGGAAAAGACAAAGAAAGTGCAGATAAGTTGCTATTGGTAGAAGAGCCGATGCTCGAAAATCACAGCTCGGATGAGGCGTGTTGCGGTGGCGATGAACACCATCATGATGACTGTGAACATGCTCAAATAGACGCTACAGATGAATCGAATTTAGAACATGATTTTAAGCAATTTGGATGTGGGGATTAAGAAATGAAAATAGCTAAAGTATTTATTGGCTCATTGGTTTTATTGCAAAGTGTGAGTTTATATGCAGAGAGCTCTAAACAATGCTTAAAATATTGGAATGAGCCAGTAGTGGAGATTAAAGTTCTAGGGGAAGTTGAGTGTGAGCATGTCTGGGAGTTCGGTCAAAATAGTGCAAGCCAGAATCGACTCAAACTGCTAGATCAACTGAATTTAAAACGGAAAAATAATCAATGGATGTCAACTGGTATTTGCTCTAAGGTTTTGTATAACCATAAAGAATATTATATTTATAATGCAAATTACAAGGAAGACAAAGATGATGTATGGATCGCATATGATAATAAAAATGCTTTTGCTTATTTTAGAAAAATAGTTGCTCCTTCAGAAGAAGGTGCTCGCTCAGGTGTTGTTTTAAGTTGTGCTAGTATTGGTGTGGATGATAAATCTAGATACGTTCTAAATAGCTATTTAAAAAATAATACATCTGTGAGTATGAGTTTTTATAAGACCAATGATTGGTATAAAGAGAATTAAAATGATAAAAACAATTAAATTTGATAAAAATGATACCAAGAATTTTGAAAATAATTTAGCAGGTTTTATTGAGGCAGTAAGTTTTAAAGAGTCTTCATCTGATCTCTCTTTGTCAATAGATCACCCCATAAATACTCGTGCTGCGAATAAGGTAAATGGGTCCGGTTATATGGGGTTGTTTCAATTTGGGGAAGAAGCTTTATATGATTTGGGTTATTATTTGGGAGACCACGGAATATCGTACGAGGATATTAAAGGTGCTGACAAAAAATCGCCTATACGGAAAAGATGGCAGAGTCAATTTGATTCAAATAATTGGATTGGTAAATGGTCTGGTAAAAGAAATATAAACTCAAAGCTAGACTTCTTGAGAAATCCTCAAATTCAATATGAAGTTATTAAGGAGTGGATTGGTTATTTATGTAATCAATTGAGAAATAATAATCTAAATGAGTATTTTGGAAGAACGATTCAAGGTATTGAAGTTTCAGAGTCAGGCGCCATAGCTGGTATGCATTTAGTTGGCATTGGGGGGCTGGGTGCTTTTTTGGGCATTCCAAAATTTCAGGGGTCAAATCAAATAGATGGAAATGGCACACATATCAGTAAATATATCGAAATGTTTAACCATTTTGATTTAGAAATCTGTTGCAAAAGAAAGATTTATATAAGTTTAACTGACTCAGAGAAAAGTGCTTTAGCAAATAAAGAAGTGGTATTAGTTTCGCGTTATGATGGGAAATATGTATCTGGTGAATCGCGAGTAAGGGTAAAAAGCGATGAGCATGGCAAGCTTCCAGTTATTGTTCGTCATCCGAATACAGAAATAAAAATTATAGCGGATGGAAAAGAGTCTAATAGCATCCTCCAAAAAGCCAATGAGAAGCAGAAAGCTACCTTAAGTGATTTCACGGTTTCAAGTTATCCAGCAACCTTAGAAGCAGAAAATTCACCTCAGCCAAAACCACAAGCCAATAAGACTCCGCAAGAAGTGAGGAATGAGCAAGCTGCACCATCTTCGCCATCGGTAGACTCAACTTCCGCATTAAAAGATATTCAATTCAACGTTCAAATCGTGGAAGGTGATTCAGGGAAACCTATTCCGAATATGAATTTTTTCCTCACGTACAAAGGGAATATTAAAAAGCATACCGCAAATAACAATGGTGTAAGACAAGGAGTTGTTGCAGAAGAAGGTCAGGATATTGAGGTTTCTGTAGAAGGGGATGGATATAAACAAGTGATTCATCATTTTAAAGTGGATGCAGCACTTAATAATCAAACCGTAAAAGTACGGTTACCTGTACATAGTTTTAGTATAAGCGTCACTCAAGACGGTCAACGCGTAGCAAACACATTGTTTAGTATTTTTTATAGAGGGCGCGAGATTCCTAAAAGAACAAATGCATCAGGGATTATTACTGTAAAAATGCTTACAGGCTTTGTTTTTGGCTTTGGAGTCAAAGGTAAAAATTTGGTTCCAAGTAGAGTTGAAAAGTCTGTTGTAACTAAAGGGTTTATTGTAAATGCAAGTGCAGTAAAAGCATCAAGACTACATGAAGTAGCGGATGAACAACAAAAACAACAACAAGCAGAAACAGCGAGATTGCAGCAACAGCAAAAAGAAGCTGCCGAAAAGAAAGAAAAACAAGCTGAGGAGGAAAGAAAAAAAGCTAAAACCGAAGCGGATAAGAATAATCAAGCCCGACAAAATAATAGCTATACACAAAATGGTGGTCGACCGATCACCACAGTGAGTCGTCAAGCACCTGTAACCAGTGATACAACTCGTTATCATATTTATCATAATGGAAAAATTAAAAGAGAGAATAGAGCTGCAACGGGGTATGCAGAGTTTATTTATTATGATCAGAATGGTGGCGCTCATAATTTGGGGAAGTCTAGATTTATTGTTGCTCCAAAAAGAGGGAAGAGCAATGTAACTGTAGGGGGTAATGTTTATCTTATCGATCAAAGAAAACATACATATTATAGAAGTGATGCTATTAATTATAAGTGGACTATAATAAGTGACAGTCATAGATACTATTTAAATGGTATAACAATGGCCGCAGTGTTAGGGGCACTTATTGATTATGGTAATGAAGAGTTTGTTGGGAGTGGTTTTAGTACAATCGATGCTAAATCAGCTAGACCCAGCACTAGTCATATTAATGGAGAAGCTGGCGATTTTAGATATTTAGGCATTAATGGAGTTCATAAGAATGGAGCTGTATGGACTAATTACTCTACTTTTGATATGGCTGCGAATACAAAATTTGTACAGATACTAAGGAAATTTGGGTTTGGTACTTTTTTAACAGGTACTAAAGAAGTTGGTGGCACGGCTAAAGTACCTGGTACTAGTTATTGGGATGGTCACCATCATCATTTACACATAGGAAGGCATAGTTATAATGTTGAAGATATTTAAAGGGTTCTGGTTAATTTTAGTAGGAGTATTATTTATTTCCTGTAGTGGCGACATAAAAAAGGAAACTGATATAAAGGCACAAAATATTCAATTTGAACTAGATGGTGTAAATGGTATAAAAGTAAATAGTGCTTTTGACAGTGCTAAATTAGAGAAATATACAGAAGACTTTGATGGCTGTTTTTTAGCTAAAGAAGTAAATTCTGATAATGGGATAAGTTATGAAGTTAGTGATGGGTTAATTACAACTATAAGAACCTCAAAGCAAGGTGTTTTATCTCCTTATGGTGTTGCTATAGGGGATCATATGGATCAAATCTATAAAAAACACCCTTCAAATCTAAAACCTGAAGTTGAAGATAATGAAAATGGTGTAGCAGGCGAAAATATTTTTGTCTATTTTTGGAGTGACCAAAATCAAGAGTTAGGTTTAAAGTATACTGTTGATTCAGATATTGTTACATCGATATCTATAGGAACTTTAATGGATTGCATATAGGTTTCTTAAACTCTTATCTAGTGACTTCGTATGAAGTTGTCAGATAAGAGTTTATCAATACCTATTAATATTTTGGTTGAGTTTGTGAAGATCATGCCACAATTTTAAATTTTACTATTTTATTGATGTTATCTAGTACTTAGCCTCGTTAAGCTTATCAATAAACCCTTATTAAATATGCACGTTATAGTGAGGCGAATCTAAACATGAAGTGCGACAGATTTAAAAGCTAGATGGGTAATCAATCAATTGGACAAATTTTTATAATAGTGTTTGCCAATCTAGAGCTTTTCTTAGTCTCGTATTAAGTGACTAGCTACTTGGTTTAAATAATTCTGATCAGCTTGATTTAATAAACTGCTTATTTCAAATTTGATGAAGCAATCAACAATCAAGCCTTAAAAGTACGACTGTCAATACATAGTTTTAATATAACGATCACACAAGATGGCAAAAATGTAGCAAATACACTATTTAGTTTTTTTTATAGAGGATGGGAGGTACCTAAGAGAACAAATGGATCAGAGACTATTACTTTCAATTATTTTAAATAGGTTGTGATATTAATCATTCTGCTAAAAGTTAGAGAGAGTTTATAATTAACTGTCATGAAGTCCAAGAGATTACTTTTAGTGGGAATTGGAGTAAAGTAAAAAAAGTTAATGGTCAGTTTGTTATTTAAGCTTATAAGGGTATTAGCTACATAGAAGAGTGTTATGGGGCGAAGAACGTAACTATTGATGACGTAGGAGTTAATTTCGATGTTAATAAAAATAATATAGTAACAAGGATATATACTTCAAATATGTGGGGAAGCTTTGAATAAAAGTTCTGAGTATGATGTTGCATTTGGAAATGTACTCAGATCCAAATAATAAAGGCACTTTAAACGGTACAAGTGTTTATAAACGGCGTTCGGATTTAATCGATCCTACTCCATTTTTAGATAGCGCATCATTATGAGCATTTTTTCATGAAAAATATTTATATTTTAATTTTTATAAGCACTCTAATTGCATGTAGTGATAAAAGTCAGGATAAAATACAAGATGGTTTAAATAATGAACAAAAAGTAATGCATACAGAAGTACATGAACAACCACCCAGTGTCGCAAGCGAAGCTTTAGCAGTAGATGAGACAAAAGAGGGTACAGATAAAATAGTTACAACGGAAAAAACTGATCAAACAGCTCAAATCTCTTGTTTCAATAAAAATATTACGGAATGGTATGGTTTTGATGAAGCTTCTGCTGAACCAAAATGTGAAGCCATAAAGAATTTTAAGCTGCCATCTTATAAATGTGATGTGTCTAAAAATGCCTTTGGTGATGATAAAGATGCCATTTTAGTGGAAAATCAAAACCAGCGGATTTTCGTTTATTCTAATTCTAAATACTGTAATGAAATGCTGGATATACGCAATTCTAATGCACCATAGAGTTACTGTTTAAAATAAACTGTTTTATAAGCAAAATACTGTAAAGCAAAAAGAAATTTGGCGTCAAATATCCCGAATATATTTAAAAAAGCTTGGCTATTACAGCCAAGCTTTTTACTTTAAGTCTCAACAATCCCTTCTAAATCATCAAAGGTATAGTTATTTGGCACATTAATCAGATGCGTTTGAACACCTTGTTCAACTTTATCACTGACATCAGGATAGAGCCAACGCGTAATTTGTTCAGCTACACTTGAATGGTATTGAATCTCAAAATGATTCAAACCATAGAACACCGCTTTATGCGTATCAGGTAATTTAAGTTGAAAACGAGGATTTGGGTGTTCACCTAACGCACTCTTTACACTGACCAAATAATCTCCGATCACAGTGAGTGCTTTAGTCCGTAATTTTTCGAATTCTAATGTACCTGCAATTAAGAAGGTATTGATATGTGAGGGTAAAGGCGCTGGTTTGCGATTGTCATCTGCAAAACCAATACGTGCATCATTATGTTCCCAATCATCATCACGAACACTACCATGACGCAGATCTAAAATACCGTTACTGCGAATATTGACCAATTGGCCAATAAGACTAATAAACGGGAATGCCCCAATCTTGTCTTGTAAAATAAAACCAAAACGTTCCAGTGCTGCACCATGATGTGGAGAACCGATACACACCAAGTTTTCAACCATGTGTACCCATTGGCAGAGATCTTGTTTTCCATAGAACAATGCACTACGAGAAACTAATCCCCCCATACTATGTCCAATCAAGTCAATACTGGTAATACGTGGATTACGTTGGATCAAGTCTTCAAGTACGCTGGCAAAACTACGTCCATTAGCGGAAATGCGTCGCCCAGTATTGTAGTTAAGATACAACATGGTGTTGTTATCGCGTTGAGCCAGTAAACGCTCACCAATACCACCATAACGATTATTCGACCACGTCAAATGATTCATGCATAAACCATGCGCTAAAATCACCACTCGACCTGTGAGTTCACCTTGTTGTAAAGATCCATAGTGATCATAAAGCACCATCGGCAAAGCCATTGGATTATGTTGCTTCAAGAAAAAATCACCAAAGATCCCATTAAGTGCACCCACCGCAAAATGTAAGGTAGGGGTGAGCGGTTTATCATGTAGAGCAGGAAATTTTTCAATTACTTTGCGCAAGTTTGGTGCAAGAAAACTACGACCATACTTTTGGATGGCGACATAAGAGAATTGATAGAATTTCTGTAGTTGTGGGTGCGTTTGTAATTTTTTGGCTTTTTGTGCACTTAAACCGAGCGTTGTCCGTAACACTTCAGTTTGTACCAATTGCATCAATTCGTGTACCCCACTCAAACTGGTACTGACGAGCTGTGCCAAACCTTCCAAAGCATCTGCCTGACTGGGAGGGGTACTGTCCCACTTACAGTAGGTTTCATGCAGAGGTGTTAAACTTGGCATATTGATTTCCTCATCCTTGATATATACCGAAGGGTTGAATTTATGAACCTAATACTGTTTAGATAAACTACAACAAACGCTTCTATCTTTTGCTGTTTCATCCGTAATTTTTTTAGAATACTGATGAACGGTGCATAGTATCGGTTTTTATGTCGGACAATTTAAGGGTTATATGTAAATTATATTGTTATTTGTTTATCAATTATGATTAATAATGTGATTTATTTCACTATCTGTCAAGCTGCTGTCTATTTTGGTGCATATGCAAATTATCTATTTACATGGTTTTCGTAGTGGCCCGATGTCAAAAAAGGGGCAACAATTGAGACAATACTGTGCAGGTTACGATCATATTCAAGTACATTTGCCAGATTTGAACCAGTCTCCTGAGCAAGTCATTCAGCAGGTTTCTCAACTGATTGAATCTCAACCCAAAGAACAAGTGGTTTTGGTAGGGAGTAGTTTAGGTGGGTTTTATGCGACGTATTTTGTCGCCAAGTATGCTTGTCCTGCTGTATTGATCAATCCAGCTATGCAACCATGGCAGCTATTTCAAACGCTATTCGGGATTGATCAAATCCCTCTCAAAATCACCGAGTCATGGACACTCAATGCCGAACACTTGCAACAATTACAGTCGATTGCTGAAGTAGAGCTAAAAAATGCCGATAAAACTTTAGTGCTATTGCAACAAGGCGATGAAGTCTTGGATTATCATCAGGCACAACGTTATTATAGTGCAGCACAACCGTCCTCTTTGATTTTCACTGACACTGGTGGCAGTCATGCAATGGATGATTTTGAAGAAAGATTAGCGTTAGTACTCGAATTTCTATCGGCAGCGATTCAATAAGGAAGTCAGACCAAGTGACACAATATACAGCACAATCTCTTGAAGTTCTTTCTGGTTTAGATCCTGTTCGTCGTCGTCCAGGCATGTATACCGACACCACACGGCCTAACCATTTGGCACAAGAGGTGATTGATAATGCTGTCGATGAAGCGCTTGCAGGACATGCCAATCAAGTCTATGTCACGGTATATGAAGATGGGTCGTTGTCAGTTGAGGACAATGGACGAGGTATGCCAGTCGATATTCATCCTGAATATGGTCAAAGTGGTATCGAAATTATTTTAACCAAACTGCATGCAGGCGGTAAGTTTAGTACTGATAATTATCAATTTTCAGGCGGTTTACATGGTGTTGGGATTTCGGTGGTCAATGCATTGTCAACGCGAGTTGAGGTGGCAGTACAACGCCACGGAAACTTGTATCAAATGGCATTTGAGCAGGGCGAGCCTGTTGCACCTTTATCTGTATTAGAAGGCAAAGTCGCCAAACGCGCGACAGGAACATCTGTACGCTTCTGGCCTGAGGCGAAGTATTTTGATAGTCCGAAGTTTGCATTAAAAGCGTTAAAGCATAATTTAAAGGCCAAGGCCGTTTTAGCGGCAGGCTTAAAAATCATTTACGACGATAAGATTAATAATGAACGGATCGAATGGCAGTTTGAAAATGGTTTAGTTGACTATTTGATGGATGAGTTGGAGGATCGTGAGATTTTACCTGAACCAGCCTTTGTCAGTAGTGGTAAAGCAGACCGTGCAGCATGTGAACTGGCGATTTGTTGGAATGTAGAGGGTGGCGAACAAATTCAGGAAAGTTATGTCAACCTGATTCCAACTGCGCAAGGTGGAACACATGTCAATGGTTTGCGTTCAGGTGTGACCGAAGCCTTACGTGAGTTTTGTGAGCTACGTAATTTATTGCCGCGCAACGTGAAACTCTCTGCCGAAGATGTCTGGGATGGTGTCAACTTTATTTTATCATTGAAATTCCAAGAACCTCAGTTTTCAGGACAGACCAAAGAACGTTTATCTAGTCGTGAAGCATCCAATATTGTGTTGAATATTGTGAAAGATGCCTTTGCTTTATGGCTCAATCAACATGCTGAGATTGCCACGCAATTGGCTGAGATGGCGATTGCGAAAGCTGGACGTCGTTTAAAAGCGGCGAAAAAAGTTGAGCGTAAGAAGATTGTTGCGGGTCCTGCATTGCCTGGGAAATTAGCTGATTGTGTCGGCTTGACTCGTGAAGACAGTGAACTGTTTATTGTCGAAGGTGATTCCGCAGGTGGAAGTGCCAAGCAAGCTCGAGATAAAAACTTTCAAGCGATTATGCCGATTCGTGGAAAGATCTTAAATACGTGGGAAGTGTCTTCGGATGAGGTATTAGCCTCGCAAGAAGTGCATGATATTGCCATTGCAATAGGGGTTGATCCGGGCAGTGATGATCTATCGGAACTCCGCTATGGCAAAGTCTGTATTCTTGCCGATGCCGACTCGGATGGTTTGCATATTGCGACCTTACTGTGCGCTCTATTTGTTAAACATTTTCCAACTATGGTCGAAGCAGGTCATTTATTCGTTGCGATGCCGCCTCTTTATCGTATTGATGTGGGCAAAGATGTGCATTACGCCCTTGATGATGAGGAACTTGAAGCGATCTTGAAGAAAGTGAAGGGCAATAAAAACCCACAAATTACCCGATTTAAAGGACTGGGTGAGATGAACGCTAGCCAGCTTCGTGAAACCACGATGGATCCCAATACACGTCGTTTAGTACAGTTAGATTTGGATGATGCTCATTTCACCGCAAGTTTGTTGGATAAATTACTTGCCAAAAAACGTTCGGCTGATCGTAAGCATTGGTTAGAGCAAAAGGGCAATTTAGCGGATATTGTGGTTTAAGATTTTAGCTCGCACTGAACAATTAGAGATTCATAGAAGCCAAGCACGATGCTTGGCTTTTTATATATAGCACAAAAATGCATCATTTTAGGTCGCAGCGTGTTTTTTGTATGCAATGTTGTATACAAGATTGGATTTTTCTCTTACCTTTTTGGTTAATATTTATATAAAACAATAATTTAACTTGTTGGCATGAAAATTGAATAACTCCACTCAGTTGAAATCACAATATCAATCTGTGGAGAACAAAGATGCAAAATAAAATGATGTCAATGTCGGTACTTATGGCAGCCATGATGGGGATGGGTTTGGTTGGCTGTTCCAAACCTGCAGAAAAAACAGAACAAACAAAAACAGAAACCACAGCTGCGCCAGCCGATGGTGAAACCATTAAAGTCGGAATTTTACACTCCCTTTCAGGCACGATGGCGATTTCTGAGACTTCGCTGAAAGATACGGCATTGATGACCATTAATGAAATCAATGCCAATGGTGGGGTACTCGGTAAAAAATTAGAACCAGTGGTGGTCGATCCTGCATCGGATTGGCCGTTGTTTGCGGAGCGCGCTCGTCAGTTAATTACCCAAGACAAGGTCGCGGTGATTTTTGGAAGTTGGACGTCGGTATCACGTAAATCTGTTCTCCCTGTGGTGGAAGAGTTGAATGGCTTAATGTTCTACCCTGTGCAATATGAGGGTCAGGAACAATCTAAAAATATTTTCTATACAGGCGCAGCACCGAATCAGCAAGCGATTCCTGCTGTGGAATATTTAATGAGTGACGAGGGGGGGAAAGCTGAACGCTTTGTCTTACTCGGCACGGATTATGTCTATCCACGTACCACCAATAAGATTTTACGTGCGTTCTTGAAGTCGAAAGGCATTGCTGATGCCGACATCATGGAAGAGTACACCCCATTTGGTCATAGTAATTATCAAACTATTGTTTCCAATATTAAGAAATTCTCAGCGGGTAAGAAAACCGCGGTGATCTCTACCATCAATGGTGACTCAAACGTTCCCTTCTACCGTGAGTTAGGCAACCAAGGGATTAAAGCCTCAGAGCTTCCAGTGATGGCATTCTCTGTCGGTGAGGAAGAATTGCGCGGGATCGATACCAAACCCTTGGTGGGGCATTTGGCGGCATGGAACTATTTCATGTCGATTAAAAATCCAAAAAATACTGAATTCGTGAATAAATTTAAACAATTCGCGGTGGAATACAAATTGCCAAATGCCGATAAAGTGGTCACCAATGATCCAATGGAAGCAACCTATGTCGGCATCAATATGTGGAAACAAGCTGTTGAGAAAGCAGGCACGACAGATGTAGATAAAGTTCGTGAGGCGATGGCAGGTCAAACCTTCGCTGCGCCGTCGGGTTATACCTTAAAAATGGACGCTAGCAATCACCATTTACACAAGCCTGTGATGATTGGACAAATCCGTGCCGATGGTCAGTTTGATGTGGTTTATAAAACGCCTGAAACCATTCCAGCAGAGCCTTGGAGCCCATATATTCCGAAATAAAAGCTTTTTAGAACCTGTTGTTGATGCAGTAGGTTCTTTTCATTTTTTTGATTTAACCATTCAAATATAGATTCAATAAAGGGGAGTCATATGGCGAAACACTATGTGTTAGCACTGCTCTGCGTTATGGCACAGTTTTTTTGTGGTCTTGCTTGGGCAGAGCAAAGTACTTCGGCGTCCACATCTCCTATCGTAACGCCTACAACTACTCAAGATGCGATTCAAAGTTTTGTGAAGGCAGATTTCGCCACGCGCCGTGCCATGCTGAATCAATGGCCAGCCAGTATTGAACAGCTTGATCAGTTAGTTGCGTATATTGACCAAAATGAGTTGTATACCGATAGTGCAGGACAGACTTACATCTTACAAAATGATGAGGTCTTATTGAGTTACCCTGCTAAACAGGTATTGGAAGATTGGCCTGCCGATTTGTCCCAAGTTACTTTGGTCAATACTTTACGCAAGGCGCTCAATTTTGGGCAAGCCAAAGTCAAGCTTGATTCTGAAGATGCATCACAACGTTTGGCTGCGGTGGATATTTTAGAAAATAACTTAGCTGAAATCGATTTGGCGATGGTTAAACGACTGTACTTAACTGAACAAAATAATAAAGTCAAAGCCCGACTGGCGCAGCTCAAAGCACGATTAGAATTCAATGATACTGACGTATTTGGAAAAATTGCTGCGGTCAATGTGTTGGCTGAGTCGAATCGTCCTGATGTATTGGCATTGATGGAACAAAGTCTAGCGCAACCGATCAACAATCAAGAACTACATGCCGCTTTGGTTGATGCCAAGAGCAAAATTAAAACCAGAATTCAGGCCAGTGAGTGGTCTGGACATGTGTTTTCGGGTTTAAGTACCGCCAGTATTTTATTGCTTGCTGCACTTGGTCTCGCCATTACCTATGGATTGCTTGGCGTGATCAATATGGCTCATGGCGAATTGATCATGATCGGCGCTTATACCACTTATGTGGTGCAAAGTTTCTTTAAAACCCATTTTGCTGGATTGGTCGATTGGTATTTACTGGCCGCGATTCCCGCTGCCTTTTTAGTGAGTGCTTTGATCGGCATGTTGATCGAACGCACGGTGATTCGCCCCTTATATGGTCGCCAACTTGAAACGCTGCTGGCAACTTTTGGTGTCAGTTTGATTCTGATGCAATTGGTTCGCATGTTTTTTGGTGCGCAAAATGTCGAAGTCTCCAATGTGTCATGGCTCAGTGGCGGTATTGCACTGACGCCAAGCTTGATGCTGCCGTATAACCGTATCGCGATTATTGTGTTTACCGTTGCAGTGTTATTTCTGTTGATTTTCCTACTGAATAAAACACGTTTTGGTCTGTTCGTTCGTGCAGTCACGCAAAACCGTCAGATGGCACGTGCAGTCGGCATTCGCTCAGCGCGGATTGACATGATGGCATTTGGTTTAGGTTCGGGTCTAGCGGGGCTGGCAGGCTGTGCGTTGGCACAAGTCGGCAATGTTGGGCCTGATCTTGGACAAAACTACATTATTGATGCCTTCCTTGTGGTGGTGGTTGGTGGCGTTGGACAAGTGTGGGGCGCAGTATTGGCAGCACTCGGTCTAGGCATTAGCGGCACGATGTTGGAAATCGGCATGGGTGCTGTATTGGCAAAAATTATTCTACTGGTACTTGTGATTTTGTTTATCCAAAAACGTCCACAAGGTTTGTTTGCCATCAAAGGCCGTTTTGTGGAGTAAGCCAATGAAAATCACTTCTTTATTTGCAGATAAACCCTATAGCGCAGTCGCCATTGGCTTTTGTTTCGGAATTTTATTGATACTCCCTTGGTTGCATCTGTTGTCACCTGATTCGGCATTTTACCTATCTGCCTACTGGATTACCTTGATTGGCAAGATCATGTGCTTGGCTTTGGTGGCTTTGGCACTGGATTTGGTATGGGGCTATGCTGGGATTCTAAGCTTAGGGCATGGCTTGTACTTTGCCTTGGGCGGATATGCCTTTGGTATGTATCTGATGCGCCAATCTGCAGGGGATGGATTGCCTGATTTTATGCGCTTTCTCAGTTGGACTGAATTGCCGTGGTATTGGGCAGGAACAGATTATTTTGTGTGGGCAATCGCTTTGGTGGTGTTAGTTCCAGGAATCGTTGCCTTTATTTTTGGTTTCTTTGCCTTTCGTTCCAAAATCAAAGGGGTTTATTTCTCGATTATCACTCAGGCGATGGTGTTTGCAGCAGCGTTATTGTTCTTCCGTAATGAAACAGGTTTCGGTGGCAATAACGGTTTTACAGGCTTTAAAACCTTATTGGGTTTTGACATTACCTCTGCACCGATGCGTGCCACGCTGTGCTTTACCACAGCGTTGGTCTTGATGTTGTGTTTTATCGGGTTACGTCAATTGATGAACCGCCCTTATGGTCGAGTCCTAGGTGCGATTCGTGACAGTGAAAACCGTTTGCAATATTTAGGTTATCGCACGTTGTGGTACAAGCTTTCAGCGTGGGTATTGTCCGCGGTGATTGCAGGCATAGCAGGCGCACTGTATGTGCCGCAAGTTGGCATCATTAACCCAAGTGAAATGAACCCTGTCAACTCGATTGAAATGGCGGTGTGGGTCGCGGCAGGCGGACGCGGTACGTTGATTGGTCCAATCTTAGGCGCAGGTCTGATTAATGCGGTAAAAACTTATTTTACCGTCGCTGCACCAGAAGCATGGCTCTTGATTTTAGGCGCATTGTTTATCGTGGTGACCTTGTTTTTACCTAAAGGGGTAATTGGTTTATTTGACCGTTTTAAAAAGGAGCGCAACTAAATGAATGATGTCAGTACCAATTCAGCGCAACATGGCGGTCAGCTTGGTGAGGGCTACGGACGCACCAAAACACAGGATGCGGATTTTAGTCACGGTATCGCACTGTACTTAGAGAATGTCAGTGTTTGGTTCGATTCTTTCCGCGCCTTGAATGATCTATCACTCTATATTGCTGAGGGTGAATTACGCTGCATCATTGGACCAAATGGCGCAGGAAAAACCACCTTAATGGATGTAATTACAGGTAAAACTCGACCGACTACAGGGACGGCATTTTTTGGGCAAAACTATGATTTAGCTAAAATGAGTACCGAGCAGATTGCAGAAGCGGGTATTGGACGCAAGTTCCAAAAACCGACGGTATTTGAAAACTTCACAGTGTTGGAAAATTTACTGTTGGCTGCACCACGTGATAAACGCGTCAAGCAAAGCTTGTTCAGTCGTTTAGATCCTGAGGCACAACTGGCTTTAGATGAAACATTGGAGCAAATCCGTCTCAAAGAGTTGATCCATAAGCCAGCAGGTTTATTGTCACATGGACAAAAGCAATGGTTAGAAATTGGCATGTTGTTGATGCAACGTCCCAAGCTGATTTTATTGGATGAACCTGTGGCAGGCATGACCGATGCCGAAACTGAGCGTACAGCCGAACTCTGTTTAGAGTTGAAAAAGAACCACACCTTAGTGGTGGTGGAACATGACATGAGTTTCATTGACACCATCAGTGAAAAAGTTACGGTGTTGGCGCAAGGGGCAATCTTGGCTGAGGGAACATTGGCAGAAGTACAAGCCAATGAAGATGTGATTGAAAAATATTTGGGACGATAGGGGGACACGTATGCTAGAAGTGAAAGAAATTAACCAGTTCTATGGTGGTAGTCATATTCTGCGTGATGTGTCGTTGTCTGCACCTGTAGGTGAGTGTAGTGTGGTGTTGGGGCGCAATGGCGTGGGCAAAACCACTTTACTCAAATGTTTAATGGGCATTTTGCCAATCAAATCAGGGCAGATGCTGTTAGATGGAAAAGATATTGCCAAGATGTCACCTGAACAGCGAGTACGTGCAGGGTTGGCCTATGTGCCACAGGGCCGTGATATTTTTTCGACGCTCACTGTTGAGGAAAATATCTTGATTGGTATGGCGAAATTTTCAGGGGCAAAGACGCGTAAAGTGCCGAGTCATCTCTATGAGATTTTCCCTGTGTTGGATGAGATGAAACATCGTCGTGGTGGGGATTTGTCTGGTGGTCAGCAACAGCAGCTCGCTATTGCCAGAGCTTTGGCCTCTGAACCTCGAGTTTTGATTTTGGATGAGCCAACAGAAGGGATTCAACCCTCGATTATTAAAGATATCGGGCGGGTGATTCGTAAATTGGCAGATCAAGGTGAAATGGCGATTGTGTTGGTTGAGCAGTTTTATGATTTTGCTGAAGAATTTGCTGATAATTATACGGTGATGGCACGGGGGCAGGTGGTTGCACAAGGGCGTGGTGATGATATGCCTGAAAAAGGGATTCGGGAGTTGGTGGCGATTTAAAACACTCGAAAGAGATTTTCCACCTACGGCCTGATTAAACAGTGATCATTGTGGAATCTTATTGTTTTATATCTAATGTTAGGATAAACCTGCGGTTCGCCCTACTTTGGTTTCGCCCAAAGTAGGCAAAGGCATTGTCATCTACAAAACCTGTTCGCTTCTTTCAATACTTCAAATGATATTGCAAAGACAGTCTCTTGCAAATACCACGCAGGTTGTAGATGACATTTCCGAGTATCATATTTGAGGCTGACTTTTGATTGTTTGTTAACCTTCAACCTTATAAAACGTACCACCTGCATAAACATTATGTCCAAAGCCGCATGTGGACTGACCATTGTTTTGTTCTACCTCGATTTTTTGTCCATTCTGCGGATCATTTAAAAATTGAAGTTTGATCTGACAGTCTTCATAACGATATTTTGCCTGTTTTGCGGTGATCGGCATGTTGGTTTCAAATGAACCTAGGTTTGGACCATAAATAAGTCCACGCAGTCCAAAATAGTAACCTTCAAAATCAACAAGATATCGATTCTGTTGTTTTTTGACGGTGATGTAATCCCATTGACCAAAGCCATTGGCTCGGACATAGATGCCTTGTAGATCAGTCGATAGTTTGGGTTTGGGTAGTTGTTTCAAATTATATTGACTGGTTTTAGTGTCTTTATTCCGTAAAAACCAGACTCTTGCCCATTGTGGTTTGCCGAGCTTGGCATAGCTCAGTCCGACATTATTATTGGCGATCTCAACGTCTCGATCAGTGACTTGAATGCCACTTTCTTCTGTATTTAGTTGGCAGAAATGTGCCCATGCAGCTTGATCTTCAAATTGTTTCACCGCTTTTGCATATTGCTTCTGATCGTAGAACTTTTTGCCCGCTTGTGCATATTGTTTTACTTTGGCACAGCCTTGTTGTAACTCTTGTTCAAAGGATGATTCAGCGAAACTTGTGGTCGCTGCGAAAACACTAGTAATAAAAAAATATAATGGTAATGCTTTCATCTTATTTTGTCTTTTTTAAAAATCTGATTGTTTTGATTTTAACGAGCAATCCACCATGACGGCAGTGATGAAATTGTTATGCTTGTTGAAGTTGTAATTGCATCAATACCAAATCTCGCCATTGCCCAAACTTTTGTCCGACTTCTGGCATGTAACCTGTTTGCACAAAACCGAGTTGTTGGTGTAGCACGATCGAGCCTGTATTTTCGCTATCAATTGCCGCAACCATAATATGCATCTGTTGTTGGGTCGCTAAATAAATTAATTGTTGCATCAATGCCTTACCAAGACCTTGACGTGCGTAGTTTGGGTCAATAAAAACTGAATGTTCAATGGTTTGGCGATAACCACTAATGCTCCGAAATGCAGCATAGTAAGCATAACCTGCCACTTTTTTATGCTGTAAATCTTCGACCACAATCATGGGAAATTGCTGTGTTTGTAATTGTTGAAAACGTTGTTGATATTCAGATAAACAAACTGCTTGATCATTCCAATTGGCTGTTCCAGTTAAAATTTCAGCATTGTAAATCGCAACAATAGCGTCTAGGTCATCGACAGTGGCAAAACGAATCTGGTAATACTGATTTAATATGAAAGGTGCAAATTGGATAGGAATTGGCATAGGTTTATGGATTAAATGAGTGACAGATAAATTTGTATCAGTAAACTAATTTTTATTTCAAGTAAATTGGCAGCGCCGCATAGATTATGAGGAAGCAGATTATTTTTGTATAGGTAATTTCTTACTTTTCAGGGATGAAAAGTAAGCAAAAATCCTTTGTTTGGCAGAGGGTACGTTCATGTGACCCCTGCCAAACGGGCGGCATCCATGCCGCCTGCCACGCTAGCAAACTAGAGCTAAGCTTTAGAAATGGTATTTGATTAAAGCGCTAACGTTGTTTTCGTCGCTGCCTTTGATACCAAATTTGTTATTCCAAACTGAGTGCTCAACACCAAGATACAAACGAGTGTCTGGTGAAATGTGCTTGCCGACATTCCATTTATATTGTGTGGTCCAGTTAAGTTCGCTGGCATGATCTTTTTCAGCCGTTGACCAGTCGAGGAAACCATCGACCAAGAATTCTTCTGTGGAAACTTTAAATGGCAACGCATAGACCAAAGTCATTTGATAGTCATCAGCGGTGTTTTCATTATTGGCACGGTAGAAGTTGATATTCGCATATTGGAAATATGGAATTTTAAGATCAAAACCTACGCCGTATAAGAAATTATCGAAGTTATTGCCATCGGCGCTGTTTGCTTCCCAAGTTGTTGAGATCAAAATATCTGTAACTGGGCCAAAAGCCAGTTTTTGACCTGAAACCTCACCTAGGCTTAGACGCGGAGAAAGCTCGAAATAGGTGCTTTTATTGTCATCACTACCACGCATACGATCCATAAAAAAGAATACATCGGCATATTTTACTTTTGCCGCATATTCAACCGTTAAAGTCGTTTGCTTTTCATCAACAACTTCATAGTTTTCACCATATAAACCCGTGAGGCTAAAGTCCTGCCAAATAGGCTTTGCCTGAGTGAAAGCTGCCGTTGATACCAATACACATGTCGCCGCAAGTTGCTTAAATTGCATTAAAAAGATCCCCCTAAAAAGGCGTGTAAAGCATACAAGGAAATAAGCAAAAATAAAGCCAAATTTGACCAAATGCTCAAAAGAATTGTATAGGGAGCGGTGAGCTAAAAGAGCAATGTATTTTAGTGCTTTGTTGTGGCTAGTGCATCGACATTCCACAACTCTTATTTCTTCTTCATTTGAGGGAATCAGTTCTCGCAAATGTTGCTGATATCATTTAAATTTTTTGTGGCCTAAATAATAGCTGTTGCGAAGCACATACAAACCCCAATAAAAAATGTTAAAAATCAGCTTGCATATTTTTGATTATGGACGGATATTGGAAATATAGAAGATCTTCTTATGTACTGAAAAGCAACAGATGCAAAGCTAGGAGACTACAGGTATTTACACAATCAGAATATACAGCTGCACTGAATGACGGCATGCTCAAAATGCGTCTAAATAATAAGTTTAGTCAAAACGTCTCATCGAAAAGAGAGGAAGATATTTATGAATATTGAAATCCGTACAGATAAAAACATTCAAGGTAGTGAACGTTTAATTGGTTATGTCCGTGCAGAACTAATGCAAGAATTTCAACGCTATAGTGAGCGTATTACACATTTTTCAGTTCATCTTAGTGATGAAAATGGGGAAAAAACGGGAGATCATGATAAACGCTGTATGATCGAAGCTCGCCCAGCAGGTTTGAAACCTGTCGCAGTAACACATAAAGCTGCAAATATTGATTTTTCTATTCATGGTGCGATTGATAAGTTGAAACGTAGTCTGGAGCATTTATATGAGAAAAAAGACCACCACCGTGGTGGCTTGCCTGAATATATTGATGTAGATGATGATTTAGATGTAAAAGAAGCATAATCATATCTGCATAAAAAAAGCCCAGTATCGGGCTTTTTTTATGCGTGTATCAAATTTATACATGATTTTTAGTTCGTTTTATAAAAAGCTGTCGGGATATTCGGCATAATAGAAACATTAAATATTATATTGTGAGAATTGGTCATGTTAAGCAAACAGCAACAGGCCTTGGTGCAAGCCATACAACAACTCGATTTAGCCCAAGTGCAATCTCTACTTGCTGAAGGTCTTGACCCAAATTTTATTGATCCTGAACAGGGACCACCAGTTTCAGTCATTTGTGATGGTCTATTTGTGTGGTGGGAAAGAATTTGTGAGGCTTATGAAGCCAATCAACCCATCGCTGAAACTGAAAAACAACAACAACTTAAAGTCTATTTAGATATTTTAGACGCACTCATTCAGGCAAAAGCAAATTTATATTTGTGGGACGCAGAGGAGTTTTATGGGCCACTTTGGGATGCAGCAAGTTCAGCCTGTGCGCCAGTGGTACAACGTCTACTAGATGAAAAAGTTGATCCAAACACACGTGATGAAGAAGGCTTAACGATTTTATCGTCAATCAGCCAACTGTTCTTTGATTGTGATTTTGATGAAATCGACTGGTCTGAGTCATTAGCCGAAGAGCGTGAAACACTTGAGTTACTGCGTAAAAATGGCGCAAAAATGTCAAAAGAACTGACCGCATAAGCGTAGGCTAAGAATAGAAAGAGGATAATGATGAATAAATTTCAAACATTGGGTTTTATTGCTATATCGACGATGGCGAGCACTGCTTTTGCTGCTGAGTTTTCTTTTGATCGTCCTGGCGCTGGTATGGGCACAGGAATTACGCCTGTCGGGCAGTTGGCATGGGAACAAGGTTTGCCGACAGTCAGCTATCAACAACAAAACGTAGATGGTGAAAAAGAGAAAACCTTAACCCTCAATGGCGACATGTTATTGCGTACAGGTTTGGCCAAAGGACTGGAATTACAGCTTGGCTGGCAAGGTCCTGTTTGGCAGCAGCATAAACGTGCGGGCATGACCAAAGAAACTAATGGCCTAGGTGATGTCAGTATTGGTTTGAAAAAAGCCATTAATCTACACGATGATCGTCTCACTATGGCTTTATTGGCCGAAGCTATTTTGGCGACAGGAAATGATGAGTTCACTGCCCATGATGATATCTATAGTTTAACTTCAGCTGTAGCGTATGAGTTTAGTGATCTGATCGGTACCTCGATCACCATGCGTTACGAAGCGCAAAACAGTAATTGGGCAGTGACTGCGATTCCAACCATTGATTATAAAATTGCAGGTAAATTATCTGGATACTCAGAATTTATTTACCGTAAAGCAGAAAGCCAAGATTACGAATATGGCTTAGGCACTGGTTTGGTGTATGCGGTGAATAATCGTATGCAGCTCGATGCCAATGTTGGGGTTGATTTAAATGGTGATGCCAGAAGCTACAACGGTGGTTTAGGCGTATCAGTTTTATTTTAAGCAAAATTATCTTCTCATGATCTCCCGTGAATTCCTGTATATCTCATCGGGAGCATTGGGCTGATCGAAGAGAAATCATCATGAAAAAATGTACTCAGGGTGGCTACAGTTCCGAACTGATGTGTTACTTCCTTGGTAGTTTATTGTTGTTGTGTGGGTCGATGACCTATGCCCAAGAGAATATATCAGCGCAGCTGTTAAACCCTGAAGATGCATTTGCCTTTTCGGTTGAATCGACTGAGCGTAATCAGGCGCGACTCCATTGGAATATTCAACCAAACTATTATTTGTATCAACACAAATTCGAAGTACAACAAGGCAATCAACCCGTACAATTAAATTTGCCTAAAGCGGTTGATCAATATGATGAGAACTATGGACATAGCCAAGTTTATTATCAGCAAGCTGAATTTGAGATCCCAACACAGGCATCTCAACATTATCGAGTAACGTGGCAAGGCTGTGCCAAAGATCGGATTTGTTACCCACCCCAAAATATAGAATTTCAGACCGATGCCGATGGTCTAGTCAGTGTACAAAACACAGCGTCAAATTCACAAAAACGTTTTTTAGATGTGGCTCGTTCTGCCAACGCCTTAAATACTGAAACTACAGCGTTTGATACCGCTTCAGATGATCAATCCTCTGCTTTAGATTCTTCTATTGCGACAAATTCAGCAGGTATGGCAGAAGACCAAAAGTGGTCTACGACCTTGGCACAACACTCACTGGCCTATAGTGTATTGTTATTTCTCGGTTTAGGGATATTATTGGCCTTTACGCCGTGTTCATTACCAATGTTGCCGATTCTGACCTCGTTGATTGTCCGTGACAACAAAGGAGTCAAAGCGTGGGCGATCGCCTTTACTTTTGTGGTCAGTATGGCCATGGTATATGCCGTGTTAGGTATGATTGCTGCAACCGCAGGACTTAATTTTCAACGTTGGTTGCAACAACCCGCAACTTTGATTGCATTTAGCCTTTTATTCGTTGTATTTGCCTTAAACTTGTTTGGTTTGTTTGAGCTAAAACTGCCACAGAAATGGGTCAATCAATTGGATCGTATGCAGTCGATGCAACAGGGCGGTACTTTAATCGGTGCTAGTGTCATGGGCATGATTTCCGCGTTATTGGTTGGGCCCTGCATGACTGCGCCATTGGCTGGGATATTGTTGTTTATTTCACAAAACCAAAATCAATGGCAAGGTGCTTTACTGTTGTTCACGCTTGGCTTTGGGATGGGATTGCCTTTATTGCTCGCGAGTGTTTTAGGTGCTAAAGCTTTACCGAAAGCAGGCGAGTGGATGCATCAGATTAAGGTGATTTTTGCCTTTTTAATGTTGGCATTAAGCCTTTATTTCCTGCGACCGTTATTGCCAGAGCTGGCGATGCAATTGCTTAGCCTCGTTTTAGGTTTGGCTTTTATTATGTATGCACTTTACCGATTATTCGCTCAAAAAGGTAAGTTGCAATGGCTATATATTCTCTTGTTAATACTCACCATACCATTTCTTGCTTATACTCAATATCAACATATTCAGAATCTGGGTTCTGTTCAGGCGGAGAAGTTGGCTGAATGGCATGTGGCAAAGACCGCTGAGCAATTTCAAGAGGTGTTAGCCAATGCGCCGAAAGATCGCGGCATTATTATTGATGTGTATGCAGATTGGTGTGTGGCATGTCAGCCAATTGAGCACCGTATTTTAAAAGATGCAGAAGTACAACAAGCCTTAGCACCTTATTATTTAATTAAGCTAGATCTAAGTCAGTATGATGCTTCTCATCAAGCTTTATTAAAGCAATGGGATATTTTAGGACCGCCGACCTACTTATTTTTAGATCAGCAACAACAAGAAATTCGTTCGTTACGATTAACTGGGGCATTTAAAAAGGCAGATTTATTACAGCAACTGGCTTTATTTGAAGGAAAATCATAAGCATGTATACTTTATTTATTGGCAATAAAAATTACTCTACTTGGTCGATGCGTCCTTGGATATTATTAAAACAGGCAGGGATTTCGTTTCAAGAGCATCTCATTCAGTTTGATGATTTTGAACTAGATAGTCCATTTAAGACAGAAATTTTGAAACTGAATCCGACGGGTAAAGTACCTGTGCTGGTGGATGCTGATGTGACGGTTTGGGACAGTTTGGCGATTTGTGAATACGTCGCAGAGCAATCTCCTGAAAAAAACTTGTTGCCACAGGATAAAAAATTACGTGCTCGAGCGCGTTGCATTAGCGCAGAAATGCACAGCAGTTTTCAAAGTTTACGTAATCTTTGTCCAATGAATATTGAGGCTGATTTAGGCCATATTGGTCAAAAACTTTGGGCTGAGCATGATCAACTTCGTGCTGATGTAGCTCGTATTGAACAAATTTGGTCAGAACGCCCAAGTGAAGATAGCTTCTTATGTGGTGAGTTTAGTGTTGCCGACGCATTTTATGCGCCAGTAGTGATGCGTTTTGTGTGTTTCCAATTCCCTGTCTCTGCTTCAAGCCAAGTCTATATGCAAAAAATCTTGTCTTTGGCATCGGTTCAGCAGTGGATCGCCGAAGCCAAACAAGAACAAATGTTTGTGCCTCTTGATGAGCCGTACCGTCAAAATCGTGAAGAGTATTTGACCAACTAGACAAAATCCAAACAAAGAACTCCCCCTCATAATCAAAACATGAGTGATATTATGGCTTGAAATATAGCCATAATAGGAGAAACTGCTCGGTGTTTTTAAAAACTTATAAAGCAATGTGGCGTGTTTCCAATAAATTTTATAAAAATGAGAGGCAACATTTAATTGTTCTTATTGGCTTGGTTATTGCCACAAGTTTTATTACCGCTATTCTTCCTTACTTTATTAAGCTTATTATTGATAGTACTCATCAGAATGAAAGTATTAACTATATTTATGTTTTAGTGATTTCATATTGCCTTGCTTGGTTTTTATCACAGATTATTGAGTGGATTAAAAATGCGCTAGGTGGCTTGATTAGTGCAAAACAAGAAACTTCGGTACTCATTGCGAGTTTGGAAAATTATCTTAGGATAGAAAAGTCTCAGCAAGATAAAGTCGATATTGGTATATTTAATGCCGAGGCAGTACGAGCAAGTAATGCATTTTCTATGATCACTTTTGCATTCTTGCTTGCTTTCTTCCCCGTGATATTACAGCTTATTTTTATTACTTATATTCTTAGTGTAAATATTAGTGTGTTTTTTGCTTTAGGCTTCCTTGGGACAGCATTTGGACTATTCTTGATTTCTGTTTTTATTAACAGGAAGAGTAAAAAGTATTATGAACCATTATATTCAATAAAAAATATTTTAAACAGTAAGTTCCTTGAAAAGATAAATAATGCTTATGAGATCAAAGTGAACAATGCTGTTGATTTTGAAGTCGATTATTTTAAAAAGAATGTAAAGAAATTTATTAATCAAAGCTTTAGTAGCCACTTAAAAATTGCTTGTTTAATGATTTTCCAAATTGCTTTCATCTTTCTATTCTTGCTTGGTTTTTTACTTCTTTCAACCAAGTTATTTTCCATAGGAAAAATAACCACAGGCGATATGGTGATGATTAGCTCTTATATCATGATGCTAACCATGCCATCTCTTATGATTTCTCAACAAATTAACTTACTTGCAGGTAATGCTGTAGCAGTAGAAAATTTTTATAGCTACTTTGAGTTTGAAAAAGATGAGTTAAATAATAAAATGTATCAGAATGATCATTTATTATTTTCGTTCAAGAACGCATTGTTAGAAGTCGGTGGTAAGCTAAGTGCTGAAGTAAATTTGGATTTATATAAGAATAAGATGTACGTGATTATTGGAAAAACTGGAACTGGAAAATCAACTTTAATCAATTATATGCTAGGGGCTTATAAACTAAAGAGAGGGCAGTTATTTTATAAAGGTCTAGACATTACGAAACAGTACTCTACTAAAATTTTTGATGAAGTGGCTTTTGTAGGGCAAAACTATTCTATTTTTACTGGCTCTTTAAGAGAAAACCTAATCTATAACGCTAAGTATTCTTATGCCGATGATGAGATATCACAACTGCTTATAATTTTTGATCTACAACATCTTCTTTTCGATAAAAATCTTTCATTAGATGATGACATCAATGAATATCTGAAAAGTTTTTCAGGCGGCGAAAAGCAACGTTTAAATATATTACGGGCGGTGCTAAAGAAACCTAAAGTGCTCATTTTAGATGAACCAACCTCAGCATTGGATTCTCATACAAGCATCAGGATTTTAAATTTCCTCAATGAACATATTGAAACATTAATTGTGATTACACACGCTCAAGAATGTAAAGATCTTGCGGACGAAATTATTGATGTCGAGCAATTATTCAGGGTTATAACACCTTTAACCTAGTCCTATTTTCAACTGTTAGCTACTCGTAAAATCTTCAAAGATCTGAACTTGATTCCGTCCAGCTGCTTTAACCGCATAAAGAGCCTGATCCGCCTGACTAATAATCAGGTGCGGCTCATTAGCATTAAGTGAACTACTGATCCCAAAGCTGGCACTGACTGAAAAAGTCTGCTCATCTTCTGTCATGAATCGTAGATGTGCAATCGCTAAACGACAACGTTCTGCAATATTTTGCGCTTGAGTGGTCGTGGTATGCGGCAATAATAAAATGAACTCTTCACCGCCAAAACGACCGATCATATCTTGATCGCGTAAATGTTTGGTTAAGCATTGGGCGACCTGAATCAGAACCTGATCTCCCATGCTGTGCCCAAAATGATCATTAATATTTTTAAAATGATCTAGATCAAGCAATACAATTGAATATAACGAGTTGGGTTGTTGGTGTAATTTTTCTAGATAAGCACCAATGCTGCGTCGATTTAACACATCGGTCAGTGGATCGAGACGACTCAGATGCTGAATTGCTAACTCTCGTGAACGCCATTGGGTCAATATAATTTCAAATAGAAATAAACAGGCAATCAAAATAGGTAGCAGGAAAAACAACATGCTCCCTACCCAAAATGGGTGCATTTCCGCTTGGCTCAGAATCTCTGGATTAAACAAAGGTGCATATTGAAGTACACCGAACATACTGAGAATACTACAGAATAACAAAGCAATCGTTGCTGGAATAAGCGCACAATAAATCATCTTGCGATTAAATAAAACTAATCCAACCGCGACGACGCTCACATATACCACCATGGTGGCAGGGCTAAAACTGCCGATCAAATAACTGGTATGACAGAGTAGAGCGGTAAAAAGCTGTACACTTAAAATTGGAATGATTGTATGCGCCCACGCATGGTCTTTGTAACGATAGCAAGGCACGATAAGACTTAAAAAAACCATCAGCATAATCACGTTGGTCCATAATTTAGAACGAACCAACGGTAAATTTACCCACTGCCATGTAATGGGATTCAATAAGACCAGACTGTCCCAAATAATCCCAATAAGGGTCATAAATGCAGCGAGTATAAGCAGCAGAATAGATTTCTTTAACATGTTCCAGTTAATCAGTGGTTCATGTTTCCAAAATTGTGAGAAACTCCATTTTTCTCTATTTGCTAAATGCTTAAAATGAATCTTTATCATTGGCATGCATCCTTATATGCAATGAGATTCCTAAGAGACTTTATGAGTGTAAATTCGCCATCAGAAAGATTAAGAAACGATTATTGAAATAACAATAGCACCTTTAGAATGGGAAAAAAGTCTAGTTTTAAGCTTTTGAGTGCAAATGAGGACAGGAAAAATTCTTTGATAAATCGACTATTATCTAAATATTCAATTAATCATATTTTATGAAGACAAAAGTGAATCAAGAATGACAATGGCCAGCGATAGCTGACCATTTTTTGCACACATTGAATTGGTTTAGTCACGATCGAGTCGATGTGCAAATTTAGTAATATCTGCTAATGCTTGTTTAGCTTCTGGGAACCATGCATTGAACATTTGGAAGTTGTGCCACATGCCTGTATAGAGTTTAAAAGTTACTTTAACGTCAGCTTGCTCCGCTTTTTCGCGGAAGCGTTTTGAGTCATCCAACAGGATTTCTTTTGACCCAACTTGAACCAATGTAGGTGGTAGACCTGTTAAATCATCAAATAATGGCGATACCCGAGGATCATCTGCTTGGATATCCTCTGTTAAATAATGATTGATACCTGCTTGTAACGCTTCAATTGAAAGTAAAGCATCATGCTTTTGATTGAAACGCAGCGATTCACTAGTGAGAGTCAAATCCAAATAAGGCGACATCAAAATCAAACCACTTGGCATCAACTCAGGTTGTTGTTTGAGACGTAAACACAGCGCTAATGCGAGATTTGCACCACAAGAATCACCTGAAATAATAATATCTTTTGGTTTAATACCTTGTACTAATAATGCTTGGTAAACATCAAAAATTGCATCGATCGCATCAGGGAACGGATGTTCTGGTGCCAAAGGATAATCAATATGGATAACCTGCATTTTCGTACATGCCGCAATGTCGGTCATTAAAGCACGGTGCGTATTGAGACTTCCCAAGAAAAAAGCACCACCATGAATATGAAAAATGAGCTGAGTTGCAGCGGTTTGAGTTTTAATTTCTTCACCACGGATACCTGCCAAACGTACAGGACGAATTCCTACATTTGGATTGTGGGGAAATAAACGACATAGTTGATCCAATACGGGACGCAAAGCATTCGGTGCTAGATTAAACTGACTCGGTGTACGGATGGTCGCTTTGAGTAGGGATTCAGTAAAATAATATTTCCAAACAGTACCAAATTTCATAATTTTTCCATATTGTTAGAGCAGTATATAACTAAGAGAGCACTTGATTTTAGTCCACATTTCTTGTGATTAAAGCAGCGTTTTGAAGCTGTTTGGATTGTACCTAATAGTCACAATCAAGAATTGCAAAATTGATGGAAGTTCTCAATACTCTTAGTCTTAAAAGACCCATTAAGGATATTACAAAAATGAAGAAAATTGCTTTAGCACTAGGATTGTTTAGTTTGACAGCTTTTGCCAATGCGGCGGACGCATTACACGGTAGTGTGTGGCAAACCATTGATGATGAAACCAAGCAGCCAAAAGCGATCGTCAAGTTTACTGAACAAAAGGATGGTTCATTATCTGCATCGATTCAGAAGTATTTAGTCCCTGGCCAAGAAAGCGTTTGTACGAAATGTGAAGGCCCATTTCATAATAAATCACTGAATGGTGTGGTCATTGTTCGTAATCTGAAAAATACGGGTGGTGTAAATTATGATGGCGGTTCTATCGTTGATCCAAAAAATGGTAAAACCTATAAACTCAAAGCTGAACTCACTGACGGTGGTCAAAAGCTGAAATTACGCGGTTATATCGGTGTTGCGGCACTGGGTCGTAACCAAACTTGGGTACGTTCTAACTAAGTTGTCTTGATCAATCCAAAAAAACCGAGTCAAATGACTCGGTTTTTTTGTGACGCCGGTTTTATGCGGATAAGTTTTGATAAGTTTCTTCATCAAACCCGATCACAAAACCTTGTGGCGTTTGCAGCACTGGACGTTTAATTAAACTTGGTTGAGCGATTAAAGCCTCAATTAGATTGTCTTGATTGTTAGTGGCGTGGGCTTGTTCGTCCGCCGTCAATTTGCGCCATGTGGTGCCTTTTTTATTCAGGACTTTCTCTGCCCCAATGTCTTTTAACCAAACTTCTAGAGTTGAGGCATCAATACCTTGTTTTTTATAATCATGAAACTGGTAATCAATACCCTTGGCTTGTAGTGCATCAAAAGCTTTTTTCATCGAATTACAATTTTTAATACCGTAAATTTTAAACATATTCAAACCATCAAAAACAGTGAATCATCTTCCTCACAGCCTAACTGAAAAGCGATGTGATTTGCCAGCCGAATTTTTTTATTAAGTTGATCGATGTAGGGTATTAATAAGTGTCAATCAAGTAGGTAATAAGTAGATTGGTTCTTTGCGCTGAATGCGAAGGGAAAAATCAATAAAATTGTATATTCAGAAAAGAGAAAACCCGCATTTAATCATCCTGATCATGCGGGTCTCATTTCAACGTCCAATGTCTCATCCTTGCAAATAAACTTAAACTAAGTTTATTTTGTCTTCCTACGGCGTCCTATCCTTTTGTGGTCATCCTGACCGCTTCCCTGTGCCGTGCAGCTATAATGCCGATACAGCAGCTAAATAAAAATACACAAAAAACGACATGGCATGTAAGTTAAAGAAGCGGTCAAAGTGAACAACTGTTCACTTAATCGTGTATTTTATAGTCAATAATCACAGGTGCATGGTCACTAAACCATTGTTCTTTATAGACCCAAGCGTTTGCAGCACGTGCTTTCCAGTCTGGAGAGCAGGCGTGGTAGTCGATACGCCAACCTACATTTTTGGCACGGGCTTGACCACGATTTGACCACCATGAGTACAATTCTGCTTCAGGTCGTACTTCACGGAAAGTATCGACATATCCCAACTCATCATAGATATGATCGAGCCATGCACGTTCATGGGGCAAGACGCCTGATGATTTCTGGTTGCCCGACCAGTTCTTAATATCAATGCGTTTATGCACGATATTGTAATCACCACACACGATGATCGATTTATTTTCATCTCGCCATTGTTTTAGTATTTGGGCATATTCTTGTAGAAATAAATCTTTACGTGCTTGCGCTTCGTCACCACTTGATCCTGATGGTAAGTATAACGAGGCAATATGAACAGGATGTGACAGCCCTAAATCAAATTCAGCGGTGATAAAGCGGCCTTGAGAGTCTGCTAGTTCAAACCCCAAGCCATTTTGTACAGACACGAAAGGTAGACGACTATAAATCGCCGTGCCTGCATAGCCTGCCCGTTCAGCAGGGAACAGGTGGGTATACCAGCCTTCAGGTTTAAATTTGTCGGTCCATTGTTCATGGGTGATGCGGCTTTCTTGCATACATACGACATCAGCATCAGACTGTTCTAGCCATTCCAAAAGTCCTTTGGTTACGGATGCGCGCAGCCCATTCACGTTAATTGAAACGACTCGAAGAATTTTTACATCACTTGGATAGCTATCCTTTGGTATCATACGTCTGTTTAACCTCAATTGAAGAATTTGGAGCACCTTATATGACAACGCCTGTGTCATTTCATCCGCAAGCTTTTATCGAACTCGCATTATCACGTGGTGTGCTTAAATTTGGTGAGTTTACCTTAAAATCAGGTCGTGTCAGTCCTTATTTCTTTAACGCAGGTTTGCTCAATGATGGTGAAGCACTATCGTTGTTAGCACAAGGCTATGCGGATAAATTGGTTCAGTGTGACAATGTCGGTGTGATTTTTGGGCCTGCGTACAAAGGCATTCCTTTTGTTGCAGCGACAGCAGTGGCGTTATCTCAAGTACATGGCAAGAGCATACCGTGGGGTTTTAACCGTAAAGAAGCCAAAGATCACGGTGAAGGTGGCATGTTAGTTGGTGCATCGGTTGCTGGTCAAAAAGTTTGGATCATTGATGATGTGATCACTGCGGGTACTGCGATTCGTGAAGTGGTCACGATCTTGAAAAATGCAGGTGCGACCATTGCAGGTGTGTTGGTGGCGCTAGATCGTCAGGAATGTGGTCAGGGTGAACTTTCTGCGATTCAGGAAGTGCAAAAAGAACTCGAAATCCCTGTACACGCTTTAATTACCATGAAAGATTTGATGGATTATTTAGATGCAAAAGGCGAAAAAGAAGCTTTAGCAAATATGCAGGCCTATCGTGAAAAATATGGTATCTAAATTTTAGATGGTAGAAAAGGAAGCGAAGGCTTCCTTTTTTGTTACTTGGTTTTGGGGAACAATATACTTACTCTATCTTATTTAAAGAGACTGTATTTTGTAGTTGAGCACTATTTTCATGATGTTCAATCGCTAATTCTATTAAACGCGTAATCAAGTCAGAATAATTTAGCCCGCTCGCTTCCCATAGCTTTGGAAACATACTGATATTGGTAAAGCCTGGTAAAGTATTTATTTCATTAATAAAAATGTCCCCGTCTTTTGTTAAAAAAACATCAACCCTTGCGAGCCCAGTGCATTCCAAAACCTCATAAGCTTTGATTGAAATATTTCTAATTTTTTGGCTGATTTCATCGGGTACATTTGCAGGTATCGTTACTGTTGCACCTTTATCATTAATATATTTTGTGTCGTAAGAATAGAAGCTATCTTCAAGTTCAATTTCTCCACAAACACTTGCTGAAGGTTCATCGTTACCGATAATGGCGCATTCTATTTCCCTGCCATCAATCCCTTGTTCAATCAGTATTTTATTGTCGTAGTTGAATGCCGTATCTATGGCCGTTTCAAACTCATCTTGAGAAGTTACTTTACTGACACCTACTGAAGATCCTTGATTAGCAGGTTTTACAAATAAGGGACAGCCAAGCTGAGAGCTTGCAATATCAAAATTTATTTTGTTTCTATCTTTTTTCGTTAATTTGATAAACGGTGTGATATTTAACCCCGCATCTCTTAAAAGCCTTTTTGTTATATCTTTATCCATACACATGGCGGAACTGAGTACTTGAGAACCAACAAATGGCAGGTTCACCATTCTTAATAATCCTTGCAGAGAACCATCTTCGCCAAGTGTTCCGTGAACGATCGGAAAAATTACATCCAATTGTGATAGAGTTTTGTTTTGAAACTCAATAATCTGTTTTTCATTTTTACCGGGGATAAACGCAATATTTCGCCCTGATTGATGCAATGCAATTAGAGATGGGTTATCTGAATTTAATAAAAAATGAGTACTTTCATTGAGATGCCATATTCCATTTTTATCAATACCGATTAATGTCACATCATATTTTTCTGGATCTATAGCATCAACAATATTTCTTGCAGATTGAAGAGAAACTTCATGCTCAGTTGATTTTCCTCCAAATATAATTCCAATATTTTTTCTCTGCATATCGATATTTCCTAGAGTATTTGCATGATTTTAGACTTAAAAACTAAACCTTAATTTACCTCTTAACGATGTAACATCATTATTAATATTTGTACGCTTAGCTAAAGAGGAGAGTATTCGCACCTAATTGTCGATGCAGATAACGATCCTGCAGTAGAACTCTACCGAAAATTGGATTTTGAATGTGTTGGCTCATCTTATGAGGGCCATTTAGCGTATTCATAAAAAACTAAACATTCAGATCCAACATTGCAGGCATCAGGATTTCTTTAACACAGGCTGCCTTACTGGTTGAAATAATAAAATTTATCGCCTGAATAACATCTGCCAAAGGAATTAAGGAATATTCCGTTTCTTCTAAAATTTCTTCAACAGGTTTGGTGATTTCATATTCGCTGGCAAGGTAGCCTAGATTAAGTACACTCACTCCAATTAAGTGTTCACGTAAGATTTCTCTGAGGGATTGCGCAATACCTCTTAAAGCAAATTTGGTGGCGGAGAAAACAAGTTCTTTGCCGTTATGATTTTCAACACCCCAAGTTGAACCGATGAGAATGATTTTGGCATTGTCAGAGCGCTTTAGATTTTCAATTAAAGATTGAATGGATTGGATACAAGTAGTGATATTGGTATTGATGATTTGGTTGATTTCAGCGGCAGAAACATTTTCAAAATTATAGCTTTCGCTAAATGCCTGTTGTTCCCAAATGCCGACATTGTAAATCAGCACATCAACTTTTTGCTGTCCAATAGCTATCTTTACATCACTTGCAGCTTGTTCAGGTTTGGAGAGATCAGCACAAATCCAGTTTAAATTTTGAATTTCTTGCGGTTGAGTTCGAGATACGCCATAGATGATATCGGTTGACTTTGGCACAGCCTGAACAATCGCTTTTCCTAGTCCTTTACTGACGCCGTATATGAGAAATGTTTTATTCGAATTGCTCATCAATCTTTCCTTGTATTCAAGATTATGATGCAACTATAAAAGCTCAACTTAGCTTGAGGTCAAGGATTGAGTTTAGTTATTAAGAAAAATAAGAGAGTTTTGTTTTCGGTTTAATTCATCAATCATTGAAATGATGATTAAAAGATAAGCGTGGAACGTGGAAAATCATGTAAAAGCCGCTTTAGTGCGCTGAACCCTATAACGGCTTATTTTAAGATGTTGATATGAAGAGGAGCAAATTAAGTATTTCACATAAGGCGTATTATGTTAATTTTAGCAATACTAAATTTTTAAATGCAAAATAGGATAGGGTTTACCCTGACCATCTAATTCAGATCGTCCTATTAGTTTAAATCCTAATTTTCCATAAAATCCAACAGCCTGAAGGTTTTCTTCATTAACATCTACTTTTTCTATTTTTAGTTCTGTGACTGCAAAATTAGTTAAAACTCGTCCTACGCCTTTACCTCTAAATTCTGGATCAATAAACAGCATTTCTATGTTGTCATTACTTGTGCCAATAAAACCTATTATTTGTCCATCTTGAACATATTTATAAAGTAATACATGATGAAAATATTCATTAAGAATTAAAGGTTTTAAGTTCTTAATTTCCTCTTCAGGTAAGAAATTATGAGTAGCTCTTACTGATCTTTCCCAAATATCAATAAGAATAGGAAAATCAGTCTTAGAAGCTTTTTGTAGCATGGAATATCCTAAAAATATTAAAGATATCATATTTTGGAAACTCAGCTTCACCTTATCTGAGAAGAGCTAAAAATTTCCCAGAAAGAACTGGCTGCAACCCTTGGAATCAAATAACCTGTCAGCAATCGAAAATCGTGGCAATGACTTTAAAATTTTAATTATTGGCTTAAACAAAATTGGGAAATCTAAAAAAGAGTGAAATATGTGTAAAAAATATCTAATAATTTTATTCTGTATGTTTTCATTGGTTAGCTGTAGTAATCTTGATAGCCTAACTACGGTTTCAATGGAACAAAAAACAGATGCTCGTTTATTATATCGTGGTTTAATGTATGGAAATTTAGAACAAATTAAACGTCATACAGATGAAGAGTTTTTTGAAAAAATTAAAGAAACACCTCAGTTCTTAAAGGATATAAAACATTTAATCCCTAAAACTGATAATTTTCAAATTGAAACTTTAAGTATAAATTTCAACACTAACTTTCCCAAAATCTGGGAAAAGAAATTAATAGTCACTTATATCTATTATTATGATTCAAAAACAATTTTATATAAAGTTGTTTTTGATAGTAAGACTAAAAAGATCATAGATATTACGCTTTCTGAAATAGTTGCTTAAATTATGAGAGAAGTGGCTGAAACATTAGGAATTAAGCAACCCATTTTCATCAATCGATAAGCATGGTAATGACCTGAAATTCTCGACTATGAAAAAGCATGTGGCAGCAATGGGTGCTAATTCGTAATCGCCCATTATGTTAATACGAATCTCATTTCATCACACTTTTTACACTCTAACATTACACCTAATTTTTCTTTACGCCCTCGCTCAGTCAAAACCCAAGGGCGATTTTGCCACGGTGGATCATGGCGCACATGTTGAGTGTGGCCACAAGCGAGATCAGCTACGTAATGTCCTTCGTCATCTAAATGAAATCCAACAATGGTTTGTTGCATTTATTCACTCATACTTTCAAGTTTAGAATGTTCCAAACCCTTTAAAAAACGATGGCATAAGTTATGGATCGCCACCAAATCATTGGGGTCGACGCCCAAAGAGCAGGCGAGTTTAAATGGAATTAAAGTGATTTCATCTTTTGCAGCGAGTGCTTTTTCAAGCAAGATCACTTTTTTCATACGCTCATCTTCTTTAACAGCAACACGCTTTAAAAACTGTTTTTCTTCGAGTTTCTTAATAATCGGTGTCAACGTTCCTGAATCAAAAAAGGTCTTTTGTCCAATTTCAGACAAAGTCACATTGTCTTTTTCATACAAAGCCAACAATACAATAAATTGCGGGTAGGTCAGATCATATTCCTGAAGTAACGGGCGATATTGACGAATCATTGCATTGGTCGCGGAGTACATCGCAAAACACACTTGATTATCCAAGTAAGAAATTTCAGTCATGCTTTACTCCTCAACACCATCATTATAGCTAGAGAACAGTATAGTTTGGAAACACGTAAAAGTATATTGTGCATAATTAACTTGCACACAAGATAATTGTGTGCAATATTATTTGCCATGTAGCTGAATCACCTAAACAGCGACGTTGGATATTGCACATTTTTATTAAAGAGAGAACTGTTATGACGACAATTTATGATTTTCAAGCTGAACTGTTAGAAGGCGAGCAAAAGAACCTTGCAGATTATCAAGACAAAGTTTTATTGGTGGTCAATACCGCAAGTCAATGCGGCTTAACCCCACAATTTGAAGGCCTTGAAAAGCTATATCAGGATTATCAACAACAAGGTTTGGTGATTTTAGGCTTTCCATGTAACCAGTTTGCCAATCAAGATCCATCAAGCAATGAAGAAATTGGCAGCTTCTGTCAACGCAACTACGGTGTGTCATTTCCGATGTTTGCCAAAGTTGACGTGAATGGACCAACTGCACATCCTTTGTATCAATACTTAACTTCGGAAGCGAAAGGTCTGTTAGGCAGCGCAAGCATTAAATGGAATTTCACCAAGTTCTTGATCAATCAAAAAGGTGAAGTAATCAAACGTTACTCTCCAACGACAAAACCAGAAAAAATTGCGAAAGATATTCAAAAACTTTTGGCATAAGTTGTATAAAGTGTTGATGATTTGGAAATTACTGGTATTGAAATCATCTACCAGTAATTTTCTCATTTTTAATCAATGATCAATTCAGACCTGATATATAGATCATTGTAGACGACTGAATAAAATAGATTTTTTTATAATTAAGAATTACATAACTTGTTTAAACATCATCATTAAAGTTCGCTATACTTTTGCCAAGATTAAAAATACGAGCGTCAGATTATGCGTGTACTTGTAGTGATGGACCCAATTGAAACTGTGAATCTAAAAAAAGATTCCACCATGGCAATGTTATGGGCTGCCAGCCGTCGTGGACATGAGTTGGGTTATGCATTACAACAAGATTTGTATATTGATCAAGGCAAAGCATTTGGTTTGATTTCGCCGTTAAAAGTCTTTGAAGATTATGACCATTATTATGAGTTAGGCGAAAAGCAAAAAGAATCGATTGCTGCTTATGATGTGGTGTTGATGCGTAAAGACCCGCCGTTTGATATGAATTTTGTCTATAGCACTTATATCTTGGAACAGGCAGAGCGAGAAGGGGCGTGGATTATCAATAAACCACAATCCTTACGCGACTGTAATGAAAAGCTGTTTGCTACCCAATTCCCTGAGTTACAAGTGCCGACCTTGGTGACTTCACAACAAAGTTTAATTCGTGAATTTATCAAAGAACATGGTGATGTCATCGTAAAACCATTGGATGGCATGGGTGGTACAGGGATTTTCCGCTTGTATCAAGATGGTGTGAATATTGGTTCAACTTTAGAAATGCTCACTGAACTGGGCACATGTCCAATCATGGCGCAGCGGTATATTCCTGAAATCGTGGAAGGGGATAAACGCATTTTGATGGTTAATGGTGAGCCAGTGCCGTATTGCTTGGCGCGTATTCCACAAAACGGTGAAGTGCGTGGCAACTTGGCTGCGGGTGGTTTAGGACAAGCTCGTCCGCTGAGTGAAAATGACAAAATGATTGCGGCAAAAGTTGGACCATTCTTGCGTGAAAAAGGTCTGGTTTTCGTTGGATTAGACGTGATTGGCAATTATGTCACTGAGATTAATGTCACCAGTCCAACCTGTATTCGTGAGATTGATGACCAATTTGGCACTGCCATTGCCGATGATTTATTTGCGGTGTTAGAAGCGGGTCGTACAAACTAATTTATTATCAATTTTTGACCGAATTGCCCATTTATTTTTTATGTTAATTTAGCAGTAAATGGGCAATTAGATGTAGACATCATCATGTTTTTAGCAAACAATTGCAAAAAGTATAGCTTTCTGTTGTAAACAAGTGAAATTCGCTTTTCGTGAATGAAACTTTAGGATTAAAATAACTGCCGAAAACAATAGACGATAACCTTCTTTTTTGAGTTGAAGAATTACACCGTGACCAATTCACCACAGAACAAACCCAAACATGTCTTGATGATGGCCGCTGGTACGGGTGGGCATGTTTTTCCTGCGCTTGCTGTTGCCAAGCAACTTCAACAAGAAGGCTGCCAAGTCTCATGGTTGGCGACGCCAACTGGTATGGAAAATCGCTTACTCAAAGATCAAAACATTCCGATTTATCAAGTTGATATTCAAGGTGTGCGTGGCAATGGTTTATTACGTAAACTCACTGCACCTTTTAAAATTTTAAAAGCAACTTTAAGCGCAATGCGCTACATGAAGCAGCTCAAGATTGATGCTGTCGCTGGTTTTGGTGGTTATGTTGCAGGACCGGGTGGTTTGGCGGCACGTTTGCTGGGTATTCCAGTATTAATTCATGAGCAAAATGCCATTGCTGGTTTTACCAATACCCAACTGTCACGGATTGCCAAAACAGTTTGTCAGGCTTTTCCAAATACGTTTCCAAGCAGTGATAAAGTAGTCACCACAGGCAATCCTGTGCGAGCTGAAATCAGCGCGATTTTGAATCCGTCATGGCGTTATCAAAGTCGGGAACAAGAGCAGCAACCGATCAATATTCTGATTGTCGGTGGTTCATTGGGTGCGCAAGCGTTAAATGAGCGTTTACCTGAAGCCTTGATCAAGCTCAATGTGCCGTTAAATGTATTCCATCAGTGTGGTCAAAATCAGCAAGATGCAACGCGAGATCGTTATCAAGCTGCACCTGCGAGTTTACATGTTGAAGTTCAGCCTTTTATTCAAGATATGGCCAAAGCCTATAGTGAAGCAGATCTGATTATCTGTCGTGCGGGTGCATTGACGGTTACTGAAGTCGCCACTGCTGGTTTGGCTGCAGTTTTTGTGCCTTTGCCGATCGCGGTGGATGATCACCAAACTGCCAATGCTAAATTCCTTGCAAATGTGGGGGCTGCCAAGATTTGTCAGCAAGCAGAGATGACACCAGCAGCATTAGATGAGCTGTTGGCGAGTTTACTCAATCGCCAGCTTTTATCTGAAATGGCTATTAAAGCACGTCAACAAGCACAACCGAATGCAACTCAGCATGTGGTTGATCTAATTAAAAAATTGTAATTCGAGTTTTATCTATGTCTCCAACAAATCCAAACCAAGCTAAAAAGCTGATTAAAGTGCCAGAGATGCGCCGTATTAAACACATCCATTTTGTGGGGATTGGTGGTGCGGGGATGTGCGGTATTGCCGAAGTATTGAGTAACCAAGGTTATAAAATTTCAGGCTCTGACATTAAAGCCTCAAAAACCACAGCGCAACTCGAAGCCAATGGCATCAAAGTGTATATTGGTCATAGTGCTGAAAATATTAAAAATGCCAATGTATTGGTCGTTTCAACTGCAATCGATCCTGAAAATCCAGAGATCAAAGCCGCGATCGAGCAGCGTACGCCGATCGTGCGTCGTGCGGAGATGTTGGGTGAGTTGATGCGCTATCGTCACGGGATTGCTGTGGCAGGTACGCATGGTAAAACCACCACCACCAGTTTGCTCACCACTATGTTGGCTGAAGAAAACCTCGATCCGACCTATGTGATCGGTGGATTGTTGAATAGCACAGGTGTAAATGCTGCACTTGGTGAAAGCCGTTTTATCGTAGCTGAAGCCGATGAGTCAGATGCATCGTTCTTGTATTTGCAACCGATGGCGGCCATCGTCACCAATATTGATGCGGATCACATGGATACCTACGACGGTAGCTTTGACAAGTTAAAAGATACCTTCATCCAATTTTTACATAATTTACCGTTCTATGGCTTAGCTGTAGTCTGTGGTGATGATGCCAATATTCGCGAGATTCTTCCGCGAGTCGGTCGTCCTGTGATTACTTATGGCTTTGATGACGACAATGACGTTCGTGCCATTGATGTAGAACAAGATGGTATGCGGTCACACTTCACGGTGTTGCGTAAAGATCGTGAGCCGTTACGTGTCACCGTCAACCAACCAGGTTTGCATAATGTACTGAATGCACTTGCTGCGATTGGGGTGGCAACCGATGAGGGCGTTTCGGATGAGGCGATTTGTCGTGCGCTAGCCGGATTTAGCGGTGTCGGTCGTCGTTTCCAGGTTCAAGGTGAGTTTGAAGTCGGGGATGGCTTGGTGAAATTGGTAGATGACTATGGTCACCATCCTAAAGAAGTCGAAGCGACCATTAAAGCGGCGCGTGCCAGCCACCCAGATCGCCGTCTAGTGATGATGTTCCAGCCGCACCGTTATAGTCGTACCCGTGATTGTTTTGATGATTTTGTGGATGTGTTGTCTCAGGTTGATCAATTACTGTTGTTGGAAGTATATGCTGCAGGTGAAAAACCAGTGGTCGGTGCTGATAGCCGAGCTTTAGCGCGTAGTATTCGTCTACGCGGTCAGGTTGAACCGATTTTGGTTGATCCAGTCGAAGGCAATTTACCAAGTGTTTTACAAAAAGTGTTACAAGCGAATGACTTGTTATTAACACAAGGCGCAGGTAACGTGGGGGCAATTTCGGTAGAATTGGCTCAGCATCGCTTGTATGCCAAATAATTGTATTTTGTGAATATTAAAGTTTTAAGGATATAAACGTGTCAAATGCTGCAAAATTCGGCAAAGTTGCTGTGTTGTTTGGTGGGAAGTCGGCTGAACGTGCTGTGTCATTGGATAGTGGTCAAGCCGTTTTAGATGCATTGTTGCGTTCGGGCGTGCAAGCAGAAGCATTTGATCCACAAGATCGTAGTGTGACTGAATTGGCTGATTATGATCGTGCTTTTATCGTATTACATGGTCGCGGTGGCGAAGATGGCCAGATCCAAGGGGTGTTGGAATGGTTAAATGTTCCTTATACAGGCACTGGGGTACAAGGTTCAGCGATTGGTATGGACAAGGTCAAAACCAAGCAAATTTGGCAAGGCAGTGACTTACCAACAGCGCCATACCGCATTATTAGCAAAGCGACTGACCTAGATGCTGTGATTGCGGAATTAGGCTTGCCTGTGATTATTAAACCTGTGCATGAAGGCTCAAGTGTCGGCATGAGTAAGGTTGAGAAAGCAGAAGACTTTGCTGCTGCAATTGAAAAAGCAACGCAGCATGATGCTGTGGTGATGGCTGAAAAATGGATTACAGGCCGTGAATTTACCATTTCATTTTTGAATGGTCAGCCTTTACCTGTGATTCGTTTACAACCTCCAGCAGATGTCGCATTTTATGACTATGAAACCAAGTATCAACGTAATGATGTTGAGTACGGGATTCCTTGTGGATTAAGCGAAGCCGAAGAGCAAAGTTTAAAAGCGCTTTGCTTGCGTGCTTTTCAAGCCGTGGGTGCGGAAGATTGGGGACGTATTGATGCCATGCAAGATGAGCAAGGCAACTTCTGGTTGTTGGAAGTGAATACTGTTCCAGGTATGACCAGTCATTCTCTCGTGCCAAAAGCAGCACAAGCCGTGGGTTATAGTTTCGATCAGCTCTGCGTTGCGATTTTAGAGCAAACGTTAACAAAGTCGGCTTAATTTATGGCTCAACTCCCTGCATCTATGCGTCGTAAATCACGGCCTGCGATTAGCTCTATTCATGAGAAACCGCCTTCACCTCAACAAAAGATGGTGAATGCGGGTGGCTGGATATTGCTGGTGATTGCAGTCGCGATGCTGGCATTGGGTATTTATGGCTTGTATAAAGTCATGACTGATGCCACAGTGGCGGAATTGCAGGTGGTTGGCGCAAATTCAGAACAAGAAAACCAGCTGTTAGCTCAAAAACTAACACCGATTATTCAAGATAATTATTTCACTTCGGATTTAGAGCTTATTCGAGATCAAGCATTAAACGTTTCATGGGTCGACCGTGTGGTCGTGTCACGAGCTTGGCCAAATGCAATTCGTGTGCGGGTGATGCCGCGTCATGCAATTGCGCGTTGGGGAACAGGGCGTTTGCTCAGTGACAATGGTGAAGTATTTAGCGAAGCTGTGCCAAAAGCACATCCAAATTTACCGCTTTTACATGGTCCCACCAGCCAATCCAAAATGATGATGCGCCGTTATAATGAAATTAATCAGCTTTTTCTGCCTGCTGATTTGCGTTTAAAAGAGTTGTATTTAACTGAGCGTATGACGTGGTTTATGCAGTTTGATTCGGGTTTACGTATTATTGTAGATCAAGATCAAACCATGAATAAACTACAACGCTTAAGCCATTTGGCACAAACGGATCTTAAACCTGTATGGCCCAAAATCTCGGCGATTGACTTGCGTTATCGGAATGGCCTTGCCATTCAATGGAGAAATGCAACACCGCCTAAGATCGTCAACGGTCAGTTTGTTGTAACGATTGATGACACAAGCCTTGCAGGTGCAATTCAGGCAAAGCCATAATACGTGGCTTGAAAACAACAGGCAGTTTGCCCGTACTACACAACAAAATATGGTATTCAAGTAATGAGTGAAACTGTTCCCTCAGTTGTTACGATTGATATTGGGACTCATAAGGTCACAGTTTTAATTGGTAAAATCCATGCGCCGGACAAGATTCAAGTCATTGGCATGGCATCTGCTCGTAACCGAGGTATGGTTAAGGGCAAGATTGTCAGTCTAGATAAGGTCATTGCGGCAATCAAAAATGCGGTATCCGAAGCTGAGGATATGGCAGAGTGCCGTATTCATAGTGCATGGGTATCTATTCCAAGTACTGAATTACAGAGTTTTTATGCGTCTGGTCGTACGCCTGTAGCTAACCATGATCATATTATTACAACAAATGAAGTGGTCAGGGCGTTAGAGTTGGCGAAAGCCAGTCATGTTTCCCCAGATTATTACCTAGCAAGTGCAGTGCCACTCGGATTTGAATTGGGTGATTCGGCAGAATGGGTACAGAACCCCGTTAATATGTCTGCGCACAGTATGACGGGGCATTATCAATTGATGATGATGCCGATTAGTACTATGCAGAACCTTGATCGTGCGATGAAAGGTGCGAATATCGGGGTGGAAAAAATGGTGGTCTCTTGCTTAGCAACCGCGGAAGCAAGTCTGCTCAAAGATGAAAAAGAATATGGCGTATGTTTGGTGGATATTGGTGCGGGTATTACCAATATTGCGGTATACCTGGATGGACGCCTAGCGCTAGCACGTACTTTGCAGCGTGGCGGTGAAAATGTAACGCGTGATATTGCCGCTGTTCTACAGACCACTACAGACGAAGCTGAGCGTATCAAGATACTGCATGGTTGTGTTGACCTAAGTGTGGTGAAACCTGATCATATGATTCAAGTGCAAGGCATTGATGGTCCTCAAACCATTAGTCGCATTGAGCTTGCAGAAATCATCATTGCTCGTTATGAAGAGATCTTTGCACTCATTCGTGAAGAGTTACAACATAGTGGCGCGATTCATGGTTTGTATCATGGCGTGGTGTTAACGGGTGATGCTTGTCAAATTGAGGGTATGGTGAATTTGGCGCGACGGATGCTTGGTGTTTCTGCACACTTGGGCAATCCACCGTTGCAGGTCTATGCGGACGATCAACATTTACCAGCTTTGCGTCGTTCGATGTATGCCACGGCTTCAGGTCTGTTGATGTTTAGCCAAAGTGAATTGCAAGATGTGGTTGAAGAACCAGAAGAAGCAGCGGATCGTAGTTTTGTGGATCGTGTTGCCAATGGCTGGAATGCATTGAATAGCAAATTAAAGGCTATATTCTAGGGTTGGTAGAGATTTCACAGATAACGCAAGGCATGATTGAAATCTAAACACACCTTTAGTTGTAGTTATTTTTAGGAAAATTTGTTAGGAAGTTGTAATAGTAGGTCACTCTACTTGACAAGTTGGTGATTATTGCACAGCATCCTAAACATCAGTAGTTTTAAAAATCAGGGCAGTAACGGGCTGAAGTAACTGCCATTAATATATTAGGAAATCTAAAGGTCATGGCCTCATTTGAATTTATAGAAGATGAACTAGACGATGGCAACGGTCAAGCCCGTTTCACAGTGTTTGGCGTTGGTGGTGGTGGTGGTAATGCTGTTCAGCACATGGCGCAGTCTGATATTCAAGGTGTGAAATTTGTCTGTGCAAATACAGATAAGCAAGCACTGGATTGTATGAATGCACCATTCAAGATTCAATTGGGTGAGCAAAGTACCCGTGGCCTAGGCGCTGGCGCAAACCCAGAAGTCGGTCAGGTTGCTGCGGAAGAAAGTCGTGACCTGATTCGCCAACACCTTGAAGGCACGGACATGGTCTTTGTCACTGCAGGCATGGGTGGTGGTACGGGTACCGGCGCAGCGCCAGTGGTGGCTGAAGTTGCAAAAGAAATGGGTATCTTGACTGTGGGTGTCGTCACCACACCATTCAACTTTGAAGGTCGTCGTCGCCAGAAATCTGCGGAAAAAGGTATTGATGCTTTAGAAGCGCATGTTGATTCATTAATTATCATTCCGAACCAGCGCCTACTCAGTGTTTATGGCGATATTTCAATGAAAGATGCCTATAAAAAGGCAGATGACGTATTGTTAAATGCGGTTCGCAGTATCTTCGATCTCGTGGTCAATCGTGGTCATATTAACCTTGACTTTGCCGACTTAAAAACAGCGATGAGTACACGTGGTTATGCCATGATGGGTGCTGGTTTAGGTCGTGGTGAAGATCGTGCACGCCAAGCTGCTGAGCAAGCGATTCGCAGCCCGTTGCTAGATAATGTAAATATTATCAATGCCAAAGGCGTGTTGATCAATATTACGGGTGGTGATGATATTACCCTTCGTGAAACAGAAATTATTACCGATATTGTCAATCAAATTGTTGATTTGGATGATGGTGAGATTTTCTATGGCACCGTATTTGATCCAGATGCACGTGATGAGCTTCGTGTGACCGTTATTGCAACGGGTTTAACTCGAAATTCGGCTGAGGTTGATCATAAAAAACGTACGACCAGTGCGCATGCTTCATCTCAAGGGGCGCAAGCCGTTGATGAGGATGATGTTCCTGCGATTAACAAGCGTGCCAATGCGGAGTCTTCCGCGAGTGCAGCACCAAGTTCTTCGCCGCTTTCATCTCCAATGAGTATTCAAGACTATTTGAAAAATCAGCAACGCAAATAATCAAATTTTAGAGTTGTTAAAAAGGGGTATTCATTACCCCTTTTTTTATTTTTTAGAATAAATTGGCCGTCATGTCGCTATTGCTTACGTTTTATGTCTGCTCTTATTAAGATTTTCTTTGACAAGGCAATCCATTTATGAAGTGCCAAAAGACCCCAAATATGCTAACTTATAGCGGTTTTTGCAAATAAAGTTGGCATGGCATGTTGAAACAACGGACTCTCAAACGTGTGGTGAAAGCGAGCGGTATTGGTCTGCACAGTGGTCAAAAGGTGCTGATTAATTTTGTTCCACACCATATTGATGGAGGTATTGTCTTTCGCCGTATCGACTTAAATCCGCCAGTGGACATTCCCGCCGATGCTTTGCTGATTCAAGAAGCATTCATGTGTTCAAATCTTGTTCGAGATGATATTAAAGTCGGGACTATTGAGCATGTCATGAGTGCGATTGCTGGACTGGGGATTGATAATTTGATTGTTGAGGTGTCTGCGTCTGAAGTTCCGATTATGGATGGAAGTGCAGGGCCATTTATTTATTTGCTGATGCAAGGCGAACTCGCTGAGCAAGATGCCCCGAAGAAATTTATTCGAATTTTAAAGCCTGTTGAAGCATTAATAGAAGATAAACGCGCGATTTTTACACCTCATTCAGGTTTTCAGCTGAACTTTACCATTGATTTTGATCACCCTGCATTTGCCAAAGAATACCAATCCGCCACCATTGATTTTTCAACGGAAGTCTTTGTGTATGAAGTGAGTGAAGCTCGCACCTTTGGTTTTATGAAAGATTTAGACTACTTAAAAGCCAATAATCTGGCATTGGGCGCAAGCTTAGACAATGCGATTGGTGTGGATGATACGGGCGTTGTGAATGAAGAAGGATTGCGCTTCTCAGATGAATTTGTTCGACATAAAATTTTAGATGCTGTGGGGGATTTATATTTACTCGGGCATCAGGTTATCGCCAAGTTTGATGGCTATAAATCAGGTCATGCGCTCAATAATCAACTATTACGCAATGTTCAAAATGATCCAAGCAGCTATGAAATTGTAACATTTGATGACGAAAGTAATTGCCCGATTCCTTATGTAAGTGTGACATAAGTCATTGTCTTTTCATGCCTATGTTATAATGTAACGAATTAAAATGAGACACATATCACGGAAAATAACAGCATATTCCATCACTTAAGTTGAGCTGTTACTTTTTATTGCTTGCCAAACGTAGTAAAGCTTGGCTAAGCTTAGGGTCGCTCACATATTCAGCGGCGCTACGCAATTGCTCTTGAGTCTCTGATGTAAGTACCTTTGATGGGGGGGATAGTTCTTTAGATACAATCATTTTGTGTCTTAAACGAACTTGAATTTTTCGTAAATCATGGAGTCCTTCGAGTTGAGCTAACTGCGCAACATAGTGGCTTTGCAAATAACTGAGTTGACTAATCATTGCTTGATTTTCACCTGTTATGATCAGAACACCATGTTGATAACAAACAACCTGCCATTGCTCTGGTTGGGGTAGTAAAGGTTGAATAATTTTCGTAAGTTGTGTCCATTGTGTGACTTGCGTCGTCAGAAACGTTAAGTTTCCAGTTTTGGTACGTTGTCCTTTCTGTTGAAAAACGTTGCTAGGTTCAGACATGTCAACTTCCTTCGAGGTGGTGTGTTCATCTTAAGCGTTTATTTTAGCTGTTATCAAGGAAGAGATGATAAAGGGACTTTTTAAGGACGGTTTCAAGAGGTTTTTTATGCATCATACGCGTCGTATTTTACTCGCATTTTCATTGGCTGCTTCAGCTGCTTCAGTTGCTTTTGCAGACTATCAAAATATGAATCAAGCAACTGACGGTGACCGTTTAGAACAGTTATCAAAGACTTTAGCTCAGGGTTCTTATGCCCACCCAGATGATATTGATTTACCTGCTGTATCCAATGTATCGGTTAAGTTACGTGAAAAAACCATTGAATTGAATAATGCCACCATTGAGAAAAAATATGGTCGTCAAGATAGCGGATCATCATTCTCAGCGGGTACAGGTCATTCTTGGTTGGTGAGTCACCCGCTACAAGAAGGTCGAGTAAGTTCCACTTGGGGCAATCGTACTTTATTAGGTTCGACCCGTCACCATTCTGGTGTTGATATTGCAGCACCATCAGGCACACCCATTTATGCAACAGGTCCTGGTGTAGTGACAAAAGCGGGTTGGGGTACAGGTTATGGTCAATACGTTGAAATTGATCATGGCAGCGGTTATGTCACGCGTTATGCACATGCATCACGCTTGATGGTGAATGCAGGTGAACGTGTAGGTGCTGGTCAGCATATTGCCAATGTTGGGTGTACAGGTCGTTGTACTGGACCGCATTTACATTTTGAAGTTGTGAAAGATGGTCAACGTAAAAACCCTTCAACTTACCTTGCAATGTTGCCTTAATGTAATTTGTTAACACTTGTATATCAATATTTAAAAAAAATCGTCTTTATTGGCGATTTTTTATGTTTTATGTTTGATTTGGGTCAATGACTATTTAGGAAAAAAATATTAAGTGCTTTTGTATTCATTTAGGGCAATACCTTTATGAAGCCAAAACATGATAAATATAGCAACAACAATATAACTTAAGGGAAAAGGTGAATTATATGGCGTTTTATGGCGACTCTGACGCGCAGGAAACCCAAGAATGGCAAGATGCTTTTGATTCAGTATTACAGCACATGGGCACGGAGCGCGCTGCTTTCTTACTGGAAAAGCTTTATCAACGGGCGATTGCGAAACATGTTCCGATTCAACGCTTAAATACACCTTATCTCAATACGATTTCAGTTGAAGAACAACCTGCGATGCCCGGCGACCAAGATATGGAACGCCGTATTCGTGCATTGATTCGTTGGAATGCCTTAGCAATGGTACTTCGTGCGAATAAAACAGGTGATGATTTAGGTGGACACTTGGCGAGCTTCGCATCAAGTGCAACATTATATGACGTAGGTTTTAACCATTTCTTCCGCGCAAACAGCAATAACTTTGGCGGAGATATGATTTATTACCAAGGACACTGTGCTCCTGGTATTTATGCACGTTCATTCCTTGAAGGACGTTTAACTGAAGAACAGTTAAGTAATTTCCGCCGTGAAGTGGGGGGTAACGGTTTACCAAGCTATCCACATCCGTATTTAATGCCGGACTATTGGCAATTCCCAACAGTATCAATGGGTCTTGGTCCAATCATGTCGATTTATCAGGCACACATTCAAAAATATTTGATGAATCGTGGCTTAATCAAAGAAGAAGATCGTAAAGTCTGGGCATATCTTGGCGATGGTGAGATGGATGAGCCAGAAAGTACGGGTGCAATTTCACTTGCTGGTCGTGAAAAGCTTGATAACCTAATTTGGGTCGTGAACTGTAACTTACAGCGCCTCGATGGTCCTGTACGTGGTAACGGTAAAATTATTCAAGAATTAGAATCTTTATTCCGTGGTGCGGGCTGGCGTGTGATTAAAGTGGTGTGGGGCCGTCATTGGGATCCTCTACTGGCTCAAGATAATTCAGGCGCTTTAAAAGCGGTAATGGAAGAAACAGTTGATGGTGAGTACCAGCGCTATCAAGTGAAAGGTGGTGCATATACACGTGAGAAATTCTTTGGCAAGTACCCAGAAGCTGCGGAACTTGTAAAAGATTTAAGCGATGAAGACATCGATAATCTTAACCGTGGTGGTCATGACCCGTATAAAGTTTTTGCTGCCTATGCAGAAGCAATGAAAGCCAAAGGTCAACCAACAGTTATTCTTGCGAAAACTGTCAAAGGTTACGGTTTGTCTGAGGAAATTGAAGCGGTGAACAAAACTCATCAAATCAAAAAAATGCAGGTCGACTCTTTGAAATATGTACGTGACCGTTTTAACCTGCCATTTACAGATGATAAGTTAGAAGAGCTCCCATTCTATCGCCCAAGTGAAAACTCTCCAGAAATGAAGTATATGAAGGCGCGTCGTGAAGCATTAGGTGGTTACCTACCTGCACGTCGTCGTGAGAGTGAAACTTTAGCGATTCCTGAGTTGTCTGTATTTGATGCTGTATTAAATGGTTCAGGTGGTAAAGAACAATCGACCACGATGTTGATGGTGCGTTTAATTTCTGCCTTACTGAAAGAAAAAGCAATTAAAGACCGCGTAGTACCAATCGTTCCAGATGAAGCACGTACTTTTGGTTTAGAAGGCATGTTCCGTCAGCTCGGTATTTATGCCGCTCACGGTCAAAAATATACCCCAGAAGACCAAGAGCAGTTAATGCATTACCGTGAAGCAAGTGACGGCCACATGCTTCAAGAAGGAATTAATGAAGCTGGTGCGATGAGTGCATGGGCGGCGTTAGGTACCAGTTATTCAACCAACAACTTGCCGATGATTCCAATGTACATGTACTACTCAATGTTTGGTTTCCAACGTATTGGTGACATTGCATGGGCGGCAGGTGATGCACAGGCACAAGGTTTCTTACTCGGTGCTACTGCTGGCCGTACCACATTGAACGGTGAAGGTTTACAGCACCAAGATGGTCATTCACATATCTTGGCGAACACAATTCCAAACTGTGTATCTTATGATCCATGCTTTGGTTATGAATTGGCCGTGATCGTACACGACGGTTTACAACGTATGTATGTGAACCAAGAGCGCGTGTTCTATTACCTCACGGTAATGAACGAAAACTATGAGCATCCTGCAATGCCAGAAGGCGCTGAGGAAGGCATTAAACGTGGTATGTACTTGTTCGAAAAAGATGAAAAAGCAACTGTCCAATTACTTGGTTCAGGTGTAATTCTTCGTGAAGTGATTAAAGCTGCGAAAATCTTACGTGATGAATACCAAATCCACTCAAACGTTTGGAGTGTAACGAGCTTCAATGAGTTGTCACGTGATGGCATGGCATGTGAAGAATACAACCGCTTACACCCGCTTGCTGAAGAAGTGAAAGAATCTTGGGTATCTAAACAATTACGTGGTACAGAAGGTATCGTCGTTTCTGCTACAGACCATATGCGTGCGTACAGCGAACAAATCCGTGCATATCTTCCTGATGGTCGTCCATTTGTTGCATTAGGTACAGATGGTTACGGCCGTTCAGATACACGTGCGAACTTACGTAGTTTCTTTGGTGTTGATGCTGCGCATATCGTTGTTGCGACTTTGAAAAAATTAGCTGACGAAGGTGAAGTAGATGCACGTTTGGTTAAAGATGCAATTTCTAACTTTGAATTAGATACTGATCGTCCAGTGGCTTGGGCTCCACAAGCGCATCCACAAGTTCAAGCCGTGGCTGAATACACTGAAAATCAAGCGGGTGAGGGGAATTAATCATGCAAATCCAAGCACCTGATATTGGCGTAGATAAGGCTCTTGTCGCAGAGATTTTGGTAAAAGTGGGTGATCACGTTGCAGTTGAGGATAGCCTTTTGGTTCTAGAATCAGATAAAGCAACAGTTGAAGTACCCAGCACTGCAGCAGGGGTCGTTAAAAGCATTTTGGTAAAACAAGGTGATGAAGTCACAGAAGGCGTGGCTCTGATTGAGCTTGAAGAGCAAGCTCAAGCGTCAGAAGCGACCACGACTGAAGCACCTAAAGCAGAAAGTCAGAAAGCGGAAGTAAAAGCTGAGAAAACTGAAGACCAACCAGCACCAGTGGCGGCTAAAACAGCGAATGCGACGCAAGTGGTTGATGTGAAAGTGCCTGACATTGGTGTTGAAAAAGCATTGGTTGCAGAGATTTTGGTCAAAGTTGGTGATCAGATTGAAACTGAGCAAAGCATCGTGGTGGTTGAGTCAGACAAAGCCACAGTAGAAGTGCCAAGCTCGGTCGCTGGTGTGGTTGAGTCGATTCAGATTAAAGAAGGCGACAGTGTTAAAGAGGGTGTTGTATTGATTCAAGTCAAAACAACAACCACTGAAACTGCGTCAGCACCGCAAGCTGAACCTGCTGAAGCCGAAGCACCTGCCTCAACCAGTACCACAACAGGTGAAGTTGAAATCACAGTGCCTGATCTTGGTGTAGATAAGGCAGTTGTTTCTGAAATTTTGGTCAATGTCGGTGATCGTGTAGAAGCACAACAAAGTCTATGCGTGGTTGAGTCAGATAAAGCCTCAGTGGAAGTACCAAGTTCATCAGCAGGCATCGTGAAAGCCATTCATGTGTCATTGAATCAAGATGTGCGCCAAGGGATGCCGTTGGCAAGTATTGAAGTGAGTGGCGAGGCTGTTCCAGCCACTGCCAAAGCACCGAAAGCGTCTCCAGCTGAAGAAGTACGTAGTCCAGCAACTAAACCACAACCAGTGGCGGCTCAAACGCAGTCAGCTCCAGCGCAACCAGAGAAGCTGAGCAAGCAACAAGAGGCCGACAACGCCAAAGTGTATGCTGGCCCAGCGGTGCGTAAGTTGGCACGGGAATTGGGTGTGGTACTTGGGCAAGTCAAAGCTTCGGGTGAGCATGGTCGTGTGATGAAAGACGATGTTTTTGCATATGTAAAAACTCGATTGACTACAGCACCAGCAAGTCCAACAACTCAAGCTGCACCAGCGGCTTCTGGTTTACCAGCTTTACCAGACTTTAGTGCCTTCGGTGGCGGTGAAGTTAAAGCGATGACGCGCTTGCAGCAAGTTTCTGTTCCGCAGTTGTCATTGAATAACTTTATTCCTCAAGTCACGCAGTTTGATTTAGCGGATATTACTGAGTTAGAAGCGTGGCGTGGTGAACTCAAAGAAGGTTTTAAAAAGCAAGGGATTAGCTTAACCATCTTGGCATTTATTGCCAAAGCGGTTGCTCACTTGCTGAAAGAAGAGCCTTATTTTGCTGGACACTTGGCGGATGATCAAAAATCCGTGCTATTACGTAATGAAATTCATATGGGTATTGCGGTTGCAACGCCAGATGGATTAACCGTTCCTGTATTGCGCAATCCTGACCAGAAATCGATTAAGCAAATTGCCACTGAATTGGCTGAGCTGAGCCAAAAAGCGCGTGATCGTAAGTTGTCACCGAAAGATTTGCAAGGTGCGAACTTTACTATTACCAGCTTAGGTTCAATTGGCGGTACGGCGTTTACACCACTGGTCAACTGGCCTCAAGTTGCAATTTTGGGTATTTCACCTGCAACTATGCAACCAGTCTGGAATGGCAAAGACTTTGATCCGCGACTAATGCTGCCACTATCATTATCTTATGATCATCGTGTGATTAATGGTGCAGATGCGGCACGTTTTAGTAATAAGCTCACTAAGTTATTAAAAGATATTCGCAGTTTATTGCTGTAAATAATTTGAATATAGAGAACCTCGCTTATGCGGGGTTTTCTTTTTTGGGAAATTTAAAATAACAGACTTTCTTTGAGCGCTGTTTTATTTAGAATGAATCATCAGAATTCAATACGCTTAAACTAGAGGTAGAGATGTTCGCGATTTATAAAGTGATGTTACCGCTCGTGTTGATTGTTTTTGTGCTGATGGGATTGTGGGTGAGTTACTTACACTTTCCATGGGAATGGATCATCTATGCCGTAATGGGCTTGGAGGTGTTGCTTGCGACCGTGGCGATGACAATGGAATATCAAGCGCAGCATGCGGGCAGCACCAGCGGTTGGGGAAGTATGGGGATTATTGGCGGCAATGTCGTTTTTGCATGCCTATTGGGGCTTTTTAGATGTGTACTGTGGTGGTATCAAAAAATCTAAATTTAGAGATTTTAAATAGGATATGGATTTGTTAGAATAAAACCACTTCATTGGGGAGTAGCCGCTCTTTACGCAAAGTAAAGAGGTGATGATCAACATAATTGTTCAACAGAACATGGTCATCATAGCAAAGAACCAAAAACAGCTTTTTAGCTGTGCTTTTGTTGGCAAGACCTTTGATTTATCACTCTGCAATCAATCTATTTGATTTTGGCTAGCAGGAGGGATAGGTCATCGGTATATTTTGCTAGCCAGAGCATTCAACAATGTATGAATTTCTCATCTCGACTTCTATCGTTGCCCTTGCAGAAATGGGCGATAAAACTCAACTTCTGGCTTTATTGCTTGCCGCACGTTTTCGTAAACCGATTCCGATTCTGATTGCCATATTATTGGCGACATTGATTAATCATGGTTTATCGGCTGTCCTTGGGCAATGGATCACCACCGTACTGAGTCCTGAAATCTTATTGTGGATTCTTGCCTTGGGTTTCATTGGGATGGCGATTTGGATGTTGATTCCAGATGAATTGGGTGATGAAACTGAAAATATCAATAAATGGCAAAAATTTGGTGTGTTTGGTGCAACGTTTATCTTATTTTTCTTGGCAGAAATCGGCGATAAAACCCAAATTGCAACGGTCGCATTGGCGGCTCGTTTTGACAGTATTTTTTGGGTCACGCTCGGCACAACCTTAGGCATGATGATTGCCAATGCACCGGCGGTATTTATTGGTAATAAATTGGCTGAACGTTTGCCGATTGCTTTGATTCATAAGATTGGTGCTGCGATTTTCTTAATTATTGGTCTATCGGCTTTGGTTCAGCATTATTTCTTGTAATGTTTAACATGAGAAAGAGCAACGCTCACGTGTGTATCACGTGAGTTTTTAAGGTTTTATGCGGATAAAGACCTTACAAATCTTTTGCATTTAAACCTAACTTTTTTAGAATTTCAGCGATCAAGGATAATGATGATTGAGCCTGTGAATAAAAAAAATGAGAAACGCTATTTTTATCAAATTTTGATTGGAACGATTTTGGGTTTTGTCATTTTAGGTGCGGTGACGATTTTGTTCCGAACATCGCATGATTATTTAATGTATACGAAATGGAAATATTATGGCGAACCTGTAAGGGGTTGCTCAGATATTTATAAGCTTACGGAGGCGGATCGAGATACAAGAAATCTAACATGGACAATACAATATAGTTATTTAAGCAATGATATTTTTTTGACAGTTTTACGACCTAACACCTCTATAGCCTGTACTTATATTTCTAAGGGACAGTATTAAAATTATTTTCATCATAGAAAATGAAAACCACACTGAAATTTGTTGCACTTCGTTATTGAATTAGCCTTATGTCGGACTCAGGTTATACATACTCACTTGTTCAGAACAAGTTACAATTTTTGAGTCCCCTCTCTTTGATAAAGGGGGACTCTATCCGATTAATAGTTAAACTTCACTGTAAAGTTAATTTGACGTGGATTGCCTAAGGTAATTAGATTCTCATTGAGTGCGCCTGCATAATAATCCTTATCAAATAAATTACGAATGGCAAGCTGAGCACCCCAGTGTTCGGCATCATAACCTGCTTCTGTATCAAATAATGTATAGCTTGGGATGTCGACAGCTAACCCATTGACGCTTTTCTTCGTTTCACCTCGAAAGCCAGCACCCACATACCAGCCTATATTGGAATTCTGTTCAAAACGATAACGGGAAGAAAGGCTGTAGCTGTGTTTGGGAATATTATCGATTCGCAATCCAATGTTATCGGCTACGGTATCTTTGCTGGTTTCAGCGTCAGGCGTGTAGGTATAAGCCGCTGTGATTTTGAGCTGATTAAAGAGCTGGGCGGCGATTTCAGTTTCGACCCCACGTGTCATTTGTTCGCCACGTTGTACTTTAAAACCACTATTTATTGGGTCGGTAACAGAAACATTTTGGCGGCGTAAATCAAACCATGCAATGCTGCCTTGAATATGTTGGTCGGGACTTTGCAGTTTTAAACCGACTTCGATTTGTTTTCCTTTCTCTGGCTTAAAGGCATTGTCATAAAAATCAGTTCCTGTTGTGGGCAAGAAGGATGTTGCGTAACTGACATAAGGTGCAACGATATCGTTAATGCTATACAGGAGGGAGGCATTGCCGGTAAAGGCATTGTCAGATTGTGTTGTTTCAGTATTTTTGATCAAATTGGTATTGCTGGTTTCTGCCCAATCATGACGTCCAGCAAGATTTAAAACCAACTGATCATTGAGTTGGATTCGATCACGTAGGTATAAGCCAGTATATCTGAGACGATTGATATCATGGTTCGTTGGCGTTTCAGGGCAAACCACGGTGGTATCATATTGCGGTTCATATACATTCAAATTGCCGACTGTACAGCGATTATTGATGTAATCACTTTTTTCTTGCATGGCATCGACACCAACAGTCAATTCATGCGCCATATTGGCAAGTTTAAAGGTTTTCTGTAGCTGATTGTCGATCGCAAAGTTTAGATTATCCACGTCTTGGTAGCGCCCTTGGCGCTGAATCGTGGTGTAATCAATTTTTCCATCTTTATCTTTCGCCCAAAAGTTTTTACCTGTTGCTGCAAACACTGCTGGACCTAGCATTTCGGTTTTTTGTACGGCAAAATTTTGCTTGAACTGCCATTCGTTCTCAAACTTATGAGCGAAATTATAACCTGCCCGATACACATCTGCATTGTAAGCACCATGTGACGGTTCACTGATAAATAATTTGCTGTTTAATGAACCATTTGGATTGTCCAACAACGTTCCTAAAATGGGTAAACCTTGTTGGCGCAGATATTCACGATGTTGGTAACTGGCAATCACCGATAAATTCGTATTTTCACCGAGATCAAAATTATAAGATGGTGAAATATAGTCGTTCTTGAAATAAACAAAGTCGGTGGGATCGTTTTGATCAGCAATACGTCCATTTAAACGAAAAGCACCTTTATCACTATTATTCGGGCTGTAGTTGAGATCAAATGTGCCTTGTTTGAGTTGATTTGAGCCATAGGTCAATGTGCCGCGATAGAAACTTTCTGCTTGGGGCCGCTTGGTCACCATATTGACCATGCCACCGGGTTGTACCAAACCAAAATTGACCGATGCAGGGCCTTTTAAAACTTGGACTTGATCCATGCCTGAAATTTCGGTGGCAACGAAAGTGCTTTGCCCTTGGCGTAATCCATCAATAAACACCTGATCGGATGAGTTTTGCCCGCGAATAATAAAATCATCCCAGCCACGTCGTCCAAGTTGTCCTGATACCACACCTGCAACCCCATTGATGGCTTCGGCTAGCGTAGAGGCCTGTTTCTGTTCTAATTGTTCTTGGGTAATCACACTAACGGATTGAGCTGTTTTAAATAAAGGGTCATTTGACTTTAACAGTGAGCTGGCTTTGGTGGCCACGTAACTTGATGTAGGCTCTTGTTCTGCCTGAATTTCGATTGTGGGCAGGATATTGGTTGATTCGCTACTTTGGGGAGTCGCAGTTGCTGCATGACTTGTGGTCATAAGGGTCAGAACAGCAAGCGTTAAGAGGGTAGGTGAATATGGGAGTCGTTGCGATAGTCGCATAAGTGAGTCAGCCTAGACAAGCAGAAGTCGGATTTGATAATGAGAATTATTGTATTTAAAAAAGAGCTTTTTTAAAATGTCCAAAATATTTATTTTTAAACTGAGTGATGGAAGTGTTGTCTAAAAAAATCATCGAAAATCTGTGGTTGTGGTAAAAATGGCAGTGTGAAGCATGGGTGAAATAGAAAAGAAATGGTCAGGTAGAAATTATTTCATCATAGAAAATGAAAAATACAGCGAAATTTGTTTATAATAGCTCACGGAAATTACCAGTGAGATTGTTATGCTGACCATCGTTCAAGAAGCGTTAACCTTCGATGATGTCTTATTACTTCCTGCCTACTCAACTGTTCTCCCAAAAGATGTCTCTCTAAAGACACGTTTAACTCGCGGAATTCAACTTAATATCCCTCTCGTTTCGGCTGCAATGGATACAGTGACTGAGTCACGTATGGCGATTGCGATGGCGCAGAATGGTGGTATTGGTATTTTGCACAAAAACATGGATATTGCAGCACAAGCCGCTGAAGTACGCCGTGTGAAAAAATTTGAAGCGGGGATGGTGAAAGATCCAATCACCGTTACGCCTGAAACCACTGTTCGTGAATTGATTGCGATTACTCAAGCCAATAACATTAGTGGCGTGCCAGTGGTGAAAGATGGCAAAGTGGTTGGGATCGTGACAGGGCGTGATACACGTTTTGAAACCAATCTTGAGCAACCTGTAAGCAACATCATGACAGGTCAAGACCGCTTAGTTACCGTTCTTGAAAGCGAATCGAAAGAAAATATTCAAGCACTTCTTCAAAAACACCGTATTGAAAAAGTATTGGTGGTTGATGAAAACAATGCACTGAAAGGTTTAATCACAGTTACTGACTTCCGTAAAGCTGAGCTTTATCCAAATAGCTGTAAAGACGAACTCGGTCGTTTACGCGTGGGCGCTGCAGTTGGTACGGGTGCGGAAACACCTGCACGTGTAGAAGCGTTGGTTGAAGCTGGTGTGGATGTGATTGTCGTAGATACGGCACATGGTCATTCTGCTGGTGTGATTGAACGTGTGCGTTGGGTTAAACAAAACTTCCCACAAGTTCAAGTGATTGGCGGTAATATTGCCACTGGTGATGCAGCATTGGCATTACTCGATGCGGGTGCAGATGCTGTGAAAGTCGGTATAGGCCCAGGTTCAATCTGTACCACACGTATCGTTGCAGGGATTGGCGTTCCTCAAATGTCTGCGATTGATAATGTTGCGAGTGCTTTGAAAGGTCAGATTCCTTTGATTGCTGATGGTGGTATTCGTTACTCAGGCGATATGGCGAAAGCGATTGCAGCAGGTGCAAGCACGATCATGGTAGGTTCACTCATGGCGGGTACTGAAGAAGCGCCGGGTGAGGTTGAATTTTTCCAAGGACGTTACTATAAAGCCTATCGTGGTATGGGTTCTTTAGGAGCGATGTCTGGTGCTTCAGGTTCATCTGACCGTTATTTCCAAGATGCCAAAGCAGGGGTAGAGAAGCTCGTTCCTGAAGGTATTGAAGGTCGAGTACCTTATAAAGGCCCAATGAGTGCGATTGTACATCAAATGATGGGTGGTTTACGTTCATCTATGGGCTATACCGGTTCAGCAGATATCGAAGCAATGGCTGAAAATGCTAAATTTGTGAAGATCACCTCTGCGGGTATGCAAGAATCACATGTGCATGACGTGACGATTACCAAAGAAGCACCCAACTATCGTATTGGTTGATTTTTGGTAACTGTTTAGATTGAAAAACCGTCAGTTCACTGACGGTTTTTTTGTTTTGGTGTAAAGTGAATAACATGAAAAAGATATGGTTACAATCCATATAAAAGATAAGAAAGTGAGTAAATAATGAGTTATTTTGGTACTGATGGAATTCGTGGCAAATTTGGAGAAATGCCAATTACTCCTGAATTTGCATTGAAACTAGGTTTTGCAGCTGGAAAAGTATTAAAACGCACCAGTCCGAAAAATAAGCCAATTGTTGTTTTGGGGAAAGATACACGCTTATCCGGTTATATTTTAGAGGCGGCTCTACAAGCAGGTCTTAATGCAGCAGGTGTATATGTACATCTATTAGGTCCATTACCGACGCCAGCCATCGCTCATTTAACCCGTGCACTACATGCCCATGCTGGGATTGTGATTTCAGCATCCCACAACCCTTATTATGACAATGGCATTAAGTTCTTCTCGAGTGAGGGTAAAAAGCTTCCCGATGCGTTGCAAGAACAAATTAACCAAGAATTAGAAAATGATCTTCAAATTGAGGACAATGCGAGTTTAGGCAAAAGCGTTCGGGTAAAAGATGCCAATGGACGTTATATCGAATTTTGTAAGTCGACCTTCCCATACCATTTTGATTTGCGTAATTTAAAAATTGTGGTGGATTGTGCCAATGGCGCTGCTTATAGCGTAGGACCTTCAGTATTCCGTGAGTTGGGTGCTAAAGTGATCTCGATGTATAACGAACCAGATGGTCTAAATATCAATGAAAATTGTGGTTCTACTCATCCTGAACATTTACAGAAAGCAGTTGTTGAACATAACGCCGATCTAGGTATTGCTTTTGATGGTGATGCCGACCGCGTCGTGATGGTAGATAAAAATGGTCAATTGATTGATGGTGATCATATTCTATATATCCTAGCGACACAGGCGAAAAATAAGCCTACAGGGGTGGTTGGAACAGTGATGAGCAACATGGCACTTGAGTTGGCATTGCAAAAAGCCAATGTCGGTTTTGTGCGTGCGAGTGTAGGTGATCGTTATGTTTTACAAGCGCTTGAAGAAAATGACTGGGTGATTGGCGGTGAGCCATCAGGTCATATTCTGACACTGGATAAGAGCACCACTGGTGATGCAATTATCGCAGCATTGCAAGTGTTAACAGTGATGGTCGAACAAGGCAAAGCTTTACATGAGTTGGTCGAAGGTTTTGACTTATTCCCACAAATACTGGTCAACGTGCGTTTGCAGCAGATGATTGATCCATACTCGATTCCTGCTTTAGTTGCTGAATTTGAAAAAGCTGAACAACAATTGAAGGGGCGTGGGCGACTTTTGATTCGTAAATCAGGAACTGAGCCAGTGATTCGGGTGATGGTTGAAGGTGATCAACAACAAGAAGTTGAAACTTTAGCGCATCAATTGGCTGATGCAGTACGCGCTCAAGCCCAAGTTGCATAGCGGAGAGTCGGCATGAGTGATGTGATTAAAGACTTAAGTGAATTACGTTTAAGTTATGAACAAGGTGAGTTACACGAAGCACAGATTAGTGATCATCCACATCTTCAGTTTTTAAATTGGTTTAATCATGCTCTAGCTGCACATTTACATGAGCCGTATACCATGTCTTTGGCAACGGCAAATGCCCAAGGGCGACCACATGTGCGTACCGTATTGTTACGTGGCGCCACGGAAGCAGGCTATGACTTTTATACCAACTATGACAGTCAAAAAGGTGTAGACCTTGCTGAGAATCCTTTTGCCGAATTGTTATTTTATTGGCCGAGTTTGGAGCGTCAGGTACGGATTAGCGGACAGGTGATCAAGATTTCTGAACAAGAGTCAGCGGAGTATTATCACAAACGCCCACGTGATAGTCAGATTGCAGCCCATATCAGTACACCGCAAAGTGGACGAATTGCCAGCCGCGACGAATTACAGCAACGTTTCCAAGACTTGCAGCAGCAGATCGGTGAACAGGGTGAACTCGCTAAGCCTGAATTTTGGGGTGGCTATCGATTAGTGGCTGATTATTATGAGTTCTGGCAGGGACGACCGAATCGATTACATGATCGTTTGAGTTATGAAAAACAAAACGGACTTTGGATTATCCAACGCTTGATGCCATAAATGACCAAGATACACATTCAACAAAGACCCTTTCTCACGCGCCCTGAACAATTTCAGGGCGTGCCGTCGTTTATGGCTGAAATTTTAGCGAGACGAGGGGTTCAATCCGAGCAAGAACTTGAACTAAAGCTGAAGCATTTACTCTCTCCCAACTTAAAAGGGTTAGATGTTGCGGTGGAATTGATTGATCAAGCGATTGATCAACAGAAAAAAATTGTCATTATCGGCGATTATGATGCCGATGGTGCAACCAGTACGGCCCTGATGGTGTTGGTATTAAGGGAAATGGGGGCTCAGGTTGAATATCTTGTTCCTGATCGTTTTAAATATGGTTATGGACTCACACCAAAGATTGCTGAGCTGGCACAACAAAGCTATCAGCCTGATTTGTTGATTACAGTCGATAATGGTATTTCCAGCCACGCAGGGGTAGAAACAGCACAGGCATTGGGAATGCAAGTGATTATTACCGATCATCACTTGACCACAAAAGCGACGCCAAATGCAGAGGCGGTGGTTAACCCAAATCAACTGGGTTGTGATTTTCCGAGTAAAGCATTGGCAGGAGTGGGTGTTGCTTTTTATGTGTTGGCCAAACTAGCTAGTGCTCGCACTCAGCAGGGTAAAAGTAGCTGTAAAGTTACCCAATATTTAGATTTAGTCGCACTCGGCACCTATGCGGATGTGGCAACTTTGGACTATAACAATCGTATTCTGATTGATACTGGTTTAAAGCGCATTCAGCAGCAACAATGTCGTGCCGGAATCTTAGCTTTACTGGATATTGCCAAACGCGATGCAGCAACATTGCGCGCGCAAGATTTAGGTTTTGTCATTGGACCACGAATTAATGCCGCTGGGCGTATGGAGAGTATGCGCATCGGTATTGAGTGTTTATTAGCACCAGATATGGCAACGGCCTATCCACTTGCAGAGCAACTCAATCAGCTCAATATCGAACGTCGCCAAGTCGAAACTGAAATGAAGCAGCAAGCATTAACAGCTTTACAGCATATTCAGCTTGAAGCCGAGCATTTACCTGCTGCGTTGGTGATGTTTGATGAACAATGGCATCAAGGTGTGATTGGTATTGTGGCAGGGCGGTTGAAGGAACAATTCTATCGTCCAAGCTTAGTGTTTGCACCAGATGAAGATGGTATTCATATCAAAGGTTCAGCACGTTCCATCGATGGGATTCATATTCGCGATATGATTGAACTGGTGGCAGAACAACGCCCAGATTTGATCAGTCATTTTGGTGGGCATGCTGCTGCAGCTGGTTTGACCCTTAGAAAACAGCATTTTGATGAATTCAAAATGGTCTTTACCCAGTCTATTGCTGAAATGGATAAAGAGCTATTTCAAGCGACCTTGTGGACAGATGGTGAGTTGGTTGATTCAGCCTTGCATTTGTCTACATTGGACTGGATTGAGCAGTTGGGACCTTGGGGACAAAAGTTTCCACTGCCTCAGTTTGAAGGTCGTTTTAAAGTGATTGATTATCGTTGGTTGAAAGACCAACATTTGAAATTAAAAGTTTCACTGGGGCAACATGCAATTGATGCAATTGCTTTTAATGCAGTTGATCGCTTTGAATTTAATCCGATGTTGGGCTATGTCGATTTGGTTTATACCCTAGAACGTAATATCTATAATGGAAATACTAGCTTGCAATTGCAAGTGATACATTTAACACAATAAAAAAGCCGCTTTTAATAGCGACTTTTTATATTATTTTTTAGAATTAGAAACGGAAAGTACCGTTGATGCCAAAAGAATCTGCGCCATCAATAGTGGTATAGCCAACACCAACAGCGACTTGTGGTGTAAAGAATTTTTGTGCGCGAATGTTGAATATACTATCTGAATCATCAGCAGTAGAGTCTGCAAATGAAATACCGACACTGAGTGTTGGGTCTAAATAAAGATCAGCAGCCAAACGGTATGTGGTTTCATCACCGAAATAACTTTGAGCTTCAAAGTTAGTATAGTGATCACCAATTTGAGTGACATATTTGGCACGTAAGGTCACTGCAGTATCATCATCTTTGCCCGAAACGGTAGCAGAGTTCATGAAATTGGTAATAAAACCATATTGTGCAAGTTGTACTGGATCAAAACTTTTCGATAAATCAGCAACACCAACTGCGAATAATAAACCATTGATAGGCAAGAAACCTGCCTCAAGCGCATAACCATTATGTGCTTTTGAGTCTGAACCGAATAATGGAACTGTGACTTTGGTGTTGGTACGGTACAAGGCACCCGATACATAGAATTGTGTATCAGGAATAAAGACTTCACCTGTTACACCAAGACTATTAAATTGTAACTCTATTAGATCTTCATCATCTTCAAGTTTGTTATAAGCAAAACCCCCACCAATATTGGATGCTTTATTCAAAAATGCTGCTTCTGCTAAAGGTGCATTGCGGGTTTGTATTGGGCTGAAATAGTATTTACCCGTAATCGCAACACTATTGCCTTTGCCATCATCCATGTCGATATGTTCATATGAAACTGTTGATTCTGCTTGATAGGCATTTGCATTCAATGCAAAAACAGATGCGAAAATTGCGGTGACTAAACTGAGTTTTTTCATATGGAGACCCCATTCATTAAAATAATTAATTTATTAATATTTTGTAACAGCGGTAGTTTAATCAAAAAAGAAAAAACGTCAATAATTAAATAAATGGTCAGTTATATTTTTGTTTTAGGCATCTTAATTAGACATTTTTTATTATTTCAGTTTTTGATTATATTTAGTATGACTTTGCATGTATGAGGTTGGGCGCATTTATTTTGCGAAGATATAAAACTAAAAACAGCCTGAAAATAAATTTTCAGGCTGTTTGTTTGTTGATTTAAAGTATTTAGCTTCAAGTATTAGAAGCGGTATGCACCACGGATACCGTAAGTATTGTAGTCATCACCGAAGCCAACACGACCTTCAAAGCTCACTTGTTGGTTGAGGAATTTTTTCGCTGAAATGCCCCACTCATCGCGATCAGTTAAGTCATTGTTGTAGTAGTCAGCTCCAACACTTAGCGTTTTATCAAGGTAGTAGTCACCTTTAACGCGATATTCGTCAAGATCACCAAATGCACCATATGCTTCTAAGTTAATGTCATTGCCACCCACTTGAGTCACATATTTAGCACGTAAGGTTGGATCTGCACCGTCTTTACCATCTTTTTCATCGTAGCCGACTACACCAAGTGCAAGTAGTAAACCTGGAGCTGGTAAATAACCAATTTCTGCGCCGTAGGTTGTCACTTTCTGGTCAATCGGCGTTTTGTCTACTTCTAATTCGCTACGACCTAGTCGACCACTCACATAGAAATCACTGTTCGGTACGAAATACTCTACACCAGCGCTATACTGGGAATTTTTTACGCCGCTATTATCAGCATAGTTAATTTTTGCATTTACATTGCTAGCACGGTTTAAGAATGCTGCTTCTGCAAGGGGTGCATTACGAGTCTGCACTGGGTTAAAATAATAAGTCCCGTCAACACCAAAGCTATGATTACCATCGAAATCATCCCAATCAGTATAAGTATATGAACCACCTACTTCAGCTTGATAAGCATGAGCAGTTCCTGTTACTGCAAGCGCAGATAAAAGTGCTGATGCAATTGCTAATTTTTTCATGGTTATGCCCCTTTTTTTGAGATAATGAACCAAAGGAATGTTGATTACATGTTTTGTTACAACTTCTAGTCTAGGCTAAAAACATCCTGCGTCAATCCTAAGTCGGTAATCGGATAGTACGAATGTAAGTAGCTTGTAACTTGTATTCCTTAATTAATTGATTAATTTAAATAAAAATTAATGTTTTGATTTATTAAAACTTGGGAGGCATTGTGTGTTTTGGTATTTTTCGTGTAATTCATAAACACTATTGTCGCTAAATGTGTCATTTGAGAATCATAAAATCAATAAGAAAAAGTGATTATTCTGAGATCAGAAATAAAGAAATTTGTTCGATTCGCAGAGGCTGTGTAGTACAAAACACTTATGTTAAAATAATCGATTGAGTGAAAAAATATTGTGAGACAAAACGCGTGGAAATTAATCCGTATTTAAACCAATTGAAAGATTTATCTGATCGTAGCCAAACATTACGGGGGTATCTTTGACTACGATCTAAAGGCTGAGCGTTTAGAAGAAGTTTTAAGAGAGTTAGAAGACCCAGAAATTTGGAATGATCAAAGCCGCGCGCAAGCCATCGCCAAAGAAAAGGGCAGTTTAGAAAATACGCTTGGAGTGTTTGACCGTTTGGCGGAACAACTTGATGATGCCAAAGCCATGCTTGACCTTGCTGTTGAGGCGGATGATGAAAGTCTACTCATCGATGTGCAAACTGAATTAGACAGTGCTGAAACTGCATTGGCCAATCTTGAATTCCGTCGTATGTTTAGTCATCCAATGGATCCAAATCCATGCTTCCTCGAAATTCAGTCAGGCTCTGGCGGTACCGAAGCGCAAGACTGGGCATCGATGTTGTTGCGTATGTATATGCGTTGGATCGAGCGTCACGGTTTTAAAGCTGAATTGATGGAAGTGTCTGACGGTGATGTGGCAGGTATTAAATCTGCAACCATCCGTGTGGATGGTGAGTTTGCATATGGTTGGTTACGGACAGAAACGGGTGTTCATCGTTTAGTGCGTAAATCACCATTTGATAGTAACAATAACCGTCATACATCTTTCTCTGCCGTGTTTATTTCTCCTGAGATCGATGACAATATTGAAATTGATATCAATCCATCCGATGTCCGCACGGATACTTATCGTGCTTCGGGTGCAGGTGGTCAGCACATTAACAAAACTGACTCTGCGGTGCGTTTAACGCATGCGCCAACAGGGATTGTGGTGGCTTGTCAGAATCAACGTTCACAACATGCGAACCGCGACCATGCTTGGAAACAGTTACGCGCCAAACTCTATGAATTAGAGATGAGTAAACGTAATGAAGCTGCGCAAGCCTTAGAGGATTCAAAGTCAGATATTGGTTGGGGCAGTCAAATTCGTTCATATGTTTTAGATGACTCACGCATTAAAGACTTGCGTACAGGTGTGGAAAATTCAAATACCAAAGCGGTTCTTGATGGTGATCTAGATAAATTTATCGAAGCAAGTTTAAAGCAGGGTCTATAAATCTCTTTCCTAACAAAGAGACTTTGGAAAATTAATTTAAACGGCAAGTTCGTTTAGCACAAACCAGTTAATCGGAAAAACATGATATTAATATCGAAAAAAATAGATATTAATATTTAAAAATTTCGATATACTGATTCTAGGTGCTGAACGAAGCTTCGCTTGTTGAGAAACGTGGTGAGTCTATGGATATTGATGTTATAAGCAAGGCCCTAGCCAATCCATTACGTCGACAGATTTTGCAATGGTTAAAAGAGCCTGAGCGATTTTTGCCCGTTGAACAATGTGGTGGTAGTTTTGAACGCGGCGTATGTGCAGGGCACATTGAGCGTTTAGGAAAAGTTGCGCAATCAACGATGTCGAATCATTTGTCTGTATTACAGCAGGCTGGTTTGATACAAGTTGAAAAATATGGACAGTGGTCATATTTCACGCGTAATGAAGCTTTGATTCAGCAATACATCGAACATTTGAAACAAACACTCTAAAAACGTATTTAAAGGTCAACCTTTAATACGTTGATAAAAGTGAAGTTGAGGCGATCATGGCTGAACTAAATTCTGCATTACGAGTAGGTGACTTTACGATTAAAAACCGTTTGGTATTAGCACCATTAACGAGAGCACGTAGTGGTGCGGAGCGTATTCCAAACGATTTAATGGTGGAGTATTACCAACAACGTGCCAATGCGGGCTTAATCATTACTGAAGCAACAGTGATTAGTCCTAAAGCAGCGGGTTATGCCAACACACCAGGTCTATGGTCACAAGAGCAAGCTCAGGCGTGGCATAAAATTGTAGATGCTGTGCATGCGCAGGGTTCAAAAATTGTGGTTCAGCTCTGGCATGTTGGGCGTATTTCACATCCAGATTTATTGGATGGCGATATCCCCGTTGCGCCAAGTGCGATTCAGCCTGCAGGTGAAGTGAGTTTACTTCGTCCTAAACGTCCATTTGTGACGCCTCGTGCTTTATCTCATGAGGAAATTCAAGAGATTGTTGCACAATATAAAAATGCCGCCGAACTTGCCAAAGCCGCTGGCTTTGATGGGGTTGAACTACATGCAGCGAACGGCTATTTGATCGACCAATTCTTACAAAGTGGAACCAATCAACGTAATGATGAATACGGTGGCTCAGTTGAAAACCGTGCGCGTCTATTGTTACAAGTCGTGGATGCTTTTATCGAAGTATGGGGTGCCGGTCGGGTCGGCGTACACCTTGCTCCTCGTGGTGACTCACATGACATGACGGATGAAAATCCGTTAGCGACTTTCGGTTATGTGGTTGAACAACTTGATCAACGTCAAGTTGGCTTTATTTTCACCCGTGAATATGAGGCGGAAGATAGTTTAATGCCCGCTTTACGTCCGAAATTTAATGGTGTTTGGATTGCCAATGAAAAATTAACGCCAGCGTCTGCGAAACGTATTTTGGCCACTGAACAAGCAGATGCTGTCTCATTTGGTCTAGCGTATATTGCCAATCCAGATCTATTAGACCGTTTAGAGCATGATCTACCCTTAAATCAGGTAAATTTTCAAACGTTATATGCTGCTGGTGCAGAGGGTTATACCGACTATCCTGCATTTGAAAAGCTTGAGGCATAACATGCTTTAAAAAAGACTCATGTCATTGAGGCTTGTTAAATATCAATGAGCCCTAAAAAATGGCATGAGTTTTTTGTTTAAATTCCGCATAATGAACTGAAATCAAATAGTGAATCATGGTCTCGAATGGCGCAGGCAAAATCAGCACAGCAAACCCCATTTTGGTACAACCTTCTACTGGCTTGTCTTAAGCCCTTATACCGTTGGAAAATAAAACAACGTGCTGAAAGTGATGTGCTATTTCAACAAGAATGTATTGAGCGTTTTGGTCCCTTTCAACCGCCTAAAAATCTGCATGCAATGTGGTTCCATGTGGTCTCGGTGGGTGAAACCAATGCAGCGCAGCCGTTAATCGAACATTATCTAAAACTAGGTCATCCTGTGCTCGTGACCAATACTACCAAGACAGGTCAAGCCCGCGCAAAGTCCCTGTTTCTAAAAGCACCTTATCTGGATTTATTTCAAGCCGTCTATTTGCCTGTTGATCAAAAGCCTTTACTCAAGCAGTTTTTTGCTCTGTATCAACCGAAAATTTTAGCGTTAGTCGAAACTGAAATCTGGCCAAATTTAATTGCAGCAGCACAGCAGCACCAGATTGCTTGTATTTTATTGAATGCTCGACTATCAGAAAAATCAGCCAAAGGCTATGCCAAGGTGAGACGATTAACCCAGCCGATGTTGCAGCAACTCACGTGGATGTTGGCACAAGATTCCGCCACCTTAGCGCGTTATGTTGATTTAGGTTTAGATCAAACGAAGAGTCAAGTGGTGGGAAATATTAAGTTTGATATTACCGCACCAACTGATTTTATTGAGCAAGCAGAACAACTAAAACAAGATTGGCAATTGGCAGATCGGCAAATTATCACTTTAGCCAGTACTCATGCGCCTGAAGAAGAAATTTTACTGAAGCAGCTTCAACAACATTTAAATTCAAACCCAAATTTACTCTGTATCGTTGTGCCACGTCATCCTGAGCGTTTTGATGAAGTCTATAAAGTTTGCCAAAATCTAAATTTAGATACGCAGCGTCGCAGCTTAGGACAGCGTATCGAGGCGAATACCCAAGTTTTTCTGGCTGATAGTATGGGTGAAATGTGGTTGTGGTATGCCATGAGTCAGGCGTGTTTTGTTGGTGGTTCACTTAATGAACCCGGTGGCGGGCACAATATTTTAGAACCGATGGTGTTGAATGTGCCCACGGTCATAGGCCCTCGGTATTTTAATTTCCAAAGCATTGTCGATGAATTCGTTATAGCGCGAGGGATTTTGGTCGGGGAAAATGCTGAACAGGTGACAGCGCAGCTTCTCGGCTGTTTGGATGATTCAAAGCAACGTCAGCAACTCATCGAACAGGCTCAAGTGGTGTTGCAACGCAATCAAGGTTCGTTGCAACAGCATATTCAACTGCTCGATCACTATTTGAAAGCACCAGATGCATCATGAACATCGTTTTACTTGAACCCTCTCAAACAGCTTGCGCAGAGCAATGGTTGATTGAAAATCCACGTCAATTACAACATTTAAAACAGCATGTTCAATTGAATATAGGCGATACTTTAAAAATCGGTATTCGTCATGGTCAGCGTTATCTCACCGAAGTTTTGAATATTTCAGAGCAAAGGATTGTGTTGAAACCGATTCAGGTGGAGGACGTACCTGAAAAACTTCCTGTGCATTTGATTCTAGCGTTACCGCGTCCGAAAGTTTTACGTCGCATCATCATGGATGCGGTCACACTGGGTGTAGAGCGGATCAGCTTGATTCATAGTTATCGGGTGGATAAAAGCTATTGGCAAAGCCCATTTTTGCAACAACTGAATGACTATGTCACTTTGGGGCTAGAGCAGGCAGGCGATACGGTTGAGCCTGAAATTCAGATGTATAAACGCTTCAAACCTTTTGTAGAGGATGTGCTGCCAAGTTTGATTAGCGCCGAAAAACCTGCCTATGTGGCGCATCCTTATGCAGACCAGTCGATGCCGCATGCCATTCAACAGACATGTACGGTGATCGTAGGACCTGAAGGTGGTTTTATCCCGTATGAGATTGAGCTGCTCAAAAAAAATGGTTGCCAAGCGATGTGCTTGGGCAACCGTATTTTACGTACAGAAACCGCTATTTCTTATATTTTAGGTCGTCTGATTGTCTGAAGGCTTTATGTTTGTTGGAAGTTGAGCGACTTGGTTTGACTGAACTTTAAATTCTTGGATCGGATAAGGAATATTAATTCCTTGGGCACTAAAGGCCTGTTTAACCTGTGCTTGTATCATACTTGAAGAGGACAGAATATCGGTTTCTGTGGTATCAATCCACCAACGAACAGTAAGGTTGACTGAGAAGTCCGCCAGTGCAGTCACATTGACCGAAAATTTCGGTTGACTCAGTACGCTACGTTCATTGTTGAGAATATCCAATACGATTTGCTTGGCTTTTTGTTCATCATCATCATAGCCAATCCCCACAACAAATTCACAGCGTCGTTGCTGATAAGCTGTATTTACGGTGATTGCACTGGTATACACCGTCGCGTTTGGAATCACGATCCGACGACCATCGTAAGAGCGTAAAAAAGTGGCTCGAATTTGAATATCTTCGACCGTGCCTTCCATCCCATTGACAATAATGGCATCACCGATGCGGAACGGTTCTCCTAATAAGATCAGTATGCCGGATAGTAAGTTCTGGAAGATATCCTTAAAGGCAAAACCAATGGCAACCGAACCAATCCCTAGTGCGCCAATTAATTGACCAGGAGTAAAGCCAGGAATCGCGATCACAAGTGCGATCAGGAAACCGAAAAATAAAATAAAGGTACTGCCGACGCGATGCAAAACAAGAACTAAGTTTTGTCGCGTGTAAGAGCGATTACTGAGGGTTTTATTGATAAAGAATTTAAAAAATTTGGTCAGTAACCAAAACAAAACAAAGACAAAAATGGCTAAGCCGATATAGGGTAAGCGTTCCCAAAAAACCAGTACCATTTTATCGATAGCACTATATGCCTCATGGTATTTTTCAGTATGCGCCAATACAGTTTCTGAGGTTTTTGTGCCTGCTTGTTGGATCAGGGTACCTGTATCTTTAGCGACACTCGTCAAGTTGATTTGTTCGTTTGCCAAGGGGACGTCTCTATTTCGTTTGGAGGTTGATCAAGAAAGCCATCATGATGAATGTATGACCAACATGGATGAAAAATTTACTAACAGCTTTATCGGTTTATTTTATAACGAAACCATCGTAATCGTTTATGATTATTGTTGGAAAAAATGTTGCTGAATAGACGTTCCTCATGGTCGGTATTTCTGATGAATCGCGCGCTTAAAGTGTGGGGCAATGATCAAAATAACGATCAATTTTGAGAATAAAAACCATCGACAAGTCGTTCAAATTTAAATTATTTTAAATAAATTTTCAAACTAGATTGGGTGTATAAGAACAATACTCCTACGACCAAAGCCGCATTGTTTACTCGTGTATATGCTCGCCATACTGCAAGAAAGCACAAGCATACCCAAGAAATAGATGTGTACATCTAGGGTATGAGATAAAAGACCAAGGAAGTAATAAGTTATGAAAGAAATCTACCCAGTGCCTGAAAAATTTAAAGAAACGGCAAGAATCTCGGAAACAGACTATTTCAATCGCTATCAATATTCTATTGAACAGCCTGATGCATTTTGGGCAGAAGAAGCACAAAATATTGATTGGATTAAACCATTTACCAAAGTCAAAAATACCAGTTTTGACCCAGATAATTTTAAAATTGAATGGTTTGCTGATGGGGAGCTGAATGTCTCTGCTAACTGTCTGGATCGTCATTTAAAAGACAATCCATTAAAGCCTGCCATTATATGGGAAGGTGATCATCCATCACGTCATAAAATCATTTCATTCGCTGAATTGCATGATGAAGTTTGTCGTTTTGCCAATGTTCTCAAGAAACATGGGATAGTTAAAGGTGACCGCGTCGTTTTATATATGCCAATGGTTCCTGAAGCGGCGATTGCCATGTTGGCATGTGCGCGTATCGGTGCTGTACATTGTGTGGTATTTGGTGGCTTCTCACCAGACTCTTTGGCCAGCCGAATTGACGATAGCCAAGCGAAATTAGTCATTACTGCCGATGCTGGGATGCGTGGTGGCAAGATCATTCCGTTAAAAGAAAATGTGGATGCTGCATTACAGATTCAGGGTACGGATAGCGTTGAACATGTAATTGTGGTACATCGCACGGGCAATCCGATTCAGTTCAATGAAGCACGTGATTTATGGTATCACCTCGAAATCATGGAAGTGGATGAACACTGCCCACCTGAACCGATGAAAGCGGAAGATCCACTATTTATTCTGTATACCTCTGGCTCTACAGGTAAGCCGAAGGGCGTATTACATACCACTGGTGGTTATTTGGTGTATGTAAATACCACGTTTAGAGAAGTGTTTGATCTTAAAGAAGATGATGTGTACTGGTGTACAGCCGATGTGGGTTGGATTACAGGACATAGTTATTTACTTTATGGACCGTTGTGTAATGGCACGACAACCGTAATGTTTGAAGGTATTCCACAATATCCAACTTGGGCACGTATCGGCCATGTAATTGATAAGCACAATGTCACCATTCTTTATACTGCACCAACCGCGATTCGCGCCATGATGCGAGAGGGTGATGCTTATGTTCGTGAAAGTGATCGTAGTAGCCTTCGTTTATTAGGCTCAGTGGGTGAACCAATTAACCCAGAAGCATGGAATTGGTATAACGAAGTGGTCGGTGAAGGCCGTTGCCCGATTGTGGATACATGGTGGCAAACAGAAACAGGCGGTATTTTGATTTCACCATTACCAGGTGCCACTGCATTGAAACCAGGTTCAGCAACTCGACCAATGTTTGGGGTTCAGCCTGCTTTGGTGGATGGTGAAGGCAATGAACTTGAAGGTGCCAATGAAGGTAACCTTGTCATTAAAGATTCTTGGCCGGGTCAAATGCGCACCATTTGGGGTGATCCTGAACGCTTTATTGAAGCGTATTTCTCGACCTTCAAAAATAGCTATTTCACAGGTGATGGCGCACGTCGCGATGCAGATGGCTATTACTGGATCACAGGTCGTGTCGATGACGTACTCAATGTCTCTGGACATCGTCTAGGGACTGCTGAAATTGAAAGTGCACTGGTGGCCCATGAAGCAGTTGCTGAAGCGGCTGTGGTTGGTATGCCACATGATATTAAAGGACAAGGCATTTGTACCTTTGTGACCTTACAAGCGGATGTCTCTGAGTCTGAAGAGTTACGTAAAGAGTTGGTCAATTGGGTGCGTAAAGTCCTTGGTCCAGTGGCAACGCCAGATGCCTTGCATTGGGCGCCAGCTTTACCAAAAACTCGTTCGGGTAAAATCATGCGTCGTATCTTAAGAAAGATTGCAGCGAATGAATTGGATAGCTTGGGCGATACTTCAACCCTTGCTGAACCAGCGGTGGTTGATGCTTTAATTGCAACGGTGTATCCAACAGCCAGCAGTGTTGAAGGATAAATAGAAAAAGCCCCCAAGCCGAGTCTTGGGGGTAGTTTTTTGCGCCACAACCTTTTATTTTTCTTATTATTCAAAATACCATTTAAGTTTAAGCCGATTTAGCAGTTAGTTGATTTCGTTGTTCTTGTTCCAACTGTCGCACCAGAGGCAGTACTTTCTCTCCAAAATATTCAACTTCTTCAATAAAATGCAGAAAACCAGACAGCACAAGATCTACGCCCACATGTTTCAACGCCACAATGCGTTCAGCGATTTGTTGCGGTGTGCCGATTAAATTGGTTTTAAAGCCATCGTTATATTGCACTAAATCATCGAAAGTTGATTTTGCCCAATTACCTTCGCCTTCTGGTGCAGCAGCACCTGCTTCACGGGTCGCATCTCCAAAAGCATTGACTGCCTCTATATTTGCTTTAGCGATGATTTCATTCAGCACAGCATGTGCTTCTTGCTCTGTATCGCGGGCAATGATAAATGCATTCACTCCGATCTTCACTTGTCGATGGGCAAGCTTGGCTTTGTGACGAACGTCGTCGACCTGTTTTTTGATTTCTTCAATGCTATTGCCATTGGTAAAATACCAGTCTGAGACGCGTGCGGCCATATCTCGCGCAGCACGTGAACTCCCTCCTTGGAACACTTCAATAAAGGGTTTCTGCAAAGGTTTTGGTTTTAGGGTGTAGTTTTTGAATTGATAATATTTGCCTTCAAAGCTGTAGTCATCTGTGCTCCAAATGCCTTTGAGTGTACGAATAAATTCCTCAGAGCGGACGTAACGTTCATCATGTTCAGGCCACGGCTCGCCTATTGCATCGAACTCGCCATGAAACCATCCACTGACGACATTAATCGCAACACGGCCTTGGGTGAGATAGTCAATAGTCGCTAGTTGTTTCGCGGCAAGTACAGGCTTCCAAGGGCCGGGTAAGATGGCAGCAATCACTTTAAGTTTTTCAGTCTTGGCTAATAGCGCATGACTAAAGCTGACTGATTCATGTTGATTTTCTGCGCCATAGCCTGCGGTGAAACGGATTTGGGTCAGTGCATATTCAAAGCCACTTTTCTCGGCAGCTTGTGCTAGACGGATATTATAGTCATAGCTCCAATCGGTACGTTGTTCAATATTGCTGACCACAAGTCCACCACTGACATTGGGGACCCAATAAGCGAATTTAATTGCTGATGTTGTTGTCATTTTTCTACCCTCTAGACATTTTTGATTTTATGCGACGTGGGTTAAATTCTTTGTGGACTTGGGGTGCAAGCGAGATTCGGCTGCATCTAAGTCTGGAACGGCCGCAGATGGTAAAACCTCTGCTTGTTCAATCTGCTTGTTAATCCCTAAGTTTTGATTGGCCTGTTCGGTTTTGGCTTTGATCACGGCAGCGCGTTGTCCTTTGGCTGGCGCCCATTCGAGAATCGGTAACGCACGTGCCACGGCTAAGGTCACGCGATCAGACAACTGTTCACTTTTGACGGTATATTCTGGTGTGAAATCGCGATCAGTTGCATAGACCCCAATGGGTAAGGTTTGTGCTTGAAAGAAGCTAAACAAAGGACGCAATTGATGCTCTAACACCAATGCATGACGATCACTGCCGCCTGAAGCAGCCAATAAAACTGGAACATCGACCAACGCTGTTTGTTCGACGAAATCAAAGAAGTGTTTGAATAATCCTGTGAATGAAGCACGATAAACAGGTGTGCCAACAATCAATGCATCGGCTGCTTCTACCGCAGCCAAGTCATCTTGTACCCGTTGGGGTAATTGATTGCGGTAAATTGCACCACCTAATAACGGCCCGATCTCGCTGAGTTTCACAAAATGTACTTTGATATGAATGGCTTCTGCAAGCTCATCCAGAATGGCTTGGATGAGGCTCTCAGTCTTTGATGGGCTATTTAAACCCCCAGAAACAGCAACGATATTGAGGGGAGTAGAAACTGCATTACGATTGGACATAGTGATTGCCTAAATAAAAGTTCATTACCAATGGCTTTTATTTATCTATATCGTCGTACCACAGTAAAATAAGGAAATGCTGCAAGCTTATCTGATTTAAAGATATATCGCTCAATCGCACAACATTGGAAATTCACAGTGGTTTAATTCTATGTTTCTCCTCAAAATTTTGAATGTTGAATTTTAATTTATGTGATTTATACGAATATCTGATTTATTTTACTGGAAAAGGGAATAAAAAATGTCAGAGTGCTTGACCAATGGTTTATTTAAAAATAGGCTTAGATAGGTTAATTTTAATAAACACCGTACAGTGACGTACTAAAACAGCAGATTGCTTATAGCGCTTATGAATATTTTAATTGTAGATGATCACCCTCTCTTTAGACATGCTTTAATTCAAGCGGTTCGTTACAGTTTGCCACAAGCGCAGATCCAAGAAACGGCTGATGTAAACGAATTCTATAAGCGTTTAGAACAGGGTGCAGAACCAGATTTAGTGTTACTCGATTTAAATCTACCTGGTGCTTCGGGTTTCTCTGCTCTGGTCTATGTGCGGGCTCAATATCCTGCCATTCCGATCATTGTGGTTTCTGCACATGAAGAAGCTTCGATTATTCAGCGTGCCATAGCACATGGTGCTATGGGCTATATTCCGAAGTCATCACATCCAAGTCATATTGGTGAAGCTATTAAGCATGTGTTAGAAGGGGAAATCTGGTTACCGCCAAGCTTACCGAAACATGCAGGTTTTGACCCAAGAGCTGCTGATGAGACAGCTTTGGCAGAACGTCTGCAATCACTGACCCCCCAACAATTCCGTGTGCTTATGATGGTCGCTGAGGGGCTATTGAACAAACAAATCGCCTATGAGTTAGAGGTTTCAGAAGCCACCATTAAAGCGCATGTGACTGCGATTTTTCGTAAATTAGGGGTACAAAACCGTACTCAAGCCGTATTAGCCATTGGTGCATTAAATATTGAAGACAAAAAGATGTAATTCAATATAAAGATAAAGGTGAGATACTTCATTTCTCTTTGATCTTTAAAAATAAAAAACCAGTTCAAATGAACTGGTTTTTTATGATGTATCGTCTGCTCTATATAGAGCATAGATTCAATCTTAGAAACGGAACTTCGCGTTTACGCCAACAGTTTGCGTATCTAAGTCAGCATTTACTGCATTTGCATTTACGTAGCTTGCACCAACAGCAACCGCTGGAGTGATGAAGTAGTTTACGTTCGCGCCCCAAGCAGATTTGATTGGAGAGAATTTGTCACTTGCTGGGTTAGAGCTTGCGCTTACTTCTGCATAAGAAGCACCAACGCTTAACTTAGGCGTTAGGTAAAGGTCAGACTTTAATTCATATGCAGTTGTATCGCCATAAACAAGACCAGCTTCAAAGCCTACAGCCATGTTTGTACCGTCGATGTTACCTACATATTTAGTACGTGCAGTAATTGCATCTTGGTCTTCGCCAATCACTAATGGTTGAGCTACTGATTTTACGATACCGCTTGAAAGTACGCTGTTTGCATCTAAAGCAAACTGATCAGCAATGCTGGTATAACCAACAGCAACTAAGAAATTAGGTGTAAGCATCGCACCAACTTCTAAAGCATAGCGATCGCCATTGTCTTTTTCGCCGTCAACTTTAGATTTAGTGTGGCTATAAGATGCGCTTGTATATACTGGAAGGTATGGTGTAGGGATGTAAGCTTCACCTTTTGCGCCATATGATTGAGTTTCAGAAGTTACAACTTCATCACCATCATGTTTAGTATAGCTGTAAGCAGCAGAAACATTAGATGCGTGGTTTAAGAACGCAGCTTCAGCTAAAGGACCTTTAGAAGCGTCTACATCTTTGAAGTAGTAAGTTGCTTGTCCAGCACCAGTAAAGTTTTTGTCATTTACAGTTGTATCTAAAAATTCAGATTGACCTTGAACTTCAACTTGATAAGCATTAGCACCGGTCATGGCTAATAATAAAGCAGTGGCTAAACCGAGTTTTTTCATAATAATTTCCAGCTTTAACAGTGATTGAGTTAAGTTGGACTCATTGTATTGTAACAAAGTATGATGTCAATGTCATAAATCTAAGCCTCCGACGAAGTGTGAAGCCTAAATTGAAGTTTGTTCAAAAAACAAACAAAAGTGAATTTTGTTGTCAACCTTTATTAAATTTTATAATTAACAATTGGATATGATTATTTGTAGCTAAGATCCAAGATCATTTTTGGGTGTTGTATGAGATTTTGTTTATTGGTTAATACGATCATTGTGATCGTTTTTTACATTTAATGTGTACTGGCTGGTGTCATAATTTTGCCATTAAAAGTGTGTTTTAAGCATATTTTTTTAATAATTTTGCGATGAACTATACAGAAAATAGTGAGTAAATTTTGCGTAAATCATGATCAGTTAATATGAATGAAAGAAAAGATTTAAAGGTGAAATCTGATAATCCGATTAAATATTAAAAAATGATTTATTTAATCAGCTTTACATTGTGAGGTCTAGTTCACATAATGTGAAGCAAGAGATAGGTAATTTGCATTTTACAATCTCCGAACATTTTCTTTGTGTATTTTAAGTTTAGCAGCTCAGCTTTCCCCAAGGTTGAGCTTTTTTTTGTCTGTTCATTTCCTATTATAGATGAGATAACAATACAGAGTGAATAATATAAAAGTTTTATAGTAATCAATCCTATACTCTAGTTCTCTTCTGCTATGTCAAAAATACTAAAACATCTTACCTTAAGTGCTGCATTGACGGTTGGGCTGACTTTGGTGGGGTGTCAAAATTTAAATTCTCAAGCACAAACAGCCACGATAAAAAAAGAGGATCAAACCAAGATCGCTTCTTTGTTTCAACAGGCTCAAACGGTAGGCGTATTGCTCACTTATGATGGGCAGACGCTTCAAGCATATGGGAATGATCTGAGCCGTGCCAATACAGCATTTATTCCTGCTTCAACCTTCAAAATGTTAAATGCATTGATTGGGATACAACATCACAAAAGCTCACCAAATGAAGTGTTTAAATGGGATGGTCAAAAACGCGCTTTTGCGAGTTGGGAAAAAGATTTAACCTTAGCAGAGGCGATGCAGGCATCGGCAGTGCCTGTTTATCAAGAATTGGCCCGACGTATTGGGTTAGAGCTGATGGCAAAGGAAGTGAAACGAGTGGGCTTTGGCAATACTGAGATCGGAACGCAAGTCGATGATTTTTGGTTGGTTGGTCCGCTCAAAATCACCCCCGTTGAAGAAGTGAAATTTGCTTATGCTTTGGCTCATAAGCAGCTTGCATTTGATCAGTCTGTACAACAACAAGTGAAACAAATGGTTTTGGTTGATGAAGTTAAAGGAACCAAAATTTATGCCAAAAGTGGTTGGGGTATGGATGTAACGCCGCAAGTAGGTTGGTGGACGGGCTGGATTGAGCAACCGAATGGGCAAGTGATCGCATTTTCTTTAAATATGCAAATAAATAATCCTAAGCAAGGCGATGCGCGTAAAGCCATTGTTTATCAAGCATTACAACAATTGGATTTGCTACCCAAATAATAAAATTTCTTTCTCTAAAAAAAGCCCAACTTTAACAATAAAGTTGGGCTGGGAAATAGGATGCTTGCATTTGGGGGAGAAAACATCCTAGAGGGTAAAAAATAAAAATGTAGATATCGTCTGGCTTGATTAAATTATGTACGGATGAGACTGATTTGTGAAATTGATAATTTTTATCTTTAGAATCTATTTCTCCAATAGCCTTGCCGCTAGGTGATTTGATCAATGATATTGAGAAGATTGATATTTGCTGAGGTTGAGAGAACACAGGTAGAATCAGTGATTGTTTAAAAATCAATCTGGATTGCTTTTTGAGAAAAACAAGGTGGGTTTATGGGACGTAACTTAAGGCGTGTTAAATTACGTTCAGAACAAATTAGCCTTCGACTTTTTGTCTGCATGGCGATTATTATCTTATCCATTCTCTATATTTCAATTCCCTTAATTCTTAATAGTTTTCAAGAATATAATAAAACAAATCAGGTCCTGAATGAAATCACCAGCTTACGTGCATTAGTCCAAACAGCAAATAAGATTTCTAGAGAGCGTGGACCTGCCAATAAGGTTATGTCGAGTACATCAGAAGAAATAGAAAAAAATAAACAGGAATTGGCTGATTTTAGATTAGTTGTTGATGAGCAGATTAATGAAACAGTATCTATTTTAAATCAAGCAGGTTTTAATTCAGTATCAACACAGCTCCAAACAGATTTAAAAGTAAAATTAGAGCATGCGCGTAAAATCGTTGATGCCTATGCGGAAATACCACAATCTCAACGAACATCGCAGCAATTAGATCATGCCATTTTAACAATGTTCAGTGTTTGGGATAACGGTCGTGAGCTTCTTAATGAGTTGATGGCGCAGTCGAAAAGTAAAGACAGTAAGATGTCGAACTATTTTATTTCAATATTGATTCTAACGGATATGCGTGATCAGGCGGGACGAGTTGCATCGAATGTTATGGCGCCGATTACTTTTTCTGAAAAAATTTCTGATATAAACCGTGCAAGGACGTTGCAGACAGAGCATCAGACCCAATACCTTTGGTCCTTGGTTGATGTGATTCAGCCGCAATATATGAAAACTTCTGATTACATCCGATTACATCAACGTGTAAAAACGGAGTTTCTAGATCAAGGCTTACCTATCATCCGTAGATTATTGGATGAAAGTCAAAATAATCAAACGTATTTTTTAACAGGGACGCAACTGACAGAGCAAATTGTTGATAAATACACCACCGTCATTGATCTACAAAAGTATATTTTGGATTACAGTGTGCTTATCGCAACGCAACAGAATAAAAATGCTAAACAACAGTATTTTTTTACTCTATCTATTTCAAGTTTATCTTTATTAATTGCTTTATTTACGATGATCTATACCAAGAGAAAGGTGTTTAGCCCTTTGATTAAAGCACGTGAGATGATTTTGGGTTTATCGGATACGATGCATGGGCCACCTTCTCGTCAGAAATCAAAACATGAGTTTTATACCTTGTTTGAAGCAATTAATAAATTAAAACTAATGCTTAAACAGCGTGATTTGATGGAGTCACAACTCAAGCAAATTGCCAATTCTGATGTATTAACGGGTGTATCAAATCGGTTGGCACTAGAAGAATATATTAATGATTTAACTGCCAAGCCCAATGCACTATCTCAAACATGTGTGTTTGCGATCGATATTGATCATTTTAAATTCGTAAATGATCAATATGGGCATCTGGTTGGCGATGAGGTGATCGCAATGGTTGCAGAACAACTTAAGCACAATGTACGTGCTTCTGACCTCATTGTGCGTTATGGCGGTGATGAGTTCTTGGTAGTGATTGAAAGTATTCAAATGGAGGCAGCGAAAGCGATTGCGGAAAGTATTCGCTTAGGGATTGCTACGCAGAATATCGTTGTTACAAGTCTGGGGAAGGCGATTCAGGTTTCTGTCAGTATTGGAGTGGCTATTGGTGCAGAGAGTTGGTTAGAGCTTTTGGAAAAAGCAGATCAATCGTTGTTAAAAGCGAAAGCCAGAGGTAAGAATGTAGTGGAGGGGTAAGGAATAAATTGAATTTACCCCATAACTATTTGGTCTTTTCAATTAGATAGTTTATGAAATTTGTGCAAGAAACTAACATGAACTTTGCATCTATATAAGATAAATTCGACTCTTCTAGCATTGCATGGCGTATGCCATCTCCATCCGAAGTATAGCCATAAAGTTGGCTTAAACTACTTTTAAGAGCAGCGTGTAAACTATATTTTTCTCCAATAATTTTAAGCGCTTTACCTAGTGTAGCTTTATCATCCTGAGTAATGATCTTACAGATTGATTCTACGGCGCTAATGGACTCTTTAATTGAGTTTCGATAATCAGGATTTTGACGATCTGATATTAATTTCAATGCTTGATGGAGATGTTGTTGAATACCAGAAAATTTACTAGTATTTGCTAATGCATCTTCAATAGATCGTATTTCTTGTTCGGAAGTTATTTGAACTAGTACACTATTTATAATTCTATAGGCAGAAGACTCTTGCTCTAAAATAATTGATATATTTTTTACTAGTTGATTATAAGGATGTCGGTTATATGGGCGATTGGTAAAAGAATTTGTAAGTATAAACTCTAAAAATTCATAAATTGAAAACCATTCTGAATCAAAAATATTTTGCTTGAGTGTATTGATATTTTTTCGGCGATATATATCGATTTGAACAATATTCATCTCATCTAAAGGTAATTTACAAAAATTACTCCAAATATCTTCAATTAGATAAGAATATATCTCTGCCTTGTCATTGGTATTTTTTTCATAAGGTTTTAGAAACTGGGTATAGATTTCAGACCAAATTCTATTTCTTAGATCATCTGTAATTCTATCGATTAGTAAGGTTTCACGGACTGTTTTAAAACCATATCTTTCTGAAAACCGCATTATTCCCTCAAATAAAAAAACGGTGAATGAATCACCGTTTTATCATGAAATCATAATAGGTTGTATTTTATTTCAACATCTGTTTTAAGAACTTACCTGTATGTGACATTTCAACCTCAGCCACTTGCTCAGGTGTGCCTTCTGCGATGATTTGACCACCACCAGAACCACCTTCAGGCCCTAAATCAATCACCCAGTCGGCAGTTTTGATCACATCCAAATTATGCTCAATCACCACAATGGTATTTCCCTTGTTGCGTAGCTCATACAAGATGTCGAGTAGCTTGGCGATATCATGGAAATGCAGACCTGTGGTTGGTTCATCCAAGATATATAAAGTTTTACCTGTATCTCGTTTTGCCAACTCACGCGCCAGTTTGACCCGTTGCGCTTCACCACCTGAAAGCGTGGTTGCGGCTTGACCTAAACGAATATAACCCAGACCGACTTGCATTAAAGTATCTAAGCGACGGTGAATCACAGGAATCGCACTAAAGAACTCGGCTGCATCTTCCACCGTCATTTCCAAAACATCAGAAATGTTCTTACCTTTATAACCGACTTCTAAAGTCTCACGGTTATAACGCTTGCCATGACAAGCATCACACGGCACATACATATCAGGTAAGAAATGCATCGCCACCTTGATCATGCCATCGCCTTCACAAGCCTCACAACGTCCACCTTTGACGTTAAATGAGAAACGACCTGCACTATAACCACGTGCTTTGGCTTCAGGTGTTTGTGCAAATAATTCACGAATTGGAGTGAATAAACCTGTATAGGTTGCAGGGTTCGAACGCGGAGTACGTCCAATCGGGCTTTGATCAATATCCACTACTTTATCGAGATGCTGTAAACCATCAATCGAATCGAATTTTTCAGCAGTCAGTGTGGTTGCGCCATTCAGCTGAGTTGCCGCTAAAGGCAATAAGGTACGGTTAATTAAGGTCGATTTACCTGAACCCGAAACGCCAGTGACACAGGTCATGATGCCCAATGGAATGGTGAGATCGACATTTTGTAAGTTATGACCACTTGCCCCAGAGAGTTTGATAAATTCGTCGGGGCGTGGTGATAGGGTGCGTTGCTTAGGTATCTCGATTTTCAGTTTGCCTGAAAGATACTGACCTGTAAGTGAGTCTTTATTGTTGGCAATTTCATCATAGCTGCCTTCACCGATAATGACGCCGCCATGGATTCCAGCACCTGGTCCAATATCAATAATATGGTCGGCAGCACGAATGGCATCTTCATCATGTTCGACCACAAGCACGGTATTGCCCAAGTCACGTAAGCGAACCAAAGTCTGCAACAAGCGATCATTATCGCGCTGATGTAGACCAATCGATGGTTCATCCAGTACATACATGACGCCCATCAAGCCTGCACCAATTTGCGAAGCGAGACGAATACGTTGTGCTTCACCACCCGAGAGGGTTTCTGCTGAACGTGCCAAACTCAAATAATTCAATCCAACGCTGACCAAGAAATGTAAACGCTCACGAATCTCTTTAAAGATCTTATCGGCGATTTCACCTTTAGCACCTTCAAGACTGAGGTCTTGATAGTAATTCTCGGCATCACCAATCGACATTTGGGTGATTTGGGCAATGGTTTTATCTTTGACACGGACGTGACGAGAGATTTCATTGAGACGCGAACCATCACAAGCATCACAGGCAGCATTAGATAAATATTGCGCCAGATCATCACGCACGTAATTTGATTCGGTTTCACGATAACGACGTTCTAAATGCGGCAATACACCTTCAAAAGCTTGAACACGGTTGTGTTTGCGACCACGCTCATCGATATAACTGAGGTCGATTTTCTCTTTGCCTGTGCCTTGTAAGAATTTCTTTTGTGTATCTTTATCCAGCGTATTCCACGGCTCATCTAAGCCAATGCCAAAATGATCTGCGACTTTTTGCAACATGGTGTAGTAATACGGACGCTGTCTATCCCAACCACGGATCGCCCCTTGGCTAATCGCGAGTTCAGGATTTGGAATCAGTTTATCTGCGCTGAAATGGCTGCGTGTGCCTAGGCCATCACAGACAGGGCAGGCACCAAATGGATTGTTGAACGAGAATAAACGCGGTTCAAGTTCTGCCACAGCACGATCGCATTTAGGGCATGAATGTTTGGCTGAAAAAACACGTTCAGGGTGTTCTCCATTCATCCACGATAAAACGGCAATGTCACTGCCTAAACGCAGCGCTGTTTCAAAAGACTCTGCGATACGATTGCCTAAGTCATCACGGACTTTAAAACGATCCACCACCACTTCAATGGTATGTTTTTTCTTTTTATCCAGTTCAGGTGGGGTATCTATATCAATAATTTCGCCGTCGACACGTGCACGTACAAAACCTTGACCTTGTAATTGTTCAAACAGTTGAGTGTATTCACCTTTACGTTCACGTACCACAGGCGCAAGCAACATCAGTGCGGTGCCTTCTTCCAGCGCTTTGACCGCATCGACCATTTCTGAAACGGTTTGTGCCACCATTGGGAGGTCATGTTCAGGACAATACGGTGTGCCGACACGCGCGTACAGCAAACGCAAATAGTCATAGATTTCAGTAATCGTGCCGACAGTTGAGCGAGGATTGTGGCTCGTGGATTTTTGCTCAATCGCAATTGCAGGCGATAAACCTTCAATGGAATCAACTTCAGGTTTTTCCATTTGCGAAAGGAATTGGCGTGCATAGGCTGAAAGCGATTCAACATAGCGACGTTGGCCTTCAGCATATAATGTATCAAATGCGAGCGATGATTTCCCTGAACCTGAAAGCCCTGTGATCACCACAAACTTGTCACGTGGAATATCGAGTGACACATTCTTTAAATTATGGGTACGTGCACCTCGAATACGGATATGACTTTGGCTCATTAAAACATCTCAATAATATGCAAATAGAAAATCAAACGACGTTGAACATTGATGTCATGCATCATCAATTATTCAATTTAAATGCAATGCTGGAAGATTCAGTACATCTAAATTTAAAATAATTTCTGAGCAGCATCTTACTGTTGAACAGGTCTTATATGATAGCGCCTTAAAATTGTTCAAGTGGTATAAAAATATTTAAAACGACAAATTGTGACGGTTAGACCACATTTATAACCACTGTCTCACGCTAACCGAGTTGTATTTTTATCATTCATTGCCACAGATATCTACAGCTAAGGTGTAGGCAAAGAAAAATACATAACTTTACTAGACGACTGGTCTAATATTAATTTATAGTATGGACATGAAACGATCAATGAAGAGTGAAGCAACTCGACAACACATTCTAGATACCAGTTTTGAATTGGTACTGCGTAAAGGTTTTGTCGGCGTGGGCTTACAAGAAATTTTAAAAGCCTGTGATGTGCCGAAAGGTTCGTTCTACCATTATTTTGCTTCAAAGGAAGCCTTTGGTTGTGCTTTGTTAGAACAATATATGGCTGACTATAAAGTACGAATGGAACAACTTTGGCAGCAGAGCGAATCAAGTGCTTATGCACGGTTGATGGCTTTGTGGCAGGCGTGGATTGACGATCCTATTTATGGCAGTTGGGCAGAGAATTGTTTAATTGTGAAACTCGCGGCAGAGGTTTCTGATCTATCAGAAGACATGCGACAGATTTTGAACTTAGGTGTGCATCGGCTGACGCAACAGCTGGCTTTATTGCTGCAAGAAGGGCAACAGCAAGGTTCGATTCCGACACATCTTGACCCATTTAAAACAGCTCAAGTGATGTACCAGCTATGGTTAGGTGCTGCATTGATGACCAAATTGGCACAGGACAAAGCACCATTACATTTGGCCTTAGAAACCACGCAACAGCTGTTACAACCGATACAGGAATAAATTATGCAAAGTATTATCCATCATCAATTTGGCGAACCCGTAGACGTTTTAGCGTTAGGTGATATGCCACAACCTGAACCTAAAGCGGGTGAAGTACGTATCAAGACCATCATGTCTCCGATGCATAATCATGATGTTTGGACCGTGCGTGGTAGTTATGGCTACAAGCCGACCTTACCTGCTATTGGCGGGAGCGAAGCGGTAGGTATTGTCGATGCAGTCGGTGAAGGCGTTGATCAAAGTAAACTAGGTCAACGTGTAGCAGTCGCTGGTGTCCATGGGAGTTGGGCTGAATATTTTATTGCCCCTGCACACAGTATCATTGCTTTAAACGATGCGATTGATGATGAAACAGCAGCACAATTGATCGGGATGCCGATTAGTGCCTTGATGTTATTAGACTTCGTGAATGTTCAAGCAGGACAATGGTTGATTCAAAATACTGCCAATGGCGCAGTCGGTAAAACAGTTGCCATGATTGCACAGGCACGTGGTTTACAAGTCATTAACCTAGTACGCCGTACTGATGCAATTGCTGAGATGCAGGCTTTAGGTATCCAACATGTGGTTGCAACTGATCAGGAGGATTGGAAGCAACAAGTCAAAGCCATTCATGCGGATCAAGCTCTGATTGCTGGGGTAGATTCAATCGGTGGAACGGCCAGTGGTGAGATGCTGAATTTGCTAAGTGAAAATAGTTTATTGGTTTCATTTGGTAGTATGACAGGCGAAACCATGCAGATTTCATCGGGTGATTTGATATTCAAACAAGCGACGGTGAAAGGTTTCTGGGCAAGTGTGGTCAATAAAGAAATGCCAGCAGAACGTAAAAAAGCGTTGTTTGTTGAGCTGTTAACGCTTGCGACACAAAAGAAACTGACTTTACCTGTTGAAGGCGTTTTTAGTTTTGATGACATTAAAACGGCTGCACTGAAGGCGACTCACGGCGCTCGTCAGGGTAAAGTATTGTTAAAACCATAACATAATTGGAAAAATAGCAGATCAGCCGCGCGGTTGGTCTGTTTAAGTTCAGACACAATAAAAAGGAAAAAAGTATGATCGGACAACTGCTCGTAGGATTGATTGCATTATTGCATGTTTATATTTTAGTGCTTGAAATGTTTTTGTGGGATAAACCCGCGGGTTTAAAAGCATTTGGTAATAGTTTAGAAAAGGCAAAACTAACCAAGATCTTGGCACAAAATCAGGGTCTTTATAATGGTTTTCTTGCCGCAGGTTTATTGTGGTCGTTGTGTGCACCTGAAAGCTACGCATTGCCTTTAGCGAATTTCTTTTTAGGCTGTGTGTTGGTGGCTGGTATTTATGGTGGGCTGACCGCCAGTAAAAAGATTATTTATATTCAAGCTGTGCCGGCATTGATTGCTTTAATTGCGGTTAACTTTTTTTAATGGATAAAGGTATTCACTCGATCTCGTTTGTGTTTTAATGCAATCAGTTTGAGATGAGCCTCATACAGTATATCGGACGATACGATATACGACTAAGCCCCTTAATTGGGGCTTTTTTACGATGATATAAATGATTTTAATTGGTTAAATGTTGTCTAAACCGAACCATTGACGTTTTTGATAGGCACTGTCCCAAAACAACCATTCCAGTTTTGCACCCATGGTATAAGCTGCGTGCATTTTTGCTAAAGTATCTTCATCACAGCGCGCCGCTACTTTATCCACGGTTGCTATCACATTGCGTACCGCTGTATTAAATTCTTCACCTGCATAAGTATCTATCCATGCTTGGTACGGATTATTCGCAACCGATTGGCTCACGATATCTTTCCCCACTTCCGCGTAAATCCAGAAACAAGGCAGTAGTGCTGCCAAAATCACGGGATAGCTTTCTGACCAAGCCGTCGCTGTCAGGAAAGAGGTGTAATGATGACAAGCGAGTGTCAACGGCGTGTTTTCAAACTCGGTTTTAGTAACGTCAAATTCCTGCATAAAATCATTGTGCAAACTGCGCTCCACAATAATCGCAATTTTGGCAGCCTCAGAAAACTGAATCACATCATCTGCATCAAAGGCTTTTGCTGCCGCAACTGCAAGTGCCCGACCATAAGCCAATAAATAATGTGCATCTTGAATCACATAATGACAAAAAACCGTCCGATCCAAGGTGCCCGCAGCCAGTTCTTGGTTAAAGGGCAAGGCTAAAATTTGTTGATATAAATGGTGGTTGCGTTGCCAAAGTGTCTGGGAAAAAGTCATGAATTGAACCTGTTAAAAAATGATGAAAATGAATCGTGTTAAAACTATAACAGAAGTCGGTTTTGATCGCGTTTGATCTCAAAATAAGTCCAACAATCTGCACTATCTTTCGGCAAAAACTCGCCTACAATAGACACATTTTTATGACCCAACAATTTCGAATAAAAGGCTGCTCATGAAGCATTTCCGTTTTTCAATATTCTTTACGATCGTGTGCTTGGCACTGTCTGCTTATTGGGGCTATACGCATGGTCCTGAGGCGGGTGTGTCAACCATGCTCAAAGCCTTAACCATTACGGCCATCTTGGCCATTATGGAAGTTTCACTCTCGTTTGATAATGCCGTTGTGAATGCCTCAGTGTTACGTAACTGGGATCATTTTTGGAAGATGCTATTCTTAACTGTCGGTATCTTAATCGCTGTATTTGGCATGCGTTTAATCTTCCCCGTTATGATTGTGGCTGTGACCGCAGACATGGGTATGATGGAAGTGGTGAAATTGGCACTGAATGATCCAAAGGCATACTCCGCACGCCTCATGGAACATCATCCTGAGATTGCTGCCTTTGGTGGCACATTCCTGTTAATGGTGTTTTTAAACTTCTTCTTTGATGATGAAAAAGAAACCCATTGGTTCCGTTGGATCGAATCTAAACTTGCGCATTTGGCCAGTGTCCCTGCGATGTCTGTGTTTATTGCATTGGTGGCGATGTTGATTATGGCGTCGCATGTCGATGAAGCGAAGCGTTTGGTTGTGACCATGGCGGGTATTTGGGGCATTGTGGTTTACATTGGCGTGAAAGTCTTAAGTCATTTACTGGGTGGTGAGCCCGAAGTAGACGAGAGTGGAAATGCAGTAACCTCAGGTGCTGATGGTGCGTCGAAGGGTGTGGTAAAAGCAGGAATTGGTGGTTTCTTGTATTTAGAAGTGCTCGATGCATCTTTCAGTTTCGATGGTGTCATTGGTGCGTTTGCGATTACCAGTGATGTAGTGATCATCATGCTGGGTCTGGCGATTGGTGCGATCTTCGTACGTTCGATGACGATTTATTTGGTCGAGAAAGGGACTTTAGAAGCTTATATTTTCCTAGAACATGGTGCTCACTATGCGATTGGTGCTTTGGCATTTATTATGATTACCAGTGGTACTGGGGTGCATGTGCCAGAAGTGGTCACAGGTTTGATTGGTGTAGCGTTTATTGTTTGGGCGGTGATCGCTTCCATCCAATACAACAGACGACAGCAACAACTGCCTTAAGCTTGAATTCAGTTTAAAGGCTTAAAATAAAACTAAGGGGCGGAAACGTCCCTTTTTAATTTTTAGGTCGTGTTTTTTTAACGCTTTGTGAGCGGATGGCTTATAATCCGCTGAGCCAGTTTTAGTGTCTTGAAATGATGAATGCTTTAGAACGCCGTTCAACCTTTGCCTTAAGTAGCATTTTTGCCTTACGCATGTTGGGCTTGTTCATGATTATTCCTGTGTTTGCGGTTGCAGGACAATCATACCAATATGCAACACCAGCATTGATCGGTTTGGCGGTTGGCGTGTATGGACTGACCCAAGCACTGTTACAAATTCCATTTAGTTTGCTGGCGGATCGGTTTAATCGTAAGCCCTTGGTCATCCTTGGCTTATTGTTATTTGCACTCGGTGGTGCGATTGCGGCCATGTCAGAAACCATTTATGGGGTGATTATTGGTCGAGCAATTGCGGGTGCTGGCGCGGTTTCTGCGGTGGTCATGGCTTTGCTGGCAGATGTGACGCGTGAAGAGCAACGTACTAAAGCTATGGCGATTATGGGCATGAGTATCGGTCTGTCGTTTGTGGTTGCCTTTAGCTTAGGTCCTTGGTTGACTCATCTCGTGGGAATCTCAGGGCTGTTTTGGGTCACGACATTGATGGGCTTGATTGCGATCGTGATGTTGTCGTTGGTTCCCAAAGTCACACGCCATCATCGCAACTTTCAACAAGGCTACTTGCCACAGCTTAAACAAGTCATTCAGATGGCCGATTTAAATCGACTGCATGTTTCTGTTTTTTCTTTACATTTACTTCTCACCTCGATGTTTTTGTATGTGCCATCGCAGTTAATCGAATATGCTCAAATTCCTTTGGCAAAACATGGTTGGGTGTATTTACCGTTATTGCTGATTAGTCTATTTTTTGCTTTTCCAAGCATTATCATTGCTGAAAAATATCGCAAAATGCGCGGTATTTTCTTGTCTGCAATCGCAGGGATTATTCTCGGACTCTTTATTTTGATTTTTGGTTATGAATCAAAATATCTGCTATTGGCAGGTTTGGGTATTTTCTTTATTGCGTTTAATGTTATGGAAGCGCTACTGCCATCGTGGTTGTCTAAATCGGCACCGCTGCAATCCAAAGCGACTGCGATGGGGGTGAATGCCAGTGCCCAATTTTTAGGTGCATTTTGTGGTGGTATTTTGGGTGGTCAATTGATCATGTTACAGAATACTGCACTGGGTTGGAGTGTCTTGACGGTCATTGCTATACTATGGTTGTTGATTAGTTTTAGTCTCGCCCAGCCGCGTTATTTGTCTTCAGTGGTGTTTACATTACCTGAAATTAAACAAATGGATGAGTGGACTTCAAAACTATTGGCAATTCGTGGTATTGAAGAAGTTGTGGTGATGCCTGATCAGCAAGTTGCTTATATTAAAGTCGATAAACAGTGTTTAGATGATGCTGCGCGACAGGATTTAACGCAGCTGTTGGGGAAAGAGCTAGCCATTTAAGCATAACTCTTATAAAGTAAAACACAGAAATACATAGGATGATGACAGCAAATGCGTGGTGTGAATAAAGTAATTTTAGTCGGTACTTTGGGTAAAGATCCTGAAACAAAAACTTTTCCAAATGGTGGCTCGCTCACACAGTTTTCGATTGCAACTAGTGAATCGTGGACAGATAAAAGTACGGGCGAACGTAAAGAACAGACTGAGTGGCATCGTATTGTATTGCATAACCGTTTAGGTGAAATCGCGCAGCAATATTTGCGCAAAGGCTCAAAAGTGTACATCGAAGGTTCATTGCGTACACGCCAATGGACAGACCAAAATGGTCAAGAGCGTTACACCACAGAAATTCGTGGCGATCAAATGCAAATGTTGGATTCACGTCAGCAAAGTAGTGAACAGAGCGGTGGCGATTTTAACCAACCACGTTTTAATAACAATAATAATCAAGGCGGTGGTTACCAAAATACAGGTTATAACAACAATAACCAAGGTGGTCAGGGTCAAGGCAATTATGCGGGCAATCCACAAGCGGGTAATGGTTTTAATACACCAAAATCTGCACCACAACCTGCTGCGACAGCACCTGCTGATTTAGATGATGATTTACCATTCTAATTGGTTGAATTAAGATTTAAAAAAAGCCCCTTTTCAATAGTTGAGAAGGGGCTTTTTTATGGGTTATTCACGATAAAGATAATAGGATGGCATGGGGTTTCTAGGCGACAGAAAATAAGAAATATAAAGATATCTATGTTGCGCGGTATTTTTGAACAATGATGGCACTCGCCAATATTGTGCATAATTTTTACAATTGGCTCTCTCTTTTATTATAAAAATGGCTCTCGTTTCTTCAGAGTCAAAACGACAAATTAAAGCCATAGCAAGTATGCATACGGAAGCGCCGCTTAAATCATTTTTCTTTCTTATGGAAAGAGATGGTTTGTACGGCACAATTTTTAGGGATATATGGGGCATTGAGATAGATACGTCTCGAGTTGCTAATATCCCCAATAGGTTAAGGAAAATGATATGGCAGCACATCAACACGGTTCTGAAGCCAATCTCTCCCAAAATTTAAAACATGGATTGCAATCACGACATCTGACCATGATCTCTATCGCGGGTGTGATTGGCGGCTCTTTATTTATCGGTTCGGGTAATGTGATTTACTCAGCAGGTCCAGCAGCGGTACTGGCATATGGTTTGGGTGGGTTACTGGTTTTATTTATTATGCGTATGTTGGGGGAAATGGCAGTTCAAAACCCTGATAGTGGCTCTTTTTCAACCTATGCTGATCGTGCCATTGGTCGTTGGGCTGGTTTTACGATTGGTTGGTTGTACTGGTGTTCATGGGCATTACTCATGGGATGGGAAGCCTATGTCGCAGGTAAAATCTTAAATAACTGGTTTCCCTTTATTCCCATTTGGGGCTATATGCTGCTGGTGATTGGTTCCTTGGTTTGGATCAATTTGCAGAACGTAAAAAACTATGGTGAATTTGAATTCTGGTTTGCGTTAATTAAAGTTATTGCGATTATTATCTTCTTAGTAATTGGTAGTTTAGCTGTAATGCATTTGTGGCCATGGGGAGATTCAGCGACCTCTGGTATTACTAACCTGACCGCACAAGGCTTTATGCCGAATGGTTTTTCATCTGTGATCACTGCTTTACTGGGGGTCATGTTCGCTTATATTGGTGCCGAAATCGTAACCGTTGCCGCAGCAGAGTCCAAGAATCCATCCAAAGAAATCCGTAAAGCTTCAAATTCAATTGTATGGCGGATTATGCTGTTTTATGTCGGTTCTATGCTGATCACTGTTTGTCTCATTCCACATAATAATCCACTTTTAAAAGATCCAACGTGGGGAACCTATAGCGTGACCTTGAGCGCATTGGGTATACCTGAAGCACGTCATATTGTCAGTTTTGTGGTGCTCACCTCGGTTTGTAGCTGTTTTAACTCGGCTTTATATACCTGTTCACGGATGCTGTTCTCTTTATCTAAACGGGGTGATGCACCGAAGAGTTTGGGGCAGTTAAATAAAAAAGGCAGTCCTGGGATGGGGGTGGTGGTGTCTTGTTTATTTGCATTGTTTGCGACGTTCCTGACCGCAACTGAGAGTATGAATGTCTATGATATTTTCATGCTTGCAACAGGTACGGCAGCGCTGTATGTGTATTTAACCATTGCTTTCTCACAGCTTCGTATGCGTAAAAAACTAGAAGCAGAAGGGGTTAAACTTGATTTTAAAATGTGGTTATTCCCTTGGCTGACCTATTTGGTGATTTTTGCCATTATCGGTTCTATTATTACCATGTTGATTGAGGGAACCTATTTTAAAGAAGTGACCTATACTTCTTTATTGGCGCTATTTATTGTGACTGTCGGTGTGCTGGTGCAAAAATTTAATTGGGGTAAAAGCCGCCAAAGTGAGATTCTGCAAGAGAAACAATCTATTTAATTTCTTTGTTCAGTCGATGTTCTTAGAACCTCTTTTTAGAGGTTCTTTTTATTTAGCTTAGGAATGATTATGAAAGGGTCGGCACGTTTGCTTCACGTAAACATTGTAGCAATACACCAAAAGCCATCACCATGTCTTTTTCATTGACACAGGCAAAGCCCATCAACAGACCTCGTTGGGCGTGAGCATGTGATTGCATGTAGTATTGTGAGAGTGGGCGGACTTTGACCCCTCGTTCCAGCGCAGTCGCAGCGATGGCGACATCATCACAATGGGCCGGTAATTTTAACACTAGATGTAGGCCTGCTGCTTCATCATATTCATGGATAAACTCAGCGCCGAGATAACGCGTAATGAGACTGACCAGATAGTCTCGTCGTTTGCCATAGAGCAGGCGCATACGGCGAATATGGGCTTCATAATGTCCTTCACGAATAAACTCAGCTAAGGCTTTTTGTTCCAGCAAATGCCCGCCACGATATAACTCGGCAGCCACAATTCGCAGAGGTGAAAAAAGCGCTTTGGGAACCACGAGGTAACCAATACGCAAAGATGGATAAATGGTTTTACTAAAAGTGCCCATATACAACACAGGGGCATGATTTTCTAAACCTTGAAGCGATGGATAAGGTTGACCTGAAAAACGAAATTCACTGTCATAATCATCTTCCACGATCCAGCTGTTGTGTTGACGTGCAATTTGAATGAGTTGTCTGCGTCGATCTAAACTGAGGTGGGAACCTAGCGGATATTGGTGAGACGGGGTGACAAAGATCAGTTTTGGAGGCTGGGTTGGGTTATTTTCAGGAATAATGCCTTCAGCATCCACAGGCATCGGTTGAATGTTGACGCCATTGATTCGCAGCGTATTGCGCATGCCCCAATAGGCGGGATCTTCAATCCACACACAGTCTCCAATATCACTGAGTGCACGTGAGACCAAATCGATGGCTTGGTGGATGCCCTCAGTGATAATGATCTGATCGGCGTCACATTGCACGGAACGTGCCACGCGTAAATAATCAGCCAAGGCACTGCGGAGTTCGATACAGCCACCTGCATTACTATAAATCAGTCGATTGACATCGGGTTCACGACTTAAACGGGCTTGAATCCGACTAAAAATATGATGGGGAAACTCAGTCACATCGGGTGCACCCGGCACAAACGCACCCCACTGATGTGGAGAGGCAGCAGCATAACCCAATAAGTTTGAGCCACGCTGTGATAAAGCATAAGAGCTTTCAATGTGAAGGCGTTCGGGGTTGTTCTTTTTGTTTTTGGTATTCAAGAAACTTTCAGGGAGCTGCTCTGCGACCCACGTGCCATGTCCAGTTCGTGCCTCTAGGTAGCCTTCTGCTTGTAATTGTTCATAAGCACTGAGCACGGTATTTCGAGAGACGTGAATTTCACTTGCTAAATCACGTGAGGCGGGCAAACGCGTCATCGGTTGGACAACGCCCTCAATAATTGCCGTACGCAGACAACGAAAAAGACGTTGATGTAGTTTGCCCTCAGTGTCTTGTTGGAGTCTTTGCAGCAAATGATCTCCAAGTAAACTACGCAATTGGCTCTCTCCTACAGTTTGAAAATGGCTCTCGTCAGTTGTCATCAGACGAGCGAAATTACAGCTATAGACAGTCATTGTATCTCATCCTAAAAATCGACTCCTAGGATGCAAGACTAAAGCTGTAACTGACGATGATATATGAGGGAATAAAATGGACGCTCAACATTCTGCACTGAATACCCGTAAACAGCAAGCAACCCCACGTGGCGTCGGTGTGATGTGTCAGTGGTATGCGGAAAAAGCTGAAAATGCAACGATTTGGGACAAAGAAGGTAAACAGTACATCGATTTCGCGGGTGGGATTGCGGTACTCAATACAGGACACCGTCATCCGAAAGTGATCGCTGCTGTCACAGAGCAACTGACTAAATTTACCCATACCGCTTATCAAGTGACCCCTTATGAAAGTTATGTTGCTTTGGCTGAACGTATTAATGCACGTGCGCCAATCGCAGGGGCAGCGAAAACGGCATTTTTCACTACAGGCGCAGAAGCGGTTGAAAATGCCGTGAAGATTGCGCGTTCATATACAGGCCGTCATGGCATTATCACCTTTGGTAATGGTTTTCATGGACGTTCATTTATGACCATGGCGATGACAGGTAAAACAGCACCCTACAAACGTGACTTTGGGGTGATGCCAGCAGGCGTGTTTCATGCACGTTATCCAGTACCAGAAAAAGGTATTTCGATTGACACCGCCCTTGAAAGCATTGAAAACATTTTTAGTGAAGATATTGCAGCGCATGATGTGGCTGCGATTGTGCTTGAACCTGTACAAGGCGAAGGTGGTTTTAATGTGGTGCCAGCTGAATTTTTAAAACGCTTACGTACCTTGTGTGATAAACACGGTATTTTATTGGTTGCAGATGAAGTTCAAACGGGTTTCGCACGTACAGGTCAACTGTTTGCCATGCATCATTATGAAACCAAAGCTGACCTAATCACGATGGCAAAAAGCTTAGGTGGTGGTTTTCCGATTTCTGGTGTGGTGGGGCGTGCTGAGGTGATGGATGCACCTAATCCCGGTGGTTTAGGCGGCACTTATGCGGGTAGTCCAATCGCAGTTGCGGCTGCGCATGCTGTGATTGATGCCATTGAGGAAGAAAAGCTATGCGAACGCGCCAATGAGTTGGGTGCAGAGTTGGTGGTTGCACTTAAAGATATTCAGCGCGCAGCAGGTGATATTGTGACCGATATTCGCGCGTTGGGTTCGATGGTTGCGGTCGAGCTTGAAACGGCAGAACAAGCAAAAGCGATACAAACTTATGCGATGGAGCATGGTTTATTGATTCTCACTTGTGGAAAATATGCGAACGTCATTCGTTTCCTCTATCCATTAACGATTCCTGCTGAGCAATTCCGTCATGGTGTCAATATTCTGAAAAAAGGTTTTGCAACACTCAATGACGCTACTGCAAAAGCAATGGAGCAATTTGCATGATTCAAGATAATTTGCAGTATTTATTACAACACCCCGATATTTCATTTGAAGCTCCGGCCTCAAACAATCATATCGAAGTCAATGATGCTGCGACAGGTGAAACACTGGCATGGGTGAAAAGCTATGACCGTGCAGAGGTTGAAGCGGCAATTGATCGTTCAGCCAAGGCACAAGCAGCATGGAAAAAGCAAACAGCCTTAGTTCGTGCTGATGTGCTGTTGGCATGGTACGACCTCATGCTTGAGCATAAAGAAAATTTGGCGCAGATTTTAACCGCTGAGCAGGGCAAGCCATTGGCTGAAGCACGTGGTGAAATTGCGTACGCAGCCTCGTTCATTCGTTGGTTTGCAGAGCAAGCGCGTCGTATAGATGGTGAGGTTTTAACGCCGACATTGCCAAATCAACGTTTGCTGGTGATCAAACAAGCGATTGGGGTCACTGCAGCGATTACGCCGTGGAATTTCCCTGCGGCCATGATCACACGCAAAGCTGCGCCAGCAATTGCTGCGGGTTGTTCGATGTTGGTGAAACCCGCAGAACAGACACCATTGACCGCGTATGCACTCGAGGTATTGGCTTTGCAAGCGGGTTTGCCTGCGGATGTACTGCTCCATATCAGTGGTGATGCGATCGAAGTAGGTCAAACGCTCTGTGAAAGTGATGTTGTGCGTAAATTGAGCTTTACAGGTTCAACCCAAGTGGGTCGTATCTTGATGCAACAATGTGCCCCAAGCATTAAAAAACTCTCGCTCGAATTGGGTGGTAATGCACCTGTGCTGGTGTTTGATGATGCCAATCTGGATCAAGCGGTTCAGGGCATTATGGCGAGCAAATATCGCAATAGCGGACAAACGTGTGTTTGTGCCAATCGTATTTATGTGCAAGATGGTATTTATGATGCCTTGGCAGAACGCTTGGTTGAAGCGGTGTCTCAACTGCAAGTCGGGGATGGACGCAAAGAAGGTTCAACGCAAGGTCCTTTAATTGATGAAGATGCGATTGCCAAAGTCCAGTCTCATATTGTGGATGCGACCGCTAAAGGTGCAACTGTGCGGATCGGTGGTCAACGTTCAGCACTCGGTGGTACCTTCTTTGAGCCAACGGTTCTGACCAATGTCACCCAAGAGATGAAAGTATCGAAAGAAGAAACTTTCGGGCCGCTGGCACCGTTATTTCGTTTTAAAACCGAAGATGAAGCGGTGGCGATGGCCAATGATACTGAATTTGGTTTAGCAGCATACTTATTTACCCAAAGCAGTGCTCGTCAATGGCGAGTAGGTGAAGCACTTGAATACGGTATGGTTGGCATCAATACGGGAGCGATTTCCAATGAAGTTGCGCCGTTTGGTGGGATGAAACAGTCAGGTTTAGGACGTGAAGGCTCTAAATTCGGTATAGAGGAATATCTCGAAATGAAATATCTCTGTATGGATTTGTCAGAGTAAGCACTGCTACGCATAACGCTGTTGTATTGATTTTAATGAAAAACGGTCATGCCCATTCATGATCGTTTTTTATTTTTTTAAAGCTGATCTAGCAATTATAGGCAGTAACCGCTATTGGTTTCCCCAAGTTGACGTAGGCCATCGATTAACGTGTCGATAAGCTTTTCAACCACTAAGCGTTGTCCTTTTCGTGACGCATAGACCAACTGAACCGTTCCTCGATTGGATTTCCATTCAGGGAGAATATGAATTAGTTTGCCCTTCTCAATATCGGCTTGCACGGTTAAATAGGGTAGGTCTGCGATGCCGATGCCATCACTTACCGCATAATACACGCCAGCCAAATCATTACTTTTTACTCGAGGTGAGTAAGGTACATCAACCGTTTCATCACGATTCACGCTGCATAAATGCCAAATATATTGATGCTTTTGGATACCTAAAGCCACACTTGGATAATCTTGTAATTCTGAATAATGTTGGATCTGTTTGCCTTGCAATAATTCGGGGGCTGCAACCAAACAATGTTCAGTGCGGATCACATCACGAACAATCAGGCTTGAATCTTCAGTGGGTTCAAAGTTGGTTCGGATCGCGATATCAATATCATCATGTAATACATCGACACGGCGGCTGGTGAGTTCTAAGGAGATTTCAACTTTGGGATGGCTTTTTAAAAACTGATTCAGTAATTTGCGTACTTGGAAATGCATCATTAAAGGCGGGCAGCTAATTTTGACCAAACCTTGCGGTTCACTTTTTTGTTTGAGCAATACATTTTCAGCACATTCAACTTGAGCAATCACCTTGCAACACTCTTCATAAAACTCTTGGCCGAGTTCGGTGACTTTGAAGTGCCGTGTTGTTCTTTGAATCAGACTGACATTGAACTTATTTTCTAGATCAATAATACGTCGACTCAGTTTGGATTTGCTGATATTTTCCGCTTCACTGGCCGCACTAAAGCCCCCATGTTTCACCACGAGATAGAAATAGTAAAAGTCATCAAATGAGTTCATCACGGCAAATGAAATCCTATAAAGGTTAAAGATTAGAATAGCATTGACTATTCTAATCTTTAGTGCAGTGGCAGCTTTATTTTTGTGAGGTGTTTTGATTGTAACTATTGATCAGGTTGCGATAGTCAGGGATATGATTTGAGAACAATGCACCTAGACCTTCGATATCATTACGCCAGTCACGATGCAATTCACACGCCATACCAAACCAAGTCATCATTTGCGCACCCGCTTTCGACATACGATCCCAAGCGGCGTCGCGTGTTAAGGCATTAAACGTGCCTGATGCATCGGTAATCACAAACACTTCAAACTCTTCTGCAAGCGCAGATAAAGTTGGGAAAGCGACACATACTTCAGTGACCACACCCGCAATAATCAATTGCTTTTTGCCAGTTGCTTTAACAGCTTTTACAAAGTCTTCATTGTCCCATGCATTGATTTGACCTGGACGGGCGATATACGGTGCATCAGGGAACATTTCTTTGAGTTCAGGAACCAATGGGCCATTTGGACCATTTTCAAAGCTTGTGGTTAAAATAGTAGGTAAATTGAAGTATTTAGCGGCATCTGCAAGTGCCAATACATTGTTTTTAAATTTATCTGGATCTATGTCACGCACCAATGAAAGTAAACCTGTTTGGTGGTCAACTAGTAGTACAGCTGCATTGTCTTTGTCTAGGCGAATATAGTCTTGACTCATTAGTGGTATTCCTCATGTTTTTGTAAAATGAATAAGAGCGTAGATGATCTCTTTTTCGTATTGTTCTAAATGATGCTAGCTAAATTTATAAATTGAATGAAGTCTAATAAATGAGATTAAGAATATCAAAAATAGGATGATTGAAAATCCTAGCCACTTAAGTGGTTTTTATTAATGGAATTGTCTCATATATAGAATAATGTGTTGTCAATCTATGTCTATAAGCAGTCCTCTGTGAAGCGTACAATCTATATTAATAACAGAACTTCTACGTTACAGGAGAAACCAAATGAAAAAAATTCTCGGTGTGTATCAAAATAAGCAAATGCACTGGGTTGGTGATGGTTTTCCAGTCTATAACTTATTTTCCTATGACCGTTTAGGGCAAAGTATTAGTCCATTTTTACTCTTGGATTATGCTGCTCCGTATCGGTTTGATCCAACCACAGCACAGCATGGCGTGGGTTCACATCCACATCGTGGTTTTGAGACAGTTACCATTGCTTACCAAGGAGAGGTGACGCATAAAGATTCTGCTGGCGGTGGTGGAACCATTCAAGCGGGTGATGTGCAATGGATGACAGCTGGAGCAGGGATCTTGCATCAAGAGTTTCATTCTCCTGAGTTTGCTCAGCAGGGTGGTTTGTTTGAAATGGTACAACTTTGGGTAAATTTGCCAGCACATTCAAAAATGACGCCAGCAAAATACCAAGCCATTGAAGCCAGCCAAATACAAAGTATTGCACTAGATGATGTCGGAAGTGAATTACGCGTCATTGCTGGTCAATATCAGGATACGACGGGCGCAGCTAGCACGTTTAGCCCTGTCAATGTGTGGGATGGAACAATAGTTGAAGGCCAAGCGCATACTTTTTATGTGACAGAAGGGCATAGTGCCTTGTTTGTGCTGCTGTCTGGAGAGGTGATATTCAATGAAACTCAAACGATTGAAGCACCAAGTTTGGTGGTTTTAAGTCGTGATGAGATTGATTTTAATATCAAGGCTCAACAAAACAGTAAATTCCTGGTTTTGACAGGTCAGCCACTGAATGAACCCATTGAAGGTTATGGTCCATTTGTCATGAATAGCAAGGCTGAAATTAGGGAAGCGATCGATGATTTTAATCATGGTAAATTTGGCGGTATTGCGAATTAATTCATCGATTAATCAGTAAGATATAAGAAAGCCCGAAACTCCATTAGAGTCTCGGGCTTTCGGTGTAAAGGGTGCTCTATTGATTTTTTTAATGTTATGTCACTTATAATTATTCAGCTTGTTATGTGACTTTGTTCTCGTTATTGTTTAATCAGAATAGCGCGGTTTTTGTACTTTGCAAAGCCCCTCAATCACTAAAAATGGAGAAATAAAGACGGATCTGTATGATTTTTGCTAATTTTATATAATAAATTGAATATTATCATGTTCTTAGCGTTAAAATTTTAATTGTGATAAAGTGTAACAATAGATATTAACCACATTTCGACAAAACTCTGACTTTAATGCTGAATCTGGTATTTTTTAATACCGTATTTAGGTTAAGGATCAGTCATAATCAATAAAAATCATCAACTGATGGGACATAATTTTGGATATTGCAATTATAGGCAGTGGAATGGCAGGGCTTGCTGCAGCCAGAATCCTACATGATGCGGGACATAAAGTAACGATATTCGAAGCACTTGCTGGTCGAGGCATGGATAGTCATAGTATTGATTTCGACGGCGGAATCATTGATGCACCTTTGCGTGTGATGAACCCAAAGCTTTGGAAAAATACGCTGAGTCTAGCGAGCTACTTAGGGATTGAAACATTCCCAGTACGTACTTTTATGGCCTGCAGTTGGTTATTTGAAGACAGAACTGAAACATGGTTGACCACGTCGCGTAGTCGTATTGGTAACTTTCCGATCATTAATAACCGTAAAGGTATCCAGCAATATGGTTGGCGACTGGTTAAAGGCCTGTTGCAACTTAAAACTGCGGTGAATCAATTTTTTAAATCAGAAAATCAAGACATCACCTTAGCTGAATTTATGAATCAATATCATATTGAGGAAGTATTTTGGCATGGTACGGTGATGCCAGTTCTATACACCATCTGCACTTGCCATCCCAAAACCATTGGCGAGTGGCCTGCAAAGCCGCTATTAGAATTTATTCGCCAACTGACTGAAGGTGAAGCTTTATTGCGAATGAAAGGGGGCACACCTGCTCTGGTCAGTCGTTTAATTGAAGGGATTGAAATTCATAGTGGTTCACCTGTGCAAAAAGTTGAACAACAAGGCGAACAAATCTTGGTGGAAAATGCACAAGGGGAAAGACAGCTTTTTGATCGTGTGGTGATTGCAACGCCAACGCCTGCTATCGAAAACTTCCTGAAGCAGCCTCAATTTGCCGATGACATTGCATTACTTCAGAAGTTCAGATTCGAGCAAGGTGATCTCGTCATACATACCGATCCAATCGTGATGCCAGAGCGCCGTAAAGATTGGGCGGTATTGAGTTATATGATGGATCGTAAGTTCACCCGTCAGCAATTCACAGTGTGGATCAATGCAATTGAGCCAAGTTTAGTCGGTAAAAATGCCGTGTTCCAGACATGGTGTCCTGTGATTGACATTGATCCGAAAAAGATTATTTCCAAGGTGAACCTTACGCGTGCTGTGGTTGATTCGGAAACAGTGGCATTGAATAAACAGATTCAAGAACGTCATTTAGACAGCAACCGTAAAGTCTTTTATTGTGGTTCATGGTCATGTGATGGTTTGCCAATCTTAGAATCAGCGGTCACTTCTGCGATGAAGATTGCTGAAATTATCGGTGCCCCAGCTCCTTTTGTTGGACTTAAACCTAAAGTGACGGTCGCGCCTGAACTCGGTTATTGATATGGTTCACCTAAAGCAAGCACTGATCGAGAAAATCCTAGGGCATAAGTATGCGATTGATGCAAAACGCCTTGGTGATGACTCTCTGCTTGCTTGGAGTAATTTGGGTTATTGGCAAGCACCACAGCAAGGTTCACAGCAATCGCATTATCGGCTTGCTTGCCAACGTTTAGCGGATCAAGTCGCAAGCGTTGTCCAACTCAAAAAATCAGATCGTGTTTTAGATCTGGGGTGCGGGCAGGGTGCAAGTTTATTGCATTGGCTTAATGAATATGATGTGGAACAACTTAGTGCAGTTGAATTACAAACAACATGTATAGAACGAATTCAAAAAAATTTGCCGCAGGTTGAAAGCTATTGCCAATCTTTTTTGAATTTAAAACAATTGAATTTTTTAAATTCATTTGATGCGGTGATTTGTATTGATGCGGCTTATCACAGTAATTTGAATTCATTTCTCAATTCGGTCACTGCAGTTTTAAATTCAAATGGACGTCTTGGATTTCATTATTTGATGTGGTCAGACACATGGCACAATTGCAGTTACCTACAAAAACAACAATATCGTTATCTGTTAAAAAGTGCTGATGTGCAGTGGCAGCATTTGATGAATGAGCAACAACTTAGACAAGCCTTAGCACAGCATGGTTTAGGTGATATTGTTATTCAGGATTTTTCAGCGCCTGTTTTAGATGGATTTGCTGAATATATTGAAACAAGCGCGATAGAGAAAAGATCGTTTGATCTTGCTCAATTCAAAATCGGCATGACGGCCAAGTTATGTCGAAAACTCTATCAAGATGGTTTAGTACGTTATATTCAAATCAGTGCTGTTAAAAACTAGCGCATAAAAAAGGCTTAAACTCGATGAGTTTAAGCCTTTTTTGAATTTGATGGTGCCGGCACACGGATTCGAACTGTGGACCTACTGATTACAAGTCAGTTGCTCTACCAACTGAGCTATGCCGGCAACGTGGCGTGAATTTTACCGAATTTAAGTAAAAAGACAAGCGAAAAAATGAACAATTGGCTGGATTGGGTAGAATTTAGTTGTAATGTGTAGGGGAAGCGAGGGAAATCCATCAGTAGATTGAATCTAAGTTGGAAAGCCGAGAATAATGGGAGCTTTTGCTCCCTTATTTTTGTTGCTTTGACAAGATATAAGAAAAATGATGTAGAATACTTACTTTATTTTAATTTTTATTTAAATAATAAAGAGTTGGTGGTTAAAAAAATGAATATTGATGAGTTAAAGAAACAATTATTAGATTGTCTAGATGCAGAAGAGTTAGATAATACTCGAATCCTCTCTTTGACTCATCAACTTGCGAATTTTGACGAGAGTAAAGTCAGGTTTTCAGTAGATGCAGGGGTTATTGATAGACTTGGGCAAGAGCTAGTAGCTAGACAAGAAACGGCTGTTTCTGAGTTGGTAAAAAATTCTTATGATGCAGATGCTCAATATGTTTCTCTTAACTTTTTCGATTCTAAAGATATAGGAGGAACTCTTGTTATTGAAGATGATGGGCTGGGGATGAGCCGTGATGATTTAGTTAATGGCTTTATGAGAGTTTCTTCAACCTCTAAAATTCATGAGCCTAGGTCTCCTCTTTTCAATAGACAAAGAGCGGGACAAAAAGGTATCGGTCGATTTTCTGTTCAAAGATTAGGCCGGAAACTAACTATTATCACACAGACTAAAGATAGTGATACTTCGCTCAAACTTGTAATTAATTGGGATGACTATAGTAGGGATGGAAATTTATTTGTAGTTGAGAATAAATTAGAAATTATTCCAAAAACTAAAATAAATGGTACAACTTTAATTATTGAAAACTTACGTGATCGTTGGAGTAAAGCTTCGATTCAAAGAGTTTACCGCTATGTAAGTGAAATAATTACTCCGAAGTTTTTAAGCGAGGAAATAATTGAGACTGAAAATGATAATTTTGATGTCGAATTTTTCGAAGTAAATCAGGGAAAAAAACAGAAAGTTGCTGATTCAAGTATTATGCTTTATCAGCATGCTGTAGCAATATTTGATGGTTATATAGATGACTTGGGATATGGATGGCTTAGCATAAATAGCAAACGCCTTAAAATAAGTAATGAAAAAATTCACATTGGATTTGAACCAGAGGATAATAAATCTGCATTTCCTAATATTAGAAATATTAAATTTAAGGTCTTTTATTTTATATATGATTCGGAACTTATTTCTAAAACACATTCGACGAGTATAAGAAATAAATTAGCTAAAGAGGGAGGGGTAAAGCTATACAGAAATGGATTCAGAGTTTTACCATATGGAGAAGAAGGTGATGATTGGCTACGATTAGATGAGTCATCACGACGTAGAGTGATTCTAATTCCTCATGGTAATAATAACTTTTATGGTTTTGTTGAATTAGCTGATCCTGAAAATGAATTTAATGAGACTTCTAGCAGGGAGGGATTGATTGATAATGAAAGCGTTCGTGAGTTAAAGAATTTTGTTCACAGAGCACTAGTTACAGCGGTAATGCGTGTAGGCGCTGCGCGTGGTACAAAAGTCACAACATCGCAAAGAAAAGATGGGAAAAATTGGGAAGATATAGAATTTCGTATAAGAAATATTGCACTTAGTCTAGATGAACTGGATAAAGAATTTGAAGGTGAAGAAAAAAAGGTTACTCGTCGCCGAGTAGTAAAAAAGTTAAAAAAAGATATATCTGAATTAAAAGTTGCACATGAGGCAGAGCTTAAAAAAACAATACAAGAGCGTGCTATGCTGAGAGTTCTAAGTAGTGTTGGTATTACTGTTTCACAATTTATTCATGAAATTAAATATTACATGGACAATATCCAAAGCGATATTAATTTTCTAATTAGAGAGTTAGATGGAAAGGATGAACAAAATGCTTGTCTAGAAACAGTTAAAATATTAAAAAATAATTTTGATTCGTTTAAAAATTATACATCTTATTTTAATGCGGTAGTATCAGCAAATCTTGTTAGAGAGTTATCTCCATTGAATATTCGAGAAATTGTACATTCATTCATTTCATCTATGAAACATGATGCAGAAAGACTTGGTATTGAATTCTTACCACCTAAATTTAATAAAACTTTTCTTTATACAAAGTCCATGCATCCATCTGAATGGTCTTCTATTTTATTTAATTTGTATACTAATTCAAAAAAAGCTATAGCAAGAGAAAAGATTAACGGCAAAATTTTAATAGAATGTGGTGAGTCAGATGATTATATTTTCTTAGAGTTTTCAGATAATGGAGATGGTATCAAGGAAGGTGATGAACTATTAATTTTTAATGAATTTTTTACTACTACTTCAGCTGTTTCATTTGATAATTTTGATTCAAGTAGTGAGGTTGCAGGTACAGGATTGGGACTAAAAATAGTTAAGGATATTGTTAAATCTCATCGGGGTAATATTGATGTTGTTTCAGCAAAAGCTGAGTTTTCCACTTGTTTTAGAGTCGAAGTTCCGAAAGCGAATGACAAAGAGTTAAGAGAATATGGCCTATAAAATTTTATATTTAGAAGATCTTCCTCCATTTACAATTGCCAGAGAAATCGAGCAACAAGGGTTTAAGGTCATACCTGTTCAGCCAAATGATAATTTTGAAGAAACATTAAGTCAAATTCAAAGTATTGGTGCTGATTTATTGTTGATGGACTTCCGGCTCAATGCAGGAAAGGCTAAATTTAATGCTCCACCATTTGCTCAGTTTTTTAGAAGTCAAGTCATTGATGGTGGTATAAATTTGCCTATTGTAGTGATTTCCAGTGAAAATAATATACGTGATTATTACCGGGACTATACAAGCTTCGATCTATTTGACTTTGCTGTAGATAAAGAAACTTTTTTACAAAATACAGAAAAATACTGCAATTTATTCAATGAGTTGATTGAGGGTTATCAATTGCTTAAAGAAAGTCAATCAGCTCAAGTAAAAGTGGATCTTAACTTATTAAAGGTCCCAGAAACTATAGAAAATCAACTTGATAGTAGATTTCTAGATTTATTCTCAATGGAAAAATATCAAACTAATGCTTGCATGATGACAGGTTTACTATTAACAACTTTAGTTAAGCCCGCAGGGATTCTTATTGGTCCTGATATTCTTTCTGCTAGATTGGGGGTATCTAGTTCCTCCCCAGATTGGAGTTCATTAATAGATGAATTAAAAAATTTTAAGTATACGGGTTTATATAGTAAAACATATGATCGCTGGTGGTCTCAGGGTGTTGATATTTGGTGGAAGTCGAATTTTCCTACTCTTACAACTTTAAGAAGACTTTCTGCGAACGAACGGTGCAACTATATTAGTGAAAAATTTGGTCTTAGTAATCTCCAAGCATTAGAGAAAGATTCAGATTTTTCAAATAGTAATAGATTTTGGACAGTATGTTCAGGAACATTTAGCCCTCTAGATCCTATAGATGGTTTTGAAATTGCACGCGACCTTAATAATTCACCATGGCTAGAACCAAGATTTTATTCATTAAATTTTCTAGTGAATTATGCGAATCAAGATAATATCAAAGAATTAAAAGAACCAGAACGTGAGCGTTTAGCAGAAGTAAGGAGTAATTCTTAGATGCCGTGGGAGACAGATCAATTTTGTAAAGATTTACAAAAATTTGCTGATATTATAATGAGATATGATGATAATGGATATGTCTCTAGTGGTTTAAGTGCCTTATATAGAGTGTCGGGACAAATTCGCAAGGAAGGCAATTTGCGGCATCAGATTGATGATGTAGTTCTAACCGTTCATAAAAAAATTTCTGGCACAAGGCCAATAGAAGTTAAATCCTTAAATATCTATATAGAATGTTTGTGTAATGTTGACTTGAGTCTCAACACTGATCAACAGGACTTAATAAGTGAATATGGTTTGCAGTTGGTTATCATCGGGGATGCTGATGGGAGGGAGTATGTAAATTGCTGGCATCTTGATAAAGATATTCCACCACAGGAAGGTGATACACATAATACGATTCATCCTAGTTATCATTTTCAAGCAGGAGGAGATGGACTTGAGGGGAAAGATACGGGACAATTGCTTCTTGTAACTGCACCTAGACTTCCTCATCCACCAATGGATATTTTTCTTGCAATACATTTTGTTATATGTAACTTTTTTAATAAAAGGGATTATCCTTTTGTGAAAAATTTATTTGAAGATGTAGATTATCAAGATATTTTAGATCGAGCTAAGCAAAGAATGTTTATACCATATTTTAGAGCTTTTAATGAGGATTGTAAGCACCTAGATTTTAATTTAGGAAAAGTATTTCCACTCGCTGTGTTATTGTAAATGAAATTAGAAGATTTAAACTTGTTGCGTGATTATACTACTGGAATTAATGATGTTAATAGAATCATTGTAACATCATTTCTACAGAGCAATAATATAGCCAATATTAATAATGAGTATATTTCTAAATTAATAATAGGCGAAAATGATTCGGATTATGAAGCTTTTTTAAAGTTTAGTAATACATTAAGAATTATTACATTTGATGATCTTATAAAATCGTTTGAATACATTATTTCTCCAGTGGATAAAGTTGTAACTGGTGCAGTTTATACCCCTGAAATTATTCGAAAAAATATTATTGACAATATTCTAAGGTTTGACGTAAATAGTAAAGATGATATAAAAATATGCGATCCTGCATGTGGTTGTGGGGGGTTTCTTTATTCTGCTGTAAAAAAAATAAAAGACTTGAATTCTGCTTTAACCTTTTATGAAATATATGAAAAATATATTTTTGGTTTAGATTTAAAGGATTATTCAGTTGAAAGAACTAAAATTTTATTAAACCTTCTTGCTATAGTGAATGGTGAAGATAGAGTTAGTTTTGAATTTAATTTATATACAGGGAATGCATTAAGTTTTAATTGGGAAGAAGCTATTAATGATTTTAAAGGCTTCGATATAGTAGTTGGCAATCCCCCATATGTAACATCTCGAAATATAGAAGATGAATCACTTGAGTTATTAAAAAGATGGAAAGTTTGTAGTACAGGACACCCAGATTTATATATTCCTTTTTTTGAAATTGGCTTAACTATTTTAAAGGAAGAAGGTACTCTTGGCTTTATTACAATGAATACTTTCTATAAATCAATAAATGGAAGGGCATTAAGGCAATATCTAGGTGAAAGAAAGTATAAATTGTCTATAACTGATTTTGGTTCGACTCAAGTTTTTTTATCAAGAAATACATATACTTGTATTTGTATTGTCGAGAAAAGTTGCTCCGAGGAAATTTATTATAGAAAATTGGAAAATCTTACTGAGTTGGATTCAATAAAATATTCGAAAATTTCTTATGATTCAATGGATCATCTTGGTGGATGGAATTTAAATAATATCAGTATAGTTAGTAAAATCGAGAAGGTTGGTGTTCCACTTAAAGATCTATATAAGGTTAATAATGGTATTGCTACCTTAAAAAATAATATTTATATCATAGATCATATTTCTGAAGATAAAGATAACTATATCTTGAGTTGTGGTGCAAAAATAGAAAAGAATATATGTGTTGATATAATTAATCCTAATAAGCTTATTGATACTTCTAATCTTGATGAGTTAAAGAAAAAGATTATTTTTCCTTATAGATATGAGGAAAATATAGCAAAGATCATTTCTTTTGAAGAATTTAAAAAAGAATATCCTAATACATATTCATATTTATTAAAGCATAAAGAAGATTTAGCAGGGCGGGATAAAGGTAAGCGTGAATATGAAGAATGGTATGCATATGGCCGTAGACAAGGAATGGTTAAACATAAATATCAACTATTCTTCCCTCATATAAGTCCTAAAATTCCAAATTATGTTATTTCTGAACAGGAAGACCTTCTTTTTCATAATGGGCTTGCAATACTTTCAAATGAGAGAGAATCATTAGAAATATTGAAAGTTCTAATGAGCTCTAGACTTTTCTGGTTTTATATAATAAATACTAGCAAACCATATGGTTCAGGATATTTTTCGTTTAGCAAAAACTATATTAAATCATTTGGTATTTATAGATTTAATGAAGAGCAAAAAAAGTTTTTATTGAGTAACGCAAAAAAAGCAGATTTGGATAATTTTATCGAAGAGTTGTATGAGATAAACCTAGATTCAGTTATGTAAATTACTAAAGTACATATGGTAGTTATAAAATTGATCTATCACATGTATATTTGATCAATATTTTTGCCGAAAAACATCTTTCAAATTGGTGATAATTTAAATTTACCCGAATTTATGTTTAGGAAAAGGCAAAGTTTTAATTCCTCAATCCATCAATAAAATCAGACCATTCCTGCATCATCTTTGTTCGATAATCTAAATGCTGAGCATGGTTGTAAGCCTGTGATACAGCATTACCAACTCTATGAGCTAGTTGAATTTCAATTGCATCGTACATATAACCTTGTTCATGTAGGGTTGTAGATGCAAGTCCACGGAAGCCATGTCCAGTCATTTTACCATTGTAGCCCATCGTACGGATCACGCACAAAATTGCATTACTACTCATAGGTTTGGCTGTACTGTGATTATAAAAAACATACTGCTTTCTGCCTGTGAGCGGTAATAAGCTTTCTAGTAGTTCAATTGCTTGTCTAGATAATGGAACGAGATGAGGCAAAGCCATTTTCATTTTTTCGGCGGGTATACGCCATATCTTGTTCTCAAAATCGACTTCACTCCATTCCATCATTCTGAGTTCAGCAGTCCGTACAAAAGTTAGAGTCATCAACTGAAGTGCAGTTTTGATCACTGGATTGCCATGGTAACGATCCATACGTTCAAGAAAGGCAGGAAATTCAGAAATATCCAAACGCGCCATTTTTTTACTTTGCGTGGCTTGAGAGCCTCTCCTAAGTGTGTGGAGTAGGATCATTCTCAATAATGCCTTTACGGATTGCATAGCGAAAAATACGACCAGCTAAAGGTATAGAACGTTTTGCCATTTTCAATGCACCACGCCCTTCAATTTTTTTGCACTGGAAAGAACGTCTTTCCCTTTGATCTGATCAAGTGGGATGTTACTTAACGTAGGAAAAAGATCTTTTTCAAAGACAGATAAATCGCGTAAATAAGTGCCTTCAGTAATTACACCTTTTCGATTTTCATTTATTCCATCGCAAGTGCCCTGAAAAGCGTGCTTTCGTCTACTTGTCATTTTTCTGCGTCTTTGCTTCGTTTGGATGAATACCATCTTTTAATTTTAACTTCGCTTCATCTCTTATTCTTCTTACCTGTGCAAGCGTAGAGTCGGGATATGAACCAATACTGAAAATATTTTCTATGTCATTCAAACGAAATTTTATAGGCAAATGCATGCCTCTGAAGGAGGGTAGGATTTAATAGGGTCAATTGGAATACATAAGGCAATAAAAAAAGCTTAAACTCTTTAGGTTTAAGCTTTTAGGATTCTATGGTATTTCATAGAAAATAATCTTGGCGGTGAGAGAGGGATTCGAACCCTCGATACGCGCAAACGTATACACACTTTCCAGGCGTGCTCCTTAAGCCACTCGGACACCTCACCAAGGTGTGGGATAGTAACCAAAAAAAAACCAACTGCCAAGCGACAAAATCATAGATTTGCAGAAAAAGTTTTTGGCTAGTGGTAATATGGCGCAATCTCAAATTCGATTTGATTGAAATATATGCAAAGTTCTGCAAAAAAAGCCGCATTGCCAGCTATGACGCTGGCAGCCTTAGGGGTGGTCTTTGGAGACATTGGAACAAGCCCATTATATGCGCTCAAAGAGTCATTCCATGCAGCACATGGTCTGGGTATCCAACCTGAAAATGTTTTAGGTATTTTATCCATCATTTTCTGGTGTCTAACCCTGATTATTAGTATTAAATACATCGCAGTCGTGATGCGAGCTGATAATAACGGTGAAGGCGGGATCATGGCTTTATTGGCCTTGAACCTGAGAAAAGCAAAAATTCCAGAAGATAAAAAAATATACTTAATTGCGATTGGTTTTATTGGTGCATCTCTTTTCTTTGGCGACGGCATTATTACCCCTGCGATTTCGGTATTGTCAGCAGTAGAGGGGCTTTCGGTCGCCACAGATGTTTTAGATCCATTCATTGTGCCGATCGCGATTGTGATTACCTTATTTCTCATGCAGAAAAAAGGAACCGCTTTTGTCGGTAAATTCTTTGGCCCCATTACCCTGATTTGGTTCTTGTCATTGGGTATTTTGGGAATCTCCAGTATTATTCAAACACCTGTGGTATTGGGAATGTTCAGTCCACATTGGGCGATCCAATTCATCTATACCCATCCTGTGATGTCTTTTTTCATCATGGGCGCAGTGGTGCTGACAGTAACTGGTGGTGAAGCGCTCTATGCGGATATGGGCCATTTTGGACCTTTTCCAATTCGATTAGCATGGTTTAGTATTGTTTTACCTTCGTTGCTGCTCAATTATGCTGGCCAAGGTGCTTTGCTATTGAGAAATCCTGCGGCAATAGAAAACCCATTTTATTTACTGGTACCAAGTTGGGCACTGTATCCAATGATTGTGCTAGCGACGATGGCTGCAGTCATTGCCTCGCAGGCGGTGATTTCAGGCGTTTTCTCTTTGGCTCGTCAAGCAATTCAATTAGGATATTTGCCTCGTTTAACCATTAAGCATACTTCAGAGTCAGAAGAGGGGCAGATTTATGTGCCTTTTTTAAACTGGTTATTACTTGTAGCAATTATTGTTTTGATTTTGATCTTCCAAAACAGCTCTAATCTAGCAAGTGCATACGGTTTAGCTGTGACGCTAACCATGCTGTGTGACACTATTTTAGTGGCAGTATTTATTTACTCAGCGTGGAAATGGAGCTTACCAAAAGTTTTATTGCTGATTATCCCATTTCTTATCATCGATCTTGTACTGGTCAGCGCCACCTCACTTAAAATGTTCTCTGGGGGCTGGGTTCCACTCCTGATTGGGGCGATTGCGGTGACTATTTTGATGACATGGAAACGTGGTCGAGAAATTACTTTTGCGCGATTAGAACATGATACTTTGCCTTTAGATTTATTCGTTAAAAGTATCGGCAATGAAGTGCACTGGGTTTCAGGCGATGCGGTATTCCTCACAGGAACACCAAATGTAGTGCCACATGCAATGTTACATAACATCAAGCATAATAAGGTGCTCCATGAGCGGAATATTTTGGTCACAGTCGTGGTGCAAGATATACCTTATGTGTCGCAGGATGAGCGGATTGCAGTTGAAACCTTAGCGGATCATTTCTATCGTATAAAAATCTATTATGGTTTTAAAGATGAGCCAAATGTTCCGAAGGCACTTCGCCAAGCCTATGAGCAATTGGAAATCGAATATGATCTCATGCAGATTAGTTTCTTCATTTCAAGAGACCGTATTATTTCAACCGTCGGGCAGCAAGGCATGCGTCCATGGCGTGAAAAACTCTTTATCTCGATGCAGCGGAATACCAGTCCGGTGAGTGACTTCTACCAGATCCCAACTAATCGTGTGGTGGAGCTAGGCAGTCAGATCGAAATTTAGAAAAAATGCATATAAAAATGGCACCATCGCGTGCCATTTTTATTGTTTGATGATCAAGTGAGCAGTTTGGCGACATAAAGTGTCGTTCTTTCCCACTTGTGAATATACAGTTCATGTTTGACTTGTTAAGCTGCGCGTTAATATTGATTTTGAAGCGGTTATGGCCAGAAGAACAGCGAGGAAGAGTAAAACGAAATTTACCTTCTTGAGCCAAAATGTTGGAAAGATTCTATTAGCTTTGCTCGCAACGAGTAGCTTTGCGATTGCGTTTGGCAATGAAAAAATTTCTAAATTGATTCCATTACAGAGCACCAATAGCGGCTGTTTAAATCAATTTTATCGGGATGTTCCACCCTTATTAAATAAAGATAGTCTGCAAAAAGACAGTTACGCCCTGTGCTTTAATGATTTTAATGTGATGTATTCTGGCATCTCAAAAACACCACTTTGGACAGCTGAATATTTAACCCCGCAGCGTTTAAGTATCAAAATTAAGCGTGAAGATAGTTTTCATGAAGAAACCCGTGTAGCAGAGCGACATCGCGCCTTGTTATCCGACTATCGTGGTTCAGGCTATGACCGTGGGCATATGGCGCCAAATGGCGATATGAATAATAAAGCGGCGCAATATGATAGTTTTTCATTGGCCAATATGGTGCCTCAAGCACCGAAGAATAATCAGGAAGTTTGGCGCAAGGTCGAAGAAGCAGTTCGTTCCATTGTCACCAAGCAGCATAAAGATGCCTATGTATTAACGGGACCGATTTTTGAAGGTCAACGACTAAAAACCATTGGCAATGGGGTCATTGTACCTACGGCGGTGTATAAAGCTGTTTATTTACCCAAGCAGGGTATTATTGGTGCCTATTACGCGCCCAATAATGCGTCACTACAGGTCAAAGTGGTCAGTGTTTGCTATTTGGAAGAAAAGCTCGGGATTAATTTATTTCCACAATTAACCGAGCAGCAGAAGCGTAATATTTATCAGTTGCCTGTATCCGCGCAGCAGGTCAAGGCCAATAAAGAGATTCATTATTCACATTGGGATGGTCACAGCCAGTGTGCAGAAGAAGCAACTACAGAAAGCATTCAGGCACAGCAAAATCAATTCAGTTCAGGCCGAACCCAAGCCGCTGAAAGCCCGTTGCCACACATTGATGAAGAAGCTAAGCAAGCAGTGATCAGACAATTGGTGGATATGCTGGTTCAGTATTTTTTACAATTGTTGAGATAATGTAGAGCATCTTGCAAAGCAATTGAGCTTGGCGCAGGCTATATCGATATAATAACAACGTGAGAATGAGATGTTTAAACCTTTTGAACATGGTGATGAGTCTTCAGCGATTTATGATCTGACTTTAGAAAATCAGGTCGATTGCGTGAGCTTATATGGCAATTTGCAAATTACTAAAGATCAAGCGGGTCTAAAAACCGCGAAAGCGTTGCAAAACTTTATCAATGATGTGGTGGCGGCACTCGAGAAAGAAAACTTACCTGCGCAAATCGAGCGTCAAGCCGAACAAGAAATTGAAAATCCGTTTCTTTAAATGCAAATTGAAGCATAAAAAAACAGCCTACGTGAAGGCTGTTTTTTTTATGAGGATTTATTCTTAGTCTTTCTCACGTCCTACAATTTTATAAATCACCGCACCAATCACGGCACCAATAATTGGAGCGACCCAGAACAACCATAATTGGCTGAGTGCTGCTGTTTCAGCAAAGAATGCCACACCAGTACTACGTGCAGGGTTAACTGAAGTATTGGTCACTGGAATACTGATTAAGTGAATTAATGTTAAAGCCAAACCAATCGCAATCGGTGCGAATCCAGCAGGCGCACGACGATCCGTTGCTCCCATAATAATAATGATGAAGAATGCAGTCAGTACCACTTCAATGATGAAAGCAGAACCTAGCGAAAATTTATTTGGAGACAGATCACCAAAACCATTGCTGGCAAAACCACCTGTACCAGCGAAGCCTGCTTGACCTTGTACGATAATGTAAAGCACCAATGCCGCGATTGTTGCACCAATTACTTGAGAAATAATATAAGGAGCAAGTTCTTTTGCTTCAAAGCGTCCACCTACCCATAAACCCACACTGACGGCAGGGTTAAAGTGACCACCTGAAATATGACCAAACGCATAAGCACCCGTTAAAACGGTGAGACCGAATGCCAATGCCACGCCCATAAAGCCGATACCAAGTTCTGGATATGCTGCTGCTAGTACAGCACTACCACAACCACCAAAAACGAGCCAAAAGGTTCCAAGAAATTCTGCTAAATATTTGTTCATTGTTATCACCACATATTTTTTAAAAAAGAAAAACCAAGCATCCAAAACTTTATTATGGATATGTTTAACCCCTGTGAAAAAAATGTGAACTAATTCACATGGGTATATAGGTTCTTGTATAAAGGGTGTAACAAAAAGGATCAGTTGTGAAACAGTGAGTTCATCAATATTTTTATTACGAATTGTAAATTGTGTTGTTGTTCCGCCACTGTTGCGGTGTCTGTCCTGTCCAAAGTTTAAAAGCACGTTGGAAAGCACTTTGCTCTGAATAACAAAGCAGCAAGGCGATTTCTTGTAAACTGAGATGAGGGTCTTTTAAATATTCAGTCGACAACATAAAGCGAATTTGTTGTACACGCTCCTGAAAAGTGGTGCCTTGTTGTTGCAAATGTCGTTGTAACTGTCGAACAGAAAGCCCTAATTTTTCTGCAATAAAATCGATCTGATATTGGTTCTTTTGCAAACCTGTCAAAATGGCATGTTGTAGACGTTGATCCAGTTGAGTTGAATTCGGTAACTTGTCTAATAAAGCTTGCGCCTGCTGTAACAGCAGTTGTTGTAGGGTATGGTCACTGCTTTTTAATGGTTTAAACGCTTCAGCTACTGGCAATAGCAGTTGCGTTTTAGGCTGTTCAAAACGAACCTTGCAGCGAAAATATTGCTCATAAATGCTGATATTTTTTGGAGGGGGATTGACGAAATGCACTTCGTGTAAATGGATACTTTCACCTGACATAAACAACTTGAGGAATTGCACCATCAATGCAATGGCAATTTCATCGGTGAGTTGAGTTGGATGCGGTTCAGGTGCTTCCCAACGGATGGAAACATAAGGATCATTAAACTCGACCACCAAAGGGCTACCATCATAAATCAAGCGATGAAAGTCATGATAGCGTGCCAAAGCTTCGCCCAAATTTTCACATGAAAGTGCGAGGTAAGCGATTATACCGAGATGTTTAGGTTGCACATAGGCTGCAATTTCTAACCCAAGTCCAGTTTTGGGATCTAAGCGATTGAGATCTTCAAGCAAATCACGCCAAATCACATAATCGAAGCGTTCTAAGTTTTGAATTTGTTGTAATTGCTCAGGAACAGCAATATTTTCTGCCTCGCAATAGGCTTTGAGTAAATGCCCCAAACCACCAAAAACAGAGCCAGTATAGTTCTTGAGTTGAGACATCCTGTCGACTCCTTGGTTTGTCGTGTTTTGTCAATACAACTATAGCGTATCGTCAATACTTCGCCTACCAAAATTTATATGCTGAATATAAGTAAGGACAGATTGGGAAAAAATCATGCTAAAAGGTTTTATTGCAGGTTTGGCAGTTGCCAATGCATTTGAATGGTTTGCACATAAATATATTTTGCATGGCGTGCATCGCTCAGGGCAGCCACGATATAGCCCTGTACCGAGAAGTATGGAATCACATTGGGCCCATCATCGTGAAGTGCGTAAGCAGGAATTTGCCGATGAATGTTATGTGCAAGGATTCGAACATTGGCGCACACGTAATGAAGTGATGTCACTGGCGGTGGTGGCGGGGGTGGCAAGCGTGGCGTTCTATCCATTCTCAAAAGGCATGTTTTTGGCGGCACTCTACAGTGCTGGCAATTATTATTATGTGCATCGCCGTGCGCATTTAGAACCTGATTGGGCGAAAGCTAGCATCCCTTGGCATTATGATCATCATATGAACTCAAACCAAGATGCCAACTGGTGTGTGACGCGTCCTTGGTTTGATTATGTGATGGGAACCCGTGTGGTCTCTTCTGCGGACTTAAAAGAAGCGAATCCATTGGGCATACCTTTACCCGCAACATTCTCTAAGCTGCTTACCCAAGCGATAGAATCTGTTTTTCCTGCCAAGTGGGTGGAACAAAAGCCAAAATTGCTTGCATCTGCTGCTGTTGAAGAAGCGGAAAAGCAATCCGTGGCTTAAATTGATTATTTAGAGGATGCAACGTGCAGAATTGAATCCCTCGATGAGATCGGTATTTTGATTGGTCGTGAGCAAACCAAATGGGATGCTGTCGTGAATTGTCAATAAAATAGGGTTTTAATGTCAATATTTCTGCTGCTTTTATCGCTATTTTGGCTCAGGCACTTTAAATGCTTAGAATTTACTCAAAATGGCTGTATGTTCTCTTACCCTCTGGCGTTGTTTATACGCAGTTTCTATACCTTGCTCAGCAAGGTATTTTTTTGCCTTAAATATGACCACATAAAAAACCTCTCAAATATGAAAGTTGAGAGGTTTGGCGTTAATAGGGAAATGGTTTAGAGGCGCATTTCAATGCCTTGCTCAGCAAGATATTGTTTCGCTTCAGGAATGCTATGTTGACCAAAGTGGAAAATTGAAGCTGCAAGGACTGCATCTGCGCCACCTTTTAAAATACCATCGGCTAAATGTTGTAAGTTGCCTACACCACCTGACGCAATGGTCGGAACACTGACGCGGTCATTGATCGCACGCATCAGTGCAATGTCATAACCTGCTTTGGTGCCATCGGCATCCATACTGGTAATCAATAATTCGCCTGCGCCAAAATCAGCCATTTTCACCGCCCATTCAATCGCATCGATACCTGTCGGTTTACGTCCGCCGTGAGTAAAAATTTCCCACTTATTCTCGCCCGTTTTTTTCGCATCAATCGCAACGACGATACATTGCGCACCAAAACGTTGTGAAGCTTCCTGTACAAATTCAGGATTAAATACAGCTGCTGAGTTGATGCTGACCTTATCCGCGCCAGCATTGAGCAGTAAACGAATATCTTCTACTTTGCGCACACCGCCACCGACGGTTAATGGTACAAATACACTTTCAGCCATCCGTTCTACAGTGCGGTAAGTGGTGTCGCGTCCATGATGGGTAGCAGTGATATCTAAAAAGGTAATTTCATCGGCGCCTTGTTCGTTATAACGACGAGCAACCTCGACAGGATCACCTGCATCACGAATATCAAGGAATTGAACGCCTTTGACGACTCGACCATTATCAACATCTAAGCAAGGGATAATACGTTTTGCGAGCATAAAATTTTCCAAAAAATCGCCAATAAAGAAAGGAGACCGATTTAGGTGCTACACCTTCATGAAGGGAACAGGTATTCTAGCAAACTTCACAGCTATTTTTTGCAGGTTTTCCATGTCGGTTTATACCCCGTTGAGTTTAGAACAAGTTCAAGCCTTTGCTGAGCCTTATGGTTTAGCAGTGATTGACCTGATTCCAATCCAAGGCGGTATTCAAAACACCAATTATTTTTTGGTGGATCAAAATCAGAAGCAGTATGTTTTAACGGTTTTTGAAGAATTAGATGCGATCGGAGCAGGTGAACTGGTGCCTGTACTGGATTGTTTGGGACAAGCAGGCGTGCCTGTGGCAGTACCCTTGAAACACCACGGTCAGGCGATTCATAGTATTGCCGATAAACCTGCACAAATTGCGCCACGGATCATGGGCGAACATCCAGAAGATACGACCATTGAGCAGATTGAAGCGATTGCTCAAGCACAAGCAAAATTGCATTTGGCTTTACAAGGCTTTCCTCTAGAACGTGATTTTAACCGTAATCATCAGTATTGGTCAGATGTCGCTGAACAGCTCAAGCCACAGATGAATATTGATGATCAAAGTTTATTGGCGCTGGTCTTTCAGCAATTTGCCGACATCACACAACAACATCCTGATCGTCCAGTGGGCTTTATCCATTCAGACTTATTTAGAGACAACACGCTATTTGAAGGCAATCAGTTAAACGGTATTCTTGATTTTTATGAACTCAATCAAGATGAGTGGTTATTTGATATTGCGATTAGTATCAATGATTTCTGTACTGCCTATCCACAAGCGTATCTTGATCAGCGTAAAGCAGATGCATTTTTGGCGGCTTATCAAGTGATTCGCACGCTTAGCGATGATGAGCTGGCGTGTTTAGATATTTATTTAGCGATGGCGGCCTGCCGTTTCTGGAGTATGCGTTTACAAGTGGCGCAGAAAAATGCAGCGCATGGTCGTACAGGTGAAGATATTTCTCAGAAAGATCCAGTTGAAATGCGAATGATGTTACTAGACCGATTACAACGAATCACAGCTTAGGAAAAAGTCATGCGAGATCAAGGACGTTTAGTGGAATGGTTTGATGACAAAGGCTATGGCTTTATTCAACCCAATGATGCGAAGAAAGAGCGAGTTTTTCTACATATTAAAGACTTTGCTCGCACTGGCCCAAGACCGATTGTGGGCTGTGCTTTAGATTATTTGGTGATTTTAGATGAGCGTGGTCGCTATCGCGCGCAACAAGTCGTTTATTTAAAAGCATCACAAGTGATTGAGCATAAAGCCGCGCCTGTTCGACCGACCACAGCGACTGGATGGTCGCCGATGAAAGTCGGGATTGGGGTTTATATTGTCTTTATGGTGATTGCGAGTTTTAGCAAGCTATTACCGCCGTTTACCTTACTCTTTGTGAGTTTGATGAATGCATTGAGTTATTGGTTGTATTCACAAGACAAAGAAGCAGCACAATTGGGCAATCGTCGGATACCCGAACAGACTCTGCACATCGTTGATTCTTTGGGTGGATGGTGCGCTGGTTGGCTTGCCCAGCAAAAACTGAGACATAAAACACAAAAACAACCGTTTCGTAAGATTTATTTCTGTACCATAGCTTTTCATATATTATTGATATGTTGGTTAATTTCTCCACTCAATATTTTTCATTGAGGGAGGTTTTGGAGCTAAATAAAAATGAATTACTCTGTTGATCAAGACCCGAATCGTACTTTGACCTTGATTCTTTATGTGCTTTATATTATTGCGATTTTTAGCGGTGGTTTATTGGCGATCATTGCCTTGATTATTAACTATGTGAAACGTAGCGATGTACAAGGTTCAATTTTTGAAAGCCACTTTACTTGGCAAATTCGCACCTTTTGGTGGTATTTAGCGTGGAATATTGTTGCCTTTATCCCATTTTTCTTCCTGTTTTTGACAGGCGATAATCCAAATGCATTTGCTGGTGTTGCGCTTTCTGGCACGGTTTTCTGTGTATCAGTTATTTTTGTTGCATGGGTATGGATCGTTTATCGCGCGATTCGTGGTTTGATTGCATTGAATGACAATAAACCGATGTATCAGTAAACGGTCATTCACTACATGGATTCGCCGTTAGAGAGAGCTTTTTAGCTCTCTTTTTTCTTTTCGAAAAACTTAAGTTTCAACTCACTCACCAAAACCCCTAAGACCACCAGTAAACCACCAAATAACGCCAGTAGCGGCAACCGTTCACCTGCGATACGCCCAAATAATCCTGCCCAAACAGGTTCGCCAGCATAAATGATAGCAGCACGGCTTGGATCAACCATTCGTTGTGCCCAATTCATCACAAATTGAATCAATGCACTGGCAAGCCCTAAGCCCACTGCGATCATCACTAAGGGCCAAGAAAAAGTTGGAATACTATGTTCGCCAACAAGGGGCATACTGGCAAATGACAATCCAGAAGCAACCACCAACTGAACCACCGTGACACGTCTCAGATTCACTTTCCCTGCAAAATATCCAATCAAAATAATTTCTAAAGCGATCACAAAGGCACAGATCAAGGTGAGCATTTGCCCATAATTTAAATTGATACTCGAAAAATCGTTCCCAGTTAAAAAGACTAACCCCGTAAACGCCAAGGCTGAGCCAATCCATGTCATCAAAGACGGCCGTTTCTGGAAAATGACCCACATCAATATGGGAACGAGTGGAACATAAAGCGCTGTCAGAAAGGCCGACTCACTACTCAGGATTGTTTGCAGGCCAATGGTTTGTGTACCATAACCAATGGCAATCATGAGGCCAATTGCTGTACCTGCAAGGGTTTCCTTGAGCGTCAAACCAGCCATGGATTTCATTGAAATAAGCAAGATCACCAATGCCGCCACCGCAAAGCGACAACCGACAAAAAACATCGGGCTACTAAAATTCAGAGCATATTGCACCGCTAAAAAAGTACCACCCCAAATCATAGTAATAAAAATCAGGGCGAGTTGAGGCGTATAGGCGTTAAATTTTGTCACAACAGTTCCTAAAGCTACATTTCACTTAGCAGAGCTAAATACCTTGCTAAATGAAATGTTTTCCCCGAGCTTATCTTAGCAATAGCACAGGTTTTGTGGAGCGAACTAATAGTTTCGTGGTGGTGCTACCAATAAAGAATTGACGGATTTTGGAGTGTCCATAAGCACCGATCACCATTAAATCAATATTCTTTTGGTCGGCGTAATTCAGAATACTTTCATCAACATCACCTTCCAAAGTGCTTAATGTCATATTAAAGCCTTGTGACTCTAATTGTTCTTTTGCCCAAGCAAGTTGAGTGTGTATTTCTTGGTTGGGTTGACCTATATAGACCAGATGTGCAGCGAGTCCTTTAAGTAAAGGGCTATTCGCAATCTTCTCTACGCACTTCTTCGCCGTTGCACTGCCATCAAACGCCACTAAGAAAGATTGAGGCTGAGTGAAGGGTGATGAGGCAATTAAAACAGGTTGGTGAATGGCACGTACTACATTCTCGATTTGTGTGCCTATTTTATCGGAATGGTATGCAGTTTGAGTACCATGTTTTCCCATGATCAGCACACGTATATCTTCTTCCAAAGCGACAATGGTTTCTAACAAACTGCCACGACGTTGGAAGCTATGTACATCGAGACTGAAGTTGTCTAGCACATATTTTTTTGCCTCACGAAGCAAAATTTTGCCATGCTCAATCTCAATTTTTCCTCGACGTTCATCTAGCTCTACTAACTCATTTAATAAGCTTTCTCGACTTCCCAAGCCAATCGCACCGCTTAAATCCTGTGGTACTTGCGCTCTCGGCGTATCGATCACATGTAAAAGTTCAAGTGGCGCATTCAGTTTTTGGCTAAACCAAGCAGCATAATCACATACCGTATTTGTGCCGATTGAACCATCAATACACGCAATAATTTTTGACATTGTTATAATTTCCTTTTAATGGACTTCTTTCATCAATCCCTCTTGCGGAACTTCAATCGTTCCTCATTCTCCCAGTGGGAGAAATACAAAGAGGGAATAAAGAATGATGAAAGCGGTCTAGTGATTGTCCAAACGATCTAGCGCATTTGGTTTGTCATGTACACCAAATTTATCAACCATCGTTTGACTTGCTTCATTCATCCCGATCAGTTCAACATCCGTTCCTTCACGTTTAAATTTAATCACAACTTTATCAACGGCTGCTACGGCTGAAACATCCCAAAAATGAGCTTGACTAAGATCGATCACAACTTTTGAAATAGCTTCTTTAAAATCAAAGGATGCCGTAAATTTATCAGCAGAACTAAAGAAGATCTGACCTGTAACCACATAGGTACGGGTACTTTCAGCTTCATCGAAAACAGATTGAACTGCCATATAACGTTCGATTTTATTGGCAAAAAATAGCGCAGATAACAGCACACCGACCAGTACACCATAAGCTAAGTTATGGGTTGCGACAACAATCGCAACTGTCGCGATCATGACGATATTACTTGAGAGTGGGTATTGGCGAATATTTCTGAGTGAATCCCAGTTAAATGTACCAATTGATACCATGATCATCACAGCGACCAGCGCAGCCATAGGAATGATTTTCAGCCAATCACTAATGAACACCACCATGATCAACAAGAATATACCTGCACAGAATGTAGATAAACGAGTACGACCGCCAGATTTAACATTAATAATGGATTGACCAATCATGGCACAACCAGCCATACCGCCCATAAAACCAGAGGCGATATTGGCTACCCCTTGGCCTTTACATTCGCGGTTTTTGTCACTCGAAGTATCAGTTAAATCATCGACAATCGTGGCTGTCATCATCGACTCAAGTAAGCCTACTGCGGCCAACGCTGCTGCATAAGGGAAAATAATACGAAGTGTTTCTAAGTTCAGTGGAATGTCTGGTAGCAAGAACACAGGCAGTGTATCAGGCAGTTGACCCATATCACCGACAGTACGAATGTCCAGTCCCATCAGGATTGCAACAATGGTTAAAACCACAATGGTCACCAAAGGCGATGGAATTAATGTTCCAATTTTAGGGATGTATGGGAATAAATAAATAATCGCTAAACCTGCCGCAGTCATAGCATAGACATGCCATGTGACATTGGTGAGTTCAGGTAACTGTGCCATAAAAATCAAAATTGCTAAGGCATTCACAAAGCCGATAACGACGGATTTAGACACAAAGCGCATAAATTGCGCTAGCTTTAAATACCCAGCCACAATTTGCAGGACCCCTGTCAGGATCGTCGCAGCAAGGAGGTATTGCAGTCCATGCTCTTTCACCAGCACGACCATGAGCAGTGCCATGGCACCTGTTGCAGCGGAAATCATACCAGGGCGACCGCCGACAAAGGAAATCACAACTGCGATACAGAACGACGCATATAGCCCAATTTTAGGATCTACACCTGCAATAATCGAAAATGCAATTGCTTCGGGAACAAGTGCTAAAGCAACAACAAGACCCGCCAGCACATCGCCGCGGATATTGGAGAACCATTGTTCTCTTACATTGGAAAACATAGAAATAGCCTATTTCTTTAAGAATATAAAAAGGCTAGTGATGTGATATATAAAAACACACGACTACACCACATCACTAGACAGTGATGAGTTCATTACAAATAAGAGGTAAAAAACTAAGGTGGCGTAAGTGTCATTATAAAAAAGAGGGGTGTGTACGAAAGTGTCGTTAGCATAACATTTAAGCTTCAAAAGCTCTAGCCATTATTTAAATCACTAGAGCTCTTGATCAATTACAAACGATCTTCATCCAACAATAACTGCGCGTCACGAAGGCTTAAGGTACCTTCATAAATTGCACGACCTGTAATCGCACCTAAAATGCCCGTTTGACCTTTTAGGTTACGCACATCGTCAAGATTGGTCACGCCGCCTGATGCAATAACAGGCAAGCCTGAATATTGCGCCAAATTGACGGTTTGTTCAACGTTAACGCCTTGCATCATGCCATCACGAGCGATGTCAGTGTAGACAATGCTTGAAACGCCTGCATCGGCAAAACGCTTCGCAAGATCAGTGGCTTTAACATCAGTGACATTGGCCCAGCCATCTGTTGCAACCATACCATTGATGGCATCAATACCAACGATGATATGACCTGCAAAGCGTTTACATGCTTCGTCTACGAACGCAGGATCTTGAACCGCTTTAGTTCCAATAATCACAAACGAGACACCCGCTTCTAAATAGTGTTCGATCGTTTCAAGTGAACGGATCCCGCCGCCGATCTGAATTGGAAGTTCAGGTTGGGCACGGGCAATTGCTTCAACCACTGGTTTATGAATTGGCGTACCAGCGAAAGCACCATTTAAATCAACTAAATGTAAACGGCGTGCGCCTTCATCAACCCAGTGTTGTGCAGTTGCGACAGGATCATCAGAGAAAACAGTATCGTCTTCCATACGGCCTTGTTTTAAACGAACACATTTACCATCTTTCAGGTCAATTGCAGGGATGATTAGCATGCTTTCGCTCCTTGCGTCATCATAGAGTTTAAATTGGCTACATATTAGCAAAGTATTGTTCAATCGCTAAGCTTTGGATGTTAGACGACTGCATCTTTCTTTAGAATTTGTGTTCATAAAAAAGCCAAGCATCATAGCTTGGCTGGGTGAAGTGGTGATAAAGAATGTTATTCAGCGTCGTACTGTTGATATTGCATTTGAATTTGTTGGCTGCGCTCAACATAACTTTGATAAGCTGGGATTGCAGTAGCCGCTAAAAATACAATACTAAGTGGTAAAAGGATAATATATATCCATGCTAATACTTTTTCCCACCCTTTCGTGATACGAGGAGCGCCATATGTATTAGAATCTGGGTTGCCCTTCGCACAAATTAAATAAATGAAAAAGAAGAAGTTTATTAATGGGATAAGCATTAAAAGTGATAGCCAGCCTGTTTGATTGCGGTCATGTAAACGGCGAATTGAAAAAACGAAGCTGAAGTAGATCATGGCTATGTAAACAATAACAAAGAGTCCACCTAAGATATATACAGCTGAACTTGTTGATGAAGTATCAAAAGCAGGGATAAATATTGCAGCGATAATACCTAAAATGAATACGAAGACTGTGAGTAACATATTCCAGCCTAAATAAGATAGTCGGCCAAAACGTCCACTTGCACTAAAACCCGAATCATTTGTTTGAAGATGAGATGACATTTTATTTTCCTGTAGTCGCTGATTTTTTAAAATTAAATTTTTAAAAGATAACTTGTTTGGTTTTTATTCAAAGCGTTTGCATAATAAGCAAAAAATAATTGAAAATAAATACAAAAGCCTATAAAAAATCAAGCCGACATAAAGTGGCTTGATTTTGAATATTTAAAAAATATTTTGAAAAGAATTAAATCTTCCATTCCACAAAGTTTTTTAACAACTGTAAACCTGCGGTATGACTCTTTTCAGGGTGGAATTGTGTGGCAAATAAATTATCTTTATGAATTGCGGTACAAAAGTTCACACCATAATCGCAAGTTGCTGCGATCACAGATGAATCTTGTGGTTCAACATAATAGCTATGCACAAAATAAAAACGCGCGTCTTGTTCGATGTTATTCCACATCGGATGGCTTGGATCAAGTTGATGTACTTGGTTCCAGCCCATGTGCGGTACTTTTAAATTCGGCATTTCAGGAAAATGTTTAACTACGCCGTCAAAGATACCGAGCGCAGCAACGCCACCATTTTCTTCAGATGTTTGCAATAATGCTTGCATGCCCACACAAATCGCCAAAACAGGCTTGTTAAATGCGGCTTGGCGGACAACCTCATCGATGCCAGCTTCATGCATACCGTGCATACAGTCGCGCATCGCACCAACACCCGGAAATACGATTTTATCGGCTTTGGCGATCAGTTTTGGATCATTGGTCACGTCAACCGTCGCACCGACATGTTCTAAGGCTTTTGCTGCAGAGTGCAAATTGCCCATGCCATAGTCAAGTAAAGCAATACGCGTCATTACAAACTACCTTTGGTCGAAGCAATGGTATTTTCTGCGCGTGGATCAACTTCACATGCCATACGCAAAGCACGCGCTAGAGCTTTAAACACACTTTCAATCTGATGATGGCTGTTTTTACCTTTCAAGCTATCAATATGTAAGGTCATCAGAGCGTGATTGACAAATCCCTGAAAAAATTCAGAGAATAAATCGACATCGAAGCTGCCAATACGGGCACGAGTGAAGGGGATATCCATAAATAAACCCGGACGACCTGACAAGTCGACCACAACGCGAGACAACGCTTCATCTAAAGGTGCATAAAAATGACCATAGCGGCGTAAGCCTTTTTTATCACCCAAAGCTTGCGCAAAGGCTTGCCCTAAGGTGATTCCACAGTCTTCCACTGTGTGATGATCGTCAATTTCAAGGTCGCCATCACAATGAATATCAATATCAAATAGACCATGGCGCTTGATTTGATCAATCATATGGTCTAAAAATGGAACTCCAGTGTTGAGTGTGCCTTGACCAGTACCATCGAGATTGAGACGAACTCGAATTTTTGTTTCGTTGGTATTTCTTACCACTTCACTGATACGTTGCGTCATGGACACGTTCCTCAAAAAACGTCAAAAATGATTGAATTAAAAACCGAAAGTTTCGCTGTGACGAAAAAGTGACAGCATCATAGTTTGCTCAGGAGGGTTAATCAATGCCTATTACAGTACATGCCTACAGTTCTCTAGACCAACTAGGAATCCGTACTCAGCTAGAGCGACTCTATGATACCAGCCCAGAGTTCGGAGATGGGCAAGATGCAATGGAGCAACTTGAACAAAATCTACAGCAATATACCACAGTTTATACCGCTGAATTTAACAGCAAAATTATAGGTGCAATCTGGGCAACAGGGCAAGGAGAAAGCCGTGTTTTAGAGTATATCGTCGTACATCCAGCCAATCGAGGGCGTGGTGTCGCTGAACGTTTAGTTGAAGAGGTTTGTCGTTTTGAAGAAGAGCAAGGCGTAAAGCAGTTTGAACCAGGGTGCGGTGCAATTCATCGTTGCTTATCCCATATTGGTAAAATCTAAACAGGTGGGGCGTTGTTGGCTTTGTCGCAAAATTAAACGCTAGATAGAAAAATCCGCAAATTTGCTTGACGGATTTTGACAAACATTGTTTAATACGCCCACTTTGGCGCGATAGCTCAGTCGGTAGAGCAACGGATTGAAAATCCGTGTGTCCCCAGTTCGATCCTGGGTCACGCCACCATAGATTCAAATTTCAATCCCTGATCCCATCAGGGATTTTTTTTTGTCCAAAACTTTTGCAGTACACTTTTTGGATAAGAAATGGTCATTTAAATCAAAAGCTCAGGATAGTTGTTGACTATTTATCTGAGATGCGGCTTAATACACGCCATTGGCGCGATAGCTCAGTCGGTAGAGCAACGGATTGAAAATCCGTGTGTCCCCAGTTCGATCCTGGGTCACGCCACCATATTCAAAAACCCCAAACGAAAGTTTGGGGTTTTTTTATGGAAAATCGAAACCAATGACAACGCATTTCAAATGCATAATTAATTGACGCTGATTGCTCAAGCCAGCTATTACATTGTGGATGTATGATAAAAAGCAGAAAAGCATGCTTCCACATGCTTTCCTAAAGCAAATATAACTGTATTGTTAAGCTGATTTTGCTGTTTTGATTGGTGCTAACATCTGTCCCGTTTCTTCAAAGTTAGCATGCCAAGACAGCGCTTCACGTAGGATGTGAGGAGTGTGACCACCTCTTGCACAAGCACGATCAAAATAGTCGTTTAATGCAGCTTGATACAATGGATGTACACAATGGTCGATAATGGCACGTGCGCGCTCACGCGGTGCTAAACCACGCAAATCTGCCAATCCTTGTTCTGTCACCAAAATATCCACATCGTGCTCACAATGATCCACGTGGCTCGCCATAGGAACGACCGAAGAGATATCTCCACCCTTGGCAATCGATTTGGTCACAAAGATGGCGAGATGCGCATTGCGGGCAAAATCACCTGAACCACCGATCCCATTCATCATTTTGGTACCACAGACATGGGTTGAGTTGACGTTGCCATAAATATCAAATTCAAGCGCCGTGTTAATGCCAATAATACCTAAGCGACGTACGATCTCTGGATGATTTGAAATTTCTTGTGGACGTAATACCAGTTTGTCTTTGTATTGGTCTAGATTGCCAAAAACGCGCTCGCCACATTTTGCCGATAAAGTAATGGAGCTGCCTGAGGCAAATTTCATTTTACCTGCATCGATCAACTCAAAAGTACAGTCTTGTAGCACTTCTGAATACATCACCAGATCTTCAAAATTCGAATCTTTTAAGCCGGTTAATACCGCATTGGCTATTGAACCAATCCCTGCTTGTAAAGGACCTAAATTTTTTGCTAAACGACCAGCTGCCACCTCTTGTTCAAAGAAGGCAATGAGATGATTGGCAATCGCTTGTGTTTCAGCATCAGGTGCAGTTACGGTTGAGGGAGAGTCAGCGGTGTCGTTGAGTACGATCCCCACGATTTTTGCAGGATCAATCGGAATCGCCGTTGAGCCAATACGATCATCTACTTGAGTTAAGGGGAGTGGTGTTCGTGTCGGACGATAGCTTGGAATATAGATATCATGTAAGCCTTCGAAATCTTGGCTCAATGCAGTGTTGATTTCCACAATGACTTTTTCAGCAAAGATCGCAAAGCTGGCAGAGTTGCCGACTGATGTGGTTGGAACAATATGACCTTGCTCGGTTATGGCCACCGCTTCAATCACTGCAATATCCGGGCGTTTGAGCTGCTGATTACGCATTTGCTCGACGGTTTCAGATAAGTGCTGGTCCACAAACATGACTTCGCCATTGTTAATGGCACGACGTAAGGTGCTATCAACTTGGAAGGGCATACGACGCGCTAAGACACCTGCTTCAGTCAATTGCTTGTCTAAATCATTACCTAGGCTTGCACCTGTAATTAATGTGATTTTTAACGGATTTTTTTTGGCACGATTGACCAGTGCTTGTGGAACGGCTTTTGCTTCACCTGCGCGGGTGAAACCACTCATGCCAACGGTCATACCATTCTCAATAAAGCTAGAAGCCTTTTCAGCACTCATAACTTTGTCATGTAGGCTGTGAAGGCGAATGCGACTTAAAGACATCATCCATTCTCAATGTTGCTTTTTATAAGCGTGGGATTTTAGCGCTAAAATGTGAAAAGTGTATTGATTTTAGGCTAAGGTCTAACGCAAATCACAGTACATCTGATCAGAAAATGTCTCTCTAAAAATGTCCGGTCAGCGTTTGTCTAATTTTGTCGATGGTGTTGTTTTGCGGCTCATCCGTTTTTTCGCTTGGAATGGGCAATGAAATGACCACTTCTAAACCACCTTCTTTGCGGTTGCGAATATTGATTTGCCCTTGATGAATATCAACAATACGCTTCACAATCGCAAGCCCAAGCCCACTACCCTGAACGGTACGGGCTGAATTTCCACGTACAAACGGTTGCATCAACTCTTCAACCTGTTCAGGAGGAATGCCTTCACCATGATCCGCCACGGTAATGAGAATATGATCATCGACATGGCTAGCAGAGAGTTCAATCGGCTCAGAACCATAACGTTTCGCGTTATTGAGTAAATTGGCGATTAAGCGTTTCAACGATAAGCTACGCGCGGGAATGATTGGTAACTCTTGTGTTTCAAACTGAATATCGAGCGGTTGGAATTGTACCACTAGCTCTTGTAGTAAGGTATTGATATTGGTCTGTGTCAGCTCTTCATCAGAACCGTCACGCATATAAGAAATGAATTGATTTAAAATCGCATCCATATCATCTACATCGTAGATCAGGCCTTCTCGAAAGAATTCGTCTGGCAGCATTTCTGCAGTTAAACGAATACGCGTCAAAGGGGTGCGTAGGTCATGTGAAATGCCTGCCAACATGATTTGTCGATCACGTTCTGTTTGTTCAAGGGTATACACCATGTGGTTAAAGGCTTGATTCACTTGGCGTATTTCAAGTGGGCCGTGATTGGTGTCGAGATATGGTGCTTTGCCTGTTTTACTATAATTGTTGGCGGCATTTTGTAATCGACGTAAGGGGCGATTCATCTGGCGGACCAGAATAAGAATAATAATTGAAGACAGGATAGGCACACCAAATAACCATGATGCAATCAACTCCACACTATAATTATCATAGGTTTTGAGTGGTTCGCGGACCCAGTTGCCATTCATTTCTGGTGTTTGAATCCAGATGCGTGGAATCGGTTTAAATTTGAAGTAAACCGTCACGTCTTTTACACCTAACTCTTTGGCGAGTTTGGCTTCAATTTGGTTGGTAAATAATTCAGCAAGGAATTTATCTTCAACTTTAGGGAACTCTTTGGGATCGGTAACGTACTCGATACCGATCCGATTTTTTAACCAATCATCGATATCGACTTCGGTATCTCGATGTAAAATCCGAATATCGGGATTGTTAATAAGCTCGAGTTCAATCGCAAGATAACGTGCATGTTGTTGTAATTCAGGTAAATACAAGGTGCGCCAAAAGAACCACAAAGACATAAATAGACTGAAAAAAACCATAGACAGTACCAAGATGGTGGTACGCATGGCTGCAGAACGTGGTTTGATTTTATCTAAAAAACGTTCCCATTTTGTTCGCGGCCTTTCAGAGTAGGTCGCGAAGTCAGTAAATTCTTGTGGATCAATTGGTTCAAGTTTCAAGGTCTAGTTTCCTACGCTTATTCCGCACCATCTGGAACAAAAACATAGCCTACACCCCAGACAGTTTGAATATAGCGTGCTCGTGCAGGGTTGTCTTCGATTAAACGACGTAAGCGAGAGACTTGTACATCGATTGAACGCTCCATTGCACCCCACTCACGACCGCGTGCGAGATTCATCAGCTTGTCGCGTGTCAATGGTTCACGCGGGTGTTGTACCAGTGCTTTAAGCACGGCAAACTCACCTGTGGTCAAAGTAACAACTTGACCTTCACGAGTTAGGGTTCGGGTGGAAAGATCTAAAGCCCAAGGTCCAAAACTGACCACTTCAACTTGTTGGCTCGGTGCGCCTGGTACTTCACGCACCTGACGACGTAATACTGCACGAATACGTGCCAGTAACTCATTTGGATTGAACGGTTTTGGTAGGTAATCATCTGCACCAGCCTCTAGACCCGCGATACGGTCTGAGTCACTGCCACGTGCAGTAAGCATAATGATTGGGGTGTCAATATTGGATTGACGTAAGCGACGACAGATACTTAATCCGTCTTCAACAGGTAACATAAAATCAAGGACGATGAGAGAGAACAACTCACGTTGTAGCAAACGGTCCATCTGGGTTGCGTCATGGGCAGTTTTAACTACAAAGCCTTTGTCTTCGAGGAAGCGTTGTAAAAGCGTACGCAAGCGCACATCATCATCGACCACTAAAATGCGTTCGACCCGGTCTGTTTCATGGTGAACAGTTTCCGTCGATTCGGCAGGTACAACTAAACTCATGCTGTGCTCCTTTATCGTTTATTGTCATCGTCTTTATGCAATGCTATAGGGGCTATTTATATTTCAACCCTGCTTTGCGTTATCGGCTAAAATCTAGCACCGTATACGGCTTATGTTGCAATGAGAGCTATAGCTCGTAAGGTGAATGTGAATAGACTCTGTAGTATACGACTCATTGCACAGTTTTGGCTATGTTATAAAGCAACAAATATTGCCAATAAAATCAAGAGAAAGATACCAAATATATACAGGTAAAATTATGACAATCGATCTATTTTTCAATATTTAGGCGGAAAAAGCTTGGTATTTTAGAAACATTGCTCAATTAGCATAATCTGTAGCGTTTGTGGGGAAAGAAGTGACCCTATGCACAATATTTTAAAAAAACAATAGTGGATTTTATAGCCATGGACTTTATAATCATTGCTTTTAGACTCAACCCTTGTGGAATCAATCACGATGACTGACTTAGTTCAGCAGTTGGCAAATGAACTTGCCGTACGTCCAAACCAAGTAGAAGCTGCTATTCGTTTAATTGATGAAGGCGCTAGTGTTCCTTTTATCGCACGTTACCGTAAAGAGGTCACTCAAGGCTTAGACGATACGCAATTACGTCAACTTGATACACGTTTAACTTACTTGCGTGATTTGTACGAGCGTCGTGAGAAAGTGATCCAGTCTTTACAAGAACAAGATAAATTGAACGATGATTTATTGGGGCGTGTAAATGCTGCTGAAACCAAGAATGCGTTAGAAGAAATTTATGCGCCGTACCGTCCAAAACGTACCAGCAAATCATTTAAAGCAAAAGAAGCGGGTTTAGGTGTTATTGCTGAAAAGATTATTAATGATCAAATTGATCCAACTGAAGCTTTAGCTGGTTTTAGTCATGAAGACTATCCAGATGTTGAAAGCCAGCTCGATGCGATTCAGCATATTTTAATTGATGATTGGGCACAAAATATCGCCTTAACAACTGAATTAAAACAAACTTTTTCTAAAACAGCAGTGTTGAAAAGTGCGGTCGCTTCTGAAGAGAAAAAAGAAGTCGGCAAAAAATTCCGTGATTATTTTGAGTTCTCAGAAAACTTAAATAAAGTACCTTCACATCGTTTATTGGCGATGTTACGTGGTCGTCAAGAAAACGTATTGGGCTTGAAAGTGGATGGTGAAGATGATGCACCCTTGGCACGTATCGAAACGGAATATAATCTTGAACAGATTCAACCGCAAACGCGCCAAGATTATTTAAAACAAACTGCAAAATTATTTTGGTTGGGTAAGATTCGCCCACAAATCGAACATTCATTATTAACAGATAAGCGTTTAACCGCAGAAGCTGAAGCAATGGATGTCTTTGCAGAAAATTTACGTCATTTATTACTTTCTGCACCAGCAGGCAGTCGCACCACCTTAGGTGTCGATCCTGGTATTCGTACTGGCGTGAAGCTTGCCGTGGTGAGTGATGCAGGTGATGTACTTGCACATAGCACCATTTATCCATTTGCACCGAAAGAAGATAAAGCCGGTTCGATTGCTGAGCTTGCGCGTTTATGCCGAGAGTTCCACGTGGAACTTATTGCGATTGGCAATGGTACAGCGAGTCGTGAAACTGAAGCTGTGGTTGCAGAAATGATGGCAGCCAATGCTGACTTGAAACTGACACGTATCACGGTGAGTGAAGCAGGTGCATCAGTTTATTCTGCAAGTGAATTGGCTTCGCAAGAATTACCTGACCTTGACGTGTCAATTCGCGGTGCAGTCTCAATTGCCCGTCGTTTACAAGATCCATTGGCTGAGCTGGTTAAAATCGACCCGAAATCAATCGGTGTAGGTCAATACCAACATGATGTCAATCAAACAGGTCTAGCAAAAACCCTAGATGCTGTGGTTGAAGACTGTGTGAATGCGGTTGGGGTGGATGTGAATACCGCGTCTCCTGCGATTCTGGCTTATATTGCGGGTCTTAATAAATCCATTGCACAACAAATCTTTGAATATCGTAAAGAACATGGTCGCTTTGATAGTCGCCAAGCATTGAAAAAAGTACCACGTTTAGGCGAGCGTACTTTTGAGCAAGCAGCAGGTTTCTTGCGTATTCAGGATGGTACAGAGCCATTGGATGCGTCAGCCGTTCACCCTGAGAGTTATGGCGTGGTTGAAAAAATCGTTGCGGCGAAAGCAACCACGGTTAAAGACATCATTGGCAATACTGAAATTATTCGTCAAGTTAAAGCAGATGAGTTTGTCGATGACAAATTTGGTTTGCCAACGATTCAGGATATCTTGGCTGAATTGGAAAAGCCTGCACGTGATCCACGTCCAGAGTTCCGTACGGCTAAATTCCGTGAAGACATTACCGAAGTTGCACAACTCACTGAAGGTTTACAGCTTGAAGGTGTGGTGACCAATGTCACGAATTTTGGTGCTTTCGTAGATGTTGGTGTGCATCAAGATGGTTTAGTGCATATCTCTGAACTTGCCAATGAATTTGTTTCTGATCCGCATAAAGTAGTGAAACCGGGTCAAATTGTACAAGTCCGTGTGATTCAAGTGGATGCAGAGCGTAACCGCGTCAACTTGAGTATGCGTGCAGAAGGTTCTGCACCAGTGAAAGCACCACGTCAACAGCAGCGCCCACAGCAAGATCGTCCTGAACGTTCAGAGCGTAAGCCACAAGGTCAACGTCCACCGCGTAAAGAAGGTGACTTTAAACGTCCGCAAAATAACAAGCCAAAAACCGAGAAACCACAAGAGCAAAAAATTGGTGGTTTAGGTGCCTTGTTATTGCAAGCAGGCATTAAAGGTTCTAAGTAATTGGGAAGCTAAATAAAAGCCTCTTCGGAGGCTTTTATTTTAAATATGATGATTCTAATTTTTTGAATGTCAATGATGACGATAAGCATAAAGTATTTCAAAGGTCAAATAATGGAAAAAATCCTACTTTTATTTGTGCTCAAGAGGCGCTTTTAACTGGAGCAGTTGCTGCTCTCTTAATTCGAGTTGAGCGATTTTTTTTTCATTTGATGCCATTTTTAATGTTTGGATATCCAGCAGGATGTTATCAAGTAAGATTTGATATTGTTGCGGATCGAGTATTTGAGCGGCGAGCAATATACCATCCGTTTTAGTGTGATAATTTAAACTAATTTTGCGTAATAGATTTAATGCAAAAGGAGGGCATAACAAGGCATCTAATGATAGCTGCATGATTTTAAGCCAAGAAAGCTGGAGTTTTTCCCTCTTTACTATCACAAACAAGATTGAAATGAGATTCAAGCTATAAATAATGACTAAGATGATCGCAAGGGTAAGATAGCCTGCTTTAAATGTAATTAAAAAGGGTAAAACCGCTAAGGTCAGCACGAATAATAAAATATTGACCCATTGCAGCGGTTTTAAGGTTTGACTGATATTTTTGAGATGAATAATATCATGGGGATGAATAGTGGGGTCAGAGTCTTTGATCTTCCATGCACATTTAAAAAGAAGTTGATGGGAAAACCATAGATTGGGAATGAATAAATATTTGTGAAAGATATTCAGTTGTCGTGAAAGCAATTGCGATTTAAAGGTAGATCCCAGCCCTTTTTGAATATTGAACTCATTATAAAAATAGAGATGAGCCGAGTCATAAATATAGAACCCGACTATCCCTATCGTGATCAGTATGTCGAAGGATAACGACATTTATGATTTATTTTTATTAAACAGGGAGCGGAGCCATGCACCTACGGCAATCGCACCCACAGCAATGAATTTCCATGCCGCTGCGAAGAATGCGGCAATCGCAGCCCAGAATCCTTTTTTGGTTGCAACAACTGCAGCACCACCTGCAATTAATGCAGCTAGGCCGTATTCTGCCACTTTATCACCTTCACGGTATTCTGCGTATTTCTCACCAAAATTATAATCAAAGCCCTTTAAGCTAGTTTTAAATGCATTAATATTCTGAGTCAAATGTTCTTCGTCAGATACTAATGTAGCACTGGTTACACCAGTACGACCTAAAATACGAATGGTGTAGTTAATGGCTTCATTATTATCTTCATCACGAATTTTAAGTGCCCACTCTAAACGTTTGGTTTGATTGTCATAATGTGGTGGAACAGCCCAGCCAACAGTATACAGTTTGGGGTAACCTAAACGTGCGCGTTCTTTATTAGATGGTTCATCAGAATCTTTGATTCGTTTTAATAAGGCATCGGCATCGATTTTCTCATCATCTTTGACATAACCTGATGGATCAAAATCAAAGGTTGCCCACCATGAATCATCTGGAGCGACTAAAATATTGGTACTGCCTGTGGTTAAATTTCCCGTGAGTTCTAAGAATTTATCGGCATTTTTTGGATCTAAAAACCCTTCATCTTTGAGGGTATTTAAAGTTGCTACATTAGAAATATTTTCTTTGTTAGGTCCTAAATGCCAATCTAATTTTGCCATCGGATTTTCTGAAGCATTTTGAACTGTAGTATTACTGGTTAAAGTTTCTTCTGTAGATGCTGATGCATACACATAACTCGAGACCGTCGTTGTCCCTAATACAGAAAGACTGAGCGCAATTGCATAGCTTAAAGGGATTAGTTTTTTAGGATGCAAAGGATTTAACATATCATTCTCTCAATTTTTTGCTTTTGGTTTTATTACAATTTATTGAATAAATTATGTGCGGATTTTAAAATATTTTAAATAAAATTTAAATACGTTTAGATAATTATCTTTTTTAATTTCTTTGCATTGGTATATAAAATTGATATCAGTTTTTAATTTATCAGTTCAAATTAGAAAATAAAGGTTTATTAATCAAATTTTATTTAGCTGTCCAGATTCCTCTTTATTTTGAATAAACAGCAATTTTATTCTATAAATCTGATCCCATTGCGTTAACCTGATTTGATGCAAAAATCCAAAGGAGGTCGTGATGTCACGTAGACCTCGTGAACAAGTCGATTACTTACACCTCGAAGAACTCGGTGGTTTAGAAATGCTGAAAGCAAGTTATTATCAGCAGGAGTTTTCACGACATGTGCATGAAGGATTTTGTATCGGTGTGATCGAAGAGGGGGCACAGCGTTTTTATCGCACAGGCGGTAATCATGTCGCACCACAAGGCGATATTATTTTGGTCAATGCCGATGAAGTACATACAGGTTCTTCGGCAGTGGAGACGGGTTGGCGCTATCGGGCAATTTATCCTACACCAGAAGTGTTTAATGAGCTGACACGCGATTTGACCACTGTTCATGGTACTGCACCGTGGTTTAGACAAGCTGTATTGCATGATGAAGGTTTGGCACAACAATTCCGTTTGCTATTCGACTTATTCGAGCAACCTAGCAATACCTTACTGAAGCAAACCTTATTTCTCTCTACTATCGCTTGGCTAGTGTCGAAGTATAGTCAAACCAAGCCTCAATCTGCTGAATTGAGCAATGCTAAACAGCGTATTCTGAATATTAAAGAACTGATGGCATCGATGCCTGAACAGGAGTTTTCTTTGACGGCATTGGCTGAAATGGCCAATCTAAGCCAGTGGCATTTTCTACGTCAGTTTAAAAAACATGTGGGCTTGTCGCCGCATGCATGGTTGGTGCAGGCACGTTTGCAAAAATCACAAAAATTATTAAGACAAGGATTAAGCTTATCTGAGATTTCGCAGCAGTGTGGCTTTTCAGATCAGAGCCATTTTAGTCGTCACTTTCGTCAAACTTTTGGGATTACGCCAGGTGGCTATATTGCCTATCTCAAATAAAACAGCAATTTTATGCAATCTTGATTGATTGATTTTTGGCATAGTCAACAGTCTCTTATAAACGATTGTAATACTGATGTTGACTGAGACCATCGATGACACCTCAATGTCTGTGCCTCGGGCATTTTTAAATGGGGCAGTCAAAATACTACCGCTATGTTTTGCTGTATTGCCTTGGGGCATCTTGGCAGGCTCAATGGCGATTCAAGCTGGGTTAACGACCATGCAAGCCATTGCAATGTCAGCATTGGTTTTTGCTGGCGCTGCTCAATTGATGACTTTAGGCTTGGTCATGGCGGGGACACCTGCACTCACCATCATCATTTCGGTATTTTTGATTACCACGCAGCATTATTTATATGCGCTGTATTTACGTGAAGATATTTCCAAGCAACCGTTAAAACATCGGTTAATGTTAGGTTTTTTACTCACAGATGAGTTGTTTGCGGTCAGTATTAAAAAACAACAGCACTATATTTACTATCTTCTCGGGGCGGGCAGTTGCTTTTATCTATGCTGGGTATTGTTTAGTGTGTGTGGCGTGCTGCTTGCATCCTCTGTGCCGAATTTAGATCAATACCATCTCGATTTTTCGATTGTCGCGACCTTTATCGCTATCGTGATTCCATTTATTAAAAATTTAAATACTTTGGTGGGTGTGTTGGTCTCAGTGGCTTTAACCGTGGTGTTTCTAAGTTTAGGTTTTAAAAGTGCAGCCATTATGGCAGGGGTGATTGGCATGTTCGCAGCGACGTGCCTGCAAAATCTGCGGGAGCGTACAGCATGACTTGGTTTGTTCTGATTATTTTGGCATTGGTGGTCTTTATGAATCGCTATATTTTGCTCGAACCGAATATTCCGCTACGTTTACCGAAATGGTTCCAACAGTCATTGCAGTATTCAGCACCATGTTTATTGACTGCGATTGCCACACCGATTGTATTTATGGATGAGCAGGGTGCATTTCGTGAGACTTTATTGAATCCTTATTTTATTGCCACCCTTCTAACCATTGCGATAGCGTATAAGGTTCGCCATACCTTACTGACGATTGTTCTCAGTTTGGCTTGTTTTTATGCTTTGGTATTTTGGTTCAATTAAAAAAGCTTGGGCACATGTGAATCATGCCCCAAGCCCTTCTCATGAACATGAATTATCGCGTGGTATAACCTCCATTGGCGAAAATGGTTTGTCCAGTTATCCACCAACCATCAGTGACTAAGAAACAAATCAAAGGTTCAATAATCAAAATGGCTTTTACACCGAGTTCTTGTACGGCTTTTAAGCTTGCTTTTTTATGAGGGCGTTTGTTTTATGAAGACATTACCGAAGTTGCTCAACTCACTAGGGTTATTCTTCCAAAGTTTGAATCACCAATTGCGATGCTAGAAAACTGCTGTGTTGTTGTTGTGCGGTAATCAATCTGCCGTCTTTTATAGCAAATGGTTGGAGCGGGTCAGCCACCTCAAACGTGGTATTCGGATTCTTATGAGCCTCAGTTTCGATGGTATAATCATTCACCACTTTGCCAAACATTTCGTTCACGATATCTTCTTCACTATTGGCAAATCCTGTCCAAGTTTTACCGTTTGCCAACAATGTACCATTCTTGAGTTTTGTCCATAATAATAAAGAAGTACCGTGACAAATTAAACAAACGACTTTGCCTTGCTCATAAAAATCGGCAATAAATTGATGCAAATCGGTATCGTCTTTAAACGTAACCAATGGCGCACCGCCACCAGCAACGACTACTGCATCATAATCTGCAACATTTGTATCTTTGATGGATTTGGTATTTTTCAACAATTCTCCATAAATTTTATGATGTCTGAAACCTATGCTAATCAGGTCGTTTGGGTATCCGCTGTGTGAATTTTCTGGATCACTATGTCCATCAAAAATCACTTCACCACCTTTGGGAGAACATAGGTCTACATCGTATCCAACTTGTAGGAAATCGAAAAATGGACGGGTCATTTCTTCTGCAAAAAAACCGACTTGTAAACCGTGTAAATCAGCTGAATTGGAAACCAAACACAATATTTTCTTTTTCGGATGCAACGCTGGAGCAGATTTTTTTATGATTTGATCGGAATTGCTCATATTTTTTTAGTCTCCTAAATTGATTTTAAAATGTAATATTGAAAATAAAAGTTGAATAATCGTTTGTGATCAAGATATTTTGATTTGATTATTCCCTTTTTTGTTCATGTATTGTGCCTAAAGTTACATGGTAGACGGGATGACAAGTAAACGATTATGAGTCATCACTAAGTCATGACCAGTTCGTTGTGGCTAAACATAATTTAGTCGCTAGATAGCTGTAAATTAGGTTCTAAAATAAAAATATAACCAATAAGCAGTGACAGGCAACACAAATAGGATTAAATGGATCGGCGTTTCTTGGGCAAGGGTATAACCATGAGACAAGCCTATACGCAAATTCCAAAGAACTAATCCTAACCAACCGATACTAAAAATAATACCTGCCAATATAAGATGTTTTTTTGGTATAAGGCTTAGGAGGGTCAATGCAGTTAATAAACCTATTGTGACGATAATTAGAGTACGCATGATTGTTATATCCAATGTATGTTGTCATTTTAATGAGGTAATACGCATTTCACGTATTTTTTTTCCATCTACAATGAAAATAAAGCGTGATTTTCCGGTATAGAAATGACTGCGCCAGTTTGCATTTAAAGTGACCTGATTACCCTTAGTCTCTGCTTTGATCACAGTAAGTTGACCATGAGCACCTATAAATTCTTTATCGCTCCATGCTTTGATTTTTTGATGGCCCTGAAATACTCGCCCCCAATCATTCACAATAGCGTCTGAAGTGAATAGATTTAACCACGTCGATTCTTTATTATCATTAATCGCTTTGATTTGTTGTGCTACAGGCAGTGGTAATTGATTCGTCATTAAAATTTCTTTTGCTTGAGCCTGTGGCATCAATGGTGTCATTGTAAAAATAGCCAGTAAAGCGAAGATAGAAATATATTTAAGTTTAATCAGTATTTGGAAAATTCTCATCGTTATTCACCAATACAAAAATAGACGTATGTTTAAGTGATTTGAGTTCTATTCAATATGTTGATAGAACTCAAAAACGAAAGAATATTGATTAACGTGTGGTATAGCCCCCATTTGCGAAAATGGTTTGTCCTGTAATCCACCAGCCATCTGTCACCAAGAAGCGAACTAAAGGCTCGATGTCCTCAATCTTGGTGAGTCCGCCAAGTGCTGATGCCGATTTATGATAGGCCACCGCCTCAGGCGCTTCTTGGCCATAGAAAAAAGGTGTATCCATCGGGCCAGGAGCGACAGCAGTCACCGAGATACCACGCTCACCAAACTCTTTCGATGCAGCACGGGTATAGTGTTCCACAGGGGCTTTTAATCCTTCATAAGTAGAATAAAGACCTGTGTAGGCTGCCAATAAACTGGTCACAATGCTACAGATTTTGCCGTTTGGATTGAGATGGCGGCCTGCTGATTGAATAAAGAAATAAGCAATTTTATTATTGATGTCATTCATCCCATCAAACTCTTGTTCGGTGGTGTCCAAATAGGGTTTTTTCAACACACGACCGACGGTATTAATGGCAATATCAACACCGCCAAATTCAGCTTTGGCTTGGGTAAATAAGGATTCGATGTTTTGAATATCGGATAGATCAGCTTGAATTAAAATGGCTTTAGCACCGAGCTCTTGTACGGTTTTTAAGGTGTCTTCGGCATCGGCTTGTGTCGCTGTACTATTATAATGGATCACTAAATTTGCCCCTTGCTCGGCAAACTTACGTGAGATCAAACCACCTAAATTCTTTGCACCGCCTGCAATCAGTACTGTTTTATCTTTTAAATCATGTTGTGACATTATTTCATCCAGCTTTTGTTTTGTGTGAAAATTATCCTAAAACAATTTTTTTGTTTGAAATAGTTGTTAGTATTGAACTGATTGTGCAATAAAGTTGAATAATAAATGGATAAGATCGAGCGTCTAAAAATATTTTGTTTGGTGGCAGACAAGCAGTCTTTCGCACAAGCGGCACTGCAATTGGGGCTGCCGCGGTCCAATGTCACTTATGCGATTCAATCACTTGAAAAAGAATATGAAGTGCGGTTGTTTTACCGTACGACACGTAAGGTTGCTTTAACGCATGAGGGTAGTCTGTTTTATGAGGAAGCCGTGCGGTTGGTGGCCCAGTTAAAGGAATTGAATCGTTTTAAAACTCATGTTCGCAGCCAAGAAGGCAAGATCAGTATTGGTATGCCGAAGCGGTTGGCAACACAGCTTTTGATTCCGAATTTACTCGCGTTTTATCAGCGTTATCCAAAGGTAAAAGTGTTGATCAATGGCAGTGATGATTTTTCTAATTTGATCGAACAACAACTTGATTGTGTGGTGCGAGTTGGGCAAGTTCAGGATGAATATTTACTGATTCGACCCATTACCCAGACCAAGATCTGGACATTGGCATCACCGCAGTATTTAGCTGAGTTCGGTGAACCCAAAAGTTTCGATGAGTTACAGCAGCATTTCGCCGTGGATTATCATGTGGCAAAAAATTATCGAGAAATGAGTGAGCTTGCATTTCGCGATCATCGTATCGATATACCGTATCGCTTACTGATCGAAAACACCGAAGCTTATATTCATGCAGGTTTGGCAGGTATTGGCATGATTCAAATTCCTGAGTTCGATGCTGTACCTTATGTTCAACAAGGAAAATTGCAACGCCTATTTGTCGATATTCCCAGTCTAGAATTACCGGTCAATATTTTGCTGACAGATCGACAATACCGTCCAAAGTATTTTCAGGACTTCATCGATTGGTTGGATGATTTACTCAAAAAACGGCTTTAAGCTGTGGTTTTTTGCCAAGAACGATTGCTTTGACATTCAGCAATATTTGCAGTAAAACTTAAATTAGAGTAATTGCTCTAATTTATATGGGGATAATAATGAAGATTGGTCGACAAGCATGGATGATACAAACTTCAGGCGATTTATCTTTGAAAGATCGTATGGCTCTATTGAGTCATAGCCTATTGCCTGCACTCAAACAAAGTATAAAAATGTACGCTTTCGCATCTCAATCCAAGCGGAATGTACAGCATGATTTGAGTCTCGATGATCTGTATTTACCTGATAGCGCTGATGTAAAGCAGGCATTGCAGAAGATGCAATCTTGTAGTTCTGAAGCCTTGCAAAATCATTGTTTGAGAACTTGGTGTTATGCAGTTGCATTTGCCAAGATGCAAAATTTAAAGCGCGATGATGAGCTATTGGCGGTGTCATGTTTATTGCATGATTTGGGGATGACGGAACAGCATTATCAGCACCATGAAAACTGTCGATGCTTTGCAGGACAGGGGGCTTATGCTGCTAAAGACTGGTCAATCGAGCAGGGATGGCATGCCCCTCGTGCGGATCAATTGTTTGACGTGATCAGTATGCACATGAATCCTTATGTGGCGCTGGAGGATGGCATCGAAGCACATTTACTGCAACAAGCTGCCAGTTGTGATGTGATCGGCAGTCGTGGCTTTGAATTTTCTCCACAGTTTAGACTGCAGTTACAGCAGCAATATCCACGCTTGGACTTTAATCATAAGATGATTGAATTTAGTCAGTTAGAAGCAATCAATCGTCCAAAGTCTCGTACTGCGATGGTGGTACAGAGTGGTTTTAAGCAGCTTATAAATTTGAATCCTTATCTGGTTAAGTAATTTCATCCTTTATTCCTTTCAATAAAAAAGCAGCGCATATTTCTATGCACTGCTTTTTTATTTTGCAGGGAGTTGCTTAAATTACCAATGTTCACCTGGGAACAAACGCGCGTAAGCACGCTGCATGATGTTTAACTTTTCTTGCTGACCCACTGAAGCAGTAGAGCTTGGGAATAAGTTAAAGCCAATCGACATTAAAATATTATTAATGTCTGGTGCAACTGCATAGGTGATCGATGCTAAGCGACCTAAGTTAGTTGCGATTTTTTTCGGACGTTTTACGATTGCGTAAGCAATTAAATCTGCGGCTTCTTCAGGAGAAAGCGTCGGTACATATTTATAAATTTTAGTGGGTGCAATCATCGGTGTACGCACTAATGGCATATAAATAGAGGTAATCGCAATTTTATGCGAATGAACTTCAGCAGAGAGACAACGACTAAATGCATCAAGTGCAGCTTTAGAAGCAACATACGCTGAGAAACGGGTTGCATTGGCCAATACGCCAATTGAACTGATGTTAATGATTTGACCATCTTTACGTTGCATCATATGCGGTAAGATATTCAAAACTAAGCGTACAGCACCAAAGTAGTTAAGCTGCATAGTACGTTCAAAATCATGAAAACGATCAACTGATTCGTGAACTGCACGACGGATTGAACGTCCTGCGTTGTTGACTAAAATGTCAATGTGATCAACAGCAGCCAAAATCTCTTTTGAAACCGCATCAATTGATTCCATATCGTTGAGATCACATGGGAAAACAGACGCTTTACCACCTTCTGCTTCGATCTCAGCTTTTACTTCATCTAATTTCTCTTTCGTACGCGCTAGCAATAAGACATGTGCACCTGCTTGAGCAAGATATTTTGAAACCGTTAAACCAATGCCACTTGATGCTCCAGTGACAATGATTGTTTTCCCGTCGACTTTTTGTTGAAAAAGTTTTTTGAGTTTTGCGTTCATGTAAGTTTCCTACATTAATCAAGCTGTTGTTTACAATGTCCTTGTGTTGCGATTAAACACTGCACTTTATTTTGTACTAATATTAACCGATTTTTTTTGTTTGTCTAGTGTAAATGTTTGAAATATAATAATATTTTTAGAGTAAAAGCTCTAAAACAAATGATTGTAATAGTTGAAAATGCAATAATATTTTTCTTCAAAAGCATAAAAAACAGCCTCTAAACTGAGACAATATATTTTATTTGTTCTAAAGCTCAGCGAGGATCTGTTCTAGTTCTGTCATCAGGTGTCTCTATGCTCAATCCCAATAGACAAGCGGACTCAGTCTTCATTCCCAACAACGAATTTGAGTTTTCTACGTTGAGTTGACAACGAGCCATAGTGGTGAGATGACATGTCCAGATTTTTCATTACCAATGTTTGCAAGATGAGTAAATGGCTGTAATGCATCAATAAAGCGAGTTCTGTTCGCCAAACTCTTTTGTATTCTAAAGCAAAAGAGGGTGGAAGGTTTATCTTTCACATATTTTTGCGTATAAATCATGCAGTAAATGCAGTGTGAAAAGGCTGCTAGGTCTGATTAATTTTTTGTATATTTTCATTCAGCATAGCGAGGGGAGATGCTTCGAAGTTTTATAAAAAGAAAATTGTTTGATAAATCCAAACGATGGAAATCATAACTTCAAGTTAATCTGCTTTTCAGCGTATAATACGCCCGATTATTTTTTTCGCTTTTTTGCGATTTATTGGTTTTTCAATTGAGGAGTCCTGCGTGGCCCAATATATTTATACGATGAATCGAGTGTCGAAGATGGTTCCGCCTAAGCGCGAAATCCTAAAAGACATCTCTTTATCATTTTTCCCAGGCGCAAAAATTGGTGTGCTTGGTTTGAACGGTGCAGGTAAATCGACCCTACTCCGTATTATGGCTGGCGTAGATAAAGATTTCTCAGGTGAAGCGCGTGCACAACCAGGAATCAAAATCGGTTATTTAGAACAAGAGCCACCATTAGACCCAAGCAAAGATGTTCGTGGAAACGTTGAAGATGGTGTACGTGAAGCACTGGATGCTTTAGAACGTCTCGATCAAGTTTTTGCTGAATATGCTGATCCTGATGCAGATTTTGATGCACTTGCAAAAGAGCAAGAAAAATTAGAATCCATCATTCATGCTTGGGATGCACACAACCTCAATAATCAGCTTGAAATTGCGGCAGGTGCTTTGAACCTACCAGCTTGGGATGCAGATGTATCTCTACTTTCAGGTGGTGAGCGTCGTCGTGTGGCACTTTGTCGTTTATTGCTGTCTAAGCCTGATATGTTACTTCTAGATGAACCGACGAACCATTTGGATGCTGAATCAGTATCTTGGTTAGAACGTTTCTTGAAAGATTTCCCAGGTACGATCGTGGCGATTACGCATGACCGTTATTTCTTGGATAACGTGGCTGAGTGGATTCTTGAACTTGACCGTGGCATGGGTATTCCATATCAAGGTAACTATACCTCTTGGCTTGAGCAGAAAAATGCACGTTTAGAGCAAGAGAATAAACAAGAAGAATCTTTTGCTAAGGCATTGAAGAAAGAACTTGAATGGGTTCGCTCAAATGCCAAAGGTCAGCAAAAGAAAAACAAAGCGCGTATGGAACGTTTTGAAGAGTTGAACTCTAAAGAATTCCAACAGCGTAATGAAACTTCTGAAATCTATATTCCACCTGGCCCACGCCTAGGAAATAAAGTTGTAGAAGTTGAAGGCATCAGTAAATCATTTGATGGTCGCCTACTTTATAAAGACTTAACATTTACAATACCGCCAACTGCGATTGTGGGTATTGTTGGTCCTAACGGTGCGGGTAAAACCACATTATTCCGTATGATGACAGGTGAACAGCAACCTGATACTGGTACGGTAACGTTGGGCGAGTCTGTTAAAGTGGCGTATGTTGGTCAGATTCGCGATACTTTAGATAACAATAAAACCGTTTGGGAAGAAGTTTCTGGCGGTTTAGATATCTTGAAAATCGGTGATTATGAAATCGCATCGCGTGCTTATATCGGCCGCTTTAACTTCAAAGGTCAAGATCAGCAAAAACGTGTTGGTGAGCTGTCAGGTGGTGAGCGTAATCGTTTACAACTGGCAAAAATCTTACAGTTAGGTGCAAACGTAATCTTACTGGATGAGCCATCAAACGACTTGGATATCGAAACTTTACGTGCGCTTGAGGATGCAATTCTTGTATTCCCAGGTACTGTGATGGTGGTATCGCATGACCGTTGGTTCTTAGACCGTATTGCAACGCATATCTTGTCTTTTGAAAATGAACAGCCAGAATTCTACACAGGTAACTATGCAGAATATGAAGCATATCGCCAGTCACGTTTAGGTGATGAGGCAACGGCAAAACGTTCGAAGTATAAAAAAATTACGGGTTAATACCTGATATAAAAAAACCAGCCTGAGGGCTGGTTTTTTTAGTCCGGGGTTTAGATTACACCGTTATTAAAGCTATCTATGTTAGGTGGGTTAGCAGCCTATATGTCTATTTGAAAAAATAATATTAATCACCTATTCTACTGCCCATTCTTTATAAAAAATTCGATATATGCGAAATTATAAAATTGATATTCTCCGTGGAATTTCAATACTTCTTGTTTTAATTCATCATTTTAATATTCCTTATAAATTACACGATACTTTTTTGGGTATACAAGTTTTTGGCGAAAGTCTGAGTACATTCATTGCTAGAAATGGAAATTATGGTGTAACGATGTTTTTTGTGATTTCTGGATTTTTAATCACAAGGCAGACTCTATATAGGAATAAAACGCTTGATCAAATTCATCTCAAGGATTTTTACATACGCCGTATCGCTCGAATTGTTCCTTGTTTAGTTTTATTGGTGCTGACTGTCTCATTGCTTGGGCATATAGGACTTCAACCCTTTATGAACCAAGCGCCCAATAATATTGAGGTATCTTATGGGTTAACGGTTCTCTCTGCTTTTACCTTTTGGATGAATATCCTGATTATTGAGTACGGTTGGGTCAATTATGCATTGGGTGTGTTGTGGTCTCTTTCCGTTGAAGAGGTCTTCTATGTTGCTTTTCCTCTACTGTGTTTTTTATTCGGGAGAGGTAAAGGATTTATTTTATTTTTAATTGCAATAATTTGCTATGCACCCTATTTTCGTTCGCTCCATTTCGGCGAAGAAAGTGGGGCATATCTCTATCATTATTTTTCTAGCTTTGATGGTATCGCGATCGGTTGTTTAACCGCACTAATCGCTCACAGACTTCAAGGAAAATTACGCTCTTCAAACTTGGTCATTGCAACTACGTCTGTATTGATGACGGTTTTGTATTTTTATGCGCCCATTAAAGAAGTCAGCACTTGGGGGATGAGTTTATTTGCAGTGTTATCCGCAATTTTAATTCTCAATTTTACGCAAAACCCGGACACTAAAGTTCAATTCATACCTTCCAAAATTCTGGTATGGATTGGTCAACGCAGTTATGAGATGTACTTATTTCATTTAATTGTTTTAGGGCTTTTTAAAGTTATTTATTTGCCTAAAGAGACTTTGCCTTTAGAAAAGGTGATGTTGTTACCTATTTATTTTACCATTGTCTTTATTTTAAGTTGGGCGATTGAGAAATATTATTCAACCCCATTAAATCTAAAAATTAGACGTCGTTGGATAAACTGACAAAGCAAGATGTAGTTGATGGCACAGGTGCCAAACATTCTGATTATGAAAAAGATTATGGGTTAAGTCCTAGTCACAAAATCAGCCTGAAGGAATGGTCTTTTCTCAAATCAGCATATTTATACCATTTTGTATCTGCTAACTAGAAGTCTTAAAAATTAAAAAGGTGAAATTGATTGATTACACTAAGTTTGAGCTTATATTTTTTCTTTCAAATGATTAGAATCGGTTCTCTATTGATTACATGGTAAATATTTTTTTAAGGCATATATATGAAAAAAATTAAACTTTCTTTTGCTGTTGTTGGTATGGTGGCTGCGACTCAACTTACAGGATGTCTATCTGTTAAAGCTTATGTCGATCCTGCTTATAAAAACACTAGTTATTCAGATATAAAAAGACCTAGTCAGCCTATTCCAGTCGTTTTAACAGCTGAGTTTCAAAGAAATGGTGTGGTAATTCCAAAAGCAGCTAAAGAATTACAATCTTTAGCTGAACGTAGTTTAAGAGCAACAGGTGTATTTTCACCTGTATCACAGTCTAATGCAGAGAATCAGGCTAAATTGCATTTAACAGCAAATAATGCAGCTGATTTAGGGGAGGCTGCTGGAAAGGGTGCATTAACAGGTCTGACCTTTGGTGCAGTAGGTAGCGCTATTACTGATAAATATGATTTCAAATTTAAATATATTGATGCACAAGGCAAACAGATTGATCAACGTTACCCACATATGATTTTATCCACTGTTGGCAATAAAAAAGCTCCAGTTGAAAATGTACAACCAATGGCTATTAATGAGGCATTTAATAAAGTTGTAGATGATGTGGTGATTCGCTTTACTTATGACTTACAAAAGCAGCAATAAGTATTGAGGTTGGATAATAAGGCTTTTTCGGAAGCCTTATTGAGAAATAACAATATTTTTTTAAAATTTTACTAGAGCATTCATTAACTAAGTTTTATAAATTTAAAGTAACTTCATAATTTAATAAAATGATAACTTTATTGAAACAACCTCATTCGATAATGTAATTTTATTACATGCACATTGCTTGTTATAGTAAGGCAAATTTTGAGCAGTTGGTGAAACGTGCGACAGCCCAATGAACAAATTTTATGTATATATGAATTAGAACAAAAATATGAATGAATTAGGTTTAAGTATTAAGCTCGTTCAAGAAGAGGCTTCGATAGAGTTAAGCTATATTCCCTTTGAAAATTCAGCCTTCATATGGCCTACGGATAAATCTGATTTAAAGTTATTCGTTGATCAAGGTGGCTTAGTTGTACCATCTGAGTTGGAAAAATCTATTTATTCTTCAGGGGATTATCTAATATTTACAGATGTTTCTGGAATAGCTGATGATGGCGGTTGGGATTATGTCAAGGTTATTCATATGAATAACCTAGTTCACTGGGAAGTTTGGTTTAATAATGACTTGGTTGAGTTGACTTTTGATTTATCTACGTTTCAAAAAGAGCTTACTGAAATTATGAATCAATTAAAAGTATTGCCACCAAATATTATCGTACAGCCTAGCCAGATTATATTTCCAGAGGAACGGTAAATAAAAACCACTGCTTCACGGCGACACGGTCTTAATTTATTTATTACATACTACGCAGCCTTCGATCGTATGTCAGGAGTAGATGCTTTACAACGAGCTCAACAATTTTTAAAATTTGATATGTTCACTCAATCAAGAAATTTGACTCAAGGTGAGATCGCTATGTCGCATGGTGTATTGGAGACAAAATTAATTATGATTTGCCAAGAATTATTAGTGTGTCATGGACTAAGGATAATAGAGCTCTAGCACCTTTTGGCAATATAATCCTCCCACAAAGCCAATATAGAAATTATTTTTCTACATCTAGTAGTGTGAGTGCGTCATTGCAAGATATATTTATTCATGAAATGACCCATGTTATGCAATATCAACAAGGTATTGATGTTCTTAAGACGGAGTTATCTTTACAGTGGGATTACACTGTGAATAAAATTAATGTTTACGATTTTCAATATGTTACTAATAAGCCATTTTCTTCATATAATATTGAACAGCAAGGTGATTTTGCTGTAGGAGTATTTAGAGGTAGATTGCCTAACATTATAAAAAACCGAGGAGCTGGAGGTAGCTGGTAATGCGTTATTTGTATAGCTTACTATTCATACCTGTTTTAGTGGCATGCTCTGATACAGTTGATTTGTTTGTTTCGGGAAATGGTAATACAGGAATTGTATTTGAGCTATCTAAAAGTGATGCCAAAAAGCTTGATAGTGGTTTTACATTTTATGTAATGGATAATAGTGCTGTTCCTGCTGGCACCTTAAAAGAAACAGCATGGGAGATTAAGATAAGCAGGGAAATAAGTTGGTTTAATTTTAAAAATGATTACACCTATAAATGGACTTATGGAGTTAAACCAAGCGAATTTAACGAGACTGTAAAACCTAAGCAACTACAGGAAAATACTCAATATTATTATTCGATTGATGGTGGCAGAAGTTACCATGGTTCAGGTTGTTTTTATTTAAATGAAAACAAAATGGTTATGGATAATAAGAGCTGTTGAATCAGGTAGTGTTCCGAACGCTGGTCTTACGGTAGCTATAGCCATTACTACGCTATATGTTTGTCTCGTTCCACCATTGTACAGTGGAATGCCAAACTGGTTAATCTTTAATATTCTGTAAAACCCTAACCAATTATTCATTCGTGAGTAATTGGTTTTTATTTTCATCCCAAAACACACCGCGTCTTAGGTACAAACCAGTTCTACAACCATAATCGTTTTTATAACCCTGAGTCAGGTCGTTATATGGAGCCTGATCCGATTGGGTTAGAAGGTGGTTTGAATCCGTATGTGTATGCAGGAAGTAATCCTGTGATGCATATTGATCCTAGTGGGTTGTCATTTATGCCGAATTACGGATGGGGGATGATGGATGATAGTGCTCTACGTAATACGCAAATGCATAATACGATTAATAATACGTGGTTGATACAGCAACAGTTTTCATTTGAGAGAACTTCATCAAATTTTCTTAATAATTTAAACTCGCAGACTGCTAGTAATTATTCTTCTACGAGTGATTTATTAGCGATGTCCTTTGTTATTAGGGGGGCGGCAAGTAAAGTTTTAAAGAGTGAAGTAGATGATGTGGCAAAGGCTGTGGGCAAAAAAGATGCTGCTGAAAATGTCACAAAAAGGCCTTCAAGTTTCCGTAAACAAACTGTTCATGATTCATGGAATAATGCTGCTGATGGAAGTAAGGTCGGAACAAAAGCTTGTCCAACCTGTGATAAAGATGTTGATGTTGCACCAGGTCAAGGCCGCCGAGATTGGGATGTAGATCATCAGCCAAAGTGGAAGGATCGTGATCTAAGAGATATGAATAGAAGCAAGTGCTTGATGAGTATAATAGAAATGTTAGATTGCGATGCCCAAGTTGCAATCGCTCTGATAATTAAGGAGTTAAGTTGTGACAATAATTGAGCATACCGAGAAATTTCTTGGCAAAATTTCACGTGGCTGGAGAGATCAACGGTCATCGGATGGGCTTCAGATAGTATGTTTTGAAAACAGTCCATATGATGAGGTGAACACTTTCTTAACTATAGGTTTAAGTAGCCATGAACTGAGAATATCTGATGCAAAGAGCATTCGACATGAGTTGATTCTGCCTATATCTGGTTTGGGCATATCTGAAGAAATCGTTTCACTTATGTTTTTTATGAGTGAGTATATTCTTAATAGTCATCAAGCACTTCTTCGAGGTCAAGTTGTTGAGCTTCCATTAAATGTAGCTAAGAAGATAGGTTTTGAAGCTTTATATTGTGCTATTCCAGTATTCTTGGATGATGACTTTGCAACCTTTAATGAGATGGCATCACCAGTTGTAATAGTTTGGTTGATTCCAATTTACAGTAGTGAATCGAAGTATATAGCTGCGAATGGTTGGAATAGATTTGAAGATTTATTGGAGCAGGAAAGCCCGGATTTATTCTCGTTAAGGAGGGAACATATTAAATTGAATGGTTAGCCATTTGCATTTTGTGCTGTAATTCTAGGCTGAGAATTGCTCAGCCTTTACATTTATATTAGCCATCGTTATTGCAATACTCAACTTGGCAGATACATGGAGCCTGATCCTGAGCAAGTTTAAAGCATTGGTTTAAACGAAGCGCAAGACGTGAGGAGTATTGCTCCGTAAGAGTGGAGTTAGGAGATGGTTAAATCTTTATGCTAATGTGCATAGTATCGTGTATGGCATGAGCATAGTCATGCGGTGATGTCTACATTCTCGTCATACAAATTGTTATAAGATTCGTGAGTTGCATTTTAGTTTCTGATTAATTGTAGGCTAATGATTTTTTCTAATGTAATTTTATTACATACACATTGCTTGTTATAGTAAGGCAAATTTTGACCAGTTGGTGAAACGTGCGACGTTACGCTGTATTTATGACACTCTTGCTAAGTTTGTTCATATTCCAAAGTATTTGGAATGTGGCAGCGGCTTATTGCAGTCATGAAACTACAAGCAAAGCAACGATAGCCGTTACTCATTTCGGTCATCATCTTTTAGAAAACTCAAAAGATCAGGTAAGTTCTTTCACCGTTGCTGAAGTTAATACTGATTTATCAAAACCGCTAAACCTGCAAGATCATCATGATCATTTGCCAACATGTTTCCATCTTGTTGTTATCTCGACGCAGCAACAGCTCAATGAACCAATTTTACGTATACATGAATTAGAACAAAAATATCACTGGTCAAATGATTACCAGTCCCCTTATTTGTCTGGATTAAACCGACCTCCTGTACTCATCCCGCTTTAGGTGGGGTAGCCAAAAAGCCCACCAGAAATAGATCTATTTCAAAGGGTTCTTCCATGCTTGATGATGCACATTAAAAATGTAAAGCACTCTTGTTAATAGAGGTCTTAATATCGCATTCGAATATTTATTCTGATGTCATGTTGATCGTTACATTTGCATCAAAGTTTTGTAAATCATGATTGAGTAAAAGTCTTTTGATCAAGACCTGCTGATTATGAGTAGACCCTAAGCGAATAATTTTTATTCATTTTATTTGGGTGTGAATTTATCCACCCGATGAATTGCAATATATAAATCAGGTGAGTGTTATGTCTATTAAATTAAATACAACGTTATGTTTCATGGTTTTATTTCTTTCGGTAAGTTTGGCGAATGCTGATGGAGGTTTGATTTTTCTAGAAAAAAATCTACAGTCTCAGCAAGAAGCTAAAGTGCATTTAGAAAAGCATATTCACCACTGCGACATCAAGCAGAAGTGTAAATAATCAGATTCATATTTTAGGAAACTGCTTGCTCTACTGAGCAGTTTCCTACCGCTCAGCAAAAATCTAATGATTCGCACATTCTGCATACACAAAAGATTTTATGGCTGAATTCGTAGATGTAATTTTATTACATCGAGTTTAGTTGCTATAGTCCATCTGAGCAATTTTTGACTAAAGAGAAAAATTTGCGTCGTTCCAGTATTTTCGTGACCGTCTTGCTAAGTTTGTTCATATTCCAAAGTCTTTGGAATGTGGCAGCAGCTTATTGCGCCCATGAAAATACCAATCAGCAATCAACTTTTTCCAGCCATTTTGGGCATCATGTCCCTGATGCTATTGATGCGGCAACGACTCAGGTTCAAACTTCCAAATTAGATACAACTGATTTGCCTATGCCTGTGAGTTTGCAAGATCATCACGATCATTTGCCGTCTTGCTTTCATGTGGTTACGCCTGAAGTTCAGCAACAGCTTGATCAGCCGATGTTGCGGACGCAAAAATTAAAACAAAAATACCATTGGTCGAATTCGTATCAGTCTCCGTATCTATCCAGTCTCAATCCGCCGCCTGTTCTGACCCCGCTATTGGTGGGGTAGCCGGAAAATAGCCCACCGCAACCTTATTATTTGCGGGGCTTAACATGTCTTTAAGTTTAAATCAGCGTACCCATACGCTAAAAAATTCTGTCCATTCATCACCATTCAAGTGGTCGATATTGGGGATTGCTCTCTCGACTGTCGTTTTCGGGCAATCCATCTCAGCGAAATCTGTACTCGATGTCAATCAGGTATCAGCAAGTTCAAGTGTCGTGCAGCAAAATTCTAATTTTGAAAAAATTTTGCAGCAGGTTCGTGCTTATCAAAACAATCAGTCAAGCTGGCAAACACAGCAACAGATGGCGAGTGTGCAGCTAAAACAAAGTGCTTTGTGGGCAAATCCGAGTATTTCGATTGAGCAAACAGGCTTTCAAAATGATCAAGACCGAGAGTTGTCCATTGGTATTTCACAGCCTTTAGATCTCTTTGGTCAGCGTAAAGCGGCGCAAAAAGTGGCTAAGCTTTCTGTCAATCAAGTTGACTTGGAACAGCAACGCTACGACGCTGAACTCGAATTGATCGTGCAATATGTTTGGGCACAAGTGGCTTTATTACAACTCGAAAAATCAGTGATTGCTGAGCAATTACAAGTTAGCCAGCAAAACTTGGATGCCTCTCAAAGACGTTATCAGGCAGGCAGCATTGCCCAAGTCGATGTGGAGCGGGTTCGTATCGCACATTTGGAAAATCAGCGGCTCTTTCAACAAGCGGATTTACAACTGCAACTGGCACAAAAGCAATTGGCGAGCCTTGCAGGAGAAAGCGTAAATCAATTTTCAATTTCTGCAAGCACGGCTGAATTATGGACCAAAGCAACGCAGATCAAGGCAGTGACTGAGCAAAATGAGAATTTATTTGAGCGAGGTTTGCAGTTAGAAACGCAGCGTCAACAAGCGCAAATTGACCAACTCAAAGCCAAGTCACGTCCACAGCCGATCATGACGTTTGGTGTCAATCGCACCCGTTCAGCTGATCAATATAGCGAAAACCAAATTCGTTTAGGCGTTGAAATTCCACTCAATATTTTTAACTCCCAAAAATATGGGGTTCAAATTGCACAAGCCAAACAAAGCCTTATTCAGCAGCAACAACGGACCTATCGTCAGCAGAATCAGATGGATATTGATATTCGTCTAGCTGAATTGAAGGGCTTACAAGCGCAATTTAAGCAGCTCGACGATCAGCAAATTCCACTGGCGAATCAAGTTCAGCAAAAAACCTTGCAAGGCTTTCGTTTAGGCAAATTTTCAGTCACCGATGTGCAACAAGCCACCATGCAACTACAGGATGTGCGTTTACGTAAAGTGCAATTGTTAAAGCAAGCATGGCAACTCAGTACCGAAGTGCAAAGTGCGCGTATGGGGCTTTCAACCGAACAAATCACCGCCAAAGATGCCCTGATGCAACTGAATCAGCGTATATGGCAACAAAGTAATGCTTTCCCAAACCAAGCTGGAGAATAACGAGATGAAGATTAAAGCAAAAATGCGTTCTCAATGGGTTTGGATTGCCATTATTGTCATTGCAACGATGCTTGTGGCTGCCGTGTTGTTGTGGAGTGGTCAGCGCAAAAGCAGCGAAAGCGCGGAACATGGCGAACAAGGGCATTCGCATCAGGAAAATGAAAAAGATCAGCAGGCGGACACAGGAGAGGAGCACGAGTTAGAGGAAAGCTTAAGTCTAAGTGCCGAACAGATGCAGCAGTATAGTGTCAAGCTTGCTCAAGTCGCGCTCGGTGAAGTCAATCAAGTGCAAACTTTCCCTGCAAAACTGACGGTCAATACCGATCGTCAGGCGCACGTTTCCCCAAGTTTTGCGGGGCGAGTTGAGTCCGTATATGTGGAGTTAGGGCAACAAGTCAAACGAGGACAAGCATTGGCAAATTTGCTCGTGCCTGACTTGGTTGACCAACAAGCCAATCTGCAAATTGCGCAAACCAACTTAGATTTGGCAAAACAAGATTATGAGCGTGAACGTAGTCTTTGGTCACAAGGTATTTCTGCTAAACAAGAATATCAACGCGCCTATAACGCCTATCGCCAAGCCCAAATCCAAGTACAAGCAGCGCGCTCACGTTTAACTGCATTTGGAGCAGCTTCAGGATCAAATGGACGCTATCGCTTAACAGCACCGATCAGTGGTGTGATTAGCAATAAAGATATTGTGATTGGTGAAAATGTTCAGCTTGCAGATCAACTATTTACCATTGATCAATTAGACCAACTTTGGCTGGAGTTTGTATTGCCAACCATGGTCAATATCAATGTACAGCCGAATCAGCAAATTCGTTTTAAATCGCTGCAAACAGGCAATCAATTTAACGCGCAAGTCCAGAGCTTGACCTCTGAAGCAGATGCACAAACAGGTCGCTTACAAGTACGTGCCAAAGTTTTATCGAACGCGGCTGAGCTACGTCCAAATTTGATGGTCAATGTTGAATTACAAGCAGGTTCACAGCCATCGGTGATGCGAGTCAGTGCCGAAGCGATTCAACAGATTGAAGGCAAAGATGTGGTTTTTGTAGCGAAGTCGAATCCAAAAAAAGGTTTCGATTTTAGTGCAGTTCCAGTACAGATCGGACAGCGTAGCCAAGATGGGCAATGGGTTGAAATTACTCAGGGTCTAACAGCAGGTCAATCTTATGTCGCAGTCGGCAGTTTCTTGTTGAAGTCTGAACTTGAAAAAGGAGAGGCTGAGCATGGACACTAATTCTTCTCAATTGCCAAAACCTGAAGGCTTATTTGATCGCCTGATTCAGTTTGCGATTAAAAATGCCATTTGGGTCATGCTGTTTGTGATGACATGGATTGCGATTGGGGTGTGGAGTTATCAGAAACTACCGATTGATGCCGTTCCCGATATTACTAATACGCAGGTACAGATTAATACCCAAGCCAATGGCTATACCGCTTTAGAAGTTGAACAGCGAATTACCTATCCGATCGAAACTGCAATGGCGGGGATTCCTGACTTAGAACAAACCCGTTCGATTTCGCGTTATGGTTTATCGCAAGTCACCATTATTTTCAAAGATGGCACTGATATTTATTGGGCTAGACAGTTGATCAATCAACGTTTGCAAGAAGCGGATGGACAATTGCCTGATGCGGTTGATCCTGTGATGTCGCCTGTTTCGACAGGTTTAGGCGAAATATATCAGTGGGTAGTCAAAGCCAAAGCTGGTGCGAAAAAAGAGGATGGTACGCCCTATAGCGCAATGGATTTACGTGAAATCCAAGACTGGATCGTGCGCCCACAATTGCAGCGCGTCAAAGGTGTTGCTGAAATCAACAGTATTGGGGGTTACAACAAAACCTATATCGTTTCACCTGACTTAAAACGCCTACAACAGTTACAGATTTCACTCACTGAATTTCAAACCGCATTGCAGGAAAATAATGAAAACCGTGGCGCAGGTTTCATTGAGGAGAACGGTCAACAATTAACGGTTCGCGTGCCGGGTATGTTGAGTACCATCGAAGATATCCAGAACATCACTGTCAGTATCAAAAATGGTTCACCGATTCGTGTGTCAGATGTTGCAACGGTTGCAATCGGGCATGACTTACGTACTGGTGCAGCAACCTATAATGGTGAAGAGACTGTTCTCGGCATTGCCATGATGATGATGGGAGAAAACAGTCGTACTGTTGCACAAGCGGTAGATGCAAAGATCCAAGAAATTCAATCGACGCTTCCGAAAGGCGTAGAAATTGAAACGGTGTATGACCGAACGACGTTGGTCAACAAAGCCATTAAAACGGTGCAGAAGAACTTAGTTGAAGGCGCGATTTTGGTGATCGTGATTTTGTTTATTTTCTTAGGTAATTTCCGTGCGGCTTTAATCACAGCCTGTGTGATTCCACTTTCGATGCTGTTCACCTTGACGGGCATGGCACAGCAGAATATCAGTGCCAACTTGATGAGTTTGGGTGCATTGGACTTCGGGATCATTGTCGATGGTGCGGTGGTGATTGTTGAAAACTGTATCCGACGGCTTGCAGAGGCACAGCATCATGCGGGGCGATTATTAACCCGACAAGAACGCTTTAAAGAAGTCTTTCTTGCAGCAAAACAAGCACGTAAACCGTTATTGTTTGGGCAAGCCATTATTATGGTGGTGTATTTACCGATTTTTGCACTGACAGGTGTAGAGGCGAAAATGTTCCATCCGATGGCCATGACGGTGGTGATGGCATTGCTGGGTGCAATGATTCTGTCGGTGACTTTTGTACCTGCCGCGGTTGCATTATTCATTACGGGTGAAGTCAAAGAAAAAGAATCACGTTGGATGCAGACCTTAAAAGGGAAGTATCAGCAGATCTTAGATTGGGCTTATCAATTCAAAATGGTGGTTGTGACATTTGCTATCAGTATCTTGGTCTTGACTGGGGTGTTAACCACTCAAATCGGCAGTGAATTTGCTCCACAACTGAGTGAAGGTGATTTTGCAGTACAACAAATGCGGTCGCCAAGTACAGGTTTAGAACAGTCTTTGCGGATGCAGGAAAATACTGAAAAGTTGATTCTGAAAAACTTTCCAGAGGTGAAGGCGGTATTTGCTCGTACAGGTACGGCTGAAGTGGCGACTGATGTCATGCCACCCAATATTTCTGATGCAGTTATTTTATTGAAACCTAAAGATCAATGGAAAAACCCAAAAGAAAGCATTGATGCATTGCGTACCCGCATGCAAGCATTTTTAGAAACCATTCCAGGTAATAACAGTGAGTTTTCTCAACCGATTGAATTGCGTTTTAATGAGTTAATTTCAGGAATACGCAGTGATGTGGGAATTAAAGTATTTGGCGATGATATGAGTGTGCTCGATACACAAGCACAAGCCATTGCTCAAAAAGTACAAAAGATTTCAGGTGCGACAGCAGTCAAAGTTGAACAGACCAGTGGTTTGCCTGTATTAAATGTGGATATTAACAATGCGCTTGCAGCGCAATATGGTTTGTCGGTGAAAACGATTCAAGATGTGGTTGCGGCCAGTGTCGGTGGTCAAAATGTCGGTCAGATTTTACAAGGTGACCGTCGTTTTGATTTTGAAATTCGTCTACCTGACGATCAACGCACCGCACAAAACTTGGCGCAGCTCCCGATCCAATTACCCAATGGTGGTCTGATTCAATTACAAGATGTCGCCAAAGTCGAAACCATCTCAGGCATGAGCCAAGTTGGACGTGAAAATGGTAAACGTCGTGTCATTGTGACGGCAAATGTAGAAGGACGTGACCTTGGTTCATTTGTGCAAGAGTTGCAAACGACCCTGAAGCAGCAACCTTTACCCGCAGGCTATTGGTTGGAATATGGTGGGCAGTTTGAAAACTTGGCATCTGCGGCAGCACGTATGCAGATCGTGATTCCACTGGCGTTGATTGCGATTTTTACTTTATTGATGGCGGTATTTCACAACTTTAAAGAAAGCTTACTTGTGTTTAGTGGTGTGCCATTTGCCTTGTCTGGTGGATTGGTCGCATTGTGGTTGCGAGATATTCCATTGTCGATGTCTGCGGGCGTGGGTTTTATTGCGCTTTCGGGTGTTGCAGTATTGAACGGATTGGTGATGCTGAGTTTTATTAAAGAACTACGTGAGCAGTTCGATCTGCATATTGCCACATGGCAAGGAGCAATCTTACGTTTGCGTCCTGTTCTGATGACAGCTTTTGTCGCATCACTGGGTTTTATTCCGATGGCAATCGCGACTGGAACGGGTGCAGAGGTACAGCGTCCATTGGCAACAGTGGTGATTGGTGGGATTATTTCATCGACTTTACTGACTTTGGTGATTTTGCCTGTGGTGTATCGCTGGATGAATGAGAGGGATTGTTGACCCTTGTATTTCATGGCGGAGTCTTACTGTGATGAGCTTGATCTCATCCGTTAACTCCGTTACTTTTTTAAAAAAGTAACCAAAAACTTTGTCATCCACAAAACCTGTTCACTTTCTGCATTTCATAAACAGCGTCGCAGAAACGGTATATAGCGGATAGCACGCAGGTTGTGGATGACGTCTAGCACGAGTAAATGACAGTGAAAATAGACGGTTTTTGTTTTTCACGCAAATGAGGAGTCCAACATGAGTGGACATCAAGGTCATGACCATAGTCATGCAGTAGTGACAGAAGGCAATGTCAAAAAATTGACCATTGCATTGGTACTCACATCGACATTTTTGGTCGTCGAGGTTATTGCGGGTTTAATGACCCAAAGTTTGGCATTACTCTCCGATGCGGCACATATGTTTACCGATGCGGCTGCACTTGCGATTGCATTGGCGGCTATTCAAATTTCCAAGCGACCAGCAGATAACAAGCGTACTTTTGGTTATCAACGTTTTGAAATTTTGGCGGCATTATTTAATGCTTCTATGCTGTTCTTTGTGGCGATGTACATTTTGTACGAAGCGTATCAGCGCTTTACCCAACCCCCAGAAATTCATAGCTTGGGGATGCTGATTGTGGCAACACTGGGTTTGGTGATTAATTTGATTTCAATGAAGATGCTGATGTCCAGCGCTTCAGAAAGTTTAAATATCAAAGGCGCGTATCTAGAAGTACTCAGTGATGCTTTGGGTTCCGTTGGTGTGATCATTGGTGCGATTGTGATTTATTACACCAATTGGTATTGGGTAGATACGATTATTGCGGTCGCCATTGGTTTTTGGGTATTACCAAGAACGTGGATCTTATTAAAGCAGAGTATCAATATTTTATTGGAAGGCGTGCCAGACGAAGTTGATATTGAAAAATTAAGAAATGACTTGTTGACGTTAGAGGGCGTTGAGAGTATTCATCAATTGAAAGTTTGGGCGATTAGCTCGAAGAATATTCATTTAACTGTACATTTGTTTGCGCCGAATGCTGATCGGAAACAATTGCATCGTGCCGCAACAGAAATGTTGACACACCAACATGATATTGCTGAAGTGACCTTACAGATTGAGGATGATGCTGAGATGAATTGTCAGCATACTCATTCACATGCTGAACCAGTAAAACAAGATCCGCCACATCAGCACTAAGCTGATGTGGAGCGACGAGATTTTATGATCGAGGTATTAATTTTGCCATTCGTGATTGCAGTCACGGCATTTCCAATGTTTCTGTGCTTGCATAAAGGCTTGCATTGAAATTTTAAAATCAGGTAGATCACGCCAAAATAGGCCACCCGCAATCACACAGACAGCAAATACAATAACAGTGGCAATTTGTAGACCTTGACCTGCACCATTGCCAAAAATCCACATGGCAATGCTAATCAGCACCAAAATTAATAAAATAAAAATTGCTGGAACAAGTAGCACCAAACTCTTCGGTACATTTGGACGAGGGCTATTTGCACCTTGACTGACAGGCATCACTTTTACGCTTTGACATTTAGGGCAGCGGTATTGCATAGATTTTTCCTATTCTGTTTTGACTATTTTAGCGAAAAAAGCACAAAAGCTAAAATCGAGAATGATGCAAATCCATAAATTTACACGATTTTGACTGAGGTGAAGGTTTAGCGACATTGTATAGCCTAAGTTTTTTACCGCGTATGCATCTCGTCTAAAGCTATTCGCTAAAGCATTCACAGTCATGATAAGTTGAGTAAAGCACTAACCGAATAATACGCAAGGAAATACATGCTTCCTACTAAAATTTTAAAATTGCGTTTAGCGCGGATTGCAAAAGGTAAATCGCACCTATCCACGCAAGATAAATTAATGCTAGTGAGTATGGATAGTCCAGACCTCAGTGCCAATTTCTTTTTGCGTTTATTTAAAGTCTCTTTACCGAAGCAATGGAAATTTAAGCATGAGACAGATGAAGATATTCTCTATACAACCCAGTTGATTCAACTGATAGAAAATGAATTGATCCCTGCATATGAGTTTCATGCACGTAAGTATGCATGGTATGAGCAATGTGTGATGTACCAACTGAACTATGTCGTTCAGCAGCCGACATCGCAGCAAATTAATGGCTACGTGCGCCAGCTTGAGTCATGTCTCGATCAACAGCCTAAAATTGATTTACTCAGTTATTTTCAACAGCACGATCCGAGTGCGGCACATGCCATTGCTTTAGCGAAAGCGTATGCTGGTGCAGGACAATACAGCCAAGCGATAGAACAATATGAGTGGGCTGCGCAGCATTCGCCACAACGCAATGAAGTCGCCTTTTATGCTTATATCGATTGTTTACTGCATCGCAACCAGCCCAACTATCAGCCCGATGTCAGTGATGCTGAATATGCCATTGCTTTGCTGTGTCAGTACCGCCAAGCAATTGATCAGAAAACCTATTCGAAAATCTTGCATAACGCTGTGAGCACTCTACTTCCTAGAGAAATTTTGCAAACACGAGGATCAGAAACCAATATTTTGATGGATGTTGGTCGTGGTTTAAATTCACTGGGCAAATCGTTAGGTGGGATACTGGGAGGACGTGAGTTCCAAATTCCTTATAGCAAAGAGGTGATTGCCAGTGCCCCCCAATTATTAACCGACGCTGTCGTGCTAGAAAGCTTAGTGCAGTCAAGTAGCATGCAACATGCTTTGCAACGTAAAGTGACGCTTACTAAAGATGGAATCGAACCGCAAAGCGCTGAGTCGCTACTGATAAATTTATGGCGATCTATTCAAAATAACGTGGATATTCTAACGTTGCTGCTTGAACAGGAACAACATGAGCAACTCATACATCGCCTTACGCAACCTATCTTGGTAGATAGGAAAAAATTAGATTTAGGGGGGATTCATACGATTTTGGAGCACGGGCTCATGCATTACTTAGGTGATATTCGTCTGGATAAGCAGCATGCTGAGCGAAATAGCTTGTATGAGCAACGAGATGTTATCGTCGCTGAAATGACAGCATTGGCTGTATGGTTCCAACAAGGAATTCTTAATAGTTATTTGCAACAACAGAGTCATCAATTGCAGCAAATCAAAACGTTGTTGTACAGTCAATTCGATGAGATGGCGCTCTCCAGCGGTTTATTTGCGTATCAATTTGAAATACAAAAACGTGTGCACGATTTATCGAATTGGTTGCAAAGAAAATTAGAAAAGGGCAATGATTTTGACAAGATGCAAGCTGCGTGGGTCACGCTACGTGAGCTTAGTCATTTTGATAGCGACGAAGGTCAAGATAAAATAAATCAGATTCAACAAAATTTAGAAAAATACAAAATGATGCGTCTAAAACAAATTTTATTAGACTCGAATCAAAGTGAAATATTGCAGCAGAAACAAGAGGAAAAGTAACCGATCTTGAATGTAAATGCATCAAATGAAGCGGCGTAAATTTTGAGTATATACAACAAAAATACGCAAATTGCGCTGCGTTGCGTGCTAATCTAGAAAAAACGTTCGACCAGTTCGGAAAGTGGACTATAGCTCAGAAGCAGTGAGCGAATAAGTAAGAAAGGGAAGAGGGAGAGCATCTTGAATCGACAAGATGATAAAAAGGCAATGTTCGATATTATGCCAGCAGATACAGCAGCATCTGATAATAAACCATCATTATCACGTCGGCTCATAAATAAGACATTGCAACATGCACAAGATGCAGTTGAGTTTGCCAGTGATACTTCTCGTAATATTGCGGGTGTGGCAGATGCGGCATTAGATGCTTTAGATCATGTTACCCATCATACCAAGCGCGGTGTCGAGGGGGTGCGGAACTCTGTGCGAGATATTGTCACAGAAACCAGTGAAGCTGCACGTCAAGTGGCATTAAGTATGGCTAGAGCCTCTTTGGGGAAGAGCAGCTTAACTTTGTATTTGCCGGAAATGTTGCTCAATAATCAGATAAGAAAACGGATAGATCGTACTGAAATTGATGACATTAAAGTTGAATGTGGCAATGATCGTTTTCATATCGAATTAGACGGACACTATCGCCGTTTTCTTTATCGTCTTTCATTAGAATTTAATGTCTTAGAATGTCGTATTGGACAGGAAAAATATTTACGTCTGCGTCAGGTAGATGAACATTTAGACCTTCAGGTCCGTCATGGCGGAACTTTGACCAATTGGGCGGCGCGTCGAGTGGGGAGTGTCAGTTTTGACGTGATTAATTCTTTGCCTATTCCTTTCTTGATTAATCATTTGATTCGGGATGTACCGGGTATTCAAAAAGAAGGGCATCGCATTTGGTATATTGATCTCGAGGAGGCTGGTTTTATTGATTTTATTAATAACCGCTCTTGGATGGTGGATAAGCTGTTAAGTTTGACTGATTTTAGTATTCTGCCTGGTTTGAATATTTTGCAGGAAAGCCGAGAGTTGGTTCAACAGCTGGTTGACCAATTTGAGATTCGAGGCCTGCGTGTACAATCTGGACGTTTAGAGGTTCAGGTTGGCATTGGGTGAAATGTAGAGGCGAACTGTGTTCGCCCTATATAAAGAACATCCACCCATAAAAAAAGCCACTGTCAATGCAGTGGCTTTTTTAGAATTTGGCGTCCCTACGGGGATTCGAACCCCGGTTACCGCCGTGAAAGGGCGATGTCCTAGGCCTCTAGACGATAGGGACTTATATTGAGGCATACATCTGAAACATTAATGGCGTCCCTACGGGGATTCGAACCCCGGTTACCGCCGTGAAAGGGCGATGTCCTAGGCCTCTAGACGATAGGGACGTTTCAGAGGTGGGCGTATATTAGGTTGAATTAGATAATGTGTCAAACGCTTTTCAGGCTAAAAGTTAAAAAAAGCGAACAAGTGGATAAAATTACATCAAAATCAAAAAAATGCAGCTTGGGCAAGCTAAAACAATTGAAGTTTTAGCGAACACAAGTGCATTTTCTCTGAAATTTATTTATTTTTGATCACGATAGAAGACATAGTGACTTAAGTAACATGCCGCGATAAAAATTAAACAAACAATGAGGCCAGCATGCATTTCGGGATCTGCGGCCATACTTAAGCCTGTAATGAAGCAGAACACAAACCCTAAGATTGGCACGATAGGGTACAGTGGCGCAGCAAATTTCAAATCTTTTGCGGTGTAGCCAGCTTTATACCATTGACGTCTAAAGTTGAATTGGCTCAAGCAAATGCTCATCCACACGATTACCATGGTGAATGCAGCCACGCCTAACAAATTCTTAAAGATGGTTTCTGGTGCAAAATGCTCAGATAACAATCCAGGTATCGCACCAAACATCGTTACTACAAGCGCAATAATCGGTGTTCCACTCTTAGACAGTCGAGAGAAAAGGCTCGGAAGTTGACGTTGAGCTGACAACGACCACATCATTCGAGAAGCAGCATATAAGCCTGAGTTTGCAGCAGAGAGCAACGCGGTGATAATCACAAAGCGGATGATGTCATCTGCATAAGGAATACCAATGTAATTAAATACCGTGACAAAGGGACTGCTACTGACACCTTCACCGCTTAAACCTGCGATTTCGAAAGGCAGCAAGGCACTAATGACGATGATGGTACCAACGAAGAAAATCAACAAGCGCCAAATCGCTGCATTGATCGCTTTTGGAACATTGACCGCTGGATCCTTGGTTTCTCCGGCTGCCACACCGATTAACTCTGTCCCAGAAAAGGCAAAGTTTACAATCAGCATCGTGGTGAAAATCGGAATCAGACCTTGAGGGAACCATCCATGCGTAGTCAAGTTGTGGAACAGCGGTGCTGATTCGGCACCATCAAATGGAATTAAGCCAAAAATTGCCAATAAACCAAGTAAAATAAACACAATAACGGTTACGACTTTCACTAAGGCCAGCCAAAATTCTGACTCAGCAAAAATACGGGTGGAACTCAAGTTGAGTGCAAAAATGGTGAGTGCAAAGATAATAGTCCAAATCCACATCGAAATATGGGGGAACCATTCCTGCATCAATAAAGCTGCGGCGGTAAATTCTGTTCCTAGCGTGGCAGTCCATGTGAGCCAATAGACCCAAGAGATCATATAGCCTGTACCTGAACCAATATATTTTTGCGCGTATGCACCAAAAGATCCTGCTACAGGCATGTGTACAGCGAGTTCACCGAGGCATAACATCACCATATAGGCGATCAAACCACCTAAAATATAGGCGATAATTGCACCTATAGGGCCAGTTTGGGCAATAACTTCGCCAGAACCTAGAAATAAACCTGTACCGATTGCGCCACCGAGAGAGAGCATCACCAAATGGCGAGTACTCATAGCACGTTTTAATGTTTTTGGTGCATTTGGGTCTTGATGGGTATTTGAGTTGGAAGATTGCATACGACAATTTGTCCAAGCATAGAGAAGCGGCTATTTTATGGAAAAATCGAAAATGTGCAATCTGATTTAATGGAAAGATTGTGAGAAAAATATAATTATTAGATAAACAGAATATGGCGTCCCTACGGGGATTCGAACCCCGGTTACCGCCGTGAAAGGGCGATGTCCTAGGCCTCTAGACGATAGGGACAGATGAGGCATGGTTTGTATCCTATCTTTCACTTATGTGTTAGATCAGATACTACGCGCAGCATAGCTGCTTGTCTTGCGTTTCGGCAAAGCCTTAAAGCAGTGCTTTAAGTTTGCTATTTCGAAACTCTGGTGGAGCCAAGCGGGATCGAACCGCTGACCTCTACAATGCCATTGTAGCGCTCTACCAACTGAGCTATGGCCCCAGTTTGTGTGAGGCAATATTAGGGGGATTGCACTCACACGTCAATGATTATGTTGGATTAACTTTCACTATTTGCATCAATTTTCGGCAATTTTAGTGATTCATTTAATTTTTCCCACACTTTAAGTTCTTTCTTGCTTGGCGAACCTACAATTTCTAAAGCATGACGTAAACGCGCAAAAGTTAAATCAGGACCAATCGTCACCATCGCTTGCATCACAGGGGTTGAGCTGGTTGAACCTGCAATGGCAATAAAAAAGGCAGGCATGAAATCACGCAATTTAATTTCCATTTGATTTGCCAAGTCCATGAGCGTTTGGCTCACCGTGTCGTTGTTCCATGTGAACTGGCTTTCTAAGCGCCAAATCGCGAACTGTAAGCTTTGACGAACTTGTTCTTCAGTCAACTTTTTGCTTTCAAATTGTTCTTTGCTGATTTGTGGCATGTGATTGAAGTAAAAACCAGCCCAATTCACAGCTTCTGACAACAAGTTGATTCGCGGTTGAATCGCAGCAGCAATTTCTTCTAAAGTCTTTGGATCATTTTTCCATGTTAATAAACGTTCTAATAATTGTGCAGGTGTGAGTGCTTTTATCCATTGACCATTCAACCAATTCAGTTTTTCAACATCAAAGATTGGGCCACCCAGTGAAACACGTTGTACGTCAAAGTTGTCCACCATGTCTTGTAGGGTGAACACTTCGCGCTCGTCAGGCATCGACCAGCCCATACGACCTAAATAATTCAATAATGCTTCAGGTAAGACACCGATATCGCGGTAGTAGTTGATCGAGGTTGGGTTTTTACGTTTTGAAAGTTTTGATTTGTCTGGGTTACGCAATAAAGGCATATGGCACAGTGCTGGCATGTCCCAACCAAAATATTGATAAAGTAATTGGTGTTTCGGTGCAGAAGGGAGCCATTCTTCACCGCGTAACACGTGGGTGATTTCCATCAAATGATCATCCACGACGTTTGCAAGGTGATAGGTTGGCAAGCCATCCGTTTTTAGCAAAACTTGCATATCGACTTGTGCCCATGGAATTTCGACTTCACCACGTAACATATCATTGATTTTACAGATACCTTGTTCAGGCACTTTCATACGAATGACGTGTGGTTCACCCGCAGTAAGACGACGTTGAACTTCTTCTTGTGAGAGTTTTAGACCACGGCCGTCATATTTTGGTGTTTCACCACGTGCTTGTTGTTCTGCACGCATTTGATCGAGTTCTTCTGCAGTTGCAAAACAATAAAAAGCATGACCTTTTTCAACCAATTCAAGTGCATATTGTTTATATATGCCCATACGTTCAGATTGGCGATATGGGGCATGTGGGCCACCCACATCTGGGCCTTCTGACCAATTTAAGCCTAACCAGCGTAAAGAATCTAAAATCATCTTTTCAGATTCAGGTGTTGAACGAAGCTGATCCGTATCTTCGATACGTAAAATGAATTCACCACCGTGCTGTTGAGCAAAACATAAATTAAATAATGCAATATAGGCAGTGCCTACATGAGGAAAGCCTGTAGGAGAGGGCGCAATGCGAGTACGAACTGTCATAAGTGATCGGCGTTTAAATTAAAATTTGAACTATTATAACGAAAAAGCCTAGTCACGGTATGACTAGGCTCATTTAAACATGAGATGAATTACATATTTAATCGTTAAGAACTATGTGGTTGGAATATGGTTTGCACAAAACGAGAAAAACGCTCGTGTTGACTGGCAAAGAATGTTTGAGTGGGGGTGGTACGAATCGTATTTAGCATTTTTAACTCATCATCTGTGCTAGATAATGATAATGAAGTATTACGTTTTTGCTGATCAAGTGCTTTAACAATAGGTGAAGTCGTTTTTTCGAGTGTTTTTAAACTATTATTTTCTTTAATTGCAGCTGCATGCCCAACTTGTACAGAGCAGGCTAAAAATAAACTTAGGCAAAGTGCTTTTTTCAATTCTAATGCTCGCATTGCTCACATCCCCTTTTGATTTGTCGTCTATCAAGACGAACCAAATAACTAATAATTTGCTTTATAGATACAATTCAAACATAAAAAATAATAAAAAAGTAGAACTGTGTCACATTTTTTACAAAAAATATAAAATTTAGACACCTGACTGCCTATATTTATAACAGTGTTGCTACTTTGTACACAATACAAATTTAGCAAGCAAATGTGTAGAAAGCGTGGAGGCTGTCACTTTTCTAATTTTAGCTCACAATGTCTCGTTGTATATTTATAGTGCAATAGATAGTTTGTAGCGGTATATCTTAAATGCAGAATAATAATCTAATTATTAATATAACCATATGATTGTAAAGCTATTTGACACTAAATATAGTGTTTATAAATGGGGTCTGATGAGTAAGAAATAAATGAAAATAGTAATAACAACATTTTTGCTGTTGAGTTTAACTGGTGTAGCTCAAGCAGCGACAGCTTTTCTAAATGTATCATATGATCCAACGCGTGAGTTTTATCAAGAATATAATCAGGCGTTTGGGCAGTATTGGAAGCAAAGGACAGGTCAAGACGTTAATTTTAAACAGTCACATGGCGGGTCGGGTAAGCAGGCTCGATCCGTGATCGATGGTCTACAAGCAGATGTGGTGACTTTAGCACTTGCCAATGATATCGATGAAATAGCGAATGCTGGTTTAATTCGAAAAGATTGGCAAAAACAATTTAAAAATAATTCTGCACCTTATACTTCAACCGTTGTCTTTTTAGTTCGCAAAGGCAACCCAAAGCATATTCGTGATTGGAATGACTTAACTAAAGATGGCGTTGAAATTATTACCCCAAATCCTAAAACAGGCGGTGCGCCGCGTTGGATTTATTTATCTGCTTGGGGTTATGCATTAAAACAACCCGCTGGAAATGATGCAAAAGCGCGTGAGTTAGTCAAAAAACTTTACCATAATGTCAAAGTTCTAGACTCAGGTGCACGTGGTTCTTTAACGACTTTTGCTGAACGTGGTATTGGTGATGTGCTGTTATCTTGGGAAAATGAAGCGTTATTGGCAACTCAAGGTTTGGGAAAAGATAAATTTGAAATCATTTATCCCTCTATTTCGATTTTGGCAGAGCCTTCTGTTGCAGTCGTCGATAAAACAGTAGATAAAAATGGAAATCGTCATTTAGCGCGTGGCTACTTAAACTTCCTTTATTCCCCTTTGGGACAAGAGCTTGCGGCGAAACATTACTTCCGCCCACGTCATCCGCAAGTCGCAGCAAAATATGCAGCGCAATTTCCGAAGATTCAATTATTCAATATTAATGAGGTGTTTGGTGGATGGGAAAAAGCGCAAAAAACACATTTTGTGAATGGTGCAGTTTTTGACCAAATATATTCTCAAAAGCGATAGAACTAAGCGTCGCCACTTTGAACGGCTTAAGTGCAAAAGCAAATACGCGAGGTATTTGCTTTTTTATTGAATGGAAAATGAGAAGAAAACGGTTTTACCTATGAAAAGTTAAGAATTCTCTACAAAAAGTCGTTTGGTACTGGCATAAAACAAGGTGATAATGTGCAGTTAAATTTTTAGCTGTTGATTTATCTACTATGTCGCATATTTCTGTCTTACTTCACGAAACCATTGATGGCGTTTTGGCAGGTCGCGACTCCGGTGTTTTTGTTGATGCTACCTTTGGGCGTGGCGGTCATACCAAATTGTTGCTCTCAAAATTAGATCAAAATGCACGTGTTTACGGATTTGATAAAGATCCTCAAGCGCTTGAAGTCGCAGCACAATTAGAACAAGAAGATCCTCGATTCAAAATTATTCATGCTAGTTTTGCGGATATACAATCTGAGCTAGCCAAGATCGGTATTACTGAAGTCGATGGCATCATGGCCGATTTAGGCGTGTCTTCACCACAGCTTGATCAAGCAGAGCGTGGTTTTAGTTTTATGAAGGATGGACCATTGGACATGCGGATGGACAATTCGCAAGGCCCGACTGCGGCAGAATGGTTGTTGAAAATTGAAGAAGAACAACTCGCTAATATTATCTATCAATACGGTGAAGAGCGTTATAGTCGCCGTATTGCCAAAGCAATTAAAGCAGCAGGTGAAATTACCACCACTGCGCAGCTCGCAGAAATCGTTAAAGTTGCTCATCCAAAATGGGAAAAGCATAAACATGCTGCCACGCGAACTTTTCAGGCGATTCGAATTGCTTTAAATAAAGAGCTGGATGATATTGAGGTGTTTTTACCGCAAGCGGTAGAATTGTTGAAAGCCCAAGGTCAATTAGCCGTGATCAGTTTCCATTCTTTGGAAGATCGTTTAATTAAGCAGTTTATTCAAAAAGAATCGACTCTAGCTGAAGATCATGGCTGGGGCATGCCGCAACAACGCGTTGATACGCGACGCTTAAAGAAAGTGTCTCGGATTCGTGCGAGTGAAGCTGAAGTGAAAGAAAATCCTCGCTCTCGTAGTGCATGGCTGCGCGTTGCAGAGCGTATAGAGCAAAAAGGCAAATAATGAACAATAAAAATGATGACGAGGTTCTACCAAACAGCAAAAATGGACTGAAAAAAGTCGTTGTTTATGCTGTACTTGTTGCACTGGTCTTCACGAGTGCAATGATGGTGGTGTTTCAAGTATTTGAATATCGTCATGACTATCGTGACTTGAGTGCATATATGCGTGAAAGAGATGATTTAAATGCTGAATGGGGGCGTCTGCTTATTGAGCAGCAAACCTTTGGTGCAACGGCACAGATTGGTTCACGTGCGGTTACGCAACTCCGCATGTTCTCACCACCCGCAGCACAAACCGTTGTGATTTCTTTACCTACGACCTCGAAGCAAGATAAATAAGGCATGCTGTATGGCAGATAAGCGAAGTAAACCGATACGAAGAAAACAGCAGTCTATTTCGGCAAAACCAACACTTGCTTTGGATATGTGGCGGTTTTATTTGCTTTGGGGCGTGGTACTGCTTTGTTTTGTGGTTTTAGTGGCACGCGCATTTTATGTACAAGTGGTCAATAAAGACTTTTTGCAAAACAAGGCCAATGCCAATATTTTAAGGACTGAACGTCTAGAAGCGATGCGTGGCGTGATTAGTGATCGTCACGGTGTGCCGCTGGCAATCAGTACGCCGATCATGAAAATCGTAATTGACCCAAGAGATTATTGGGATGCTAAAAAACAATTTAATGAAATTACTGAAGAACTCAAAAAAGATCCGACCAATCGCCGCCTAAAACGTCAATTGCCCAATAAAAACTTAAACTTAGATGAATTGGCTGATGCGGTTGGGATTGACCGTAAAGTTTTAAAGCAACAAATGAATGATCGGGCTCGTTCACGTTATTTGGTATTGCAAAAAGAGATTCCACCGCAACAAGCAGATTTAATTTTAAAGCGCAATTTTCAGGGTGTTTATACTGAGAAAAGTTATAAACGTTATTACCCTCAGCCTCAAGCAAATGCACAAATTATTGGTTTGACCAATAGTGAAGGCACGGGTATCGAAGGCTTAGAAATGCAGTTGAATACACGACTGGCAGGGGTTGATGGCGAACAGAAGATTATCCGTGATAAAAAAGGCAATCGCCTCAAAGTTTCTGAAGTGATCAAAGAGGTCGAATCAGGCGAAAATATCACCCTGAGTATCGATTCACGATTGCAATATATTATGTATCGCGAGTTGACTGCCGCGGGTGTTGCAAACAATGCACGTTCAGCCACAGCGATTGCTGTCGATGTCAAAACGGGTGAAATCTTGGCGATGACCAGTTGGCCATCTTATAACCCAAATGATAAGGGCGGGCTTTCAAATAAAGATGCCATGCGTAACCGTGGTGCGATTGATATGTTTGAACCGGGTTCAACCATGAAGCCATTTACCGTTGCTGCTGCATTAGAAAGTGGTCAATACACACCGAATTCAATTATCAATACCGCACCAGGGTCGATGCGTTTGGGTTGGCATACCATTCGTGATACCCATAACTATGGTGCGCTGACATTGACAGGTGTGATTGTTAAATCATCAAACGTGGGTTCAGCGAAACTTGCCTTGTCTTTGCCTAAAGATGCTTTGCCGTCCTTTTTCCGTCGTGTCGGTTTTGGTCAGCGTTCGGATGTGAGATTTCCAGGTGAGAGTGCAGGTTTACTCTACTCTGGAGATAAGCTCAATTCTTCACAACTGGGTACGATGGCTTACGGTTATGGTTTGAATGCCACGATTTTACAGCTTGCACAAGGTTATGCGATGTTGGCGAATCATGGCATGGAAATGCCGTTGAGTTTGCATAAGCTAGAACAAGCACCCGAAGGCAAACAGGTGCTTGATCCTAAAATTGCAGATCAAGTTTTAATGATGTTAGAACAAGTCACTTTACCGGGGGGTACAGCAAAACAAGCCGTGATTCCTGGTTATCGTGTTGGGGGTAAAACGGGGACAGCGCACAAACTTCGTGCTGACCGTAAGGGGTATTCAAATAATGAATACCGTGCTTTATTTGCGGGTGTTGCGCCTGTGAGTGATCCTCGTTTGGCAATGATCGTTGTCGTAGAAAATCCGCAGGGTCGCTACTATGGTGGTTTGGTCGCAGCGCCTGTTTTTGCCAAAATTATGCAAGAGTCCTTACGCTTACTCAATGTGCCTTTGGATAGACCACTAGATACTTCACCAACTCCAGTGCGTAGGTAAAAAATGTCGATTAGTTTTCAACAGATACATCCAATCAACATCGATGCAGCGTGGTCTATGCAGCCTTTTAACGGTTTTTGTTTGGATAGCCGTAAGCTTGAAGCAGGGCAAATCTTTATTGCGTTGAATAGTTTTAGCCAAGCTGAGAAAACCCGCCAATTTGCCCAAAATGCATTGGATGCAGGTGCATTGGTGGTGATTAGTGAAACTGCGCTAGGTTTAGAAAAAGAGTGGACCTGCCCAACAGTCCGTCAGTTATTGGGCGAATGGCAAAAGCAATATTTGCAGCATATTGATCCAATATCGATCTTACGCGGTATTGCAGTCACAGGCACCAATGGCAAAACCACAATTTCTCGTTTAATCGCGGAATTGGTGAGTTCACAAGGACAAGGCTGTGCGGTGATGGGGACCACGGGCAATGGTATTTTGCCGAATTTGACACCCTCCAGTCACACGACTTTAGATGCATTACAATTACAAAATGCACTGCATGCTTATGCCAAGCAGGGTGCAGCATTTGTTGCCTTAGAAGCAAGTTCTCATGGCTTGGAGCAAGGTCGTTTAAACGGCTGTGAGATTGAAATCGCGGTCTATAGTAATTTAAGTCGTGACCATTTGGATTATCACGGTACTTTAGAGGCTTATGCTGAAGCAAAAGCCTTGTTATTTAGATTTACCACCTTAAAAGCCGTGGTGATTAATTTAGACGATGCATATGCTGCCTTGATGTTAGATGCCGCCAAGGCTAATCCATCGCAACCTAAAATCTTGACCTATTCATTGACTCAAGCGAGCGCAGATTACCATATTGCTGATTTGCACTATCAATTGAGTGGTGCTCGTTTTACGCTGATTGCGCCATCTGGTTTATATTCAGTTCAAAGTCCATTGCTGGGACATTTTAATGTCGAGAATTTATTGGCAAGCTTAATTGCTGCGGAATATGCAGGTTTTGCTTTGGCTGATTTAGTGCAGTTTGTTCCACAATTACAGGGTGCACCTGGTCGCATGCAAGTGATTCAGGATGCTGAGCGTTTATTCGTGGTCGATTATGCACATACTCCCGACGCTTTGATTCAAGTGTTGACGACTTTAAAGCGCCATGTCTCTGGTCAGCTTTGGGCGGTATTTGGTTGTGGGGGGGATCGTGATCGTGGTAAACGTCCATTGATGACACAAGCAGCACTTGATCATGCCAATCCTGTAGTTTTGACTTCAGATAATCCACGGACTGAAAACCCTGAACAGATTTTTGCTGATATGAAGCAAAATATTGACTTTGCTGATCATACGACGCATGAAATTCATGATCGCCGTGAAGCGATTAGATTTGTGGTTGAACATGCACAAGCAGGAGATATTGTGGTGATCGCAGGAAAAGGACATGAAAACTATCAGGAAGTTGATGGCGTTCGTCATTGGTTTGATGATGTAGTAGAGGTGCAATCAGCAATTACTGCACAGCCACATTCGATACACTCAGCATATCCTGCGCAATAAGAGTCAAAAGGTAAATAACAAGTATGCACACCTCAACCACCAGTACCGTTCCATTAGAACCTTGGACAGCAGAACAATTACAACAAGCGACACAGGGTGAGTGGTATAACGCAAAACCTCTACAAGGTGAAATCAAGCGAATTTTGACAGACTCACGCCATGCTGAAGCAGGGGATGTTTTTCTTGCATTGAAAGGTGAGCGTTTCGATGCACATGATTTTGTGGCACAAGTTGCGTCGCAGGGATGTCAAATGGCGATTGTTGAACGTCCAGTCGATGCTGATATTGTGCAGCTTGTGGTCAAAGATACGCGCTTGGCTTTGGGACATTTGGGGGCTTATCGTCGTCAACAGAACCCACAACTTAAAGTGATTGCATTGACGGGCAGCAGTGGTAAAACCACGACTAAAGAGATGTTAGGCAGCATTCTGTCTCGTTTAGCGCCGACGTTGATTACCCGAGGTAACCTCAACAATGATTTAGGGGTGCCGATGATGTTGCTTGAATTACGTCAAGAACATCGCTATGCCGTGATGGAGCTTGGGGCGAGTCATCAAGGTGAGATTGATTACACCTCAAATCTAGTGCAACCGCATGTGGCTGGCATTCTAAATATTGGAACAGCGCACTTAGGTGAGTTTGGTGGGCGAGAGGGTATTTGTCGCGCGAAGTCAGAAATTTATGCGCACATTTTGCCTGAAGGCACTGCGATCGTTCCTGCAAAGGATGATTATGCGGCAAGCATTCGTGAGAGGGCTCAAAAGCATCCAATTTTAAGTTTTGGTGAAGGTGGAGATATCTTTGTCACTGATGTTGAACTTCACCCTCAATTTTCACAGTTCCGTTTGCATACACCGCATGGTGTTCGCGCTGTGAATCTACCCTTTGCAGGTGCGCATAATGTGGAAAATGCAGCAGCAGCCACCGCATTTGCGTTGGCGATTGGGGTTGAACTCGATGATATTGTGCATGGCTTAGAACACGCACAAGGTGCAAAAGGTCGTTTGAATTTTATTCAACATCAACAGCACCTATTTATTGACGATACTTATAATGCTAATCCAACCTCAATGCGTGCAGCTGCGAATGTCCTATTGCAGCAGCAAGGTTTGAAAGTCATGGTCATGGGCGACATTGGTGAGCTTGGTGAATCAAGTTGGCAAGAACATCATGATTTAGGCCGAGATTTAGCGAATTTGCCTTTAGATGCATTGGTTGTGGTCGGAGAGTTTGCTGAAGCAGCACAGCAGGGCTCGGCGCATGCCAAAACATTACATGCATTTGCCACACAAGCAGAGGCGTTACCGTTTTTAATTAATTTAGTGCAAAGACATCAACCCCAGTCGATGAGTTTCCTCTTCAAAGGGTCCCGTTTCACCCACATGGAAACGTTGATGGCTGATTTGATGGAGAAAATTTAAATGTTGTTATGGTTATTTGAACAATTGGCGGGGTATAACAGCTCGTTCCAAGTTGTTCGTTATTTAACATTGCGTTCATTATTGAGTCTACTAACCGCGTTGGCAATTGGATTGGTTTTAGGACCGATCATGATTCGCAAATTACAAGCATTAAAATATGGTCAAGCGGTGAGCTCTTTTGCACCTGAAAATCATGCTAAGAAGATGGGAACGCCGACCATGGGGGGGATTCTCATTCTGCTCTCTATTGGTATTAGTACCCTGTTGTGGGCAGACCTATCCAACCCGTATGTTTGGATTGTTCTGGGGGTTATGGTGGTATTTGGGGCAGTCGGTTGGGCTGATGATTGGATTAAAGTCCGTTATAAAGACAACGCGGGTTTACCTGCTCGTAAAAAGTTTTTTTGGACTTCAGTTGCTTCATTAGGCGCAGGTATTGCCTTATATGTAATTGCAAAACAGCAAGATAGTGCCTTGCATACCGCGAATATGTTGGACTTATTGATTCCATTTTTTAAGAATCTTTCCATTCCACTTTCAGCGGTTCCACTTGGTTTAGCCTTTATTGCCTTTACTTATTTGGTGATCAATGGTGCATCTAACGCAGTCAATCTAACCGATGGTTTGGATGGCTTGGCGATTATGCCGATTGTGATGGTCGCGGCAGGTTTGGGCGTATTTGCTTATTTGTCTGGTGATATTCGTTTTGCCAATTATCTACATATTCCCTATGTGAAATATACCTCAGAGCTTGTGGTGATTTGCTCAGCGATGATCGGTGCTGGTTTGGCCTTCCTTTGGTACAATGCCCACCCTGCTCAAGTGTTTATGGGTGATGTCGGTGCGTTGGCGTTGGGTGCGATGCTCGGTACGATTGCAGTCATGGTTAGACAGGAAATTGTATTTGCGATTATGGGTGGTGTATTTGTTATGGAAGCCATCTCGGTATTCTTGCAAATTGGCTCATTGCGGATGCGAAACAAACGTGTATTCCTGATGGCACCTCTACATCATCATTATGAAAAACAAGGCTGGAAGGAAACTCAAGTGGTGATTCGCTTCTGGATTATTACGATTTTCTTGGTGGTTTTAGGGTTAATGACGTTAAAATTACGTTAAGCCACGATTTAAAAAAGAAGCTGGTGAATACCAGCTTTTTTTATGCTTGGAGAAAAATAGATGAATTTGTTGATGTGTCCTGTTTGTCGCCAATCATTAAATTTGGTTGAAAATGCATGGCGATGTGATAACGGACATCATTATGATGTGGCGAAACAAGGTTATGTAAATCTGCATGTGGTGCAGCATAAGCATAGTAAAACGCCAGGGGATACGGCAGAGTCCGTGTTGGCACGCCGAGAGTTTTTGCAAGCAGGTTTTTATCAGCCCTTACAACAAGCTGTGGTTGAGTTGCTGCAACAGTTAAAACCAAAAACGATTTTGGATATTGGCTGTGGCGAAGGCTACTACACCAGTGCTATGCAGCGTCATACTGAATACTGTATCGGTGTGGATATTGCCAAAACAGCAGTACAACGTGCGGCAAAATTAAATTCTGACGTGACTTGGGTGGTGGGGACTGGGGCAACTTTGCCTGTACGAAATCATTCGATTGATGTGTGTAGTAGTTTATTTAGCCCAATTCCACAAAATGAAATCGTACGAGTGTTGAGTGATCAAGGTTATTTGATTGTGGTGACACCTGCACCTAAGCATCTATTCGCATTGCGTGAAGCGTTGTTCGAGCAGGTCAATTTGCATGAACCACAGAAGTTTATTGAACAGCTTGAATCTCAATTTGAGCTGAAACAGCAACGAATTGTTGAAACCACAATGCAGTTAGATCAGCTCGCGCTCAGCAACTTAATTGCGATGACGCCATATGCGTATAAAGCCAATCCGGAGCGACGGAAAGCACTTGAGCAGCAACAGCAGTTTACCGTCAGTGCCGCCTTTCAGATTTATCTATTTCAGAAAAACAAACAGCCATCAAATTGATGGCTGTTTGGGCGTTGACGAACGACTATTGGATTTGATTAATTAAATTTTCAATTCCATCTCGCTCTCTTTGGGTGTTTGAGTTTTGAGGGTTTGAACCCATCGCCGGTGGTTGTTTTCTCTCTGGTGTGATGGTGTGTTCTCCATTAGTCCCAGATAAGTCTGAAAAATCACTTTGCGCTGAGCGTGTAGGTGCTGCAGGTGCAGGACGGTAAAGTGGACGTGCGAGTGGTGGAGAAGCACGATATTCTTTACGATCTTCGCTTTGCTGGACCTGTAATTGATCATGAGAAATAGGATCTTTCGCATCTTTATCCAAACGAACCCATGCAGAAGGCGTATCTTTTAAAGCATTGGCCATAAAGTTGGTCCAAATTGGCAGTGCAGCAACGCCACCATATTCTCTACGACCTAGGGTGCGAGGCTGATCGAAGCCGACCCAAGTTACTGTTACTAATTTGCCATTAAAGCCCGCGAACCAAGCATCTTTGGCATCATTGGTGGTTCCTGTTTTTCCACCTAAGTCATCACGACCGATTTTAAGTGCAGCACGACCTGTACCATGTTGGATGACATCACGTAAAATGTTGGCCATATCATAGGCAGAGCTTGATTTTAAAATTCGTTGTGCTTGACGATAATCGCTATTGGTCTTGATAGTTTGTTCAGAATTATTGGCAGTTAATTGAGTTTCCGATGCGGCGCTTGCGTTCTCTAAGCTTTGATTGGTGATTTCTGTTACTTCAGGAGCATCTGCTTCTTGTTGCGGAGCCGGTGCTTTTGCATCGCCAATACAAGGAATACATGCATATTCAGGCTTGGCACTATAAATGACCTTGCCTGAGGCATCTTCAATCCGTTTAATAAAATGTGGCTGGATACGATAACCGCCATTCGCGAAGGTTGCATAGCCAGTTGCCATCTGTACAGGCAAGACCTGTGGTGTTCCTAATGCAATGGTGTAGTTGCGAGGAATTTGGTCATCCTGCAAACCAAAATCCATAAAGAGTTGGCGCGTACGCTCGATACCTACATTTTGTAGTAATCGTACCGATACGGTATTTCTGGATAAATATAAAGCACGACGTAAAGGAATCATACCCAGATAACGGCCGTCTGAGTTTCTAGGCGACCATTTCCCAATAGTAATCGGGTTGTCATTGACCATACTATAAGGCGTCATGCCGCGCTCTAAAGCCAATGCATAGACAAAAGGCTTAATAGTTGAACCCGGTTGTCTCCATCCTTGAGTCGCACGGTTAAACTTCGATTGATAGAAATTATAACCACCGACAACAGCTTCGATTGCGCCATCATTTGGATTTATGGCAATGAGCTGCCCTTGTACTTTAGGGACTTGAACTAAAGACCAAACAGTTTTTTCTTTATTGGGGCGTAAGCGGATAATATCTTTTACTTTGACAATTTGTGATGCATTGGAGGGTGCTCCGCCGACACTATTGGCATTGCGATAAGGGCGAATCCATGACATACCTGACCAATTGACAGTCACAGTTGAACCATCTTGCATGCGCGCATCAAAGGAATTGTTATTTACTTTTACCACTTGAGCTGGATAAGTATTGGCATAAGCCATGAATTGATTGAGAGGTTGATCATGCGCTTCAGGGCCACGCCAACCATGACGACGGTCATAAGCTTCTAAACCATCTTGAAGAGCTTGCTCAGCATAACGTTGACGATTGCTATCAATGGTGGTGTACACCTTGTAGCCTGAATCAATCGCTTGATCACCAAACTGTTTAACCAATTCTGAACGTACCATTTCACCTACGTATGGGAACACATTGCTGACGGAGCGGTCCACCATATTTAGATTGATCGGTTCTGCGACCGCTTTTTGATATTGGGCTTGATTGATATAGCCGAGCTGAAGCATGCGCCCTAAAATCCAATTACGGCGTTCAAGTGCACGTTGAGGGTTGGCGACAGGATTATATTTAGAAGGTGCTTTAGGCAGGCCTGCAATCATCGCCATTTGTGCAATGCTGAGTTCATCGATATTTTTGTTGTAATAGATTCGTGCAGCAGCAGCGATACCATAGGAGTTTTTACCCAAGAAGATCTTATTGACATAAGAACTCAAAATTTCTTGTTTGGTGAGGCTCTGTTCAATTTTTCGTGCAAGAAAGACTTCAGTGAGTTTGCGTCTTAATGTTCGCTCAGGACTTAAATAATAATTTTTTGCTACCTGCATGGTAATGGTTGAGCCCCCAGTTTGGACATCAGAGCCAGTTACAGATTCGGTTATCGCTCGCCCCAAACCTTTAAAACTAATGCCGCTATGCTCAAAAAAAGAAGAATCTTCAGCGGCCAAAAAAGCATGAATAAACGTGGGCGGAATTTGCTCATATTCGACAGGAATGGAAAGTTTTCCGCCATATTCTGCAATCAGCTTATTATCTGCTGTATATACCTGCAATGGTTTTAACAGTGGCGCCTTTTTTAATGAACTCATATCTGGCAGTGATGGCGCGAGATAGAGATACATGCCATAAAATCCCATTGGAAGTGAGACTAAGATAATAATAATGATCAAAAAAAATGGGCGAACAATACCAGAACTGGATAGCTTTTTCATAATAAGTAAGTTTTAATAAGAGCGAATGACAAACTAATTGTGGTCAGTATATCCTTTAGACATACGGATTGTTAGATGGGTTATTGTATCCGTATTAATTAAAGACCAAAACAAATTAGTGTGTTGTATTTTTGGGGATAAAAAAATAAATAGGAAAATACTGTGCTCAGGTTATATCGTAAACCAAATAAGGGGTTAGTGGGTGTCGATATTAGTTCGACAACTGTTAAATTATTGGAACTTTCTGTAAAGAACGGTAGATATTGGGTTGAAAGTTATGCCGTGATGCCATTGCCTGAAAATAGCGTGGTGGAAAAAAGCATTTTGAACCCAGAGGCGGTCGGTGATGCACTTGAGAGAGTGGTGAACCTCGCCAATCCACATACCAGCAATGTGGCAATTGCGGTACCTACTTCTATGGTAATTAACAAAATCATAGAGATGGATGCGGATATGACGGATGAAGAGCGAGAAGTTCAAATTCGTATGGATGCTGAGCAATATATTCCGTTCCCATTAGATGAAGTGAGTCTTGATTTTGAAGTTTTACCTGATCGATTAGCCAATCCGAATCGGGTAAATGTCCTTCTCGTTGCTACACGTACTGAGAATGTTGATACGCGTGTAGAAGTGCTAGAGCTTGCCGGATTAAATGCCAAAACAGCTGATGTTGAAAGCTATGCGATGGAGCGTGCTTTTAGTGTGTTTTCGGATACACTGCCGATGGGGGCAAACACCGTTGGCATCTTAGATATCGGGCATACCATGACCACGCTATCAGTGATGCAAAAGGGCAAAATCATTTATACACGTGAACAAGTCTTTGGGGGGCGACAGCTGACCCAAGATGTTCAAAGTCGCTATGGTTTGTCATTTGAAGAAGCAGGTCGTGCCAAAAAAGAAAGAACGCTGCCAGACGATTATGACATCGAGGTACTTGAGCCGTTCTTAGATGCCGTGGTGCAACAAGCAGCGCGTTCACTACAATTCTTTTTTTCATCTTCTCAATTCAACGAGATTGATCATATTTTGCTGGCTGGAGGGAATGCCAATATTCCAGGCTTAGCAAAGTTATTACAACAAAAATTGGGTTACCGAGTAACGATTGCCAATCCATTTCTACAAATGGGTTTTTCTCCACAAATCGATATTAAAAAAATTGAAAATGATGCTTCCTCATTGATGGTTGCATGTGGTTTGGCATTGAGGAGTTTTGATTAATGGCAAAGATTAACTTACTCCCTTGGCGCGATGAGCTAAGAGAACAAAGAAAGAAACAATTTGTCGCATTTTGTGTTGGGGTGGCTGCATTAGGAATTGCATCTGTATTTACAGCTTGGATGTATTTTGATCACAAATTGAATGATCAAGAGCAAGCCAATCAGTTTATTGTCAGTACCAATCAAAGTTTGGATGTACAGCTCAAGTCTTTAGAGGGTTTGCAAGAACGCCGTAATGCCATTATTGAGCGAATGAAGTTGATTCAGGGTTTGCAAGGACAACGCCCAGTGATTGTAAGGTTAGTTGATGAGTTAGTCCGTGTGACACCACCAACCATGTACATCACTAAATTTACGCGAACTGGCGATAAATTCAGTATTGAAGGCAAGGCAGAAAGTCCAAATACAGTGGCGGAATTACTACGTAATTTAGAAGCATCCCCTTGGTACCGTAATGCCTTTATGAATTCATTTTTGGCAGCAGAAGAGAAAAAAGATAAAACAGCAAGCTCTTTGGTTCCTCGCGTAGAAGAGAATTATGGAAGTTTTGTCGTTACTGTAGATTTGGGTGAAATCGGTACCACCGTTGTAGCCGACCCAGCTTCAGAGACAGCAACAGGGACAGTGGGGGTGACACAATGAGTCAAGATGAACTAAATGAACTCAATCAAGATGGTGTTGCTGTAAAGAAGAAAAAAATGACAGTAGAGCAATTCTTCCAACAATTTAATACATTGGATATGAATAACTATGGCAGCTGGCCTCTCTCTGTCAAGGTGACTTGTTGGATTTTTATTCTTTTAGCTGTCGCTGCGCTAGGCTATTTTGTGGTGGTTCAAAAGCAATTGGAAACGATTGCCAATGCACAAGCACGAGAACAAAGCTTGTTGAATGAGTTTAAAGAAAAAGAATCTAAGTTGCGTAATTTGCAGCAGTACCAAACGCAATTACAAGAAATGGAAGCGAATTTTAATCAGCAACTAGAGCAGTTGCCGAAAGAAACAGAAATTCCAAGTTTAGTTGAGGATATAAACTTAACAGGCGTAAATTCTGGCTTGAAGTTTAAAAATATCCGCTTAGAAAAAGAAATTAAACAAGAGTTCTTTATTGAGCAACCTATCAGCATGGAAGCATCAGGGGATTATCATGCTTTCGGTGCGTTTGCGACAGGTATTGCAGCGTTACCACGGATTGTGACTTTGCATGATTTTACGGTGGAAGCAAAAGAAGATACCCAGAAAAAATCTGACATTCCTGTGGTTAGCTATGCGGTGAAAGCAAAAACGTATCGTTATGTTGGTGTTGATGATCAGGCCGCTATTGATGCGACAGCTCCATCTGCTCAAGGAGGACAGCACTAATGAACCATTATAAGTTAATACTGGGTTTGTTTATCGGTTTTGGGCTAGTGGGGTGTGATTCTCGTATTGATGCGGTGAGTCAAAAAATGGCAGAAATTCGTAATCAACCACCTTTACCTATTGAGCCTGCACCTGTATTTACCCCAGTGCCTTTATTTAATTATTCGGCGCATCAGCTAAAGAGTCCTTTTATGCCGAGTTCTTTGGCAGCTGAATTGAAAATTATGGCGGGCAAACGTGTTTATCCAAACTTCAATCGTCAACCTCAGCCTTTAGAAAGCTATGCGTTGGAATCCCTGAATATGAAAGGGAGCATGCGTGGTCGAGTAAATCAGACCATTGCTTTAATTCAGACCCCGGATGGGCAGATTGAGCGTGTACAAGTAGGCAGTTATTTGGGGATGAATCAAGGGCGCATTATTAAAATTAGCCCGACTCAGATCGACTTGGTTGAAATTGTACCTGATGGACGAGAAGGTTATGTTGAAAGACCGAGAACACTCGTTTTAATTGGACCAGCGCCGTAAGATTAAGGGAATAACAATGAAAAAACAGTTTAAAGATTCTTTATTTGGGGAAGCGAAGACCATGAATCATGCATTCCGTCAATTTTCTATGGGTGCTGTCGCTATAGCTGTGATGCAGGTTGCATCAGCACAAGTTAGTATGACCAATATTGTGCCAATGAGCTTAGCTGATCAAGGAACTGAAATCCGTGTCATGTTTAATGGTTTGCCACCACAACCGCAGGCTTACCAACTCGAGCAACCTTCACGTCTGATTTTAGATTTTGATAAAGCACAACAGTCTTTGAAACAGACATCGATTCCTGTATCGACCAAAGAAGCCAGTTCAGTCGAAGTTGCTGCAGATGATCAGCGCTCTCGTGTGATCGTCAATTTGAAAGATGCAGGGGCGTTTACAACACGCGTTGAAGGTAATACCTTTGTTTTAAAAATTAATTCGGCACATCCAGCAGCTGCAATGACAGCACCAGTTGCGGCTCGTCAAGCACAACAAGGCGTTTCAAATATAGGCTTTCAGCGTGGAAAACAAGGTGAAGGCTTGGTTGTAATTGATTTGTTGGGCAGTAATACGCCAGTAGATGTACAACAACAGGGCAGTAAAATCGTGGTGCGAACGATGGGGAATAAGATTCCAACGCATCTCGCACGTCGCTTAAATACCAATGATTTTGCCACACCTGTCGCCAGTATTGATGCATATAACGATAAAGGCAATGGTGTGATCACCATTCAATCTGCGGGTAGCTATGAATATATGGCTTATCAAGCAGAAAATAAACTCACGATTAGCCTAAAACGTCCTGAAGATAAGTCACCACTAAAAGCAAAATCACAAACTTATACCGGCAATAAGATTTCTTTAGATTTCCAAGATATTGAAGTGCGTCGTGTACTACAGTTGTTGGCTGATTTCACCAATATTAATATGGTTGCTGCAGATACAGTACAGGGCAATATTACTCTGCGTTTGAAGGATGTTCCTTGGGATCAAGCACTTGATATCGTGTTGAAAACCAAAAATTTAGATAAACGCCGTAATGGAAATGTGATTTGGATTGCACCTGTCACAGAACTAATCAAAGCTGAAGAAGAAGAAGCAAAAGCCATTGCACAGAGTGTGAAGCTTGCACCGATTCAATCCGAATACATTAAACTCAGTTATGCCAAAGCTGCAGATATTTTAAAGTTAATTGAAGAGTCTCGTGATGGTAAGGGTGGAGTCTCAAACCGTACGGCGAACTCTGACTCTTTGGCTTTGGAAAGTTTACTCAGCTCTCGTGGCAGCGCCGTGGCGGATGTGCGTACCAATACTTTGATCGTCAACGATACGGCACTCAATATTGACAAAATTCGTAAGATGGTTGATTTGTTAGATGTGTCAGTCAAACAAGTCATGATCGAAGCGCGTATCGTCAGAGCGAGTACAGACTTTACTCGAGAGATGGGGGTAAAGTGGGGAATCTTGTCTCAAGGTGTTACTAAGAATAATGATTTGTTGGTGGGCGGTAGTGATACCACGCTTTGGAACCTCAGAAAACCTGAAAAAGACAGTGATACCGGTGGCTGGAAATATGAGATTGAACGTCCAGACAATCTAAACGTCGATTTAGGTGCCACTACCGCTGGTGCGAGTCGTATCGCTTTTGGTTTGATTAGTTTGTCTGACTTTATGCTGGATCTAGAACTTTCAGCCGTTCAAGCAGACGGTTATGGTGAGGTGATTTCGACACCAAAAGTCATGACTGCAGACAAGCAACCTGCAAAAATTGAATCAGGAACAAAAATTCCTTATTCATCTTCGACAGGTGCGGGGGCCAATGCTGTACCTAAAACAGAGTTTATTGATGCGACATTGAGCTTAGATGTGACACCAAGTATTACCCCAGAAGGTAAAGTCATGATGAAGCTCAATATCACTAAAGATGCGCCAAGTAATCCAACACCAACGGGTCAATTGACCATTAGTAAGAACTCGATTGATACCAATGTCTTGGTTGATAACGGCGAAACTGTTGTTCTTGGTGGGATTTTTGAACAAGAGAACATTAGTTCACAAATTAAAGTTCCGTTCCTCGGTGATTTACCTTACGTTGGTCGTCTTTTCCGTCGTGATTTGAAAACCGACAATAAACGTGAACTGCTTATTTTTGTGACGCCGAGAATTGTTAATGACACTTTGACGAGAAATCATTAATATATTTTCAATAATTGCAATTAATATAGGTGGCGCATTGCCAAGCAAAGCGTTTGAAACCCTACCAAATATTTATTTGGTAGGGCCAATGGGGGCAGGAAAAACAACGGTTGGTCGACATTTAGCAGAGCTGTTAGGGCGTGATTTTATTGATAGTGATCATGAGATTGAGCGTAAGACAGGAGCTACTATTCCATGGATATTCGAAAAAGAAGGTGAAGTGGGATTTCGTTTGCGTGAAACCAATGTGTTGAACGATCTCACTGCCCGTTCTGCACTTGTGTTAGCGACAGGTGGCGGTGTGGTCACACAACCGAGCAATCGAGAATTTTTAAAGCAACGCGGCATTGTTGTTTATTTATATACTCCTGTAGAACTTCAACTACAGCGTACCTATCGCGATAAAAATCGTCCATTACTACAAGTAGACAATCCCGAACAAAAACTGCGAGATTTATTGGCCTTGCGTGATCCTTTGTATCGTGAGGTTGCAGACTATATAATCGAGACAAATCAAGGCGCAGCACGGGATTTAGCGCAGCGGATTCTACAGGTTATTTTATCTAAACAAATTAAGTAATTCTCGAGTTGGTTTTAATTATGCAAACGTTATACGTTGAGTTAGGTGATCGTCGCTATCCAATTTTTATTGGAAGTCATTTGGACCCAAAACAATTGCTTGAACCTTATCTACATGGGCGGCAAGTAATGTTGGTGTCAAATACCACGGTGGCGCCGCTTTATTTGCAGCATTATGCCGACGCATTAACCCAACTCGATAAGCAAGTTGCACAATGCATATTGCTAGATGGTGAGCAATACAAAGATATTCAACATTTAAATTTAATTTTTGATGCTTTATTAGAAGCAGGTTTTAACCGAGATTGTACGGTTTTAGCATTGGGTGGTGGTGTCGTAGGGGATATGGCAGGTTTTGCTTCAGCGTGTTTTCAACGTGGGGTGAATTTTGTACAGGTGCCGACCACTTTATTGTCACAAGTCGATTCAAGTGTTGGTGGGAAAACAGGCATCAATCATCCTTTGGGCAAGAACATGTTAGGTGCTTTCCAGCAACCACAAGTAGTGCTAGCTGATATGGCACAGCTTGATAGCTTACCCGATCGGGAGCTTTCAGCAGGTCTTGCTGAAGTGATTAAATATGCTTTATTGGGCGATGTGGATTTCTTATTGTGGTTAGAGCAAAACATGGATGCTTTAGTTGCTAGAGATGCAAATTTACTAGCAGAAGCCGTGTATCGCTCTTGTGCGCATAAAGCCAGAATTGTTGCCAATGATGAAAAAGAACAAGGCGAACGTGCATTGCTCAATTTAGGTCACACCTTTGGTCATGCCATTGAATCCTATTTGGGTTATGGGGTGTGGTTGCATGGTGAAGCCGTTGCGACAGGTATGGTGATGGCGGCAGATTTGTCGCACCGTCTTGGTTGGATTTCAGCTGAGGATTTGCAGCGTACAAAAAAAATCATTCAACGTGCTCATTTACCGATATCATGTCCAAAAATTCCATTGGATGAATTTTTGGCTTACATGTCGCATGACAAAAAAGTCTTAAATGGTCAGCTGCGCTTAGTTTTGCTTGAAAAATTAGGGCAAGCCATAATTACGAAAGATTTTGATGTTGAGCTTATGAAGCAAGCTATTTTAGCAAATCAATCTGCATAATGAATCACTAAGGGAAAGCATAGCTGTGTCACGATCAATTTGGCAAAATATTCAACAATATAGCTGGCTGGTTTTTGCATTGGCTTGTTTAATTGCCGCATTGATATTTTGGGGTGTTACCGATAGTGATGCCTTAGTGGAAGTTGAGCAACCATCTAAAATTGAAGTTCCCGTGCAGATACAGCCTGAAAAAGTTGCAGCTACAACGCATTTGGGTGCGCTTGCAGACGCGGTGCGCCCTTTGGATTTAACTGCTCGAGTTGTTGTAACCAATGAACATACCCCAGAATTTCGTGGCACTAAATTCGTCAAAGAAAATCAACGTCAGTGGGTGATGGAGATTTTTCGTAGTTCCAATGAGGCCATCATTAAAAACTTTTTGTTAAATCGTGCAGATCGCAAAAAGTTCATCTATTTTCGTTTGAGCGGTCAGGATCAAGTCGAGCAATATGTTTTGGCGTATGGTGTGTTCTCTAGTGCAGAAGACGCAAATCGTCAATTTTCGCAATTGAATTTAACACTTCCTGAATCTATCCAACCGAAAGCTCAACGACTCGCAACTTATGTGGATTTTGTCAACGATTTAGGTGCTGATGAAATGAAATTGGCGACCAACCAACTATATGCAATTCAGTTGAAACCTGCTGCTTTGCCTCGAGTTGATGAGTCTTTATTAATGGGAAGTCAATCATCGTCGACAACATCGGTAAATAATGGTGCAGCCAATGCATCTACAACTGTGAAAACGACGGTAACTCAACGTGATGCACAAGGAAATGTGGTCAATGTTCAGCAAAATCATTCTACGGCTCCAGCACCTTCAAATGCTGAAAAAATAAAAGAAAATTCAGACTCTTCAAGAAGAGAAATCAGCGATCCATTTAATTAGTAACGCACCAATATGATGCTCTGGTGTTTACTTTTGTGGCATTGAGCTGCTTTTTGGTGCATTTTTACTCATTCTGTGATTGCGCTCCACCACTATAATTTAAAGTTATTTTAATTTTTTTAATGATTTAGTAAATTTATGCTTAATTGGCATGCTTTTTGCTATTTTGTGGTGCTATTTTGTCTGTTCATCATCTTTTCCTTTGCTAAATGGTTCATTAATTTAGTGAAATGGAAAGTTTTCTGCTTTACAAAGCCTTTCTAAGGTGTAATAACTGAAAACACTTTATATGGTAAATGCGCTGATTCTTGGAAAAGAAAGGCGTATATTGCAAATCCGCCAGTAAAAATGTTTTCGCGAAGCATTGAACTTTATATGAGTTAATCGGCAATATCGCAGAAAATGAATTGATTGTTTGTTGCTCGAAAGAGCCATGTTTAAAGAAGGGTACGCTATGCACATGCCATCGCCTAATACTGTAGCTCCCGCTCAAGGTTTATATCAACCTGATGAGTTTAAGGATAACTGTGGTTTCGGTTTGATCGCCCACATGAAAGGTGAATCAAGTCATCATTTAGTTGAAACCGCGATTCACAGTTTAAGTTGCATGACGCACCGTGGTGGTATTGCCGCTGATGGTAAGACAGGAGATGGGTGCGGACTATTATTGGCTATGCCGAAACAATTTTTCCGTGATGAAGCGCTGAAACTCGGGGTAAACCTAACAGAGATTTTTGCTGCGGGTACCGTATTTTTAAATATTGATCCTGCGCTTGCTCAGAACGCAAAGAATATTCTCAATAAAGAAATTGAAGCGGAAGGTCTAAAGGTTGCAACATGGCGTGTTGTGCCAACGAATAACGATGCTTTAGGTGAAATTGCATTACAGTCTTTGCCTGTTTTTGAACAGATCCTTGTGAACTGTCCAATGGGTGTAACTGAGGTTGAATTTAACCGTAAACTTTTTTTAGCACGTCGTCGTGCAGAACAACAATTACAAAATGATCCATTATTTTATGTCACCACATTAGCAACAACGGTGATTACTTATAAAGGTCTAATGATGCCAGCAGCAATTGCTGACTTCTATACAGACTTAGCTGATGAGCGTTTGACTTCACATATTGTGGTGTTCCATCAGCGTTTCTCGACCAATACTTTGCCGCGTTGGCCATTGGCTCAACCGTTCCGTTATCTTGCGCATAATGGTGAGATCAACACGATTACCGCGAATCGTAACTGGGCATTGGCACGTACTCCAAAATTTGAAAATCCATTATTGCCAGGTTTAACTGAATTGAATCCGATTGTGAACCGTACAGGTTCGGATTCTTCAAGCCTAGATAATATGCTAGAAATCTTGGTGGGCGGTGGCATGGATTTATTCCGTGCACTTCGTATGCTTGTACCACCAGCATGGCAAAACGTTGAAACTTTAGATGCTGATTTGCGTGCTTTCTATGAGTTTAACTCGAAACATATGGAAGCATGGGATGGCCCAGCAGGTTTAGTGGTTCAAGATGGTCGCCATGCGATCTGTATGCTGGATCGTAATGGTTTACGTCCAGCGCGTTGGGTGATCACAAAAAATGATTACATCACCTTGGCGTCTGAAATTGGCGTATGGGATTACCAACCTGAAGATGTTGTGTCGAAAGGTCGTGTCGGTCCAGGTCAAATCCTCGTTGTCGATACATTGACAGGTAAAGTCCTTGACACTAAAGATGTCAGCAACCACCTGAAAAACATGCGTCCATACCGTGAATGGTTGCGTGATCATTCTATTCGCTTGAAAGCAAACCCTGAGCTTGAAGAACAGCTTATTGATCAAGGCCTCACTGGTGACGCACTAAAAGCTGCTCAAAAAATGTTCATGGTGACATTTGAGGAACGCGATCAATTGTTACGCCCAATCGCTGAAAGTGGTCAAGAAGCTGTCGGCTCTATGGGCGATGATACCCCGATGGCGGTATTGTCACGTCAAGTACGTCATGTCTCTGATTATTTCCGCCAACAGTTTGCGCAAGTGACCAATCCACCAATCGATCCATTACGTGAATCAATTGTGATGTCATTGGAAACGTGTATTGGTCGTGAACAGAATGTGTTTGAACAAGGGCCTGAGCATGCTGACCGTATCATCATCGCTAGTCCTGTATTATCAAATGCGAAGATGCAATTGCTACGTGATGTGGAAAAAGAACGTGACGGTTACGCAGTTGTAGATATTGATCTGAACTATGCTGAAACTGAAGGTTTGCAAGCAGCGATTACGCGCATTTGTGAAGAAGCTGCACAAGCGGTTCGTGACGGTAAAACGCTGATTGTATTATCGGATAAAAACTTCCGTGAGGGTTTCTTACCTGCAAACTCTGCATTGGCAACAGGTGCGGTACATCATCATTTAATCAAGACCGGTTTACGTACTGACGCGAATATCTTGGTTGAAACAGGTTATGCACGTGATCCACATCAATTTGCAGTGTTACTTGGTTTTGGCGCAACCGCGATTTATCCATATTTAGCTTATGATGTGATCAATGATTTGATCGCCAAGGGTGAATTGTTGGGTGACCCAATCTACGCGCAAGCAAATTTCCGTAAGGGAATCGAGAAAGGTTTACTGAAAGTTCTTTCTAAGATGGGGATTTCTACTGTCGCTTCTTATCGTGGTGGTCAATTGTTTGAAGCAGTTGGTTTATCTTCAGAAGTGGTGGATCAATGTTTCCTTGGCGTACCAAGCCGTATTCAAGGTGCGACATTTGCAGATTTAGAGAAAGACCAGAAAAAATTGGCGATCACTGCTTGGCAACATCGCAAGCCAATTGATCAAGGTGGTTTGCTCAAATTTGTATTTGGTAAGGAATACCATGCATTTAACCCAGATGTAATTAACACCTTACACAAAGCAGTTCGTTCAGGTCAGTACCAAGACTTTAAAGAATATGCAGAGTTAGTTAATAATCGTCCAATTGCTACGATTCGTGATTTATTCAAGTTAAAAACCAGCAATTCGATTGCATTAGATCAAGTTGAAAGCATAGAAGAAATTCTTCCACGTTTCGACTCTGCTGGTATGTCTTTAGGTGCATTATCACCAGAAGCACATGAAGCAATTGCGATTGCAATGAATACCATCGGTGGTCGTTCAAACTCAGGTGAGGGCGGTGAAGATCCTGCGCGTTATGGCACGATTCGTAACTCGAAAATCAAACAAATTGCATCAGGTCGTTTCGGTGTTACACCAGCCTATTTAACTTCTGCTGAAGTGTTGCAGATCAAAGTGGCACAAGGTGCAAAACCGGGTGAGGGTGGTCAGTTACCAGGTGGTAAAGTGAATGGCTTAATTGCACGTTTACGTTACTCAGTTCCTGGTGTGACTTTGATTTCACCTCCACCGCATCACGATATTTATTCGATCGAAGATTTATCGCAATTGATTTTTGACTTGAAACAAGTCAATCCACAAGCGATGGTGTCTGTCAAACTGGTGTCTGAACCAGGTGTCGGTACGATTGCGGCGGGTGTAGCAAAAGCATATGCCGACTTCATTACCATTTCAGGTTATGACGGCGGTACCGCAGCATCGCCACTTTCATCCATTCATCATGCGGGTTCGCCATGGGAATTGGGTTTAAGTGAAGCGCATCAGGCCCTTCGTGTGAATGATCTGCGTGGTAAAGTCCGTGTGCAAACTGATGGTGGTTTGAAAACAGGTCTTGATGTGATTAAAGCTGCAATCTTAGGTGCCGAAAGCTTCGGTTTTGGTTCTACTCCAATGATTGCCCTTGGTTGTAAATACTTACGTATTTGCCATTTAAATAACTGTGCGACTGGTGTTGCTACTCAGCAAGATCATTTGCGTGAAGAGCATTACATTGGCGAGCCACAAATGCTGATTAACTTCTTCAGATTTATTGCTGAAGAAACACGTGAATTGTTGGCTGCGTTGGGTGTTGCATCACTGAAAGACTTGATTGGTCGTGTCGATTTGCTTGAAGTGATTTCTGGTGAAACTGAAAAACATGCGCATTTGGATTTGAGTGCGTTATTGACCTCTCACCCTTCAGCTGAAGGCAAGGCTCAATATTGCCAAGTGCAAGGCAATGCACCTTTTGATAAAGGTTTATTGGCTGAACAAATGGTGGCAGAGATGTTGCCAGCGATTGAGGCGGGTACTGGCGGTTCATTTAACTTCAGAGTAGGGAACTGTGATCGCTCGATCGGCGCACGTATTTCGGGTGAAATTGCTCGTCGTTACGGCAACTTGAGCATGGAAAGTAGCCCAGTGGTGATGAATCTTGTCGGTACGGCAGGTCAGTCATTGGGTGTCTGGAATGCGGGTGGTTTGCATATCAAACTTGAAGGTGATGCCAACGACTATGTCGGTAAAGGTATGGCTGGTGGTTGTGTGTCGATCTTCCCACCGAAAGGTTCACCTTTCCAAACTCAAAATACTGCGATTATTGGTAATACCTGTTTATATGGTGCGACTGGCGGTAAGCTCTTTGCAGCGGGTACTGCGGGCGAGCGTTTCGCAGTTCGTAACTCAGGCGCTTTTGCGGTAATTGAAGGTGCAGGCGACCATTGTTGTGAATACATGACTGGCGGTGTTGTGACTGTACTCGGTAAAGTGGGTCATAACTTTGGTGCTGGTATGACAGGTGGTTTCGCTTATGTACTCGACCTTGATAATGACTTTGTTGACTACTATAACCATGAACTCATTGACTTGAATCGTATTTCGACTGAGGCGATGGAAGATCATAAAGAAAACCTACTTCGTATTCTTGATGAACATATTCAAGAGACAGGTAGTGCTTGGGCCTATAAAATCCGTAATGAGTTCGACTTCTATAGTCGTAAATTCTGGCTTGTAAAACCAAAAGCTGCTAATTTGCAAACGCTTTTGAAAAAGACACAAGCTGATCCACAATAATTCTACGACTGCAAAGACATAGGCAGGTGCAGAGGTGAAAGACAACGCTGCGCCTACCCACGGAGAGAGACATGGCAGAACGCCTCAATAATGACTTTCAATTTCTGGATGTAGCACGCCAAGATCCAGAGAAAAAAGATATTACTGTCCGCAAAGCAGAATTTGTGGAAATTTATAAGCCTTTTACTGCGGATGTGGCTGCAAACCAATCGCATCGTTGTTTAGGTTGTGGTAATCCCTATTGTGAATGGAAATGTCCAGTACATAACTACATTCCAAACTGGTTGAAGTTGATTGCAGAAGGTCAAATTTTCCAAGCAGCTGAACTTTGCCATCAAACCAATACCTTGCCTGAAGTTTGTGGTCGTGTATGTCCACAAGACCGTCTGTGTGAAGGTGCATGTACCCTAAATGATGGCTTTGGTGCAGTAACCATTGGGAATGCTGAAAAATATATCAACGATACGGCATTTGCTTTAGGCTGGCGTCCAGATATGTCTGGAGTTAAGCCAACGGGTAAAAAAGTTGCGATTATTGGTGCTGGTCCAGCAGGCTTAGGCTGTGCAGATATTCTTGCACGTGGTGGTGTTAAACCTGTGGTATTTGATAAACGCCCTGAAATCGGTGGTCTTCTTACCTTCGGTATTCCAGAATTTAAAATGGAAAAAGATGTTATGAAGCGTCGCCGTGAAATCTTTACGGGGATGGGCATCGAATTCCGTTTAAATACTGAGATTGGTACAGACGTTACTATTGAACAGTTATTAGCTGAATATGATGCTGTATTCATGGGAATGGGCACCTATACCTATATGAAAGGTGGTTTTCCAGGTGAAGATCTCGATGGCGTTTATGATGCACTAGATTTCTTGATCGCTAACGTGAATCGTTGCCAAGGTTGGGAAAAAGATCCAAGCGAATACATCAACCTAGACGGTAAAAAAGTGATCGTACTTGGTGGTGGTGATACCGCGATGGACTGTAATCGTACCTCACTACGCCAAGGTGCTCATGACGTGACCTGTGCTTATCGTCGTGATGAAAGCAACATGCCGGGTTCTGCTCGTGAAGTGAAAAATGCCTACGAAGAGGGTGTGAAATTCCTATTCAATCGTCAGCCGATTGAAATCGTGGGCGAAAATGGTCAAGTGACTGGCGTTAAGTTCGTAACGACTCAGTTAGGTGAGCCTGATAGCCGTGGTCGTCGTAGCCCTGAACCAATTCCGGGTTCTGAAGAAGTATTGCCAGCAGATGCGGTACTACTTGCTTTTGGTTTCCGTCCAAGCCCAGCCGATTGGTTTGGTAGCGCAAAGGTAAATCTAGATGGTTCAGGCCGTGTGGTTGCGGCTGAACAGCAAGAGTTCAAATTCCAAACGTCTAACCCGAAGATTTTCGCGGGTGGTGATATGGTGCGTGGTTCTGATCTTGTTGTGACCGCAATCTGGGAAGGTCGTGAGGCCGCAGAAGGTATCTTGGATTACCTCGGCGTGTAATTCAGAACTGTTTAAACAAGACACCTATAAAGCCTGCTATATGCAGGCTTTATTTTTTCACTTTATCTTTTTGGTCTTTTTTGCCAGTTCAATAAGCTTTTTTGCCCTGTCATTAGGGTTATATCCAGCGTATTACTGAATGTCAGTATGGAAATGGTGCAGGCAATCAAAATGGCTCTTGCAAAGACTACCACAGAAAAGAATTATCTAAATCGTCCCAAAGCATTAGGGATTACCGTACGACGTTTGCAGTTTAATCCTAAAAAAATTAAGCGACATTATTTTGCGAATTCACCTGTGATGTCGCATCTCTTGACTGCACTTTCCTCAACGTTCCCGATCGGTGAACAGTTTTTTGTCAACAGTGTTCGCAATGTTCGAGACAAAGTTCAAGATCCACAATTACAAGCGCAGATCGCTGCATTTATTGGGCAGGAAGCGATGCATTCCAAAGCGCATACCGAGTTTAATGATGCATGGCGGCGTGATGATTATAATCTTGATCGTTTTCAAACTTGGATTGCCAAACAGGATGAATCATTAAGAAAAGCGCATCCAAAACTTCAACTTGCTTTGACCTGTGCTTTTGAACATTTCACCGCAATGTTAGGGGGCTATATTCTTAAACATCCTGAGGTTTTAAGCACTTTGGATGAGGATGCAATGAAGCTATGGGTTTGGCATGCAATTGAGGAAATCGAGCATCGTTCAGTGGCATTTGATGTTTATGAAGAGGTGTATGGGGATGATCGAATTCGACGTTTGCTGATGCGTAGTGTCACCACTGGTTTTGCGAGTTTGGTTTTTTATGGAACAACACGTTTGATCTGGCAAGATAAGTGGAAAAGTTTACCGAAAGTTGGTGGGAATTTATTTGGACTATACCTGTTGAGCAAAATGCTGATTCAATTGATTCCTGAATATTTATCATATTATCAAGCTGATTTTCATCCAGCCAAACATGATTACACGCGACTGGTAAACGATTGGAAAATACGTATGGCAGATGAATATGGCATGATTAGTTTTCAGGAAGAGAGTGCTTCAAAGATTTATAGTTAACAGGTACAACCTTACCAACAAATAAGAATAAAATTTTAGACATGCAGATTTAAACACTTTGCTTAGTGAGGCATTACATCTAAACCTTGATGTAATGCCATTTTTTTATTTAAAGAGAAATAAAACAACTTTAATAAACTTTACACAGCGCACAAAAAATCACACTACAATGAATTATCGTGAAAAAATATAAAGAAAAACTTGAGGATAAACTTTATGAAAGCTATGAAACAAACCGCCCTAGCAACCGTATTGGCAAGCAGTTTATTGTTTACAGGTTGTGGTTATAACACCTTGCAAGTCAAAGATGAAGCCGTCATCGCATCTTGGTCTGAAGTACAAAACCAATACCAACGACGTGCTGATCTTGTTCCAAACCTAGTCAATGTAGTGAAAGGTTATGCCAAACACGAGGAACAAGTTTTGGTGGAAGTGACTCAAGCACGCTCTAACGTGGCAGGTTTAAAAGTTGATAAAGAAGTCTTAGAAGACCCAGCCTTGTTTGAAAAATACCAACAAGCGCAAAGTCAACTTACAAGTGCATTGTCACGTTTAATCGCTGTTTCAGAAAACTATCCTGATCTCAAAGCCAATGAAAACTTCCGTGATCTACAAGCACAGCTCGAAGGAACGGAAAACCGTATCGCTGTAGCGCGTAATCGTTATATTACGACTGTTCAAGATTACAATGCCTATGCACGTCAATTCCCGCAAGTGATGACAGCGAAAGTGATCGGGATGAAAACCAAAGAAAACTTCAAGGCAGAAGCTTCTGCTGAGCAAGCGCCAACTGTTTCTTTTAACTAAATTGGCATTGTGGGGAGTTACTGTATGATGAAAACGTCAAAGCAAGTATGGACGCAGCGAATTTATGCTGTTTTCATCCTTCTTTTTACAACACTTTGTTTTCAACATACGGTGTGGGCGGAGCAAGCAACGGCAACAGATCAAAGTGATGTATTGATTGCCGGCAAAATTATCCAAGAGCAACAAAAAAATCAATCCACTGCACCGGCCAGTAGCAATGATACTGCTCCAGACCTACCCAAGGTTGCAGATGATATGGCTGAGGGGGAGTCTATACGCGGCTTACCCACTTTAAATCAGCCAGTCATTGATCAAGCCAATATATTGAGTGCTACTGAAACGCAGCAATTGAACCAAAAAATTCTCAGTCTCTATCAGCAGGGCAAGGCGCAAATTGGTGTAATTATTGTGCCGACTACAGGGCAGGAAGCAATTTTTGACTTTGCTTTAAGGACAGGTGAAAAATGGCAACTGGGTTCTGCTAAACGCGATAATGGCTTACTTATTGCGATTGCGGTTAATGATCGTAACATTCAAATTCTGACGGGCTATGGTTTGGAAGGGGTTTTACCTGATGTGGTGCTGAGTCGGATTATTCGCAATCAAATTACGCCAGCATTTAAACAAGGTCAGTATGCGCAAGGTATTGCGGCTGGTTTGGATGAGATTACCCGAATCGTCAATTTAGATCCAGAAGTCGCACAACAAGCTGCACAGGAATTAAAAGAGCGTCATGAACAAGCACTTCATCAGCAACAAGCCAAAGAAAATAGTCTTTCAATGGCACTTTTTATCTTGATTGCTGGTGTTGTGGGTTCATTGATTGTGGGTAAACGTTTAAGTGCATCTACTGCGGGGGTTGCAGCAGCCGTCGCTGGTTTGGTCAATGGGGCTGGCGTATTGATGAGCTTGTTGCTAGGTATTGGTGTGTTCTTTTTATTGATTACCTCACTGGCACAACTGATTTTCCAAGCCTTTTTATCAGGCGGCGGACGTGGCGGTGGTGGTTTTGGGGGCGGAAGTGGTGGTGGATATCGTGGTGGTGGCGGTGGTTTTGGCGGCGGAGGTGCATCAGGCTCATGGTAACTAAGACAGATACAACACAGATTATTACCCAGCCTAAACTGGATGAGCGTGTCCAACCTAGCTTGAAACGTTGGTTTAAGCATTTTTTATATATTTCTGCGACACATCGCTATTTTAGTAAGCAAGATCGTTTAGAAATAGCTCAGGCGGTACAGCAAGCTGAGCATGGACATGTTGGTGAGATACAGGTGGTGATAGAGGGGCATATCCCTTGTTCACAAGCTTATCATCAGGATACGCGCTTACGTGCGCAACAGCTCTTTGCTGAGTTGGGGGTATGGGATACCGAGTTGAATAGTGGCGTGTTGCTTTACCTAAATCTATGCGAGCGCAAAGTTGAAATTGTGATTGATCGGGGCTTAAAGAATGCAACAGATACTGAAACTTGGCAGCAGATTTGTCAGTTGATCATCGAAAAACTCAAACAGCAGCAATATCAACAAGGTGTTTTGGCAGGTATTCAGGAAATCGGTCATGTGTTGGCGATGTATTATGATCAGCCGATTCCTGAACAAACCAATGAGTTGCCTAATGAGCCGATTATTTTGAATTAATAGAGCTTGTACAGTTCCAAATATTTCGCCTTTGGCTGATGAAGGAGAATGTTAGAAATTCAATGTTGGGGGGATTTGCTCATATTTGATTGTGTCGTTTAATTAAGGGATATATCGCCTAGTGATAAACGGATGTTATTTGGCGATGAGTGGTAAGGTCAGTTACAATTTTTTTTATGTGACCTACTTCGCTCAATTTTAAAACAATAAGAGCATCATCAAAATTGACTTTAAAATCCAAGACGGGTAATGAGAGAAAGCTGACATTATTTGTCATTTATCCTCGTAAAATGTCCAAACTGCATCAATTGTGAACAGGCGTAATATTGTTTTAAGTCTCTGTTTTTTTAAGTTAAAATTGGCTAAGCTAGGAGCTGGCATGAAACATGCTGAATACAAAGTAGCTGAATAAAGCTTATAAAAAATTTATACATTGGAGAAATGTTATGAACACAATGCAAAAGGGTTTTACCTTAATTGAATTAATGATCGTTGTTGCGATCATCGGTATTTTGGCGGCAGTCGCTATTCCTGCTTACCAAGACTATACAGTGCGCGCGAAAATCTCGGAAGTGATTACTGCTGGTGCTGCAGCTAAATCAGCCATTTCTGAAGGCTTTCAAACTAATGGTATGGTTGGTGTAGATTCTGCTGCAACTGCAGTTTCTAAAGGTTCAACTACTGTTGCAGTAAGTAAATATTTACAAATGATTGAAGCTGCTCCTACTACTGGTATTATTACCCTTACAACGACAGCTGATACTAGTTTGCCATCAGATGCTCAAACTAAGACTATTGTAATGGCTCCTTATATTTCAGCTGCTGGTACTCCTACTGCTTTGACAAACGGTCTTGAAGGTTCAGTGCAATGGGCTTGTGGAACAACAACGATTACTCAAGCAACAGCTCGTACAAACGCTACAATTGCTGGTACAGCAACAGGTACTTTACCTGCTAAATTTGCGCCATCAGAATGTCGCTAATTTCTGATTGACATGTAGAAAAGAGAGTGCTTATGCACTCTTTTTTATGTTTGAATACTACAAAAAATGTCATAATTCGCCATAACTTGTTTTGTGTTAATAACTAATTGACTGATTTTATTTGATTTAATATTTGGCATGTTTCTTGATATATGTAATATATATGCTCAAGGAATAGCACAATGAAAAAGAGTCAGGGTTTTACTTTAATAGAGTTAATGATCGTTGTAGCGATTATCGGTGTTTTAGCGGCAGTCGCTATTCCAGCGTATCAATATCAAGCGACACGAGCGAAAGTAAGCGAGGCATTAGTGATCGCAAGTGCAACTAAAACATTGGTTAGTGAAGCTTATTTGGTGGGTGGTGTAGCAACTGTGGCTAGCACTGCAGCGAATTACAATACAATTCCTGCCGTTAGTAAACAAACTCAATATGTGTCAAACATTCAAGTTTCTAATGATGGTGTGATTACATTGACTTTAACTAATAATACCAATGCGGGGCTTATAAGTGATGTTTTGGGAAAAACTTTGGTTTTAACACCGAATATAGATAAAGCAAAACTGACAGGAACATCAGAAGGTAGTATTGATTGGGCATGTGCAACGACAACTTCTACGAATGCAGTGGCAAAAGGCTTGGTTGCAGATTTAGGGACATTGCCAGCAGAATATGCGCCGTCAGAATGTCGTTAGGTGTTACTTTAATTATATTTTTTCATGGGTTGAATCATTAAAAGTGTTTAGTCGCTTATATTTTTTATGTGGTTGAAAATGTCAAAACGCTTAAAATTTTTTCTAAGTCACTTATCTATTTCAGCAATTATTGCTTTAATCGTCGTAGGGCTTGTTTTCTTTGTTTGGTATCCAGCGTCACTTTCTAAAGCCGTTGGGGTAACTGATATTTTTCTGATGTTACTGATTATAGATGTGATTTTAGGACCTGTATTGGGGTGGATCGTCTATAAAGAAGGAAAAAAAACCTTAAAAATGGATTTAAGTATTATTATTCTGCTTCAACTCTCGGCTTTGTTTTACGGAATCTACAGTATCGGTCAAGGTAGACCAGTGTGGCTGGCTTATAATGTTGATCGTTTTGAAGTTGTTAGAAATAATGAAATTATTAATGATAATATTGCGAAGGCGCTGTCACAGTATCGTAAGTCATCATGGTTTAAACCTCAGTTTGTTGGCGTTGCTTTTGCAAAAGACAATAGCGTTCGTAACGATGAAATGTTCCAAGAACTATTTTCTGGTATTTCTATTGCACAAAAACCAGAACGTTATATACCGTTGATCGAGGTAAAAACACAAATCCAACAACGTTCTCAAGATCTGAAACTCCTCAAACAATTCAACGACCCACAAGCTGTACAGAAAATTTTAGCCAAATACCCACAAGCCAATGCTTTCGTGCCACTCAAAGCCACAGCAGTCGATATGACAGTTCTTATCAATAAAGAAACCAGTGAAGTAGTAAAAATCGTTGATTTACGTCCATGGAAATAATTGAAAAGGGCACTCCTATTGAGTTCATTGATCAAACGATGTGGGGAGACTTGATCATTCTCCTTGATTAAAAAATGTAGTTTTTAATGCTGAATTGAGATCAGTAAATGGCTTCGTTATATACTACTGCGAAGCCTTATTTTTATTTAACCTTATGCAAGCTCTCTGTTTTCTTCTCGCCAGTGTTCTACTTGGCTTTGCGTGGCTCTCGCCATTCCATACTTACCCATGGGTGACTTTTTCGAGCGATCTCGCTGGTTTTGCTGCGGGTATTGCGCTCTTTACGCTGGCCTTAAATAAAAATATAAAAGTGCCTAAAGCGCAGTTATGGATGCTGCCTATCGTTGTGATTCCAATATTACAATGGAGTTTCGGCTTAATTGGAGATCTGAGTGTTGCGTTACTGAGTTCATTTTACCTATTTACGTTTTGGTTAATGATTTTGCTCGGTTTTAACCTGTCGCTACAGCAACCAAACCGCCGTGAACAGTTGATGCAAGGGTTTAGTTATCTCGTGCTTGCAACGGCTCTAATCACCAGTTTAATGGCAATCATGCAATGGTTGAAATTGGAGTCTCATTTCAGCTTTATTAATCAATTGAGAGGCAATAGACCTTTTGCCAATTTCGGGCAACCAAACAATATGGCGACCTTTTTGATCGTGGGATTGTTTGGGGGGCTTTATCTGTATGAAAAACAAAAAGCAGCCTTATGGTTGCTGATACCATCGAGTTTCTTAATTTTATTTGCGATTAGTTTAAGTCAGTCTAGAACGTCGTGGATGGTACTGATTTTTGTTTTCATTTATTGGATCTATAAACAATATAGAAATAGCCCGCGTCTGAATTTTCCTAAACTGATTTTCTGGTGTGCAACTTTTGTATTGATGTCAGGTTACCTTTTACCGCTGTTGACGCAATGGATCGCAGTGGAACAGCTTACCGAAGTGGCCAAGACTGCCTCTATTGTTGATCGGGCGAGCCGAGGACATGAGCGTTTAGGAATGTGGATGCAAATCCTTCATGCGATCGCAGAACAGCCATGGTGGGGCTATGGATGGAATCAAACCAGTGTGGCAGTGGTGGAGAGTCTTCAGTTCAATACGGTACAGGTTTGGTTTAATAGCTCGCATAATATTTTGTTGGACTTACTGGTCTGGAATGGCATTCCACTTGGACTCTTGATCATTGGTTATATTGGACTGTGGTTGTTTTGGTTAAATCAACGAAGCAAAGAGACCGTTTCGATTATTGCGATGTTGATGGTCGTTGCGATTCTGATTCATGCCATGCTTGAGTTTCCGCAACGTTATGCTTATTTCTTATTGCCATTGGGCTTCTTATTGGGTCTGATTCAGTCGCAAACACCGAATTTAAAAGGCATCGAAATACATAAGAATATTATTCGCTGTGTCTGGGGGTTGAGTCTTATTGTGCTTCTGCTTATTTGGCGGGACTATAAGCTCTATCAAGATAATAGCCGTTTGGCTTTTGCGAAAAAGCCACCGACTGCTCGTATTTTGGGTAGTTCAGAAATTCTATTATTAACTCAGTTTGAGTGGCGTCTCAATTGGATTGCACTATCACCCGATACAGTGATGTCTGAGCATGAGTTAATGATGATCGGAAAAATGGTGAAGAATAAAGCAACCCCGTTTAATCTGAAAAAATATGCACAGCTGCTGGCATATAATGGTAGAGAGGCTGAAGCACAGCAATATATTGAGATTTGGAATCGGCTTTATAAAAAGCAACTGACTTTAGAGCAGGTGCTCGGTCAGTCCAAAAAGTAACAGCGATAAAAAAATCCCTTTCAAATTCTTGAAGGGGATTTTTTTGTTTCTTAAATTTGACTTTGAATATAGTTTTCGATGCCAACTTTTTCGACTAAATCAAGTTGAGTATCGAGCCAGTCTAGATATTCTTCTTCTTTCTCTAAGATTTCTTGGACTAAATCGCGTGTCACATAATCCTGTTCAACTTCAGCAAGCTCAACTGCTTGCTGAATCGTCGCGATATTTTCTTTAACTTTGCGAATATCACAATTCAACACTTCTTCGGTGTGCTGACCGATATACAATTTGCCGAGATGCTGTAAGTTGGGCAAACCTTCTAAAAATAAAACACGTTCAATGATTTTATCGGCATGTTTCATTTGGCGAATAGATTCTTTGTATTCTGCTGAACCGAGCTGTTCGATGCCCCAATCATTAAACATACGAGAATGTAAAAAATATTGGTTAATTGCAGTTAAATGATGATAAAGCACCTGATTCAGCTGATTGATCACTTCACGATTGCCTTTCATTGCGCTTGCTCCATAAAACACCAAGTTGATGCCCTAACAACTAAGGCAATTTATATGATTTTAATCAACAAAGAGGGTTATGGCGAGTAATTTATAGAACGGCAAATGAAAATCACAATCATGAGGAGTTCGGCGCTCAGAGGGGTGGTGATAGCGACCTAAGAAAATGGAAGTCTTGCAAGAACATTATTTTTATAAAAAAACCGCTTAGATGAAGAGGGGTTAAGGTTCGACAAGAAGCGGTGGAGTCGTAAACACGAATAAAATTTGGTTTATAAAAAATTAAATAAATCAGGCTGCAACAGATATGCGTGCTGCGATTTCAGCGAGTTCTTCACTGATAATAGCTCGGGCTTCAGGAGCACAACGTCCACAGCAGGTTCCTAAGCCAAGTTGTTCACGGATTTCACGATAGCTCTCTGTACCGTTGGCAACGGCATCTTTGATATCTTGATCGGTGATTCCACGACATAAACAGACATACATGGCAGACTATTCACAAATATAAATGCGATAATTGATATTATTGATAATTGTTATCGTTTGTCAATGAATTTCATTCGAATAGCAGATAGATTCTTATTGGGAATTTGAATAAAAAAACACCACCTTATCGGCAGTGTCTATGTTTTTCATTTATATTATTGAAAAATATGAGTTAAAAATTATGGAATAATGACAATACCATCCATTTCCACCAGTGCATTTTTAGGTAAGCTTGCAACGCCAAGTGCGGCACGTGCAGGGTAGGGCTGAGCGAAGTATTCACCCATAATCTGATTGACCAGTTGGAAGTGAGACAGGTCGGTGAGGAAAATGTTGAGTTTGGCGATGTCCGCTAAGCTACCACCAGCAGCAGTACATACTGCTTTTAGATTGTCAAAAACCCGACGAATCTGAGCCTCAATGCCATCCACGAGTTCCATACTGTATGGGTCTAAGCCAATTTGACCTGAAAGATAGAGCGTATTGCCAACAAGAATTGCTTGAGAATATGTTCCGATCGCAGCAGGGGCGTGTTCAGTATGAATAACTTGACGTGACATTAAGCTCTCCTATGTCATTATTTTCTATCTTAAGCAAAGCGACTTTAACACAAAAGCATAGCTGCGAAACGACTGAGTACTGCCGAGTCGTTTTCAGATGGTTTTAAACCACTTTAGCGACTTCTGGCTGGACGATCGGTATATTTAAGCGTTCAATGCGCGGGAAATTCAGATGCATACGCAAGTCACGAATAATTTGTGCAAGTTGTTTTCGATTGTTCACCACGATATTGACGTAGGTCTTTTGATCTTGTGAATGAACCATTTCAACCCCAGTCTTTGCTTTACGACATTGGTAGATCAGATCAGAAATTTGTTCATCGTTCATGGCCATATGAATACATAAATAAGCACTAAAGCGAACATCATCTATTTCTTCTGATTGCCAATATAAAGGCATGATATTTTCAGGGTGTAAATGTTGTTCGTGCAATAAATTACGGCAGCGGGAACGGTGCACGATCAAACCGCGACGTGATAAATGTCCTTGAATCGGATCCCCTAATACGGGATTGCAACAATGGGCATATTTAACATCGACGCCTTCGGTACCTAGAATTAAACGATCAGATCCTTCATGGACATGGGTGTGATGATCTTGAGCAAATAGATGATTTGCCACCAATTGAGGAAGTAAGTCACCGACAGCGATCTGTTCAAATAAGGTATCTTTGCTGCTTAAGTGTCGCCACTCTAAAACATTGATCCAATCGCTCTGGGAAAGATCGTTGATAGAGCGATGGAATAGTTTTAAAGCTCGATTTAGTGCTTGTTGGCCAACTAAACGTTGTTCATCAATATCTTGATCTCTGAGCATATTTTGCAATGCGCGACGTGCTTTTTGTGTGTTAATGAAGCTTAGCCAATCTGGATTCGGCGTGGCCAATACATCCGTAATGATCTCAACCACCTGACCGCTATACAGTGGAGTGGATAATGGACGAATTTCACCATCGACTTTGGCACCAACAGCATGGTTACCTAAAAATAAGCTTGCTGAATACGCGAAATCAACTACGGTTGCACCTTGTGGTAGTTCATGAAGCTGCCCATGAGGGGTATACACCCAGATTTTCTCTTGATGTAGATAGTCCAGTAAATCACTAAAGGTGGTTTTGGCACACTCACTGTCAATTAAGGTGTTCAGGTTTTGCATAGATGCTTGAATCGCTGATCGACAAGCCTGAGGTGCATTTTCCCCCAATACCACACCAAAACGCGCGGCTTTGCGCATCAATTCAGTTTGAATGGTGAGAGAGAGCGTGGTTTTTTCACCTTTTAACTTAATCATTAACGACTGATTACCACCTGGTAAAGGGCGGCGAATATGGTCTCGATATTGTAAGACTTGAAAATTATCTTTCAGTGCCGTGACCAGGCGGTCGCAATCCGCAATGCTTTGTAAAACGATTTCAAAGGCGTGGCTATGGCTCAGTTCATTTAAATCAATTTCATTTTTTACAAAGTGGCGCAGCAATTCAATATTATTATTTTTCTTTTTAATTCGACCTTTTATCTTATGGTTTTCTAATAAATCGGATAATTTTTGTTCCCAAATGGTTTGATATTCACAGCGTTTAGGTTTGGTTTCTAATAGTGCGGTTTGTATATCATTGAACATATCAAGGTCAAGATTTTGATAACATAGATGTTCTAGGTTATCTGCCATCTCGTTCATGCCCACAAGACGTGCCATAGGTACAAAAATATCAAACGTCTCTTGCGCGATTCGAGCACGTTTGTCTGGGCGCAACGCGCCTAGCGTGGTCATATTATGATAGCGATCTGCAAGTTTAATAATAATGACACGAGGATCTTGTAAGGTGGCTTGCAGGATTTTTCGGAAAGATGCAGCTTTGTTATATTCTTTATCACTGGAGTGGCTAAGTTTGGTGACGCCATCTACGAGTTCAGCGACGACCAAGCCAAATTTTTCTCCAATCTCATCTTTGCTAAATTCAGTGTCTTCAATCACATCATGTAATAGGGCAGCCATAAGTGTATCTGGATCGAGACGCATATGCGCCAAGATACAACTCACAGCAATAGGGTGTAAGACATAGGGTTCGCCACTTTTACGGGTAATACCGCTATGTGCTAAATCGGCAAAATCACAGGCAGCAAGCACACGCAGGACGTCGCTATCTTTAAGATAGGCATCGATAATTACTTTTAACTGTTGCTTGGCTTGGCTGACCTCTTCGCCTGGCATAGAAAAACACCTTTTATAACATGAATTCAATAATGATAACGTCTATGGATATTTGCTTTAGCTTCTAATGAAAAGCATATTGCTAAACTTGTCAATTTGTTCAGGAGAAAAACTCGAAAATTTTTCCAATGAAGGATATTGCTTTTATCAATATAGAACAGGACCTATTGACATTTCAACAAACAAAAAAGCCCAGTGTCTTCACAATGGGCTTCTATGCAAAGTAAATTCGACTTAGAAAGAAAAACCTTCTAAGTTCAATGAATTTGTAGACAATACCATATCAAGATTTGAAGTTTGGTAGTCTTGATCGCGTTGTTTCAAAATGTCTTTAGTCACATGACCAACCGCAATTTCACGTAAAGCAACAACGGTTGGTTTGTCATTATCCCATTCTACAGTTGGTTCCATGCCTTGACGTGCTAATTGACGTGCACGTTTACTCGCCACCAGTACCAACTCAAAACGGTTATCTACGTGGTCTAAACAATCTTCAACGGTTACACGTGCCATAAGTTGTCTCGTTTGAACAATACATCTGAAATGACTAAATAGTATAAAAGGCTTTTAAGGAAGACTCAAGTTATTCGCGATGGAGAGTAATTAAGTTTTCAATTAATTGTTGATGACGATTACTTTGTTGCAAGGTCTCTAAACGATTGGCGCCGATAATCGCTTCTAAATCATGGACGGCTTTATTGAAATCATCATTGATAATCACGTAGTCAAAGCTGGCAAAATGACGCATATCTTCAACGGCACAGCTAAGACGATGTTCAATTACTTCAACTGAATCTGTGCCACGGTTGGACAGGCGTTGTCTTAAATCGTACTGTGTTGGAGGAAGAATAAATATTTGTTTTGATTCTGGAAAAAGTTTACGAACTTGCTCAGCACCTTGCCAGTCAATTTCTAATAATACATCGTGACCTTGTTGTAATTGCTCTTTTACTTTGGCTTGAGAGGTTCCGTAATAGTTACCAAATACTTCAGCGTATTCAATAAAACCGCCTTGTTCGACTTGGGCTAAAAAGGTTTCTTTATCGGTAAAATGATAGTGAACGCCATCTAGTTCGCCAGGGCGTTGACCACGAGTCGTGTGTGAGACTGAAACATGAAGATTACTGACTCGATCGAGTAGGGCTTTCACTAAAGATGTTTTGCCCGTTCCTGAGGCAGCAGAAACGACAAACAATAGACCCGACATGATACTTTCCTGATATGATAAAATATCTTGGCTATTGTAGTGCAGCGTGCCGCTAAACGAAATAGTTTGGTATAAATATTCAGATGCTTAGAGTGAGGATGTTATGGAAATCGTGTTAGCCAATCCACGGGGTTTTTGTGCTGGTGTTGACCGTGCTATAGCAATCGTCAATCGCGCACTAGAATGTTTTAATCCACCGATCTATGTACGTCACGAGGTAGTACACAATAAATTTGTGGTCGATGATCTCCGTCAGCGTGGTGCTGTATTTGTCGATGAGTTAGACCAAGTGCCTGATGATTCCATCGTGATTTTTAGCGCACATGGTGTTTCAAAGGCCGTACAACAAGAAGCTGAACAGCGTGGATTGAAAGTATTTGATGCAACTTGCCCATTAGTGACTAAAGTCCATATAGAAGTCACTCGCTATGCACGTGAAGGGGTAGAAGCGATCCTGATTGGACATGCAGGACATCCAGAAGTTGAAGGTACGATGGGGCAGTATGATCTATCTAAAGGCGGCGCGATCTATTTGGTTGAAGACGAGCAAGATGTTGATGATTTGATGGTGAAACATCCTGAAAAAGTTGCTTTTGTTACGCAAACCACGTTGTCAATCGATGATACCGCAAAGGTGATTGATGCTTTGCGACTTAAGTTTCCACAGATTCAAGGTCCGCGTAAGGATGATATTTGTTATGCCACTCAGAATCGTCAGGACGCGGTCCGGGATTTAGCTGAGCAATGTGATGTGGTGCTAGTGGTAGGTTCTCCGAATTCTTCTAATTCTAATCGTTTACGTGAGTTGGCTGAACGCATGGGTAAATCTGCTTATTTGGTTGATAACGCGGATCAGCTAGAGCAAGCTTGGTTTAAAGCGGACAGCAAAATTGGTGTGACGGCTGGTGCATCAGCGCCTGAAATTTTAATTAAACAAGTGATCCAACGCTTACAAGATTGGGGTGCAACACCGCCTAAAGAGTTACAAGGTACAGAAGAAAATATTACCTTTAGTCTGCCAAAAGAGCTGCGTATACAGGTGATACAAGCCTAATTTTATTAGAAAAATGTGAACTAGGAACGGATGGATTACACTCCATCCGTTTTTTTTTGGTTCTCATCTGCTTTGTATTGGTTCTGTAAAAATAAAATTTAATATAGAGCTAATAAATTTAAAAAAAATTGGTACAAAGTAATGGGGAAAGGTCGGGGATTCACCTTAATCGAGTTGATGGTGACGATTGCTGTTTTGGCGATTGTCGCGATGATGGCTGCGCCTGCTTTTAATAACATGATGTTGACACAAAATCTTAATAAAAGTACTCAAAATCTGATCTCAACTTTCAATGAAGCGCGTGCAAAAGCAGTGCTTGAGCGTAGTGCGATAAAAGTGGAATTAAGGTCTGATTCAACAGGAACGCCGATTGCAAACACAGCAATGCAATTTAATTGGCAGCCTGAGTCTAAGAGTGTCTTGTCTTCCAGTTCGCCTACTGCACTTCTCTTTAATCTCAATGGTGGGGTTTGTATTGCGGATAACAGCACCCCTCCTGTATGTGTACGATTAATTGATTCAAGTAGCGATGTATTTGAGATCTGCGATAAGGCAGGCGGAAATAAATCAAAAAAAGTCAGTATATCCAAAATGGGAACGATTCAGCAGACGCAATTGGGGACATGTTAATGAATAGGTTAAATCATCAACGTGGCGTCGGTCTCGTTGAAATATTAGTAGCATTAATGATTTTGGCGATCGGGGTGTTGGGATTTGTTGCTTTGCAATACCGTGCGTTGGAGGCAAGCGCAGAAAGTACATCTCGAGTGCAAGCGATTTCAATTGCTCGTGACTTAGCAGAGAGGATACGTGTTAATCGGAATGCTTTCTCTGTTTATCAAGAGGAGATGCAAACTGCATCTAAACAAAAAGTATTTCGAACTAATTGCACTTCTACAAATTGTTCAGATACTGATTTAGCCGACTTTGATGTTTCTCAAGTAGTTAATCGGGCAGCGTCTCTTGGTATGACAATGAATATTATGGATTGTCAGAACACCAATAATAGAAGTTGCATTTATGTTGCATGGGGTGATTCAAGTGCCACAGATGGAAATGGTACCGGAGATTGTACAAATGGTAATGCCTATAACCCGACATCAACATGTGTGATTATGGAGACTTATTAAAATGGAAAAGAGTCTCTCAAATCTAAAAAAGAACTGTACCCATCGGTGTTTAGGGCATAACCCTCCATCTTATATTCAGGCAAAGCCCCGTTTTATTAACGCTCATTCGGGTTTCACATTAATCGAGCTGATGCTATCTCTTGCTTTAGGTTTAATCATCACTGCAGCAGCAATTTTATTATTTCTAACAGGGCAAAGAAGTTTGTCGATGCAGCAAGGGGTATCTGATATACAGGATAATGCAAACTTTGGCTTAAATTACATTACCCAAGACATACGGTTGACGAATTTAAATAACTCTAAAGCAATTATTAATGATGAAACTGCTGCTGCGGGAATCGTCTTAACATCATCTGTTAATGCAACATTAGATGAAACAACCACACCAGCAACACCATTAAGTAATCTTAGACGGTCAATTACAGGCACCACTGCAAATGTAAACTTACTTTCACGTAGCTCGGGAATGACTGTAGGCGCAGCGCCGATGTGGACAGGAGTTTCTAATGTCACCATTGATGGTGAAGAAACTGAGAGTGATCAGTTGGTTATCCAATATACGCCGCAATACACCACAACACGTGAGGGCACTGTGGACTACTTGGTTGGAGGATTTGATTGCGAAGGAAATGCCTTGAAATTTCTACTGGAACAAGATACCGCAAATCCAGCAAGACCGTTTGGTCGGCAAGTCGTTGTGCAACGTTATTTTTTAAGAGAAGACAATAATAGACAAACAAATGAACCAAACCAAGCATTAGCCTTAGCCTGTGATGCGGGGTATTACCCTGTCGATGGTTCACCTGTAAGTATTACCAATTATGGTGATGCGGGTGAAATCATTATGAAACGTGTGGATCACTTCCGAGTGTTGTTAAATGTCCAAAGTGATGTTGCTGAAGGCCGCCGTTATATTTCGATTAATGATTATTTAAATCTTGCAGCACCTCGCCCACGGATTGTATCTGTTCAACTAGGCATGCTCGTGCGTTCGGCACAATCTGTTGGCACAGATAGTGCCATAAAGAATGATCAGGAGTTTATGGTGTTAGATCAAGCCATCAAAGTAAAAGTACCAGAAAATACAAATACTAAATATGTGAGGCAAATTGTATCTCAAACCATTGCTTTGCGTAATGTTTTTGGGGAGCGTGGTCAATGAGGAATAATCAAGTTGGTGCAACACTCATAGTTGTGCTTATTTTTTTGGTTGCGATTACGGTGATTGGGACGATTGCTATTCGTCAAAGTATCGTGGGGCTGAATATCGCAACAAATAGCCAGGTCGCGCAGCTGGTTATGCAAAACTCGGATGCAGCCTTTTTCAATGTCGAACATGCAGAGAATCTGATACAAAGTTTCAGTGGAAGTGGCATGTTTGGCTATATCAATAATGAAAATGATAAAGATAAAGAATTGGTATTTTGTTTTCGTGGTGACCAGGAACGTTTTTTTGATATTAATAAAGTGAGCATTATGCAATGGGAGTCGAGTAAAACTAAGCCTACGGCTGATGCGCTTGGTAAAGATGGTTATTGTGATGCGCGTACAAATGTTTCTGGGAATTGGTTTACTAGTGGCAGAAAAGCAGTCATGACCCAAGTTGCTGTGAAGTTTCCAACTGCTACTGAACAAGATGCTTTTTATGATCGGCAGCGAGGGATAGATCCCAAAGAAGCACAAATTGAAGATGCTAAGCGCGTAAAAATTTTTGCTGTTTCTTTAATGCCCAGCTTAACAAGCGTGGATAGAAATTTGATTAATGTTTGTTTGCAAGAGCGTATGAGTGATCTTTCCATTCCTGATGACACCTCCATGCCTACGATTCCCTCTGGGACAGAAGATAAAGACAATCCACTCAAAACAGTTACAGAGTGTTTAGCAAGTTTGAACGTGCCATTTACTACACAAGTGAGTGAATACACGATTACCCAGAATTTCTCTTGAGTGGGAGTAAATAAAGATGAAAAATAAAATGAAAGAAAGCAAACCAGCAAAGTTTTATCGTCAAAAGTTACTCGTAACTGCTATTACGGCTCTGTGCTCAGGGATGGTGATCACAAGTGTAGTGAAAGCAAGTGATATTGATATTTACCAAGAAGCAAAGTCTGGTGAAATTACTTTGATGCTTTTGCTCGATTTGTCAGGAAGTATGAATCGTAATGCAAGTGGTGGTAGCTCAGCATGCGATATTCCAAGTGGTGTGAGTGCGACCACAGTGAGAACTAGCACGACAGAGGTTTATATTGCTGGCGTGAATGCTTATGAACGCAGATGGTGCCAAAATGGTACATCTAATAGCGCTACTAGATATTATGATCGAATCACGCGCTTAAAAGATGGATTGATCGATTTATTATACGGTAATCCGCACAAAAATATTACAAGACTATCTGATGACAAAGTTATTGGTTTGTCGACATTTCAGGGAAATGATGGTTATATTCGAATACCAGCTCGTCCTTTAGGTGAGATTGTTGGTGGGCGAACGCAAAGACAAATTTTAATTGATGAGGTTAGTGGTTTAGTTGCAGATGGCACCACACCAACATTTAGAGCTTTTACGGATGTTGCATCTTATATGATGGGGACAAACACCCAGAGAAGAGCACAAAGAAATAATAGCGTATATTATTTTAGTTATAATAATAGTGGAATTAAATATAGGACTTGTACTCAGTGGAGCACCACTGGTGAGTGTACGACATTTGCTGCACAAACCACAACGAATCCTGTTCCTGCGGGGGCGAATTTTCAACAAGTTGCTTGTTCATATCGATTTAGTACCACAGGTGCGCAAATTCCATTGTTGAGTAGTGGAACACTTTATAATGGTACATGTTATCGTTCGGATTGGTCGATTAGTACCGCTACTTCAAACAGTGGTTATCCTAAATCTTATAATGAAACTAAAGTGATAGAAGAGTTTCGTTATCGTTCCCCTAGTTCATTAACTCAGGCAGCAGAGATAAAAAAATGTAGCGGGCAGGGTATTTACGTATTAACAGATGGTGAACCTACCCCTAGTCAGGACCCTCTGGATTTAATGAGAAATGCTCTGAACGATCAGGGTTTTAGTTGTTCTGCCTCTTGGGGGGCGGGCAGTGATTGGAACTGTGCTTATACTTTCAATAATAACTTATTATTAAATAATAGCAGCACAAACCCCTTAGATTTAAAAGTTAAAACAGCCATAGTTGGGTTTGGTTCATCCTTTAACAGTGTTGAATCTTTTGATAAGGCAAAAACACAAGCTGAGAATATTGCAGCATTGGGTACGATTAATACTAATGTAAAAAAAGCCGCATATTGGGGAATTATTGGTGAAGGGGGGTGGTACTCAGGAAATAGCTCAGAAGATATTGTCAATAGCGTCAATTCATTCTTAGGTAATTTGGGCACAGATATTCCAGCAGTTACCACGGGCTCTCCAACTGTACCAAAAGATAGTTTAAACCCAGCTGTTTTACAAAAGCAGGCTTATTTTCCTCAATTTCAACCAACACCAGATAAATCGTATCAGCTTTGGGCAGGAAACCTCAAAAAATACAATGTTACTATGGGGGTATTGAAGGACAAGGCGGGTAACAATATTGTCGATAGTCAAGGTCGAATCGTTGATAATTATGATTTATGGTCTCCGGCCGTCAGTACTAATCCTGCTATTAAGGATGGTGAAGAAGATATTTATGGAAGTACAAAGTTTGCATTAAAAGGCGGGGCTTGGTCACAACTGAAACTTAAAATGAATACGGAAACGACAGTTGATAATCGAAAATTATTAACTAATCGTATTGCAAATGGGACTGGAGCAGCAGCGACATTTGTTACAGGAACAAGTCTACGTCGAATCAGTAGTACTGATTTAGTGGATACAACCTATAAAAATGATGTAAACCGTGGTTATTTAATGCAATTGTTGGGTTACAACGTGAACCCATCGAATCCCGAGATTACTGCGACTACGCCTGAACTTCGGCAAATTGGTGCTGTTATGCATTCTTCGCCATTGCTTGTAACGAACAAAGGAAAGGTTGTTTATAAAAATGGTGCCCTTGTAACAGAAAATCGAGAAGACTTTGTTTTGTTTGGAACAACTCAGGGATTGTTACATGTGGTTGATGCTAAAACGGGACAGGAAAAGTTTGCATTTGTACCGAATGAAATGATTGAAGCGCAAAAAGAAGCCTTTCAAAAGTATGATACGACCTCAGGTGGTTTAGCTAATTTGTACTATGGGGTTGATGGGCCTTGGACAACATACACGGAATATGTGATTGATGGATCTGGTAATTTAACGGTTGGTACGGGTAAAGGAACGGCTCAGAAAGGTAAGCAAATTGCTTACGGTGGATTGCGAATGGGCGGGCGTAGTTACTATGCTCTAAATTTGCAGGATATTAATAATCCAGAATTACTTTTTCATATTTCTCCTGATGAAAAGAAAATCTATAGTCGTGATGGTTCTATAACTACCTACAATGAATTAGGAGATATGGGGCAAAGCTGGTCTAAACCTGCAATTACATGGGTTAAATGGAATAAACAACGTAAACGCGTCATGATTGTTGGTGGGGGCTATGATGCTGGCGGTGCTGATGGGAAAGCCAATACTGGTGGCTATGAAAGTGACACATATAACCAAACCAATAAAAGAGGTGGTGGGGTATATATGTTCGACGCTGACAACGGAAAACTACTTTGGTGGGCAGGGGCGAGTACAACTGCGGCATCATCAAATGTCGTTAAGACATCAGCAAGTGATTTAAAATATAGTGTAGTCAGTGAAATTCGTACTGAAGATAGGAATGGTGATGGTTTAGCTGATCATTTGTATTTTGGTGATCTAGGTGGGCAATTGTTCCGTATTGATCTAGATAACAATGCGGCATCGACCAAAGATTTTGCTAAGACACCTCGGCGTTTATTGAATTTAAATGCAGCAGAAAAGAGCCCACGTTTTTATGAGATGCCCTCTTTCTCAGTTTATGATTATGCAGGTCAAACTTTTGCTGTTGTGTCGATTGGGAGTGGAAATCGTAGTTTACCGCTGAAAGACTATACGGTGGGTACATCAGGCTACGACTATGAGGCAGTGTATAATATTTATGATCGAGATGTTGCTGCTCGCAATTTATATAAGTCTGGATACACATTTTTGACGCCAACGTTAACGAAAGCTGATTTGGGTGAGATTACTCAAGATAATCGTAATGATGACTCAACACTGGTTGCACCTTATCCGATGTCTTCAACTGCGAAACAAGGTTGGTATTACAGATTTAAATCAAATAAATTGCAAAGTGCAAAAGTATTTTCCACACCAATTGCGTTGAATAACCGTTTGTTTGTCTCTACATTTGATGGTAGTAAACCTGGTCTTTCAGGTGATTGTGGTGCAGGGGTTAAAGGGGAGAGCTTCTTAAATCAATTCTGTCTACCTTATGGTCAGTGTAATAAAAACTTAGTAACAGATTCTGGTATTGCTTGTAGCACAGGTGATGGGTGCTCATTAGGTGCTGGAATTCAATATACTGCAATTGTTGATGATACAAAAGATTGTGATCCTACAGATCCGACATGTACACCAAATAGTAGTGGTGGATCAAATCCAGAAGATGGCAGTAACAATAAGAACTATTGTCTTGCAACTGGGGGACGGGGGGCTACAACAGTAGGTGGAATTATTTCTACGGGAAGTAGTCGAATTTGTTTAGAACCACAACGTTGGTATGAACGTTCAAGATAGGGATGAGCAATGCTAAAAAATAGATCAACTCATTCAAAAGGTTTTACCTTAGTAGAACTTATGATCGTTGTTGTTATTGTTGCAATTTTCGCAGCAATAGCGATACCGAGTTATCAAGAATATGTTCGACGAGCGATTGCTGCCCAAGCTCAGCAAGAAATGCAGCGCTTATCGACTGAACTTGAACGGGGTAAGACGCGAAATTTCAACTACTTAGGTTTTCAAACAACACCAAATCCAATAGTTTTACCTGTTGGTGCAACAGGCGCAGCAATTCAATATACGATTACTGTGAGTGATGGAATAGATGTTAGTAAATCGTTAACTGATAGTACTGCATCAGGACAAAGTTGGGTAATGCGTGGCATGTGGAAAGCAGCGGACACAACAAATGTTGATAACTTTAGTTTTTTGATGACCAGTTCAGGAGTACGCTGTAAAAACAAAACGAAAGCTAATATTACTGCTACTAATGTCGGTAATGCAACGTGTGGTGTAGGACGTGAAGAATGGTAAAAAAAATACAAGGTTTTACGCTTATTGAATTAATGATTGTTGTTGCAATTATTGGGATTCTAGCTGCAATTGCATACCCATCTTATCAAGAGCATGTTCGTAAAACGAAGCGTACTGATGCGCAAGCAGACATGATTGAGCTTGCAAATCGTTTGCAGCGCTATAAAATTGCCAATTTTACGTTTTTAAAGTCTGGTGGAACTGCTATTGGTTTAGTTGATGTGGGCCATAGTGGCACCTTACCTCAATCAGGCGGGGCTACATTATATAATCTAACATTATCCAATGTAACGGCTGGTACTTGGACACTCACTGCTACACCAACAGGTGGGCAGTTGGGCGATGGGGATATTGTATTGAATCATCGCGGTGAACGTTGTTGGGATAAAGGTAATAAAAAGACAGGATCAACCTGTGTTCCATCCGCAACTTCTAATTGGGATGGGCGTTAATTCCCTCATAAAGTATCCTATCTTAAAGAAAAGCAAATACCGAAAGGTGTTTGCTTTTCTGCTTTCTAAAGTTTGGATAAGGTTAATTTTTTATATTTTGATTGTTTTTTATACTAAAAATAAGCTTTATTTTGTGATGTATTTATCTTTATTCTAATAAAAATTGTTTTGTATTTAATAATTTTGCAGTTATCCGACAATATCTACCTTTCATCCATAAAAAATAGATTTCATGGCGTTTTGGTAGGAAATTGATAATTAAACATTAGAACATAAATCAAAACTATAAAAATTGTGCATATGGAGGGCGATATGCAACAAGTCATTTACTCCAAGCTTAACGCTTCGCCTTGTACTCGAAGCGCAGCTTCTCGTGTTGCTCCATCGAGTGACTTCGAGCATAGCTCTCCGTCTTGTGCTCAGACAAAGTTGCACTTTATTTATCCTCATACTCAAAGCACAGCTTTTCGTCTTTCTCCATCGGGTAACTTCGAGCATAGTTCTTCGTCTTGCGCTCAGACAAAGTTATACTTTGTTTATCCCCGCTCAGGATTTACGTTATTTGAACTGATTGTGACAATTACAATAATTGCAATCCTTGCAGTGATGGCTGCACCCTCTTTTGCCAGTATCTATTCACGTCAAAAACTAGAATCTTCGGCACGTGAAGTGGCAATGAAAGTATCAGAAGCTAGAGCCCAAGCCGTGATGCTTCGAGAGTCAACAGGTGTTTGTTTAAGTTCATTATCAGAAACCAATTGTTCAACAGCACTTACGATCACGGATACCAATAAGAATAGAATTTTTGTGGCGCATTTGGACAAAGGTGTGACAGTTGATAGTCGCTCAGAAACTTATCTTAAATTTAGAAACAATGGCAGTGTAGCTGCTGCTACCAATTTTATTTTACTGCGGAATGGCTTTTCTTATTGTATTGCTGTTGGGATAACGGGTGATACAACAATAAAAGAGGGAGCTTGCACATGAATTATAACAAACAAAAAGGTGTAGGTTTAGTTGAAGTTTTAGTTGCGCTATTACTTCTAGCAATCGCTGTACTTGGTTTTGCTGCCTTACAGTTGAAAGCAGTCGATGCCAGTTTGGAAGCGAGTAAGCAAGTGATTGGATTGACGATTGCTCGTGATTTGGCTGAACGGATGAGAGCAAACCCTCAAGCTGTTAGAGATGGAAATTATAATGTTGGTGCGTTAACCATTCCGACAGAAGATGTTGCAACAACGGCAGGCGATGCTGCAAGTATCGCAGAACAAGATCTAAATAATGCGGCTGTACAAGCGAAGAATAATGGAATGAATCTATCGATTGCTGACTGTCCAACTGGAAATACACGGCAGTGTATTTATGTCGCATGGGAAGAGACAACTTTGGCAGGCAGTCAAGGGGTAGAGTCATGTATTAAAGATGGTGTGTATATAAAAGGATCACACTGTTTGTTTTTGGAGGCTTATTAAAATGAAAAGAAGTCTCTTAAAACATGCTGTGCACAGTTCTCTGCATTACATCGCTAGCCCTCGTACTCGAAGCAAGGCTCCTCGTCTTGCGGTATCGGGCCACTTCGAGCATAGCTCTCCGTCTTGCGCTCGGAACTCTCGTCCTCGAAGCATAGCTTCTCATCTTGCGGCACAGGGTCACTTCGAGCATAGCTCTCCGTCTTGCGCTCGGACAAAGTTTCACTTTGTTAACTCTCGCTCAGGATTTACCTTGATCGAACTCATGATTTCACTTGCGTTAGGTCTGATTATTGTTGCAGCCGCAATCCAGCTTTTTATTACAGGGGTAACCAGTTATAAGCTGCAAAAAGCGATGTCACATATTCAGGACAGTGCAAGTTTTGGCTTGAACTTTATTATTGATGATGTTCGTAAAGCCAATTTAAGCTCTCCAATCCCCGCTGTTAACGATCAAATTGCTTATTCTGGAATTATCCTGACATCGAATAATGTAGGGTCAAAAATCAATCTAAACTGTGCAACCTGTTTTTCTGATAATAAGTTAACGAGTTTTGGCAACGCGAATGTAGCAGGGTTAACCAATGACCAACTCCTAATTCGTTATCAGGCACCACAAGGGGGCTTTGATTGTTCTGGAAATACATTAGCAAAAGATACATTTGTGGTGCAAAGGTATTATGTGGGTTCAACTTCAACGGATTTGCGTCAATCGTTGCGCTGTCAGGCGGCCCAATATACACAAGCGCAACTTGATCTCCTCAGTGAAACAGATCCACCGTTATCATTAGACTGGCAAGATAGTCAGGTTATTTTGCCGAATGTTGATTTTTTTCAGGTTCGTTTAGGCTATATCGATGGCGAACTGGATAATGCCGATAGCACACTCGCTTATACCGATATCAAAAACTATATGGCTTTGAGTGCTAAAAATAAAAATATTGATGGTGTAATGCGGCCTGTACGTCCACATGTTCATGCGATTCAGCTTGGTGTATTGGTCCAATCAGCAGATAGCGCTGGTAGTCAAAACATTATTAAAGAAAGAAATAAAGAACCATTTCAGGTGCTCGGTACCAAAGTAACACTCACACCCACATATCAAGATACTCGTTTACGCCAAGTGGTTGATCAAACAGTCTCGCTTAGAAATGCGATGGGTTGGGTGACTGAAGGTTGCGATAGTAGTGCAGGGTCAACATGTACAGGGGGGGCTTGAATATGATTCAGTATGAAAAAGGTTCAACGCTTATCATTGTGTTGATGATCGTGTTGATGATTACGATTATAGGAACGCTTGCGATTCGTCAGAGTATTAGCTCATTGAAATTGGTGAGTAATAATCAAATGCAAACGTTGTTATTGCAAAACTCTGATGCTGCTCTGATGGCTTTTCAGGACCCTGCATTTCGACCGCATATTACCGCTACAAATGGAATCGTTGGATTTTTTAGAAATGAAAATCATCGAGAAGCTGAATTGGTATTTTGTTTTTCGGGGGCTGAGCCATTTCAATTAAGTAATGCAAGTTATCGGCTAAATAGCTCATCTTTCTTAAACATGGCAACGGGTGGTGGAGCCTGTAATAACGATTCAGTATCTGGTGGCCGTTCGGCAGTAGTAACGCAGGTTTATATTAAACGAGAGACAGACGATGTATCAGTACCATTTGCTGACCTTGCTCGAGGGACTGAAAGCTTAGGAGCAAAAACTGAAAATAACATCCGTTTACGTGTCTATGTGGTATCGGTAATGAAGGGGTTGTTGTTCGATCCAAATAAGACGCTCTTTTTGGGGAGCACGGATACTAAACAGGGCTGTTTAACCAAAAGTATAGATAATGACGGCACAAATGAAGTGGCTGACTGTTTAAAGAATAATGAAGAAAGCCTTTTGTATAATATGCAAGTAGCAGAATATCGCTTCTTATCTGACTTTGAGCCATCAGGTTCATAAGGGAGAAAGGGTCATGAATAATAATAAAATGAAAAAACTAACAAAACGTGAGCGTAAGCAAAAAAATAGAACAAGAGGCTTGTTGTTGAGTTGCACGGTATTATCGAGTTTTTTAGTGCTATCTTCAGTTGCATCTGCAAGCGATATTGAGATTTATCAGCAAAATAATAGTAGTAATACGATTATGTTAATGGTGGATTTATCCCAAAGTATGGGAGCGGACCCAATTGCAGATTTACAGCGTGACTATCCATTATGTTTAAGTGGCAGTCTACTTGGCAATGTCACCAGTTTATTGGGCAATATCGCAACGGTTGATCTTAATTTATTAGGCTTAGTGAAATTAGATACTGGTGCGCCAACAGATCCACATTCTTGTTACATTCCCTCATTGCTGGTAACGCAAATTTTAGAAGGTGTTGATGGTATTACCAATCCTATTTTAGGTGCAGATTTACTCGGATTGAGAGGGTCTGTGCAGTATATTAAAGACAGTTGTGAGCTGGTTGAGAATCCACCGTTAGCAATTGCAGGCCCAGCTTATCGTTGTTACAACCGTTTGTACCGTGTTAAACAAGCAATCCATGATGTGATTGACGGTAATTCAGGAAAAGGGATTGATGCTTTGCCTGATAACGTTTCTGTAGGTCTGTCTGTTTTTCCAGCTATGAATCAATCAGGCACTGGAAAAAATGAGTTGGCAGGTATGATTGCAGTTGAAGCAAAGCCGCTTGATGCCGCACAACGTGCCAAAATTAAAGCAAAAATAAGTGAAGTGAGCAGTGTTGATCCCGCGGCTAGTATTACCACAAAAGTGAATGAGCTGGTTGGAAAACTCTTGGCGCTTGATCTTGTTGGCTTGATTGTTGGTGCTTTAGGTACGATTCCGACTTTAATTAATGATTTAAAAAACCTTGCTGGCTTAAGTACACCGACAGCCACAGCCTATGCTGAAACGGGCGCTTATTTACTCAGTAACACCACTAAAGGTACTGGGACTGTTGAAGTTGGTCGTGCAAGAAAAATAGAAATAAGCCTTTTAGGTATTGGATTGATAAAATTAGGAGAGTATCAAGAATGTAGTACACTTGATGAGGTAGGAAAGTGTGTTAACTGGTCGGCTCCTTTTAGGGATAATACTTTATTAGGTCTAGGCGGAAATGCGCCTGGTTGGTATAAAAATCAATGTACATCAACAAATAGTACAAATTGCCATGATGTGCCGACGACTGGAACTTCATTGATTGGTCTAGAGTTAAATCAATGGAAATCTTTCTACCGATACAATGAAAACCTTCAATATGCATCTGCATATAGCGGTTTCCCCGTATCCGTCACTGCAAGCAAATCTGGCAATCGTTATGTTGGACCGCCAGCTACGAGTGCTGAGTGTAGTGCTAAAGGGTTATATGTGTTAACCGGTAGTATCCCCGATTTAGATCCAAACTTGCTGGATGGATTATTAGGAGGGGCAACGCGAGAGCCTTTTAATTCGAGTAATAGTCCTGTACGTAAATTAATGAGTCGGTCATTAAATCCATCAAGTAATACAATTTTTAATTGTGGAACTGTTCCAAATGGATGGGTGAATGGTTCATCATCCGCGACTTGGAACTGTATTGCAAATTATGCAGGTGTTCTGAAAGACGGAACTTATAATAATGGTGTAGGTATAAAAACAGGTGTTGGGGGTATTGGTCGCGACTTTGCTCATATTCCAAATGCGAAGACATCAGAAGAGTTGGGAACAATTAAAGCACCAACCACAGTATTGTCTAGTTTACTTGGAATAGTAGGTAATCTTTTGAATGCGCTTAACGCTGTGTTGGGGTTACTAGGTTTAGATAATTTAACCAATAAATTAACCAAGTTATTAGATAATGTTGTTCCTGTACCATTAGATCCTAATCATAATGCTGATGTTGCGAACTTGGCGCGTTGGGGAGTACATGGTGGCGGTGGATGGTATCAATTATCCAGTGCTCAAAGCATTGCGGAAGGCATTCTCGACTTTAATCAAAATCTTGTTGAAATGGAGTCAGACCCAATTGGCTTACAGACGCTTCCTGCTGATCCGCTTACCCCATATCGTATGACCAATGATGTCTATAAAAGTATGTTTGAACCGACTGATAAAGCCAGTTGGTTGGGAAACTTCAAAAAATATTATACCCAAGATGATAATACAGTTTTTAAACTCAAAGATGCGTGGAGTGCAAGTGCATCTAGTTATGATGTGAAAGATTGGAATAAAGGTGGTTTACTGGCCAAGCTTGAGAGTTTGAGAACCACTGAAAATATTACAGGACGCACTTTGCTGATTAATCGTGATTGTGAAAATGATGGTCAGGGTAATATTCGATTTACTGCTACACGTCAACTTAAAGCCATTGATAATCATTATTTAGACACTTCAAATAGTAGTCGTTGTGTGCTTGACCCGAATAAACGAGATAATGCAAACGATGAGGATTATTACCTTATGAGTTTATTGGGTTACAAGTTAGAGAAGGGTGCGACGGCAAATGATCTAACTGAAGCTAATCGTAGTAATTGGCAAGTGGGCATGAATCTACATTCTACGCCAATCAAACTGACCCAAGAGGCGACTTTTGACGCAAATGGTGATGTTGTAGAGGATACTCGAAAAGATTATATGCTGTTTGGTACAACACAAGGTTTACTTCATGTGGTTGATGCTGAATCAGGCCAAGAGCAGTTTGCATTTGTTCCAAACGAAATGCTTGAAAATAGCCGACAAAGAAATGCCTTCTTAAAAGAAAAAACAGGCTTAAAAGCCAATATGGCATATGGCATAGATGGCGCTTGGACCTTATATAGTGAATATGTCTATGGCATGAAAAAAGCGAGTAACGGGAGCAGTAAAGTTATAGCTACCGTTGGTTCAATAGACTCATCAAATAGTAAAGCGCCAAAGGGAAAACAAATTGCTTATGGTGGTTTACGGATGGGTGGGCGAAGTTATTATGCACTTGACTTGATGAGTTTAAATACTCCGAAACTTAAATTTCATATTGATCCTGAGCATAGACGTATCATTAATCAAGATACGATTATAGATGACACGAATACACAAACAGCTTTGAGTCAAATGGGGCAGAGCTGGTCAAAACCGACCATTACTCAGGTCGCATGGAATGGTAAGCTGAAACGCGTCATGATCGTCGGTGGTGGTTATGACGCTCGGTATGAAGATCAAAACTATACACACCAAGCAAATGAAAAAGGTGCTGGTATATATATGTTTGATGCCGAAAATGGTGCGCTTTTATGGTGGGCCAGTGCCAATGCTGCCAGTAGTTTAAAGATTGAAGCCATGAAATATAGTGTGGTGAGCCGGATTAATACCGCAGATCGTAATGGCGATGGTTTGACGGATCATCTTTATTTTGGAGATTTGGGTGGACAGGTTTGGCGTATAGATTTTGATTCGAAGTTGGGTGTGGGCAATAACGCTGGATTTGCTCGCCTTATTTTTACAAATTCAAAAGAGCGTTTTTATGAAGCGCCTAACTTTAGTGTATATGGTTATGAACAGCCCCGTGCAGTGATTAGCATTGCTTCAGGAAACCGCAGTCTTCCATTTAGTGATAAAAGTTCAACCAGTACGATTTATAATCTTTTTGATCGAGAAGTAATTCATCCTAATTTTAAATTTGAAGCCCGAAGTGCCACAGCAAAATTTTTATTAAGCGATTTAAAAGAAATGAAAATCGCTGATTTAAATGGTGTGGCTTTAACGCTAGCTGACTTACGAGCTTCAGGTAATAAGCGTGTGCAAAATGGTTGGTATGTATCTGCTGAAACAGTGATTGGCAAGCAACTTGAACAAAATGGCAATGAAAAACAGATAACCAATACAGCGGCGAGCAAAGTATTGGGTGAAATGGTCGTGATGAATAAGAGCTTATATGCCAGTGTTTATAATCCAAACGGTACAACTGATGGTTGTCGGGTACAAGCGCAAGGCATTACTACGGTACAACGTTATTGTTTACCATTTGGTGTTTGTGAGCAAAATGTTTCCGAAATGAGCTTTGGCGCAGGTCGGGGTATTGTTGATGTTATGGCGGGTGTTGGTACTGGACTCGACAAGAAAAATGAGGCGACACGTCAAATTTTAAACCCAAATGCCAAAGATAGCATCATTGGTGGAAATGCCATGCCAATCAACACCATGCGCCGTCAACTTGTGCCACTCAAATGGTATGAAAGCAATGAATAAACAATCGGCATTTACACTCATTGAACTGATGGTCACTGTCGCTATCATTGCTATTTTGGCAGCGATAGCGATCCCCAGCTATGACATTTACATACGTCGTGCAGATTTATCAACGGCACAACAAGAGATGCATAAAGTCGCAGCTCTATTAGAAAAACATCGGACACGTAACTTCAGTTATGATGGTTTCGTATTGAAAGGAACCTCGACAAATAAAGGACCTTACTTCGATGTTCCGAATGCAACCAATACAACTTTGCTGATTCCATTGGATACGACAACAGGAAAGCAAAAATTTACTTTGATTTTGAACGTAAATTCACAGGCTTGGTCACTCAAAGCCGAAAGCCAAAGTCCCCGTAATTATTCCTTATTACTCACCAGTACGGGCATAAAATGTAAAACCAAAACCACGGCCAATATTACCAATCAGAGTTGTGGTACAGAATCAGAAGATTGGTAATGAATTTGGATTTCAAACATTTAAATTCAAAGCTGCGGATAACTTAATATTTAATCTTTCTTTCAGTCTAAATTTAACGTAGAATGTCGCCCTCTATTAAAGGGGTTTGAAATGCTGTCGATGGTCGGCGCAGGGATAATCCGTAAAAACTATAAGGTTGTTCTCATGGTTGTTATTCGTTTAGCGCGCGGTGGTGCAAAAAAACGTCCATTCTATCAAATTATTGTGACTGATAGCCGCAATGCGCGTGATGGTCGTTTCATCGAGCGTATCGGTTTCTTTAACCCAACTGCACAAGGTCAAGCGGAAAAACTTCGTTTAGATGCTGATCGTTTTGCACACTGGGTTGCTCAAGGCGCTCAACCTTCAGAGCGTGTTGCTTCTTTAGCTGCTCAAGCTAAGAAAGCTGTAGCTGCTGCATAACTATTTGTATTGTAGTAGGTAACCCATGACACCAATACAGAATGTACCAGAAGATCGTATTCAGATTGGACAGTTACGTTCAGCTTATGGATTGAATGGGTGGCTTTGGGTTTATTCAAATACTGAACCTATGAGCAATATGTTTGACTACCTTCCTTGGTACATTGAGACAAAGGAAGGTTGGCAAACAATCGATGTGAAACGTTGGAAACCCCATGGCAAAGGCTTGGTTGTTGCGTTAAAAGGTGTAAATGATCGCACTGGCGCAGAAAACTTAGTTGGCGTGGATATCTGGATTGCCAAATCACAGCTTCCAAAAGCGGATGTGAACGAGTATTACTGGTCTGATCTTAAAGGCTTAACCGTGTTAGGTCTGGATGATGAAGAACAAGAAGTTAATCTCGGTCAAATCTATGAGCTGTTTGAAACGGGCGCCAATGAAGTCATGGTTGTAAAAGCAACCCTTGACAGCGTTGACTCCGAGGAGCGCATGATTCCTTGGCACAAAGATGTGGTACAACGCGTTGATCTTGAAGCTGGTCGTATTTACGTCAATTGGGGCGTAGATTACTAATCCTTTAGAGGATAGTCGCGCAGCAGGATAATAAAGGAGTCTGCGGTGTTTTTTGCAGTCATCACATTATTTCCTGAGATGTTCGAAGCGATTACAGCATACGGGATTAGCGGGCGTGCATCGAAACGTGACATCGTGCAAGTCACTTGCATCAACCCACGAGATTTTGCTGAGGGCAACTACAAACGAGTGGATGAACGTCCATTTGGTGGTGGTCCTGGTATGGTGATGATGGCTGAGCCTTTGGCGAAAGCGATTTGTCATGCCAAACAACTTGCGACGCAAGCAGGCTGTATTCATGCACCTGTGGTGTATATGTCACCGCAAGGGCAAACCTTAAATGAACAGGCAGTACAACAATTCGTTGATTATGATGGCTTGATTGTATTGTGTGGGCGTTATGAAGGGGTCGATGAACGTTTAATCCAGCATTATGTTGATCAAGAATGGTCAATTGGGGATTATGTTTTATCGGGTGGTGAACTGCCTGCGATGGTGTTATTGGACAGTATCATTCGTCGTTTGCCGAACGTTATGTCTGATGAACAGTCGGCAATACAAGATTCTTTTGTGGATGGTCTATTAGATTGTCCACAATATACCAAGCCTGACCATTTTGAAGGTTTGGATGTGCCTGAGGTTTTAAAATCAGGGCATCATGCCAATATCGAGAAATGGCGGTTTTTGCAGCGCTATCAACGGACTTTAGATCGCCGACCAGAGTTGGTGGAAAAAGTTGAGTTGACCAAGCAGCAAAAGAAATGGTTAAAAAGTTTAGATACTTAAAATTATTTAAGTATAAATAGGCTCTTTATTGACTGTCTGTCATGAAGAGAAAGTTAAACGGGTCGATATGCGCTTTAGCCTCTATCCCCAGCGGTGTAAGAGACCTCTTCTCTCCCGCAATTATGGAGATTCCCACAATGAGTGGTAAACATCCTTTAGTTCAAGTAATTGAAAATGCACAGTTGAAAACTGATATCCCATCTTTTGCTCCAGGCGACACAGTTATTGTTTCGGTAAAAGTAAAAGAGGGTAACCGTGAACGTCTTCAGGCTTATGAAGGTGTTGTGATTGCGAAGAAAAACCGTGGTTTGAACTCAGCTTTCACTGTTCGTAAAATTTCTAGCGGTGTTGGTGTTGAGCGTGTTTTCCAAACTCACTCTCCAATCGTTGCTAAAATTGAAGTGAAACGTCGTGGTGATGTACGTCGTGCGAAACTTTACTACTTACGTGGATTGACTGGTAAAGCTGCACGTATTCGTGAAAAGTTACCAGCTCGTAAACAAGGTTAATTTTAACGTTGTTTTAAAGCAAAAAAATGCGCCAATAGGCGCATTTTTTTATGGCATATTTATTATTCTTATAATTTAAGTCGCATAGTAGGTCGATGATTCATCTCAACAGGATCAAGCCCCAGCATTGGCATGATTGCTTTTAAGCACAAGTCATTGGGTCTATGTATGTCTTAAGTGGTGAAAAAAATGATTTTGAGTATTAAATTGACGATTGGTCTACCTTTATCTGTATTCATAATGAGTTAAAGGTGCAACTTTTTCTGGATAGTTTTGCTAAAATGTCGCTTTGTATTTCGACTCTTATTTATGAAAAAAAGTGCTTATCGTCATCTAAGTGGTGTGTTTTTATTAAATAAGCCTTTAGGAATCAGTTCAAACTCCGCATTACAAAAAGTACGTCGACTGTTTAATGCTCAGAAAGCAGGGCACACAGGGTCTTTAGATCCTTTGGCGACGGGACTATTACCCATATGCTTGGGTGAAGCAACTAAGTTTTCACATTATTTACTCGATTCAAGTAAACGTTATCAAACGACAGTCAAGTTGGGTCAAACGACCACGACGGGTGATGTCGAAGGTGAAATTCTCCAGCAGAGAGAAGTACCACACCTAACCTTAGAAAGCATTGAACAGGTTTTGGCGCAATTTCGTGGTGATATTCAGCAAATTCCACCGATGTATTCAGCTTTAAAACGAGATGGGCGTCCGTTGTATGAGTTGGCGCGTCAAGGCATTGAGATTGAAAGAGAAGCACGTCCAGTCACGATTTATGACTTAACTTTGGTAAGCTTTACTGAAGATACTCTGACTTTAGATGTGACATGTTCAAAAGGAACTTATATTCGTGTACTTGGCGAAGATATTGGTGAAGCCTTAGGTTGCGGTGGACATTTGACTCATTTGCATCGTATTCAAACAGGTCATTTTGAGATAAATCCAGACTATACCATTGAGTATTTGGAAAGCGTATCGCAAGAACAACGAGATGCTTTATTGCTTCCTGTATATGCACCTATTGCACATTTTCCTAGAGTTCAGTTGCCAGAAGGACGCGAAAAGTATTTTGGTAATGGTCAGGAAAGTAATATTGAGCATGAGGCGGTTGCGGAAGTATTGGTGTTCGATGGTGAACGTTGTTTAGGTTTGGCTGAAATCACTGATAAGAAACGTCTAGTGCCAAAACGCCTCTTGAATTTGTAGAGTAGTCATCGATGGAATGGGAACTGATTCTGAGTCTCGTGTTCTTTGCATTTTGTGCAGGAACCATTGATGCAGCTGTTGGCGGTGGGGGATTGATCCAAATCCCTGCCTTGATGGGGGCCTTACCTCAAACAGCCCCAGCCACTATTTTTGGTACCAATAAATTGGCATCCATCTGTGGTACAGCATCAGCAGCCTTTTCATTTGTACGGCGAGTTAAATTGAAGTGGCCATTGTTGGCGGTGATTGCGCTCTTTGCCTTTGTGAGCTCTTTTGCTGGCGCTGCATGTGTTTCCATGATTCCCACTCATATTTTAAGACCTTTCGTCTTGGTCATGCTGATCGTGATTGCGATTTATACCTTGATGAAAAAGCAGTTCGGCCAAGTCCATGTGGATCAACGAATCACACCAAAGTTACTGATTTTTGCTGCAATTGGTAGTCTTGCGATAGGTTTTTATGATGGAATTTTTGGTCCAGGAACGGGTAGTTTCTTTATTTTCTTCTTTATCCGTTTTTTACAGGTCGATTTTTTACATGCTTCAGCCCTGTCTAAAATTGGAAATTTCATGACCAATTTGGCTGCCTTGAGCTTTTTTATTCCGACAGGACATGTGCTATTTGGTTTAGGTTTGATGATGGCTGTGGCGAATATTGCGGGTTCATTATTGGGCGTCCGTTTGGCCTTAAAATATGGCAGTGGATTTATCCGTATCCTCTTTCTGATTTTAGTGAGTATTTTAATTTGTCGCTTGGGCTATCAGATTTTGGTTGCAGCTTAAATCTAAAAATAAAATTTTCACTACAAAAACATACTTAAATAGCGCTGTATAAAAAAACGACACTTTCTAATATGGAAGATTAGCCAAGTACAACAACATGATGAATTTAAATCATATGTTGATGTTAACAGCCAATCATAGAGGTGATCGATGAATATATTTGAAGCACTCAGAGAAAGTCATGAGCAACAACGTAGCCTAGCTCAGAAACTCATTGCGACCAGTGGTATGAGTGATGAACGAAAACAATTATTCGAATTATTGAAAAATGAATTATATGCTCATTCGGTTGCCGAGGATCGCTACTTATATATTCCATTGATGTTTGATGATGTGGGTTTAGGTATTACCCGCCATGCTTTGGCAGAACACCATGAAATGGATGAATTGATCGAAAAACTAGAAGAAACGGATATGAGTAATCCGAGCTGGTTGGCAACTGCTAAACAGCTCAGTGAGACAGTTCATCATCACTTAAAAGAAGAAGAACATACGTTTTTTCAACAGGCTGGGAAAATCCTCTCTGATCGCGAGAAAGAAAGCCTCGCTCAGAAATATTTAAAGGAATATGGTAAATATAAGATCTCTGAAACTTAATACGGACCGATCCATCACCACGTCAGGAAACTTGTTTTTCCCCGCGTAAGGTTACGCCGATGGAGGCTGCCATAATACAAGCAAGCGCAACCCATTGAATCAAGCTGATTTGCTCATGCAAGATGACCAAGCCTGCCAAAGCAGCTAAGGCTGGTGCGAGGCTAGTGAGCGTACCATAGCTGAGTTTACTTAAGCGTTTGAGTGCCATTAAGTCCAGTGCATAAGGTATAGCCGTTGCTAGCACTGCAATGACTAAGGCTTTGCCCCAGTATTGGGTGTCAAGTAGGACTGGGGCATTATTCCATAGACCAAAAGGCAATAGGATCAATGCCGATAAACCAATCGCAATGGTGAGCGCATGCATGCCGATATTTTGTTGCGCAACACGATGTCCATAATAAATATAAAAGGCCCAGAAAAACCCAGCACCGAGAGCACAAGCTGCCCCAATATAAGAAAAATTATCTTGGTTAGCATCGTGCCATGGGACCATCAGTGCAATCCCTAATATTGCAAAAATCACCCAAATATAATCACTACGCTGTTTGATTGAGAGTAATGCCAAACTCAAAGGTCCGATAAACTCCAAACCCACGGCAATCCCTTGGGGCAGTTTACCTAAAGAGGTATAAAACAAGATATTCATACAGCCCAGAGAAGCACTATAAAGCAATAGATCTCGCCATTTGAGTTGTTTGAGTTTGGATAAAATTGTCCATGAGCGGAACATGATTGCCACGATAATAGTCGCAAAGCAAAGCCTTAAAATCGTCACTGTCAGTGGGTCGAGTGTTGTGATCAGTTGCTTGGCAAATGAGGCACTAATCTGATAGGCAACCATGGATAAAACCATGTACAGCACTGCAACCAATTGAAGATTTTTCATGGCAGATCTACCAAATAAGTTTAAGAAAACCTAAACAACAGGCGTGATTATGATACGCCCTGACAGGTACATTTTTGTTGCAAAGCGGCATTTTATTTTGCCTCTTTTTTTTGGCGGGCTTGCTGCATGGTAAAGGTACAGCCAATCGAGGCGATGATGATGGTAGCAAGTGCGAGCCACTGATTCCACAATAGTTTTTCACCGAGAAATACAAATCCAGAAAGTGCGGCAACAGCAGGCTCTAGACTCATCAAAGTGCCAAAACTCAATGGTGTCAGATTACGCAAAGCGATCATTTCCAATGAGAATGGCAAGGCACTGGCGAGAATGGCAAGCCCAATAAAATAATATAAATTGGGGAGTTCAAATACACGATCCATCGCACCAGAAAAAGCAGCAAATGGCAGTAAACAAAGCATACCAATACTCATGCCTAAACAAACCGTATGGTTGCCCGAAATGCCTGAGGGTTTTTGTCCTGCAATAATATACATGGCCCAACAAGCACCTGCACTGACAGCAAAAAATACCCCCACCAAATCGAGACTTTGTTGGGCTTGTTGCATGGGGAACAATAACGCTAAGCCCAAAATCGCACAACCGACCCAGATAAAGTCATATTTTTGGCGAGCATAGTAGAGCGCGACACTTAAAGGTCCAATAAATTCAAACGCAACGGCAAGACCAAGCGGTAAACGTTCAAGTGATAAATAGAACAACCCATTCATCCCAGCCAGTGCGACGCCATAACTCAGGATGGCTTTCCAGCGAACCGCACGAAAATCAATGGTCCAGATTTTAAAAATCACAGCCAAAATGATTGCACCAAAACATAATCGCATCGCAGAAACAGTTAATACTGGAAAACTCTGAAATAACATTTTGGCTAAAGAACCACTGCCTTGGACACAGATCATCGCAAGCATCAGTAGTGCAATGGCAGACAGCGGTGACTTTAAAATCGAGTTGGACATTTATTCATCAATCGAGTTAGTGTAACTTTCACATAATAAGTGAATTCTAACCAAAGATCAGGATCGAAACGAGCAGAATTTTAGTTTATTGGTAGGTGTCGTTTTATACGCTCATGATTCTTTAATTAACGTTAACATCCTTTTAAAAATTATTTGTTTGTGGGTTTAGAGCATTCGAGCTTTAAACCGTAACTTTTTGAGATTTGCCCCTCAGTAAGTGCTAAGAAATGTGAGTGGGGTATTCTTTTATCACAGGGAAAAGGGCTGTTAATCGTGTGAATTGTAGTTTGAATAGATGCAGCTCGTCAGATTCAAACACAAAATTTGTCATTTGTTTGCTATAAAATTTTGGGGCAATAAAGACCCCGGACATCGCAATTAAAACGCTAAAAATGATAATGCTTTAAATGAAATAATAATTACGGAGACAATAAAATGTTAAAACTGAAACGTGCTTTTGCCATTGGTATAATGTCATTAGTTCCTTTTGCCGCTTACGCTGCACCAGCCTTCAAAGCCCCTTTCGCTTGCGGACAAACGTGGAGCTATAGCACTTACTCAGGTCATAATTATAATGCCTTAGACTGGGTGCGTTGGGATAATGGACCTACTTCAGGCGCCGCTGTACTGGCTTCAGCGGGGGGAACGGTATCAGTCAGTTCTGTTGGTTGGAATGGTGGTGCTGGAAATATGGTGGTGATCAATCATGGGAATGGCTGGTCGACTCATTATTTTCATTTGAATAGCATTAATGTCAATGTCGGTGCTTCGATTGGTCAGGGCCATCAAATTGGTACGGTAGGAAGTACAGGGCAAAGTACGGGTGCGCATTTACACTTTGAACAACGTCTCAATAACTCCGCGCAAAGCATCGTCATCAATGGCAAGTCACTGGCACCGTATCCATACAGTTACGGTCAAAAAGCTTTGACCAGTGATAATGGTTGTAGTGGTACAACACCGCCACCTCCACCGACTGGAAATAAATATTGGGTAGATACATGGGGGGATGCCAATGGACGCTCTAGTCCGGGCGGTACAGTGACTGGAACTTTATACAAAGGTACGCATTATACTTACTGTAAAGTTTGGGGACCAAAAATTCAAAATGCCACAGGAACACAATGGAATCATTGGTGGTTGAAAACAGACTTAGATGTGGGGCCAACCAATCAATGGGTTTCAGCATTTATGCTGTCACGCTGGGGCAATGATGAGGCAAAAGACAATAATGGTACTGTGATTCCAAACTGTCCTTAAGCGTTAAACAATCTGACTAAGATCAAACATGTCGTTCAAATGAACGGCATGTCGATAAAAAATAAAAAAACTGATCAATAAATCTCTTTCATGAATATTTAGCCGCTTTATATTTCTTCCACTCGGAAAAACAAAGCGGGTTTAAGAAAGCAGTCTAATAAGGATAATAAACGATGTTTGAAATACAATTCCCGCCAATAATCACCAGTGTTATTTTAAAAAATAGATATAAAACCATCGCCTGTGCAGTGCTTGCAATGTTCTCAACCCATACTTTTTCTGCTGATCCATTACCGAATCGTCCTGCCTTTAAACTGCCTTTTCCATGTGGTGCACAAATCGAATTAAAAACCTATCAAGGACATGGTCCAGACGATAAAAAAATCGATATGTATCGTATGGGGATGTTCACAGGTAGCCCAATTACTGCATCGGCTGATGGTTTGGTCCATCAGGCTTTTTACCCCGGTGGGATCGAAATTCGGCATGGCAATGGTTGGTTTACGACATATATGCACATGAGTAGCCATGTGCCTGTGGGTAGTAATGTGAAGCAGGGTGATGTGGTGGGTTATATGGGAGATGTAGGCTCACCCGGTATTCCTCACTTACATTATGAACAATTATATGCACCCGGTCTGAATGATGCAGGCAGCCAACATATTGTGAACCCAGTACTTCAAGGAGAATGGTTATATATGGTACCAAACTCACCTTTAGTCAGAACCAGTGCTAACTGTCCGAATACAACACCGCCACCTCCACCGACTGGCAATAAATATTGGGTAGATACGTGGGGCGATGCCAATGGTCGTTCTAGCCCAGGAGGTACGGTTACTGGAACGCTGTATAAAGGCACGAGTTATGTTTACTGTAAGGTGTGGGGACCAAAAGTTCAGAATGCGACAGGCGCACAATGGAATCATTGGTGGTTAAAAACAGACTTAGATGTAGGCCCAACCAATCAATGGGTGTCTGCATTTATGCTGTCGCGTTGGGGCAATGATCAAGCCAAAGACAATAATGGGGTGGTGATTCCCAACTGTCCTTAAGACGTAGCAAAAAAAATCACAGCCAAAGCTGTGATTTTTTTAAGTCAGCGTGTTTTAGAACAATACGCGAACTCGGATGGTACCTTCAACTTGACTTAAGGTATCAAGTGCTTCTTGAGAAGCGGATGCATCGACATCCATTACAAGGTAGCCGATATCACCTTTGGTCATTAAAGACTGACCAGAAATGTTGATGCCTTGTTCTGCAAACAAGGTATTAATTTTTGATAACACACCCGGAACGTTTTTATGGATGTGAAGCAAACGGTGTTGGCCATCAGAAAGTGGCAATGCGATTTCTGGGAAGTTCACCGCAGAAAGTGTCATACCTTTATCTGAGTAAGCAACGAATTTTTCAGCAACTTCTAAACCAATGTTCGCTTGCGCTTCCATGGTAGAACCACCCACATGTGGGGTTAGAATTACGTTGTCTAAACCACGAAGTGGGGAAATAAATTCTTCGCCATTGGCTTTTGGTTCTTTCGGGAATACGTCAACGGCTGCACCAGCAATGTGACCCGATTTAATCGCATCTGCTAAATCTTCAATAATGACACAGGTACCACGTGCTGCATTGATAAAGATTGAACCTTGTTTCATTTTCGAAAACTGTTCTTTCTTGAAGAAGTTACGCGTTGATGGAACATCTGGCACATGTAAAGAAACCACATCAGCAGTCGCTAAAAGCTCATCTAAAGAGCCGACTTGACGTGCATTTCCTAAAGGTAATTTTGTCACAGCATCAAAATAGATCACTTTCATACCCAAGCTTTCTGCTAAAACAGAAAGTTGAGAACCGATTGAACCGTAACCGACGATACCTAAAGTCTTACCACGTGTTTCAAAAGAACCTACCGCAGACTTATTCCATCCACCTAGATGTGTATCTTTTGATTTTTCAGGAACGCGACGAAGTAATAGAATTGCTTCAGCAAGTACCAATTCTGCGACCGAACGTGTATTTGAATAAGGTGCGTTGAAAACAGGGATACCGCGCGACATCGCTGCTTTTAAATCGACTTGGTTGGTACCGATACAGAAACAACCTACCGCAATCAACTTATTCGCTGCTTCAAAGATTTCTTCAGTCAATTGAGTACGCGAACGAATACCAATAAAGTGAGCATCCTTGACCGCTGCTTTTAAAGCATCGCCTTCGAGTGCAGTTTTGTGATAATCGATATTGGTATAACCCGCAGCGTTTAAAGTATCGATGGCATTTTGATGAACGCCCTCTAACAATAGAAAACGGATTTTATCTTTAGGGAGTGATAGATGTTGGCTCATAACGGCTCTACGCTATATCAGGTCGAATTTAAATCGCCGTATCATACCATATTTGATCAAAATGAGGGCGATTACATTTCAAATTAGGGCATGGAAATAGTGATCATTTTCCATGGAAATGTTGACTGATTTTCAGGAGATAGCGGTTGTGATGACACTATCTTGACGCAAAGCTTTATCCCTTGCTTGCTTCTATGTAAAATGTATCTATCTGATGGACAAACCTAATTATCAATGGGTTTGCGCTGTTCTGTAAAGTTTCTATATTTTTGGATAATTCAAATATCTTTTTTTAAGATGTTGAAAAATATTATGTTGTCATCCAAAAGCCCTATATTTACTTCTTGCTAGGCCTGTAAACGATGAATGCTTCAGTCGCTTTAACCCCTGAGTTATTAACCCAATTAACAGCAATTGTGGGTGAAAACCGTATTAAAACCGATGCGGATAGTTTGGAAAATTGGGGACGAGATCATACTAAACATTTTGATCCGAACCCATCAGTCATCGTTTTTCCATCAAGCACTGAACAGGTTCAGGCGGTTGTAAAGCTTGCTAATCAGTTTAATGTGGCGATTACGCCGTCAGGTGGGCGAACTGGGCTTTCAGCAGGTGCAGTGGCAGCCAACGGTGAGATTGTGATTAGCTTTGACAAGATGAACCAAATCTTGGAGTTCTTCCCAGCCGATCGTATGGTGCGGGTTCAAGCTGGTGTGGTCACTGAACAGTTGCAGAACTATGCAGAACAACAAGGGATGTATTATCCAGTTGATTTTGCCTCAACAGGCTCAAGCCAAATCGGCGGCAATATCGGAACCAATGCAGGCGGCATTAAAGTTATCAAATACGGTATGACCCGAAACTGGGTGCTTGGTCTGACTGTGGTGACAGGTAAGGGCGATATTCTTCGTATCAATAAAGGTATGATTAAAAATGCCACGGGTTATGCTTTACAACATTTATTCATTGGTGGTGAGGGAACGCTTGGTTTAGTCACTGAAGCTGAGATTAAGTTGGAACGTCAACCACAAAACCTGCAAGTGATGGTATTGGGTACACCTGACTTTGAAGCGGTGATGCCAGTATTACATGCCTTCCAAAAAGAAATCGACTTAACCGCGTTTGAGTTCTTTGGTGAAGTCGCAATGCAAAAAGTTTTGGATCGCGGTCATGTACAGCGTCCATTTGAAACGCAATGCCCATTCTATGTATTACTCGAATTTGAAGCGCCATATGAGCCAATCATGGATAAAGCCATGCAGATTTTCGAGCATTGCATGGAACAGGGTTGGGTCATTGATGGTGTGATGAGCCAAAGTCTAGATCAAGCGCAAAGCTTATGGCGTTTGCGTGAAGATATTTCAGAGTCAATCGCGCCATTTATTCCTTATAAAAATGATATTTCAGTGCTGATTACGCATGTACCTGCATTTATCAAAGAAATTGATGCAATTGTTGCAGACAATTATCCAGACTTTGAAATCTGTTGGTTTGGTCATATTGGTGACGGGAACTTGCACTTAAATATTTTAAAACCTGAGAATCTCACTAAAGATGAGTTTTTTGCCAAGTGTCAGGTGGTGAATAAATACGTGTTTGAGACTGTGAAAAAATATGATGGTTCAATCTCTGCCGAGCATGGTGTGGGCATGACCAAGAAACCATATTTGGAATATTCTCGTTCGCCTGAAGAAATTGAATATATGAAAGCATTGAAATTGGCATTTGATCCGAATGGGATTATGAACCCTGGGAAATTATTTGATCTTTAATGCTTGATTAGATAAAAGAAGTTCTGTTAAAAGCGTATCTAAAGATGCGCTTTTTTTATTGTTAGGAAAGAGTGAATGATAGAAAAACAAATGATTTGTCAGGGATATATATGCTTGCATCGAAAAGATATAGCGGGTGACTATGTATATTATGATACTAGGGGGGAGAATGAATATATAAGTATGGTTTTGTTTATAAAAATAGAAGATTCAACTCATATGATACGCTTATATTTGAAAGATGAAGAAAAGAAAATCTTGGATGAATTTTTGGTTTGTGAAATCGTATTTGGAAAAATTTTAGATCAAATTGTTTTGATGAAAAATTATTTAATTAAAGACTTTCAAGGTAAAGAAATAGGAACCGCTTATATAACAGAAATTAGAGAGTAAACAGCAATAAAAGATCTATTCTCTATACGCTTTCCAACCCGTCAAAATATGATAAATCAGTGGCAAAAGACATACCGAGAAGAAGCCACAAATCGCAACCACCCACACAGGTAAATCACGTGGATTGCCTAAAAAGAAATAAGCAAAAACCGAATAAGACAACATCGTAAACATTGCCATAGTACCTAATGGAATCGTAACTCTAAAAATAAGCAGATTGGCAAACTTGCGATATGGTGCCATATCCCGATTCAAACCATATGCAATAATCATGACTAAGATATAGCCCATAACAAACAGCATAAATAGGGTTGCGGCAAATAGGAGTCCCGTTCGCCAACTCTTTTCTTGTACGGTTAGATCCCCAGCTCCATAAACAACTGTAATATGATCCCCCACCACAGGAGTATCCCCAGAACGAACTGAATTATCTAAGGTCAAAATTCTGTTTTGATCATCTTTGAATTGGACCTGAGCGGTATGCATTAAGGTCTGGGTTTTATATTTACGTCCATTGGAATCAGTATGTTCAGTATCAACCCATTCAGAGGTATAACTCACTACCGTTGCATCATAGCTTGGTTTGGTCGCTAAACCATAGACGGCTTGTGAAACCCAATAGGTAAAGGGGAAGAATAAAGAACTAATGCTAAAAACAACCACGAATAAATAACTAAATTCAAGCTTGCTGCTTTCACGATTATTGGCTAAACGCTTGAGCCAAAATTTTGTCAGAACAAAAGACCAAACACTCAAGATCGCAACGACTACTAAGAAAACCTGTCCTGCATAAGTCAGTTGCATGAATGATCCTATTTGTTATATTGAATAGACATTGATTTTATCAAATGGTTATCTTTTTAAAATCAAATGAATTAGAACAGTAAAAAATATTATTGTCTCTCGCAAGTCTTAATTTTTAAATCATGAAGTAATACAAATGAACATCCATCACGAAATCGAAAAACTATTTCAACAACGTCAAGACATTCCACTTTTTTATATTGAAAGTGGTAGCCGTTTATGGGGTATGGCAAGCCCTGACAGCGACTATGATGTACGTGGTTTTCATTTACCCAGTAAAGACCAATATTTTGATTATAAAAAATACAGGGATCTAATCGAAATCATGGATGGGGATTTTGATTTCGTTTCATATGATCTCGATAAAATGTTTGGGCTATTGGCTAAAAGTAACCCCACGGTTTTGGAGTGGGTAAGAGCCCATATTGTGTATTTTAATGTCTTTCCAGAATGGCAAACGTTTCGAGATGGATTGCTAGAGCGAATCGATTATAGTGCGCTGTATCACCACTACTTATCGCTGGCGAAAGGTGGGATGAAAGTGATGCAAACCGCAGAAAACTTTACTTATAAAAAAGTATTTTATTCGATTCGTGGTTTGATGTCGGCAGAGTTGGCAACCCAAGAAGTGATGCCAGAATTATTGATCACTGATTTATTTGCACAAGTTGATTCAAATGATCCATTGCGTCACTGGGCGGAAGATTATTTAGAAATTAAAAAGCAGCAGAAAGAAAAAGCCAAACTTCCAGAAGTGGAACAAGCAGCGATTCTTCATTTATTGGAAACCAAGATTGAGAAATTAGCTGCTAAAGAAATGCAAAAAGCTGATCGTCGAGAGGGCTTAGAGCGTTATTTAACGGAGTATAGTCGCCATTTGAAGCAGTATTATTATCAGTAAAATCATTTGCTTATATTTTTCTATGTCTTGACGGAGTCGTATTGTGTTCTCATTCATATTCAAGATTAGCCTTCGGCTGGAGTTACTTTGGTTTTGCCCAGATGAGAAGCAACGCTTCGCAAGAAAGGCATTGTCATCTGCAAAACCTGTTCATTTCTTGCATTAATTAAAATTTATCGCAGAAACAGTATCTTCTTGAAATCACGCAGGTTGCAGATGACATTACCGAGTATCATATATTTTATGAGGATTTGATAAATAACCAATCTTTGTTCTAAATTCCACTTTCCAAAATACGCACTTTCACATCAGTTACATGGTCTTTGGTCGCCTCAAAATGTTGCTGCATATGTGCCGTTTGCATATGCGCTTCAAGATGAGCTGTGCTTTCCCATTGCTCCAACATCACAATGCTATTTTCATCCTGTGTCTGCATTTCAATCGTAGGTAGATGATCAATCAATGATGCATAACCATGACAACCATCTTCAGTCAGTACAGTTGGAATAATTTTTTCAAAAGCAGCTTGGCGATGTTCAGCAGCTTGATGAGTACGGATTTCAGCAATAATCGTCAACATATCATTTCTCTCTTAATTCGTGTTCGTAAAAAACTGATCTAAATGGACTTTGTACGCTTCGAGATAACTGGGAACATTTGGCATTTTGATTACGTCATTCACGATAAAAGTTGGCAGGGATTCCATACCCAAGAATTGATTGGCTTTGTGAAAAGCTAAATAAACCCCATCAACCCCAACGCCATGAAAGAATTGATGAGGATCTGTAAACGCTTCCATTGGGGCATTCCATGTTAAAGACAACATGTATTTCTTGCCCTGAATCAAACCACCTGAACCATATTTTTTAGAAGCATCCGAACGACTACGCCCATCGTTGGCATAGAGTGAACCATGACCAATGGTAAATACATCATCAATGTATTTCTTCATGGTCCATGGTGCACCCATCCACCAGCCCGGCATTTGATAGATCACCACATCTGCCCATAAGTATTTTTCAATTTCGGCTTGTATATCATAGTCACTGTCAGTGCGTGTCACTTGTACGGCATGACCAAGCGTTTTTAAATATGCTTCAGAAAAGTCAGTTAAAGTGTCATTGAGCTCACCATTTGAATGAGCAAATTGCTTGGCACCATTAATAATTAAAATATTGCTCATTGAATAACTCGAACATAGATTGCTAAAACTTGACGGCATTTTAGGAAATCTATTCATGAGTAAAAATGTGTAAATCAGCAAAAGACTCTTGATCAAAAATCAATAGTTGAGCTGATCAACAGAGGATTTCATTTGCAAGTTATATACATACTTGTGCTGTACGATTTGTTGTGGGGCGTTAATATGAATAAGCAGTGTTGTGATGGAAGATTAAAAATGCATAAAATTTGGATGGTTTTAGGATGTATTCTATTTTTAACTGCTTGCAATCAGCCAATTGCGCAGTCTCAACAACAAGCTGCAGTTCAAAAAAGTACAGCCATGTATGCTGTCTTATTGGATCATCCGACTTTATTAGATGACGAAACAAATTTAAAGATCGATCAACAATTTAATAGCGCAGAAAATCCAAGCGAGGCAGCAATTACGGTTGAACAAGCGCAACTGGATGATTCAGTGATTGCCGTTCGAACCGAATATCAATTAAAACGCGATCAAGCAGTTTGGAAAGTTGTGAATAAGAAACAAAGTTATCAATGCGCTAGAGGGGAGAACACTGCGACATTCCAGTTTGATTTATGTCCATAACACTAAAAATTGAATGAAAGATCAGCAAAGCTGTGGATAACTTGATTGTTATTCACATATTAAAACAGTTGCTCAAATTGCGGTCATTTTTAAAAAGTGCTAAAGTTGCGTCTGGCAATTTTGCCAAAAGGTAAAACATTTACCAAGCTCACGTAAATAGATTGTTTTTCTTATATATACACCTAGTGAATACGGTGTTTTCACATTTATTACATGCGCTCTCACAGCATGAAAATCAAAATTTAATTTAAATCTAAACCATAAAATCGTGTGGTGATGATCCTATTTTCTTTGTATGGAAATGGGACGCACCCGAATTGGTTGTTTTTGTGAATAGAACATGATGACGAATAATCAAAATATGACGTTAAACCGTATAACGCTCATGTTTCCTTTAGCTTTAGTGCTATTTGAGTTTGCGGTTTATATTGGTAATGACTTGATACAGCCTGCAATGCTGTCGATTGCCGAACAATTTGGTGTCAGTGCAACATGGGCCCCTTCGTCGATGTCATTCTATTTGTTGGGTGGTGCCAGTGTGGCTTGGCTGCTTGGACCACTTTCAGATCGACTTGGGCGTAAAACAGTATTATTGGCTGGTGTGGCATTCTTTACGATCTGCTGTTTGTTGATTTTACTGACACATAATATTGAACAATTCTTGGCCTTGCGTTTCTTACAAGGCATTGGTTTGACTGTCATTTCTGCGGTTGGTTATGCCGCAATTCAAGAAACATTTGAAGAACGAGATGCCATTAAAGTCATGGCACTGATGGCAAATATTTCATTATTAGCACCTTTGCTTGGTCCGGTACTCGGTGCATTTCTAATTGAACATATTTCTTGGCATTGGGGCTTTGTCGGCATCGCCGCTATTTCATTCTTGAGTTGGTTTGGTCTGAAGAAATTTATGCCTTCGCAACAGCAAAGTAGAGTGAAACAACCCTTTAGTTATATGTTTGATGACTTTAAAAAGGTGTTTACCAATCGCCATTTCTTGGGTTTAAGCCTTGCTCTACCACTGGTGGCGATGCCCTTGATGCTATGGATTGCCTTATCACCGATTATTTTGGTGGATGAGTTGAAACTGAGCAGCATGCAATATGGTTTGGCACAGTTTCCGATATTCTTTGGTTTGATTGCGGGCAATATTGTCTTGATCAAAGTGATGGATCGTTTTGCTTTAGGTAAAACCATTTTGGTGGGTTTACCCATCATGTTATTTGGGACGTTGTTCTTATTGCTTGGCGTGATTTGGCCGATCTATTTGGTGCCATGTTTATTGATCGGCATGACTTTGATCAGTTTTGGTGAAGGGATTAGCTTCTCCGTGATGTATCGTTTTGCCTTAATGTCTTCAGAAGTATCGAAAGGTACGGTTGCAGCCGCAGTGTCGATGATCATGATGATGAGTTTCTTTGTCATTATTGAACTGGTACGAGTACTTTATACACATTTCCACATTTGGGCTTTTGCACTCGCGAGTGTAGCTTTGATTGGCTTATGGTTTGCTCAACCGCGCGCTGCGTTGAAACAGGTGATGCAAACACGTCAGCAACAAGGAATAAATTAGAATCGATGAAATGTCAGTTGATTACTGAATTTCAAGTTCTAGAAGTTTATTTTTCAACATCACCAGTTCAGTGAGGGTCTCGAGTAATAGACTCATTTGCTTTAACAGCAATTGATTTTGCTCAGAGACCTGACCTTGTGAATTTAAGTGCTGAATTTTGATTAATATGTCTTCAATCTGTTGATTTGGAATTGGCTGTTGTTGTTGAATCAAGATGTGTTTGATTAATTCGGCACTTTGATCTAACAGCGCCAAAATATGTTGATCTTGAATTTGAATACGTTGATGGCCGAGAGCAGAAACGTAGCTCAATTGACTATGACTATAAACCAAGTAACGAAATGCATAATGGATGAGTTCTTGATTGGGCTGGGGTTCGGTACTGAGACTCGAAATCATATTTGACAGTTCGATCTGGGCATTATGTGCCGCACGACGTGCTTTACGATATTCAAGATCGTTGGAACGTCCTTGGTGATATTGTTGGATGACTGCATCCAAATAATTCATAGTGGCTTGGCTACTTTTACGTATATTTTCAGGGATATTACGAAAGTTCCAGTCGGGCCAAATCAAGTTCACTGCCAACCATGCAATAGCACAGCCGATGAGCGTATCGATAATCCTCGGTAAAATAATGCTAAAACCAGCACCTTTTAAATTAAAAATCAATAAAACCATCAGTGTTGCCATCACCGTGGCAAGTGCATATTTCTTTTGGCGTAAATAGAAGAAATACACGCCGCTAATCACGGTAATCACCAGTTGTCCTTCAATACTGGGTACAAAATAAAGTACGGGTATGCCTAACAGCACACCTAATAACGTGCCGATGGTTCTGAGTTTTAGCCGACTTTTAGTTGCGAAGTAAGTGATCTGACACACAAACAAGCTGGTCAGTAAAATCCAATAGCCATTTTTTGCAAAAGGCAGTAAGGAAATTGCATAACCCACGGCAAAGACGATCGCTAAACGAACGGCATGACGAAATAAGGCCGACTGTGGACTGAGATGTTGTTTTATTTTTAAGAAGAAATCCTGAAAACCCTGAATATCTTCATCAAGCAAGTTCAAGTGTGCCTGTTGTTGCTGTGGGGAGAGTGTTTCGATTTTTTGCTTGAATTGCAGTTGAGCGAATTGCTCATGAATACTTTTTAAATTATTGAGAATGAGTTCTAAATTTTTAACCTCAAGATTATGGGGATGCTGAACGATCCAATCTTTCATGGATGCTTCCAGATTTTCCAGTGCCGCATCTGCCCGTTGACTGTTTTGGTAGGGTGTTTTATGCAGTAGTGACTGGCTGAGCTTTTGGCAGGCTGTGGCCTGTAAAAACATATTTTTTTGGATACGGAAAATTAAATCACTACGGCTAAAATTCTGATGAATTTTTTCATAATGCAAATAATTAGACGTTACTTGTTCATGGATATCTTGGGCAAAATAATACAAGTTTAGCCAATAGATACTGGTGTTATTGATGCGGGAAGACTTGAGTCGAGAAAGTAAAGATTGCTTGGCCTGATTGAGACTATTCACCACCTGAGCATTTTTTTGTGAGAGTTTAAACAGTAGTTCTTCAACATTCTGCACATTGTCAGGATCAAACAGCTTGGCTTTGATTTGTAAGAGTTCTCCTATTTCTTTAAAAATAGTCGAAATTTTTTCTTGTAGTGGCAGTGTGGGACGAATGATAAAAAATAAGATCGAAGTAAAACCGTACCACAGTGCACCACAAACAAAATAACTGGGTTGCTGATACCAATGTGGATAATCTCCCAACCCAAACATGGTGTAGATGGAAAGTAAAATCGTGCCAAAAGAAATTGTGGCGTAGCGTTGTCCCAAAGCTCCCATTAGTACAAAAGCAGCACTGGATAGACTCAAATAAACGATGAACCAGAATTTATAAGGCGCGAGAAAGGCTAAGATTGTACTGACCGTAAAGAACAATACACAGACATAAAACAAGTTTCGAAGTCGGATACTTAGCCGGTCGTCAAAGTCAGTCAGGGCTGCTGCAATTGCACCTAATGTGACAGGCACAATAAATTGACTTAGGCTCAATCCATGCAGTAATAGCGTTGTGCCGATTAAAACAATAAAAATTTGTAGGCAATACAGCAGAATTGAATTCGATCTAAAGCGATTGAAGAGCAGATAAAGACTGTTCATGATTATTTTTCTTCAATTTGTTTAGGTTTTATCATACAAACAAATTTTCCTTATAAAAATATTGTTTGATCAATGAGGCATATCATTTTTTGCATCCAGATTGAGTTGATCTTTCATATATTAAGAACAAGCAAAATCTGTGCACAGTTATTGTTTTAAATATTTGTAAAGGGAAAATAAGTGAATTTTCAAGCAAACTGTGGATATCTTTTAAGATACCCACAGTCTTTTAACTATTTCGTATCAGGCGGTGCTTCAAGTGCTGCAACGGGTTCTTCCACATTTTCATGTAGCCATTCACGCCATATCGCCAATAACACGGCCAAAATTACAGGACCAATAAATAAACCGACTAAACCAAAGCTGGCGACACCGCCAAGTACACCAAACATAATCAATATGAATGGAATCTGAGTTGCACCTGAGATCACCAGTGGTCGGATCACATTATCCGCACTACTGACGATCAGTACGCCCCATACGATGACACCAATTGCTTCAACGGTTTGACCTTGAGAAAATAACCATAGCCCGACACCTAAATATGAGATAGGCGTACCAAATGGAATTAGGGCTAAAAAGAAGGTCACAATCGTCAGTAACATAGGATTTGGTACACCTGCGACGAAGTAACTTAAACCCGCCAAAAGTGCTTGCGCAACCGCAGTTAAACCAACGCCGTAAACAACAGCACGTGTCGTTTCTGAGATGGTTTGTAGATAATGGTGGACACGTGGTCCAATGACCATTTCTAAAGCACGACTGACTTGTGCCAATATCGTTTGTCCGTCACGATAGAAAAAGAAAAGGGTCATGAGGGCAAATGTCAGTTTGACCAAATTACGGCTAATTTCACTTAAAACAAAACGACCATAACTTAAATGGCTTTGAATCCATTCCGCGATATTTTTTGCAATGCTATTGGGATCGCTACTTAATTCGTTCAATGTATGACTAATATCTCCACCAATAATCGGCAGGTTCTTAATAAAATCAGGGATCTGAACATGCCCAGAAAAAAGTTGTTTTTGTAAATTAAAATATAAATTACGACCTTCAAGTTGCAGCATAAAGATCGCGAAAATAAATGGGACTCCAATCACCAGAATCACCAAACTAATCATAATCGTGGCATTCAGTGTGGGACGATGTTCACCAAAAAATCGACGTTGTACCCATAGATAAACAGGCCAAGTCATATAAGCAATAATCGCCGCCCAAAGAACAGGCACAATAAAGTATTTGAGAATATTAAATCCCAAAAACAGTAAGACAAAGAATAGACCAAACAGCAAAACGCGTTGTAATACGGGAGCGTATTGTTGCACCATAGTTTTCTCTAGTGCTGGAAATTGAATAGATTCATATTAACTGAAAAATGTACCCAGTAAAATTTTCATTCGGTAATTTCACGTTTAAATATCTCGATGGAATGAGCGTTATAAATCTGATGGCATGCTCTGTTTGGGTATTTTTAGGATTGAATGGCAGATTATGAGCAGTATTAAAGTTTTATAAAAGATTTACTCAAGATGTAATGCCTAAATATAACTGTTAACCATCGCAACATTCGCTATCTACTTTAATACACGAGTTGGTAAAGAGTTACAAAGCAGGTTGCTATATTGAACTCATACATCCATAAAGTAATTTAAGGAGCAGCTCGATGAAACACTCAAATAATCACAACAATTCATCTTCAGAAGTAGATCAAGATCTTCATTTAAAACGAAATAAAACCGATGCCACAAAGCCTGATGTTGCAGAAGTTGACTTAATGAGTAGCGATAAACTTAGTTATCAGCAAGTGGAAGGTCTGACGAATAGTGATGATCTACAGGAGGAAATGAAAAACGCAGATATTCCTAAAAATCCTGAAAATGCATTACAGGAAGAAGGCGCGGAACGTGAACATGCAATACAGTCAAATGATGGTAGCCACGGCAATGAGAAAATCCGTAAAGCTGTTGAAAACTTGGATAGCGATGAAATGAGGCATAACTTGAAAGATGAGGGCGATGACACAGATCAACCTAGTCAAAATCCTGCACCTTTCATCACGCCTAAATAAATATCAATTTAAACCCACAACGATTGATATAAATGCTTCAAACCTTGTTCCAGTCATTGTGGAACAGGGTGATTTAAAACCATTCGCTAGGATCATCGACCAACTGATTTAAAACAGGCTGCCATTGGTTTTGAATCAGCACAAAATTCTTCTGTGGCTTATCAAAAATACTTAAACCTTGCATTGCCAACGTACCATATGCACTACGTTCAGAAATCCAAGCGACAGGAGGGTGCTCGATTTTGGTAAAGAAGTTCTGAATATCTTTGGAGCTGGCACTGTTTGCTTTGACGCGGTTAGCGATCAGTAAAATCTGGACTTTACCTTTACGAATCCGTTTGATCTCTTGTAAATGTTTGAGAAAACGGCGAGTACTATCGATATCAAAGAACGAAGGCTGTATAGGTGTCACAATGGCATGTGCTTCACTGACTAATTGTTCAGCATGATCACCCGAAAGTGCCCCAGGCGCATCAATGATCAAATAATCAAGATTCTTAGGCGCGTCGCCAATTGATTTTTCATGTCGCCAATCAAGACTTTGGATTTCAGTGACCGTTTCTGGACGTTGTTTTAACCATTGTAATGAAGATTTTTGGTTGTCCGCATCTGCTAAAGCAACCTTATACCCTTTTTGTGATAATGCTGTGGCAAGGGTGATCGCAGTCATGGTTTTACCACAACCACCTTTTTGATTTGCGATTAATATTGTCTTCATGAACTCTTTTTTAACAGGTCTCTTATATTCAATCATACCTTAGCATCTTTTTGAGAAGAGTGCGTGACACATGACAAAAGTTTAATGTTGCAGTTAAATAGCACGGCAATAGATAAGGAACATTTTTATGTCAATTTGGCTTGCAATGCTAATTGGTGGGTGTATCGGCGTGGTGCTGACCACCATTATTTTGTCTCATAGTCGTAATGGGCGTATTCAAGCGGAGTATGAGAGATACATTGCTGAACTTGAGTTAGAACATAAACAAGCGTTGTTAGATGCGCAGAAGCGTAGTGTGAACACCAGTCGTGCAGTGTTGAAAGGAAAAATGGCAGAGCAGTTTGCACCGATTTTACCTGAGTTTCGATATTTACCCAGTGATGCCAAGTTTTTAGGTGATCCGGTCGATTATGTGGTGTTTGATGGGTATACCGATTTTCGAGATGGCGATGGTGAAGCCGAAGATATTGAAGTGATCTTACTCGATATTAAAAGCGGTGGTGCGCGTCTGAGCAAAGGTCAGCAGGCGATTGCACAAGCAATTAGTGAGGGGCGGGTTAGGTTCGAAACCCTGCGGATTGACTTTACGGAATAGTCATCGTTTAGGCGGGTTTTATATCAGGTATGGGGGATACAAAAGTAGAGGTCGCAAATGGCACAAAAAGATGACCAAAATGAAGCTGATTGTTACTAAAAAAAGCAACTTCATTCATGGTCTAGGCATACTATGAAAGGAATGATGTTCTAAGATTTTAGTCATTTTTTTGAGGATGATCGAGCCATGAACAAACGTCTTTGGATCAGTTTATGCATGGTTGCTGCAATGGGGCAAACACATGCATCAACCAATCAGGCAGAATATAATATTGCCAATGGTTTATCGCCTGTTGTGAAATATCAGTCCATTTCGGTATTAAAACCGTTTGATGGGAATTTTCGTATACTCGGTTCAAAAGTTTATCACGATGATGAACAAGCGAAGTTTTCTCCCATTGATTATGCAGTCAGTTTAGATTTGTTTGCTGATCCAGAGATTGCACGGACCATTTCAGTACGTCAGTATGATCGCTACTTAAATTGGAATATGAAAAAATTACCCGTACCACCTGATCAAGCATTAAAAATGGTGTCAAATATGCACATCATTCCTGCTAACCCTGAAATCGCAAAACAAATTAAGCAGGTCAAGCGTGGTGATTTGGTCAACTTAAAAGGTGAGTTGGTTGAGGTGCGTGATAAAGATCTGGTTTGGACATCCTCTTTGACACCTGGCGGTGTAGGCGATGGCGCTTGTGAATTATTTCGCGTGAATTCGATTGAATGGGTCGAGAGACAGAAGATCTAAAGTTTTGATTTGATCAATAATATAGCCCGCTCTTTTATAAAAAGGAGCGGGCATTTTATTACCGAAATATGGATAACGCTTTATTTAGTTTGACGCTTACTTGCACTTAGCTCTTTGGTGCTTGTGAACTTTTCCAATGATGCAATTGGCTTTGTGCATGTAGATAACCATTTAATTGCTCGACTTGCTTGCTCGAATTTTGAGATGGATTGGAAAAACGACTTTGATCTAAAACCTTGGCTTGATTGTCCCAATAATCGTAAAGCAACCCTTGAATATAGCGACCTTGTTCAGTTTTGAGTTCCAAGTCTTTCAACATATTGAGGGCAGATCGGATATTGTCTTTTTGACGCTGCTGTTCAAACTCTGCTGTTAAAGTGCCATCTTGTTTCATTTTCGCCAATTCAATTTCCATACTATCGGTCATCTCGGTAAAGCGTTGGTCATATTCATCCAAGATTGCAATATCATGCGCATCATCTGTAGTCGTTGGAAATTGCTTAATTGGCATTGGATTGAGTTGACCAATTGCATCCTTGGCTGAATTGGTTTGACCTTCATTTTGCGTCGTTGGCTCTTGGTCTTTATTACATGCACTGAGCATCAAGGCTGAGCCCAAAATGCAGCCCATAGCAAATGTTGTTTTAAATTTAGCTTTCATAAATAAACTCATTAATTCGATATTTTCTGAAAATGATAGGCATAAGTGACATAAGGAAAATCTATCTGATCTTGCGCAGTTAATCCCGTAAAATCAAATACAATTTGTTCGAACTTGGTTTTGAGTTGTTGTTGATCGATTGGTGCTAGGGCTGCGATAAAACTGGTAGAGAGCAGGCGTTTACTCACCACTTGTTCGACTGTACCGCGATGCATCAATTGAAAGGTTTGTACGTCGATGGGTTTAAACAAATTCTGACCGTCAAAAACCTGCTTCCATTTCCCACTGTGATAACGTGGGCTATCTCCTTCAAATGGTGCAATTTCATCAGCTAACGCTTTCACCCAATTGACCTCAATGTCTCGCTGATTCCAAATCAAGCCGACATGCCCCGATGGGGTTAATACGCGATGCATTTCAGTCAGACCCTCAAGATTCGAGAACCAATGAAAAGACTGTGCGCAGACAATCGCATCAATCGACTGATCGCTTAGGGGAAGTTGATCACTGGATGCCTCTATACATTCAATGTTGGGATGGCTGTGTTGGAGTTGTTGCAACATTTCCAAGATAGGCTCGACTGCGATCACTTTTGCTTGTGTCTGAATCAAGTAAGGTAAGAATTTGCCAGTCCCAGATCCGAGGTCAACAACAGTTGAATTTTCACCTATTTGGAGTCGATCTTGCAGCCAAATGACTGTTTCTTGTGGGTAACTGGGTCGAACTTGCTGGTAGAGTTTAGCCCCTAAACTAAAGCCTTTTTGTGCAGCAGGATGTAAGGATTGTGTCATTTTTTGCGCTTTTTAATCTGCTTGATCTCTATAAAATAAGATACTCCGCAATTAAGGATTGGCAAAGCCATCATTTGATGACTTGTTGATTCACACCTAGGAATATTTTTCAGTGTGAGCATGGATAAACAAATAATATTTGAAGATGATCATATTCGCGTTATTTTTTTAAAAGGTTCAAGTGACACGTTAGTGGTTTCGTTTGGCGATTTGATTAGTCGCGCTAAAGGCATGTCCATTAATGCTGAAAAATCATTAATAAAATATCAATACAACGTCATCGGCATTATGCCGAAGCAGAAGACATGGTTTCCTAAAAGCAGCATGCTTGCCATGCAGCAACAGATTCAACCGATCTTGCAGCAATTTAAACAGATTGTTGGCTATGGTGGCTCGATGGGTGGTTATGCTGCGATTAAATATTCAAATTTATTGAATATGCAAAAAATCGTGGCTTTTGTTCCACAATACTCAATTGACCCAGATGTAGTGCAAGACCGTCGTTATGCTGAATTTTTTGATGCATCGATTCATCAAAATATGCAGATTCAACCGGATGAAGTCGATCCAGCACGTGAATACATTATTGTCTATGATCCTTATTATGCCGAAGATAAAGAGCATTTTTTAAAGATTCAGCCGTTGTTGCCAAAGATGCATGTGATTCATTTGCCTTTTACAGGGCATGAGGCACTCTCTGTGCTGGCAAGTTCAGAACTTTTAAATGATTTCGTTGAAAAGCCATTTGATATCACCTATTTCTATCGACGTGTTCGAGAGGTCAAAAAGCAAAGTAAGTTTTATTATCGCCATGTGTTGGATGCTTTATTGCACCGACATCATCATGCTTTATTAAAAATACTGGAAAATAATGACTTGCAATTGGATGAGCGTTATTTTGATGCAACCATAAAGCAAAAACTGGTGCAGCAATTATTTAAGCTTAAACAAGGAACTGAACAGAACCTACATAAGTTGGGTGCACTTCCGCATTTTGTGCAACATGCTGAGGCTTTAACTCCGAATGTCAGAACGGCTCAGCAACAGTTTGTGGTTTTCAATTTAGTGAGCTTGAAACTCGAAAGTTATGCGGCAGATATTATTGCTGGAAATCATCAGTATCTTTTGCCTTTAAAGGTTCAGCCGAATACTTTGGTCGAACTTGATTTGAATAATGATCGCTACTTACTGACCATGAATGATCGCGGTATTCATAAGTTGATTCCCGTTGGCGAACCATTACCTTTAGATCAGTCACCATTGGTTTTTAAACAGTATGCTGATTTTTGTAGTGTGAGCTATAAGCAATTGACTTTATGTTGTGGTGCTGAAGGTTTGAGTCATTTTATCGAAAATAATGCGGATGAGCAGACCAAGCTATACTGCTGTTGAGCCAAATATGTATGCAATAAAAAAAGCCTTTTGAACGTTCAAAAGGCTTTTTTGTGGTGAATATTTAGAGATCAGTTTACGCCAACTTTCGCATTGGTGTTTACATTGGCATTTACACCTAATGCTTTAACACCAACATTTGCGCCAGCTTCGGCATTTGCATCTGCTTTTTTCCCTTTAATGCGGTCAAGAAATTTTACTTTCTTTTCAGTCGCATTATTCTTTGCTTCAGCATTCGCTGATTGTTTAGCTTCAATACGTGCTTTTACTTCAGCTGTTTTTTCGGCAGAAATTGCTTTACCGTCAGCACCATGATTTTCATGAGCTGATTTTCTTGCTTCGATGCGCTCTTTGACATTCGCTGTTTTCTCAGCGGCTAAAGTTCTCCCATCAACAGCTTTATCTACGACATAGTCTTTCGAGTTTTTAACAGCTGCACCAGTGGTATGTGCGGCTTTTGCTGTTTTATCCGCTGCAAAGGTTTTACCATCAACAGCTTTATCTACCGCGTAGTCTTTAGAGTTCTTAATCGCAGTACCCGTGGTATGAACAACGTTTGAGCCAACATTCGCAGCCGTACCAACGGTTTTTTGAGTTGCATTTACACCCGTGTTCACAGCTGCATGGCCAACGTTATGAGCTGCATGACCTACACCCTGAGCCGTGTTCTTTACTGCACCTGTAACGCCTTTCATTAAGCCGTTAGACTGTACAGAAACTTGTGCTGAGCCACTTGCATTTGCGCCGACGTTTTGTGCAAAGACAGAGGCAGAAGCAAGAATACTTGTTGTCACGATAGCAGTTTTGATCATTTTTTTCATATTGCGGTTTCCTTAAGCGATGTACCGTATTGGGGCACTTCATAAACGCAGTTGCATCATAACGAGGAAAAATCAAAAAAGTGTGATTATCAGCAAAACTTTACAAGCAGATTACAGCGACAAAACACTTGGGGGAGGAATTGTGGAGAGGGGTTATTAAACTAAATATGTGAATAATATCGTTTTTAATTATAAATAAAAATAAGCTTCTTGATTGGTAAATGATCAATCATAAGACCAATATGCTTTTTAAGGGCATCTCATTGATAAATTATTGAGCCAAATATCGGGTTTAAATTATCTCAACTAAATGTGGCATTTTTATTGCTTGGTCTAAAAGTTCGAAAAATTTATTATGGTTTTTCATGAAACTCAGTTGTCTTTATAGAAAACTTTCCATCTCTGAAATGATTCTACATCGAGTAATGGCTGTCTAAAAGTTAAGCACAATGAGGGGTTTTTATGTACAATTCTGATGGGTGGTAAAACATGAAAATTAATGTGAATATTATAGTCAATAAATATTATTTTTTAGATGATTCAAACAAAATCTTGCGATAAGCAGTAAAAAAAATTGGAGCATATGAATGAAAAAGATCGCGGCATTTTTACTTTTATTGATTGGAGTGGGCGCGATCGTGCTTTATTTCCAGCCATCTGACCCTTTAACGTCTTCCGAAGATCTGTATATCCATCAGATGAAAGATGAATATCTTGAAGTAATTCCAAAATCACTAAACAAAGAGGAGAACAACGGCACAGAAATCACCACAACTTTATTGAATCAATCTGAACAGTCGAATGAAGAGGCTCAATTTTATAACACCAAAAGTGATCCTGCGATTCAACCGATAGATCCAGAGAAAGATCCTGCGAATGAAATTAAAACGCTTTAATCGTTTAGTGGACTTTACCCAAGACCACTAGAGATTCAAATGTTCTTTATCAGAGAACAATGGAGATAGAAATTGAAAAATAAAACGTTATTATTATTAAGCTTATGTATTTTATATAGTACGAACTCTTCTGCTGCAGCTTTAAATGCAACTCAGTTAAAGCAACAGTTGAGTTCAACCGCAGTAGCCAAAGTTGCCCAAGGAAAAATTGATCTAAATGCCTTGGTGAGCAATGAATCCAATGATTTACTGATTGAATATGAGACGAACTTTTCTCATATATCGCCAAGCCTTGAAAAGCGGAGTTATATTGCTGAAGGCAAAACACAGTTTAAAAATAAGTTTGCCAAAGCATCAGGTTTTCAAACTTTACGTGAGTTTAATGGGCTGCCTTTAGGTTTATATCGCATCCAAGATCGTGCAACATTAGCAAAGGTTTTAAATGATCCATTGGTGAAAGGGGTTTATCCAAACCGTAAAAACTCACCAACTACGATGCAAAGTCTTCCTTTAATTAACCAACCCCAAGCTGAAGCGAATGGCTTTACAGGGGATGGATCTAGTGTGGTGGTGATTGATACAGGCGTAAATTATAAACATGCTGATTTTGGCTGTACCGCAGTCAATACCCCTGCATCGACTTGTCGGGTGGTGTATTCCTTTGATAGTGCGCCCGATGACGGCAGCTTAGATGATGATGGACATGGCAGTAATGTTTCAGCGATTGTCGCCAAAGTTGCGACTAAAACCAAAATCATTGGCATCGATGCATTTAGAAAGGTTAGATATCAAGGGCAATGGGTGAGTACTGCCTATGATAGCGATATCCTCGCAGGCATTAATTGGGCGGTAAATAATGCTCAAGCTTATAACATTAAAGCGATTAATATGAGTTTAGGTGTATCTGGGGTGAAATATACATCTGAATGTCAAAACAGTAGTTATGCCACTGCTTTCGCCAATGCACGAGCAGCAGGTGTTGCTCCTGTGGTTGCTTCGGGTAACGATGGATTTGCAGATGGGATATCTTCACCTGCTTGTGTTGCGGGTGCGGTGCGTGTAGGCGCTGTCTACGATAGCAATCTGGGAAATATGGCATGGAGTAATTGTACAGATCGAACCACGACTGCTGACAAAGTGACTTGTTTTAGTAATGGGGGTTCATTGGTCACTTTACTTGCACCAGGCGCATTGATTACTGCAGGTGGTGAAACTCAAGGGGGGACTTCACAAGCTGCACCACATGTGGCAGGGGCGATTGCATTGTTGCGTGCCAATAGTGTGAGTCCGACAGAAAGCATTGATCAAACCATTAATCGTTTGAAAGTAACCGGCAAACCAGTTACTGATACGCGAACTGGCTTGGTATTTCCACGTATTGATGTGTTGGCTGCGAGCAGTGGCTTATCATCAAATTGAGTTGATTTTTTATAGTTTAAATTGACCCAAAGCGTGTTTAAAAGTGCCATAACTCGTTGCAAATAGTGATATCTGCAACGAGTTTTTATTTAAGAAGTAATTAGTGACATTGAGCTAAGCTGCTTTGGTTAAAATGGCTTTTTAACTTGTTAAAGTTACTTTTTACGTCGGTATTTTGAATATCAAATATGGTGACTTTGCGAGTATTTTGATCTAACTCAGGTTTCTGAGTCGTGTTATTAACTGGACTGTTAGGCGTGTAGTGAAAGGTTTCCGAAAATGCACGATTGAGTTTATCTTTTCTAAAGTCCCAAGTCTCAGTACTTTCACCACCTTCTAAGTAACCTGTAAATTTGATCACGCAACGGTCTTTGTATTTACTTAGCGTTGCAATATTAGTTTTTGTATCGGGTAGCGCATCAATATTTTCAACTTGTTCCAATTGCGTTATGGGAAATACGGTTTGAGTTGGTGTAAGCGAACATGCAGTGAACCCAATACTGCTTGCTATGGTCAATAGGGTTATTTTGAATGGCTTGTTAATCATTATTTGATGCATTCCTATAAGTTCTATTTAATCGTATTAATTGGATGATGGCGAGCTTAGATCAGCGGGCTCAATTGGTACATTTCCATCATTTGTACCCACTACAGCATCTTTAGTGTCTTGCCATTTCTTTGCAGTATAAGTTTTTGCTTTCTCAGTTTGTTCTTGAACAATGACGGACTGTTCAGCACTATATTCTTTGGTACTTTTCCATTTTTCACCGATTTTTTGTGATGTGTTTTCAGATGCACCTTGAATCGAATCACCTAGGTTCTGCATGCCTTTGCCTGCTTTATAGAGCAAAACACGCGCTAAGTTTGGATTATCTCCATAAGGTTTAGCATTGGATTGGGTTTCACTCGATGTATGTGTTGGTGTCGTGGTTGTTGTATCCGTTGCCCAGAGTGAAGATGATGCAATCAATGTAGTGGCGAAACATAAAACTTTTACTTTGTTCATCATCTTTTCTTTCCTTTGAGCGATCTCATTGCAATAAAGTTTTATAGCTTATCGTTCGGTAGAAGAAAAGAGTGGGGATGATGTGAAATTGATACAGTTATGTATAAAGGATGAATTTCTAGTTGGAAAGAATAAAGGCGTCTATACAAGAAGTCTTTATTGAATCGTAAGTTAATATTTAACCTTGTCATACATGTATTCTACCATTGTTCCTGCAAATAAAAGCTCAAGCTCTTATTGCACAAAGTTAAGTAAATTTAGGAAGCATTAGTGTTTTAATTATTGGATCCTTACAACTTTTTCAACACGGTCTGATGAATCATAGATAACCTGAATAACGACATTATCACCTCTAGTTGCTGATTCAGGAATTGATAATTTATCTATTAGTGGTTCAAACTTTATGTAGCCTGCCATTAATCCATTGTAGAGTGCTTGTCCATATCGTTTGGATGCGCTGCCTCTTTTGTAAAATATAAAAGTGTCGACCCGTTTATCACCGATTAATTTGCTTGAGTTTGGTGTAACCACTTTGCTAATAAATTCACTTCGAGCCATTCCAATAGCAATAGGATTTTGTATATTTTGATTATGTTCTATCTCAGGCTGCGCTTTGGAACTAGGATTTAAATTACAACCAGTTTGTACCATAGATAGTAGGAGAAGAAATGATAGAGCGTATTTATTCATATGCTTATAAGTCTATTCAAAAGAAAATAAATAAAAACCCGCTTCTAAAAGCGGGTTTTTTATAAAAAGTAAATTAACCCTGCAACACACTCACATCAGCCACAGCGGTAAACAAGCCACGCAACTGAGCCAATAAACGTAAACGGTTAGCTTTCAATTCAGCGTCGTCTGCCATAACCATCACACCTTCAAAGAACGCATCAATAGGTGCACGAAGGGCAGCAAGCTTAGACAGCGCTTCAGTATAGTCACGCGCATCCAGCAAAGGCTGAACCACTGGTGTTAAAGCCGATAATTCCGCATAAAGTGCTTTTTCAGCCGCTTCAACGAGATTCGCTTCAACCACCGCACCTTCAGGCGTTGCTTCTTTGGCAAGAATATTGGCAACACGTTTGTTTGCAGCAGCTAAAGCAGCCGCTTCAGGTAAAGTACGGAAGTGATTGACCGCATTCACACGCTTATCAAAATCAAGTGGCGATTTTGGTGCAAGTGCTTGAACTGATTGCAGTACATCCACTGCAACACCTTGATCTTCATACTTGGCACGATAACGGCCTTCAAGGAAAGCAACGGCATCAGCACGCGTCTTATCATGATCTTTAACAACGTCGCCATAACCTTGCAGTGCGACATTAACCAATTCTTCAATCGTGACATCAAGTTCATTTTCAATCACTAAACGCAAAATACCGATTGCAGAACGGCGTAATGCAAACGGGTCTTTAGAACCTGTAGGCGCTTGACCAATACCAAAAATACCAACAAGCGTATCTAAACGATCAGCAAGGGCAATGGTTGTACCTGTCTTAGTCTGTGGTAATACATCACCAGCAAACTTAGGTAAATATTGTTCACCTAGCGCTTCTGAAACTTCGGTGTTTTCACCTTCAAGACGGGCATAGTAAGTCCCTGCAATACCTTGAAGTTCAGGGAATTCACCAACGAGTTCAGAGGTTAAGTCGCATTTCGCAAGTAAAGCTGCTTTCTCAGCATCAATAACATTCGCACCCGTGATTGGTGATAACGCTACAGCCAATTTTGCAATACGTTCTGATTTATTCCAAAGCGTACCCAATTGGGCTTGGAATACCATATTGGCTAATTTTTCTTTACGACTTGCGAGCGGTTGCTTTTGGTCTTGTAAGAAGAAGAATTCAGCATCAGACAAACGCGGGCGTACAACTTTCTCATTCCCTTCAATAATTTGAATCGGATCTTTCGACTCAATATTTGAAATAGTGATGAAGTAAGGCTGTAATTTACCTTCAGCATTGATCAAACAGAAATACTTTTGGTTGTCCTGCATGGTGGTAATCAAAGCTTCTTGAGGAACGGCTAAATAGCGTTCTTCAAAAGTCGCACGTAATGCGACTGGCCATTCAACCAAACTGGTCACTTCATCAAGCAAGTTTGCAGGAACAATTGCAGTCGCGTTGACATCATCCGCCAATTTTTTCACTTGTTCTTGAATGGTCGCTTGACGCTTTTCAAAGTCTGCTACTACATAAGCTTTTTCTAAAGTCGCTAAGTAATCGTTGGCATGCGCCAAAGTCACCGCTTCAGGGGCATGGAAACGATGACCATAAGTCACGTTACCCGCTTTGTGATCTTGAATGGTTGCTTCAACCACTTGATCATCTTTCAGCAACACCACCCATTTCACTGGACGCACGAACTCAGTACGGCTTGCTGCTGAACGCATACGTTTTGCGATAGGCAAGTTGTCTAACGCAGTTTGCAAAATCTGTGGCAGTAAAGCATCAAGGCTTTGACCTTTTACATCTTTTAAGAAGCAAACTTTTTCAACCTTACCTGCTTGGAAAGTAGAAAGCTGATCAACTGTAATGCCTTGACCACGCATAAAGCCTTCGAGTGCTTTAGTTGGTTTACCTTCTGCATCATAAGCGGCTTGAACAGCAGGGCCGTCAAAACGTTTCTGGGTATCTGCTTGAGCTGCATCAATATCCACAATTTTAATTGCTAAACGACGTGGAGCAGCATAAGCTTCGATTGATGCAAAGTTTAAGCCCGCATCCTTTAAACCTTTTTCCGTTTCAGCTTTTAAAGCATCACGTAGAGTTTTTAAGCTTTTTGGTGGAAGTTCTTCACAGCCAAGTTCGAATAAAACAGTATGCTTTGTCATTATTTATTCTCCTTCGCTTTTTCAGCTTGGGCTGCTTCTGCTTCAACTTGTGCTTTTAACTGAGCTAATACTTCATCACGTAAATGTGGTTCTGCCATTGGGAAACCGAGTTTCGCACGGGCAGCCACATAACTTTGTGCAATTGAACGCGCTAAAGTACGAACACGTAAGATATAACGCTGACGTTCAGTAACAGAGATTGCACCGCGTGCGTCGAGTAAGTTAAAGCAGTGAGATGCTTTGATCACTTGTTCATAAGCAGGAAGTGGCAGTTCAGCTTCGATTAAACGTGAGGCTTCAGCTTCATAGAAGTCAAACAATTCAAACATTTTATCGACTGGCGCGTATTCAAAGTTATAAGTCGATTGCTCAACTTCATTTTGATGGAACACATCACCATAAGTCACTGTACCGAATTGACCTTTGGTCCAAACAAGATCGTAAACTGAGTCTACACCTTGAAGATACATCGCAAGACGTTCTAAACCGTAAGTGATTTCACCAGTCACAGGGTAGCACTCAACACCACCGACTTGCTGGAAGTAAGTGAACTGAGTCACTTCCATACCATTTAACCAGACTTCCCAACCTAAGCCCCAAGCACCAAGAGTCGGAGATTCCCAGTTGTCTTCCACGAAACGAATGTCGTGGGTCAGAGTATCAATCCCGATGGCTTTTAAAGAGTCGAGATAAAGCTGTTGGATATTATCTGGGTTTGGCTTAAGCACCACTTGGAACTGATAGTAGTGTTGTAAACGGTTAGGGTTCTCACCATAACGACCATCCTTTGGACGACGTGAAGGTTGAACATATGCCGCGTTCCAAGTTTCTGGCCCTAATGCACGTAAGAAGGTTGCAGTGTGGAATGTCCCTGCACCCATTTCCATATCATATGGTTGTAATATGACGCAGCCTTGCTCCGCCCAATAGTTTTGTAGGGCAAGAATTAAGCCCTGAAATGTATCAATATGCGATATAGCACGACTCATGGTGCATCCACTGGAATCAAACAAAAATTGTGGTTAAGTATAAGGATTTTGGGGAGTAGTGGCAAAGGGAAGAAAGTAGTTAATGCATGTTATATTGCTTCAATAAAGGTGAAATTTGAAAAAAATGGATAACTAAATGATTTTCAATAGAGACTCTAAAAAATATTTATATCATTACACACGAGCCGATACAGCAATCAATTATATTTTACAAAGTAACACACTTAAAGTTAGTTCTTTTCAAAATACTAATGATCCCAAAGAGTCTAAGAATTGGTTATTTGAAATAGGAACAAATCATAATTTGGATCTCGGTACATATAACTTATGGGCGCTATCTGATGAGCTAAATAGAGAAATTAAATCTAAAACATATGTTATATGTTTTTCTAAGGATAAAGTTTTAACGGGTAATCATTTAAATGATCTATTGAGCAGAGGGTATGGGCACTCAAGAATGTGGGCTCAATATGCTGCAAATCATACAGGTATTTGTTTAGTTTTTGACAATGATCTACTTGGTCAAGCATTTCATAACGAGTTTTCTAATTTTACTTATTTTGCTCAGAATATTAACTATGTTGATAGGTTCATTGCAGAAAGAAATTCCGCATACATAATAAATGTAGATTTTTTGGAAAGTTTAGACTCAGACATGAAAGAGTATGCTTTATGTCATTTAGAAACCCATAAAGATAGGCTCTTTTTTGAAAAACTATTAGATTGGGAACAAGAACAAGAATACCGTTGGGTTCTGATGGGGGGAGATGTTAATCGAGAACCATTATTCAACTATCTAAACTCATTGAAAGGTATTGTATTTGGAGCTAATTGCTCGGAAGAAAATATTTCTAAAATAGTTGAGATGACAAAAAATAAAGGAACTGAATATACACAATTAAAATGGAGAAATTGTTCGCCATGGTATAATTTTGAAAGAAGATTTTGAAGATTTACACGTCACCTCATGACGCATTGCATCTCCCATGCTCTTAATTTCACAACTTGGAAATGCTAATTTTTAAACGATATTTTCTGTTCTCCTCAGGTCGTTTGAAATGTCAGATCGCATTCGTGAAAAACTACAAATTCTTGCGGACGCAGCCAAATACGATGTGTCCTGTTCATCCAGTGGTAGTGACCGTAAAAATAAAGATAAGGGGCTAGGTGATGCCAGTCGCTCAGGGATTTGTCATAGCTATACCGAAGATGGTCGTTGTGTTTCGCTGCTGAAAATCTTGTTTAGTAATGTCTGTATTTTTGACTGTGCTTATTGCGTGTCACGCCGTTCCAATGACGTCAAACGCGCTGCCTTTACCGTACAGGAAGTGGTTGACCTGACCATTAATTTTTATCGTCGTAATTATATTGAGGGGTTATTCCTTAGCTCAGGCATTTTTAAATCTGCAGACTATACGATGGAGCGGATGCTGCAAGTGGTGAAAAAACTACGTCTAGAAGAAAATTTTAATGGCTATATTCATCTTAAAACTATTCCAGGAGCATCGCCTGAGTTGATTCATGAAGCAGGTCTTTATGCAGATCGAATGAGCATTAATTTGGAAATGCCAACTGAGGTCGGATTAAAAACCTTTGCCCCTGAAAAATCACATCAAGAAGTACAAAAAGACTTAGGCTTAGTGCGAGATCGGTTGATTCAACTCAAAGATGAACGTCAAATTATTAAACATGTACCAAAATATGTACCCGCAGGACAGACCACACAAATGGTAGTCGGTGCACATCAAGAAACAGATCAAGATGTGCTTGTGATGGCAGATCGACATTACAAAGAATTCAAATTAAAACGAGTCTATTTCTCAGGCTATATCCCAATTAATACTGAAAATAATTACTTGCCTGCGGTAGGTTCTGCACCGCCATTGTTACGTGAAAATCGACTCTATCAGAGTGATTGGCTAATGCGTTTTTACGGTTTTGAAGTCAATGAAATCGTCAATGAAAAACACCCTCATCTTGATCTAGATGTTGACCCAAAACTAAGTTGGGCACTACGACATCCTGAGCAGTTTCCTGTCGATCTAAATCGTGCAGATTACCGTATGATTTTACGTGTACCGGGTATTGGAGTGAAGTCGGCCAAGAAAATTGTGCAAGCGCGACGTTTTGGCAAGATACATAATGATTTACTGAAAAAATTAGGTGTGGCGTATTCACGCGCTAAGTTTTTTATTCGTTGTGAAGACAGTCCACGCTTCCAAAAAGAACTTTCTTCTCATTACATCCGTCAACAAATTCTGACTCAAGGCTCATCTAAGTATGTCAAACAACTTTCACCTCAACTTAGTTTAGGCTTCTAGTGATGTTAAGTGATGGTATTGCTTATTATTACTTTGATGGTTCAATGGTCGGCTTACTCAATTGCGTCTTTCGTGCTTTTCAATTTAAAGAGTTCCAAGTTCAACTCTGTTTAAATGAAGGGGCGCAGCATGGATTATTTGCTACTGTTGTTGAGATTCCAAATGATGAACAGCATGCGCAACGTGTTTGGTCTGCATTACAACAACGCCTGTCAAAGTCATCGTTAAGACAGTTCTATTTTGCATATTTATCCGAATCGCTGGACGCTTATCAGCATTTATTTAATTACTGTGTCTATGTTTTTCGACATCAACATTCAGTCGAGAAAAATTATTCACATCCTAGCGTTTTAGCGATTTCGCAATGGACGAAAAAGGTGGGGCGCGAAAAACATCGGATGGAGGCATTCATTCGCTTTAAAAAAACCACAGATGAATTGTTTATCAGTTTAATTCGTCCTGATTTTAATGTGTTGCCACTGATTCAGCCGCATTTTAAGCGTCGTTATCAAGACCAGCGCTGGCTGATTTATGATGAGCAACGTAAGTATGGTCTTTATTATGATTTACGCGAGATCCATGAAGTCTCTTTTGACGCCAATGAGGTTGATCCGAATATTGAAAAGGGTACGAGCCAGAGTTTTCAATTGGAGCTCGATGAAAAAGAAGCGTTGTTTGATCAGCTTTGGAAAGATTATTTTAATAGTATCAATATTAAGGAGCGTCAAAACATTAAACTTCATGTTCAATACTTGCCAAAACGCTATTGGCGCTACTTAAATGAAAAAATCATCTAAAAATAATTTCTCCAAATAATACATATTCTTAAGTGAATTTTGTTTCTCTATACGATTTTTACTGTTGGAAAAATGCAGGAAATGATTAATTTTGTATTAATGTTATGTTATAACGTTTCAAAATTAGTATAAATCAGTCCAACAGGGGAAATGAGTGTGAATAAGTTAAAACAAGCTTATCTGCTGAGTGCGTTATTCAGTAGTGTGTTGTTATCCGCATGTGGGGGCAGTGGTGATTCATCGAGTTCATCATCAAACACTCCAAAACCAGAACAACCGACGACGCAAACATATGAAGGTCGTTTGGCGATTGCTAATGCCGATGCAGATCGTCCAATGCTCTCGGTTTATGATCTAAAAGATCAGAAATTAATTGATAGTAAAGCGTTAAACTATACGCCTTCAGCGATGTACAGCAGCCCGCAATCACGTTATGCGGTCATGGTTAGTCGTAATGATGGTGTGGTTCAATTTGCTGATGGCGGTGTCTTTAGTCAAAGCAATCAACTTAAGGTTAATGCTCCAAATATCTTAACGTTCCAATTGAATGGTGCAACGCCTGCTCATTATCGTAGTTTCAATGGTACGGCGGCATTATTTTATGACGGTAGTGCGACGGAAGTTTCTAAGTTCGATGTGTTTAATGATGCAATGATTGCTCAGCAAAGTATCGCGACGCAGAAGTTACCAAAAAATCATCATGGGGTAGCTGAACCACGAGGCGAGTATGTACTCAGTACTTATTTGCCGATCGATGCAACGGCACTCAGTATTATAAAAAGCTATCACATCCATGGTGATCATTATCATGAAGAACAAACCTTGGTAAATCCATGTAATCGCCTACATGGCGTAGCTTCGATAGCGAATTATGCTGCTTTTGGTTGTGAAGATGGGGTGTTGGTGGTTGAGCAAAAGAAAGATACTTTTGTTGATAAAAAAGTCTTCATTGATCAGCGTATTTCAACTTTAGCAGGGCATGAGAAAATTAATCAATTTGCTGCATTTGCATCAGGGACCCATGCTTTATTTGTTGTAGATCCACAACAAGGGAATGCGATCAGTTTAGACTGGTCGATCGGTGCGAAAGAGCTTGATGGTACAACTGCGGTTAAACGCTTACAACAAGCATTTGATGCAACAGGACGCTATTTGGCTATTTTGGATAGTATGGGCACTGTGCATGTGATTGATACGCAAACTTGGCAACGATTAGGTCAAATTCAGGCGATTAACAATGTTATTGGTACTGAACTTTCTAAAAGTCGTTTAGTGGTCAATGCTGCGTCAGACACGATTTTTATCAATGATACTCAAGCCAAAACGATTGTTGAACTTGATTTGAAGAACTTAAAAATCAAACAAACCATTCAATTGAATGATGTACCGAATACCTTTACATGGTTAGGTGTCGCTAAAGCATCTTAATTTTTCGATAAAAAATAGCCCAGTAAATGGGCTATTTTTTTGCGGAGAGTTTGAGAATCAATGCAATAACTTAGGACTTATTTAAAGAAAGAATAAGTAAAAGAAGATTGAAATCACGGCAATACATAATACATTCAGGATGAAACCAACTTTCATCATTTCACGTTGTTGAATATGCCCAGTACCAAATACAATTGCATTTGGTGGTGTTGCCACAGGGAGCATGAAGGCACACGATGCTCCGAGACCAATCACCAATACAAGGATTTCTTTTGGAAGCCCCATTTGCGCGGCAATTGCCGCAAAGACCGGAACTAGAAGCGCGGCAGAAGCAGTATTGCTGGTCAGCTCTGTCAAGAAAATAATAAACGCAGCAACCACAATAATCACCAAGAATGGCGATGCACCACCAAAGGCGTTGGCAAGGGTTTGTCCGAGCACCAATGATGAACCTGAATCTTTTAAAACCGCACTGAGTGTTAATCCACCACCGAATAACATGAGTACACCCCAATCGGTGTTATCCGAGATATCTTTCCATGTCGCGATCCCTAAAATCACCACCATACATGCTGCGGCAATCGCCACCCACGTATCTGGTTGGCTAATTCCAAACTGCTCACTCACACTTTTGCCGAAGATCCAACCCAAAGCTGTCACCACAAACAAGATCATAGTGAGCATGCGATCCCGATTCCAAGGAATCGTTTCAGCTTTGAATTCAACGCGATGGTTTAATTTAGGGCGTAAAACCAGATATAAGCTGACTAACATTGCTGGGAAAAGAAGCAACATCATCGGTAAGCCGATTTTCATCCAGTCAGCGAAGTCATAGCCTAGTGCTTTGGCTGCAATGGCATTGGGAGGTGAGCCGACGAGGGTACCTAAGCCACCAATATTGGCTGAATAGGCGATACCGAGCAAAATGAACACAAAGGTTTTGCGCTCTTTGGCTGCATCAAAGTGAGAAAGTAATCCCAATGCAAGCGGCAACATCATCGCCGCCGTTGCAGTATTGGAGATCCACATCGATAAAAATGCAGTGACGACACAGATTGCCAGTACTGCGAGCCCCAAATGTCCGCGAGATAAGGCAATGACCCACATCGCGATCTTTCGATCCAGCTTTTGCACATGTAAGGCAGTTGCTAAAGCAAAACCACCAAAAAAGAGGAAAATAATTGGATCAGCGAAAGTGCTGAGTGCTTTGGATGTGGTAATCGGACTGATTTCGTCATTACTACCAACGCTTGGCATACCCACCAAAACGGCTAAAATAGGAACCAAAAGCGCAGTGATGGTGATGTGGATGGCTTCAGTAAGCCATAAAGTGCCAATAAAGAATAATAAACTTAAGCCTTTGTTGGCATTTTGCTCATAAGGGAGAATTTCATATAAACCGAATGACAGCAAGGCTGCAATTGCAATGATGATCCAGCCACGCAATACGCCTTTAGGCATTGCATTGGTTGGTGTTTCTAAGTGAGGAACATTCATACAATATCCTTATTTGTGTTGTTATCTATCACTCAATTTCACGTGACCGAATAACCATATTTTTAGCGAATCAATAGTAAATGCTAACTTCTATCATCCATGTAAATTTTTTTTAAATCCGTGTACTCCTTGCCCAATAACTACATCCAAGTAAGGCAAAAAAGTAGGTAGATAAAGTCTGGAGTGCATTCCTGTCCAGTTTTTGAACGTTTGAATTTTATGGTATTTGAGCTGTAAGTGGTATTTAGTTTTTTGATAAAAATCTATGTGATATTTATTTTTATTATAAATAGGAATTTTCTCAATTTTACATAATAAGTTTTTAGGCCTATGTACATTAGGCATTGGTCTAATTCGAAGAGATTTATTTTAGGAGGACGCTGTCGATTTTAGAGAAATACAATGTCTGATGTTTTAACATGTAACCAAAATGTATCTTATAAAAGCTTAAGTGTATACTGCCGCAACCCATCAAACACAACACGATTCCAGCAAGGTGCATTGTGAGCTTTACTCAATCTGATTGGCTAAATTTTCTTAAACCTAACTATAAAATCCTCCCACTTAAAGAGCGTTTGCTTTCAGGCTTTGGCGCATTATGTGGTTTGGCAATATCGTCATTATTGAGTTGGTATGTACTAGGTGGGATGAATGCATGGTATATAGCACCGATGGGAGCTTCATCGGTATTGCTTTTTGCGGTACCAAACAGTCCATTGGCGCAACCATGGAATGTGATTGTCGGTAATACGTTGGCTGGTGTAATAGGTGTTGCTTGTGTGCAATGGTTGCCAGATTTAACCACAGCATTTAGTGTGGCGGTTGGTCTAGCCATATTTGTGATGATGACCACAGACTCTTTACACCCGCCAAGTGGGGCAGTGGCGATCACAGCTGTATTAGGGGGCGAGGCAGTTCAGCGTCTAGGTTTCTATTTTGTGCTTTATCCTGTCTTATTAAATTCAATTTTATTGTTGTTATTTGCGGTGTTTTTTAATCGCTTAATTGGACGACATTATCCAATGACCGCTCATGTCAATGCACGAAGCAAAGATCCAACACCGACACAGAAAGTATCGATTCAACCCAAAGATATTGAATATGCTTTAGAACAACACACTGAATTACTTGATATTAGTCAATACGACTTAGAAAAAATCATTTTAGACGCGCAAGAGCGTGCACATGGGCGCTTGCAAAATAGCTTTGTTTGCCAAGATATTATGAGTCGGGATGTGATCACGCTGCATGAGAATGATGATATTCATCAGGCATTAGATAAGTTCAAAGCGGTTAATATAATGAGCTTGCCTGTGGTCAATCGTGAGGAAAAACTTGTCGGCACACTAGCTTTATATGAAGTGGTTGAATGGTTTAAAAGTGCGACTGATCCAAGGAACTCTTGGCAACATTATGTTCGTCAAATTATGAGTCGTAGGGTCGTGACCGTTGAACCGCTACAACCGATTCAAGACCTCATACCTTATTTTGTAGAGAAGTCTTTTAATTATATCCCTGTGGTTGAGAATCAACGTTTGATTGGAATGATCAGTCGTGCTGATATGATTGCTGCTTTACAACAACAATTAAGTCGTCAGCGACTTTAATTGAGATAAAAAAAGCTACGGTTGTATTAGGGGTAAATTCAACCGTAGCGACCAAAAGTGAATTAACGTTTTATGCTTTGATCATCATAAATAGTTTTCACAGGTTGTTGATAATTTTGTATATGTTCTACTGGTGTTGTTTGTCTCTTGGGAATGACCAACCATAAAATCAGATACACTAAAATACCAGGAAAAGCGGCGCTTAGGATCGAGATCACAACAAAGATTAAGCGTAGTAAATTTGCGTTCCAACCAAAACGTTCAGCAATACCGCCCATTACACCTGCGATCATGCTTTTTTGGTTTGAGCGATATAAACCAGTATTGGTCATCGAATTCTTCTCCTTAACGTAATGAAATGACAGCAAAAAAAATATATTCATAGATGAGTTGCTGTTTATTATGAAATAGGGGCGATATACATTTTTTTAAAGTTTAAATAGATAAGAGATTAGTTACGTTGTGTAAAATGCTGCTGGAAAAACCAACAGTATCGCCTAAAATGCACCGACTTAAAGCAGACTGCTTTGTCGCCTTAGGATTCAGTTCTATGGGCTTACCTTCGATAGTTCATGATGTATGGACGTAGAGAATAGATACATTCTCTGTTCTTTATATTCTCCAAGATTTTTGGGGTGGATTGTGTGGGTTTCGTCGATAGCGATGTTGATGTTAGAGATTTGTGGATATGCAGTTCAGGTGGTTGTTACTACAGTATGTGAGTATAGGATGTGTATTAACTCTCGGTTTGAGTGCGTGTGATCGTGATCATTCAGAATCCGCCAAACAAATCCAAAAGCAATCAAATTACGAAGCAAGCGTTGTACAGGATGAGCAACCTTCATTCGCTGATGATGGTGTGCCATTAACTAAAATTGCGGGACAAGCAACATTGCCATATTCAGGTGCAGGGAAACGTAATTTAACCCAACCTTCTGAAACTGGTCTGACCTATGTGGGGCGTTATCATGCGCGTATTCCATGTACCGATGCTTTTGCAGGATGCGTGAATCAAGAGAAAGAAGCAGAATATATTTTGAATCTATTAGAAGATGGTTCAGTTTATTGGATCAATACCAGTTTTGGCCGCTTAGGGATAGATTCTTCTCATAATGTAGCTAAGATTGAGCAAACCTGTAATCAAGTGCAATGGTACGCGCATGAAGAACTGAATGAAATTATGGTTCGTTGTGATGCCGCGAATATTAGCTTGTATTTTAAGGTTAACCAAAATCAAGATTTGGTTCTAAATTTAGAGAAAATTTGGAACGACAATAATGGTGAAAATCAGAAATTCTTTAAAGAATACCCATTTCCTGAAAAAGCCTATGAGTTTAAGAAAATACAATAGAATAAAAAAAGAGCGCATATCGCGCTCTTTTTTTACAATTCTAATTAGTAATCGAAGCTGAAGTGTTCTGGTGCAAGTGAAGTCAAGGTGCGTGAAGACGAAACCATTGATTCTGCATGACCTTGAGCACGTGGCAACAAACGGTCAAAATAGAAATCAGCAACTTTGATTTTTGCTTTATAGAATTCTGGTGTTTCGATGCCGTCACCCGCTTCTAATTTCTCAGAAGCAACCACAGCTTGTTGTGCCCAGAAGTAAGCCATCATCACGTAGCCAGAGAACATCAAGAAATCAGCAGAAGCTGAAGAAACGATGTCACGATCCTTACGTGCAGCAAGCATGATACGAACAGTCAATGTATTCCACTGTGCGCAAAGCTTAGTCAAATCCCAAGCAAAACGACGTAAGTACTTGTTACGTGCATGTGTTGCACAGAACTTTAAGATTTCAGCGGTATAGTCACGAACCACTTTACCTTTCGAGCTTAAAAGAACTTTACGACCGAGCAAATCAAGTGCTTGAATGCCTGTAGTACCTTCGTACAAAGTCGAGATACGTGCATCACGTGCGATCTGTTCCATACCCCATTCACGGATATAGCCATGACCACCAAACACTTGCATACCATTATTTGCTGATTCTAAACCAAGCTCAGTCAAGAAGCCTTTTAGAATCGGAGTATAGAAACCAAGTTTGTCATCATGTGCTTCATAAGCCGCTTGATCACCATTTGCGATAGCATCTGTCATTTTGTCAGCAAGTTTAGCTGCGTGGTAGATCATTGAACGACCACCTTCCGCAATTGCTTTTTGCGTTAACAGCAGGCGACGTACGTCAGCATGGTGAATGATCGCATCAGCTACGCGCTCAGGTTCTTTCTTGCCAGAAAGTGCACGCATTGACATACGGTCTTTGGCATACGGTAAGGCACCTTGGTAAGAAAGTTCTGCGTGAGCAACACCTTGAACCGCAGTACCAATACGTGCAGTGTTCATGAAGGTAAACATTGCATGCAAACCTTTATTCACTTCACCGATTAAGTAACCTGTTGCATTATCAAAATTCAATACTGCTGTCGCAGAGGCTTTAATCCCCATTTTGTGTTCGATTGAACCACAAGAAACAGTATTGCGTTCACCTACGCCACCATCCGCAGTAGGGATGAATTTAGGTACGATGAATAGTGAGATACCACGTGTACCTGCAGGTGCATCTGGAAGACGAGCAAGCACAATGTGAATAATGTTTTCTGTTAAATCGTGCTCACCTGCAGAGATGAAGATTTTAGTACCAGAAAGCTGATAAGTCCCATCTTCTTGAGGTTCTGCTTTAGTTTTAACTTGACCTAAATCTGTACCACATTGAGGTTCAGTCAAGCACATCGTACCAGACCAAGTACCTTCAACCAGTTTAGGCATATAGGTATTTTTTTGCTCTTCTGTACCAAATTGCATGATGGTGTTCATACAACCAGTACTCAAACCTGGATACATGGTGAAAGACCAGTTTGCAGTCCCCATCATTTCAGATTTGATTAGGTTTAAAGACATTGGTAAGCCTTGACCACCAAACTCTTCTGGATATGAAAGACCCTGCCAACCACCCATGACAAATTGGTCATACGCTTCTTTGAAGCCTTTAGGGGTTGTGACTTCGCCATTGTTGAAAGTACAGCCTTCTTCATCACCTGACTGATTGAGTGGAGAAAGTACGTTTTCGCAGTAATCTGCCGCACCTTCAAGAATCATATCAACAGTTTCAGCATCAGCATTTTGACCACTTGCTAAAGTTTGGTAATGTGCTGGATAATCTAACATTTCGTTCATTAAGAAACGAACATCACGGAGTGGGGCTTTATAAGCTGGCATAATCTTAATCCTGTATTGGAATCATTTTGGATTATCTGTTTCGATACCTTAGATTATTCACAATGGTGACACAAATACATTGATAAGCCCAGTAGAAAAAAATGTCAGAAAAGCGAATTTTGAAGAATATTTGTTGAGGTGGAAGTCCCTTTTTTGTTTGAGTTTTAGACGTATGTTTATGATGAAAATGGGTCAATTTTTAGTTGAAAGTATAATGATATAAAGGTGGTTGGTAAAACTATGCGTTTAAAATATTTAACTTTATGTTTGTTGGGGCTGAGTCTTTCAGCATGTTCACAACATGTCATTAAAACCAATACAAGTACGGCTGGTTTAGAGCAAAAGGCCATCAATAGTATTAATGCGATGTATGAATACCCAAGTTATGATTATCGCGGAAAATTTAATGTTCATATTGAGCCTAACCAAAATAAGTCTACTGCTCGCTTACAGCCAGCGCCATTAGATGCTGCATTAAAACAAAAAGTTGAACAATATTTAAAAGATCAAAAAGTCAATTTAAATAGCAAACAAAAGCAAGCCTTATATGATGCACTGGCACAAGATAAGAGCTCATATGGTCAAACCAAAGTGGATAAAGTCATTCAGTCCATGGCAACGATTTTGAATGATATGCAATTTGAATATGATGGTTCGGTGCATTATCGTCAAAAAATGGGTTCATTTAATTTGACCGCGCGCTATGAAAAACCGACGCTATTGGTACAAGCCAAAATGCCTATGGTGCTAGATTTGAATGACCATAAGTTTTACGTCAATTATTTTGGATTTATGCCATATTTGGTCAATAAAGAAAATCAGAGTAATTTGGCATATTTCGATTTTTCGAAGTATCAAGGTTTGATCAAGCAAGTCGATTACAAGAAGTTTGTGGAATACCTCAAAGCATCAAGTGGCGTGTTTTATCGTTTGGCGGATCAGCAAAATATACAGGCTTTGCCAGTGTCATCAGCAGAACGTGCGGCAGGTGTCGTTGAAAAAATTCGCTTAAAAACAACGATTGAAGAAGCATTCTTGCAATCGAGTTTATATGGCAAAGTCAATGAAAAATATTTAATGCAAAGCATTTTCAATATCAATGAACAGAGCCTAGAAAAACTGATCGCAGATGAAGTTGATGCTCAAAGTAAGCCTAAAAAACCATCTTCTACAAAAAATACCAAAACTTCATCTGATGATGCGAGTGTGGTGAGTCAGCAGCTTTATCAATTGGTGAATCAACATTTTGGTGTTGAGGATGAAGCTGATGCCTATGACTCTGCTTCTGAGGATGCGTCTGCTGCCGCTTTGGAAGCAGCGGAAGCAACACAAGCTGCAGCATGGGAAAGTGATGATGGGGATCATGCAGTAAAAAATGGCGATGGGTCTGAATCTGATGTGGAAGCTGCTTATGAAAGTGGTTTAAGTCGTGAGCAGTGTGATTCTTTATCATCAAATCCAAAAATCACTTATGGCGATGCACAATACTGCCAAAGTATGCATGGGGTTGATGTATTCAACCCAACGCAATCAAGTGCTTCTGGTCTAATTTCTTATATTGCGAAACTAAGCACGTTGGAAGAGTTATTCTCTGTTTATAACCAAGCTCAGTTTATTGATGATCATGCATTCAAAGCACTCTGGATCAAACATCAGACTGAGATTAATCAAGCATTGCCTGTCGCTGATAAACGTAATCCATTCATTATGGATATTAGTTTAGATGACAAAGGTCGTGCGATTAACTATGACTATGATCTCAATTATACTTCTCCAGAATTGCAATCCCGTGTGAACCTTAAAGCGGATATGCAAGTTTTAAATTATGGAAAAGCGACATCGATTGATCGAGCACAATTAAAACGTGCCAAAACATGGTCGGAAGTGAGTAAGGGGTCGATGTTCGAGCAATCAATTGACCGATTCACTGAAAAAATGGGTCAGGCAGGGATTGTAGAGCGTGCCGCACAGCCATATACATTGTCATTGGATGATCAGCTTAAAGTGATTGCTGAACAACGTTATGATGCAACTCGATCATATGAGCAGACTTATAAAGCTGTATTTATAGCCAAATTAACGGAAAGTACACCACAGGTGGTACAGCGTTATTCAACCAAAGAGTTGCAAGAAATAGCCAGTGTGTATGCCTATTGGTATTCAAGTGAAGAGGTATACAATCCTCAAGGGACAGCGCTTAAAGCGATAGAAGCGTTACAAAAGAAACACCATCTAGAAGACGATGAGCAGTTTAATTATCCGTTGGGCGAGTCGGTTGATCGTATTGTCAGTGGTGCATTGCGTGGTGATAAAGATCGTCAAGCATGGAAGAAGTTGCAAGCACAATATAAGCAACCACAACAGCTATTTGCTAAACAATATCAAATTCAATTTGAACGTGAGAATGGTGCTTCAAGTGAGGAAAAAATCTTACTTGAGCAGACTGCAAATATTTTAGGGCAAGTGTATGTGGCAGCACGACAAAACAAGTTGACCTTGAAGACGATTCAAAACTTAAAGGTTGATCATGATGAGTTTATTGATTATGAAATCTTTAAAGATGTTTATCAAAAGATGTTAACGATTAAGTAATTCAAAGCAAAAAAAGAACCTGCATCATGCAGGTTCTTTTTTTGGAGATTGATTTATAAGAAATCTTTTAGTTCAGGTTTAACTGCGTTCCAAATATAAAAGGCTTCGATGGCTTGTCCAACCAGCATGCCAAACCCATCAGTAGATGGAACTTGACGTGCTTGGGCTTGATCAAGAAAACTAGAGGGCTTGCCATAGGCCATTTCATAAGCATGATGGAAAATTAAACTTTCAGGAAGTTGTAAAGCATCACCTGTTAAGCTTGCCGATGTTGCGTTAATCACCAAATCAAATTCACCAGAAAGTTGTTCTAAGCCAATCGCACTCAACTCAGCCTGTACTACAGCATCTTTTAAATCATTGACCAGTTGTTCAGCACGGGCTAGGGTACGATTCGCAATAACAATTTTTTTTGCGCCTGCCTGTACCAATGGGTAGATTACACCGCGCGTTGCACCACCTGCCCCTAAAATTAAAATACGGCTATTTTCAAGATTCCAACCAAGTGCTTGAATCGCAGCAACGAGTCCTTGACCATCGGTATTGTCGCCGTAGAGTTTGCCATCCTGCATCCACAGCGTATTTACCGCTTTGGCAATCTTGGCACGTTCTGTTAGTTGGTCGCACAATGCAAATGCTTGTTCTTTAAAAGGAACGGTGACATTCATGCCGATGCCACCTTGAGAAAAGAATGTCTTAGTCGTCGTTTCAAAACCATCTAAAGGCGCAAGAATTTTTTTATAGTTCAAATCAACGCCAGTTTTTGCTGCAAAAGCATGATGTAGTTCAGGTGAGCGAGATTGTTCAATTGGATTTCCAATTACAGCAAATTGTTTGGTCATACTTTTACCTAAAACTTTATAAATGATCTGTTTGGTATGGATTGTACTTGATGTTTAACGGCACTAAATATACGACAATCTGAGAGTCTAAAAAAAGCATCTATATTTAGATGCTTTAAAAATAAGAAAGTATTTAGTTGTTTAAACCTAACCAATCTCTCGGCTTTAAATAATAATCAGTGAGGCGTTTTTCGATCGAATCCGCATCCCATTCAGGGCGATAAGACCAACCTGCGAGATTTGGTAAACTCACTAAGATGGATTCAATCCGTCCACCTGTTTGTAGGCCGAATAAAGTGCCGCGGTCATAAACTAAATTATATTCAACATAACGACCACGGCGATACAGTTGGAATTCACGTTGCGCTTCGGTATAAGGCTGCTCACGATGCTTTTCAAAAATCGGTAAGATCGCCTCTAAATAACCATTTCCCACCGCTTGTATATATTTAAAGCAGGTTTCGAAATCCCATTGGTTGAGATCATCAAAGAACAGACCACCTACACCACGTTGCTCGTCACGGTGTTTTAGATAGAAATAATCATCACACCATTGTTTATGTTCTGCATACACATCATCACCAAATGGTTGACATAGGTCATACGCAGTTTGATGCCAGTTTTGAATGTCCTGATCATCTGGATAGAACGGTGTGAGGTCAAAGCCACCACCAAACCACCACACAGGATCTTGCCCTTCAGGTTCAGCCACAAATAAGCGTACGTTGGCATGTGAGGTTGGGATATTTGGATTTTTCGGGTGAATGACCAGTGACACACCTAAAGCCTGAGCCTTTGCACCAGCGATTTGTGGGTGGCGTTCAGTGGCAGAGGCGGGAAGCTTGCTGATATTGATGTGGGAGAACATCACTCCACCTTTTTCAATCACTTCACCATTTTGCAAAACCCGTGAGCGACCACCGCCCCCCTCGGTTCGTTGCCAATCATCAATGATAAACTCAGCGGTTCCGCCGCCTGCACGTTCCTGTTGCTCTAGTCCTGCACAAATTCGTGCTTGAAGATCGAGTAAAAACTCGCGTACACGTTGAATATCAGCCGAAGTTGGATGCTGCATGATGATCCTCTTGAGGTGATCTAGGAATTAGTGATATCAAAACATAAAACCATAATAAAAGTAAGGGATTTTTATAAGAATAAAAATCCCTTACTTACTTTATCTTTATTAATTTATAAAAATGAATTAAAAATCATCCTTTTGATAAAGATGATCCATACGCTCACGTTTAGTTTTTAAATATTGCTCATTGAATGGATTATGTCCAACAGTCAGGGGAACACGCTCAATCACATTAATTCCAAGATCGGTTAATGCTTTAAGCTTCAAAGGATTATTGGTGATTAATTTTACTTCTTTAATTTGGAGATGATCGAGCATAATGCTGCACATATCGTAGCGACGCGCATCAGCAGGTAGATTTAACAATAGGTTTGCATCAACGGTATCATGACCTTGATCTTGCAAAGCATAGGCACGAATTTTATTGGTCAAACCAATCCCGCGGCCTTCTTGACGTAAATATAAAATTACACCTTGTCCAGCCTCATTAATCAGGCGTTGCGTGGCTTGTAATTGCGGACCACAATCGCACTTAAGCGAAGCGAAAGCATCACCTGTTAAGCATTCTGAATGGATGCGAACTAACACAGGTTGTGTTGGAGTCTTATCTAAACCTTTTGAAAGCGCCACATGCTCTTCGCCCGTTTCAGGGTCTTGAAACACAGAAATATTGAAGTCACCAAAAGCGGTTGGTAGCTTTGATGTTGCAATAAATTCAATCGGCACAGAGAGCTCACTCGTATCATAAAAACAATCAAAGTATAGCTTAATGTGTGAAGATTGCGTGAATCGGAATTTCTGATTTTTCACATAAGTTTTTCTTTTTCATAGAAAGCACACAATAATGGTTGATAAACAGTGACATAATTCAGGATAATCTGCTAGCCAGTCTTTGAGATTGGTCTAAGAATGTTCAGCACTGCATCATTCGCACATGTGGCTGATTGAAGGTAGATCATATTTAATTGTATGATTGCCCCCATTTAACCCAGCTTCGGATTTGCCAGGCTTAAAAAGGCTTTGCCACATTATGTTGTATACCGAAATTCCAACTGAACGTCCTGTGACGGTACTGTTAGATGAAATTGATCATCCACAACAGTTACGACAGCTCGCGCAAAGCCAACTCGCACAAGTGGCGGATGAGTTACGACAATATATTTTGTATGCAGCAGGACAAAGTGGTGGTCACTTCGGCGCAAATCTAGGCGTCATTGAACTTACTGTTGCCTTACATTATTGCTTTAATACGCCGCGTGACCGTTTGGTTTGGGATGTGGGGCATCAAGCTTATCCGCATAAAGTTTTAACTGGTCGTCGTGAGCAAATCACAACAATCCGCAGTAAAAATGGCTTAGCTGCTTTTCCAGCACGAGATGAATCTGAATTTGATACCTTTGGTGTTGGGCATTCATCTACTGCAATTTCTGCAGGGCTGGGGATGGCACTCGCTCGTCGATACCAAAAAGATCCTTGTGATGTGGTAGCGATTGTAGGTGATGGCGCAATGACAGCAGGTATGGCATTTGAAGCCATGAACGATGCGGTTGCTCATGATGCAGATTTGATTGTGGTCCTTAATGACAATGACATGTCGATTTCTTGCAGTACGGGTGGTTTTGCAAAACACCTAGCCGCGATTTGGGAGTCAGGTCAGCTTGTCAATCTAAATGAGCTCGGTGAAGCCTATATTCAACCACATCCGAAATGGACTTATAACTCGCGTTTACACCAGTCCGCAACTGATGCAGCAGACAATTTATTTAAAGCGATTGGTTTTGACTATTTTGGTCCATTTGATGGTCATGATGTCGAGCAACTCGCACAAGTTTTTCATGCGTTGAAAAAGCGTAAAGGGCCACGTTTAGTTCATATTTATACTAAAAAGGGCAAAGGTTTCGCTCCAGCAGAAGCAGATCCAATCACGTATCATGCAATTACTAAAATTGCACCAGCAGCTTCCGCACCAATCAAAAAATCCCCTCCTAAATATTCTGATGTATTTGGACAATGGTTGTGTGATGAGGCGGCGCAAGATGAGCGCTTACTGGCGATTACCCCAGCGATGTGTGAAGGATCGGGCATGGTGAAATTTGCCCAGCAATATCCCGAACGTTTTTTTGATGTCGCGATTGCAGAACAACATGCAGTGACATTAGCAGCAGGTATGGCGTGTGAAGGTTTAAAACCAGTTGTTGCAATCTATTCAACCTTCTTGCAACGCGGTTATGATCAATTGATCCATGATGTTGCATTACAAAATTTGGATGTGACTTTTGGTATTGATCGTGCAGGTTTAGTCGGTGAAGATGGTCCAACGCATGCTGGTGCATACGATTATGCCTTTATGCGCACTGTCCCGAATATGGTGATCATGGCACCAAAAGATGAAAATGAATGTCGACAAATGCTACATACCGCCTACCTGTATAATGGACCGACTGCGGTTCGTTATCCGCGTGGTGCAGGTGTAGGTGTCGATATTCAAGACAAAATGACTGCTCTAGAGATTGGTAAAGCGGAAGTCGTTGCAGAATTTAATGTAGATGCAGCACAACAGATCAGTATTTTGGCTTTTGGTAGCCGAGTGACAGCATCAGTCCAAGCCGCAGAGTTATTTGCAAATAAACATTCAATCGGTATCCGCGTTATCAATATGCGTTTTGTGAAACCACTTGATGAGCACATCATTCGTGAGTTAGCTGATAGTACGCAGCTTTTTGTCACGGTTGAGGAGCATGCTGTGATGGCAGGTGCGGGTAGTGCAGTAAATGAATTTTTGGCACAGGCTAAAATTGTTAAACCAATCTTGAATTTAGGTTTGCCAGATGCATTTTTGCTTCAAGCTTCCCATCAACAAATGTTGCAAGACTGTGGTTTAGATAGTCAAGGTATTTTGACTTCAATTGAAAAAGCTTGGTTTTAATCAATAAAACCAAGTAAATGCAAGTGCATTTGATAATGGCAATTGCCCACTAAATTTTTAGCAACATTTTTTCCCTAAAAGCGCTCAGATTTGATAGAATGCGGGCGCTTTTATGCATTATTCTTTGTCAAAATCTTCGAAATTTGTAGTGGGTGTTCAATGGAACCTATGGTGGTGATGGCTGCGCGTGCGGCTCAAACAGTTGGTCAAGAGCTTTTAAAGGCACATCAAAATCGTCATAAACTCGATTTGCAAGTTGAAGATAAAGGCATTGATGGTCCAGTAACGCGTGTTGACCGTTACTTGGAACAACTCACTATCGATACTCTCCGTAAAAGTTATAAAAACCATAGTTTTCATGGTGAAGAGTTTGGATTTCAAGAAGGTAAAGGACACGATGCTGATTGGTGTTGGGTTATAGATCCTTTAGATGGCACACAAAACTTTATCAATGGTTTCCCACATTTCTGTATTTCTATCGCTGTACAGCACAAAGGCGTAACGCAACACGGTGTGATCTATGATCCGGTACGTGATGAATTATTCTCTGCAAGTCGCGGCCGTGGCGCAGTCATGAATCAGCGTCGTATCCGTGTGAATACAAGTGAAACTTTAGAAAATACTTCTCTTGCTGTTGGTCATCCATTTCGTGCACAACGTGATGGAGAAATCGTTTCGTATGCTGAACAGCATTTTGCTTCATTATTGGCTGTAACTAAAGCAGGTGCACACATCCGCCGTGCGGGTTCTGCTGCTTTAGATTTGGCTTATGTTGCAGCAGGTCGTTTTGATGGTTTCTTTGAGTTGGGCTTAAAACCGTGGGATATCGCTGCGGGTGAGTTGATTGTGAAAGAAGCTGGCGGTGCGATGGTTGATGCCCGTGGTGGTAATGATTCATTTGAAAATGGTCAAGTGATTGCTTGTTCATTGAAAATGTTAAAACCATTGATGCAAGCAGTTGTTCCTGCTTGGGGTGTTGCTGCGAAGTAATTTGAAATTTTAAAAAAGCCCTCAAATCTTGAGGGCTTTTTTTATGCGAGATTGGAATATCAGGTGAAATAAATTGCTCATCTATTTTATTGGTCCTGATGGAGTTGGCAAAACGACAATATCGAATTATTTCGACAGACGTTAGGCCTGAACAGGTCGCTCAAAACGTTAGACTAATAGTGGATACACGACTCTAGATCATTTGTTGATAAATAAAACATATAAGTTATATTGATTAAATAACTGATAAATGGCTTATTTTTGTTGAAAGGTCGCTTATTGGGCGATGAATAAAGACAACTTAATAGGAAAAACAATTAAAAAGCGTGACATTCTTAAACTTTCTGCTATACTCCGCCCACGCACTGAAATTCCAGTTCATTACCTGAACATTCTGTTCTATTCATATTTTGCGCTCGCTGTCCATAGAGAGGACCACATCTTGCGCCCAAATCGCTTAGCGATTCTTCAGGTTGAAGCAGTAATCAAGCGTGCGTTTAGTCCACATCGTCGTTATTCGGATCGCCGCTGAATCTCATTTATTTTCAGCTTGAGTCGCTTTGCCGCCTGTTGCCGATGTCTATTTTTTGTATTTATTAAAATGGAGCACCCACAAGGGTGAAACTCTCTATGAGCAAAACTTTTGCCGAATTTTCATTACATGAAACCTTACAACAAGCGCTTGAAGGTTTAGGTTTTACAACCCCAACTCCTGTACAAGAACAAGCAATTCCTGCTGCGTTAGAAGGAAAAGATTTATTGGTTTCTAGCCAGACAGGTTCTGGTAAGACAGCAGCATTTTTATTGCCTACACTTAATTCTTTAGCGGGCGAAGAAGCATTTGCTTCTTTTAAAGACCGCATGAAAGCTGTGACTCAACCTACGATTTTAGTGATTTCTCCTACTCGTGAGTTGGCACAACAAGTAAGTCAAGATGCGATTGCATTGGTACGTCACATGAAAGGTGTTCGTATTGCTGCGATTATGGGCGGTATGCCTTTTGGTAAACAAATTCAACAGCTTAAAGGTGCGCAAGTTGTCGTTGCAACGCCTGGTCGTTTGCTTGATCTTGTTAACCGTCGTCAAATTAAATTAGATAAAGTTGAATCATTAATCGTTGATGAAGCAGACCGTATGCTTGATCTAGGTTTCTCTGAAGATCTAGAAGCAATTGGTGAATTGGCTGCAAATCGTAAACAAACATTGATGTTCTCTGCGACATTTGCAGATCGTATTATTCGTCTTGCTGAACGTATGATGAATAACCCTGTACGTATCGCAATCGAAACTGGTCATAGTACCAATACTGATGTTACTCAAACATTGCATTGGACTGATGGTTTCGAGCACAAGAAAAAATTACTTACGCATTGGTTGTCTGATGAATCAGTAGATCAAGCAGTTGTATTTGCGAGCACGCAAGAAGATACCGATATGCTTGCTGAAGAGTTAGCTGAAGCGGGTCACTCTGTTGTTGCGTTGCACGGTGCAATGCCACAAACAGTTCGTAACCGTCGTTTACGTAGTATCCGTGAAGGTCGTGCAAAAATCTTAGTTGCGACAGATGTTGCAGCGCGTGGTTTAGACGTACCAACCATTTCTCACGTGATTAACTTCGGTTTACCAATGAAAAATGAAGACTATGTACACCGTATCGGTCGTACAGGTCGTGCAGGTCGTTCAGGTCAAGCAATTACTTTAGCGACTTACCGTGAGCGCGGTAAAATTCGTGCTTTAGAAGATTATTTGGATGCACGTTTAAGTGTTTCTGAAATCGAAGGTTTAGAGCCATCTCCACCTCCTGCTCGTTCAGGTCGTGATGGTGGTGGTCGCGGTCGCAGTGGTAATGGCGGTGCAGGCCGTGGTCGTAGCGGCAATGGTGGCGGCGGTCGTCGTTTTGAAGGCGAAAGCAACTTCAAACGTCGTGAAGGTGGTGATGACCGTCCACGTCGTAGCTTTGATGATAAACCACGTGGTGATCGTCCATCTTATGGTGATGATCGTCCTAAGCGTGATTTTGGTGATCGTCCACCACGCCGTGAAGGTGGGTTTGGTGATCGTCCACAACGTAGCTTTGGTGGCGAAGATCGTCCACGTCGCGATTTTAATTCAGACCGTCCACGCCGTGAAGGTGGTGTAGATGATCGTCCTAAGCGTACTTTCGGTGGTGAAGATCGTCCGCGTCGTGATTTTGGTGATCGTCCACCGCGTCGTGAAGGTGGTTTCAATGATAAACCGCGTTTTGACTCGAATGATGATAACCGTGGTAACCGCGTAGACTATAAACCACGTCGTGAGGGTGGTTTTGGTGATCGTCCTAAGCGTGATTTTGGTGATCGTCCAGCAGCTCCACGTGAAGGTGGTTTTGGTGACCGTCCGAAACGTAGCTTTGCTGGTGATGATCGTCCGAAACGTACTTTCGGTGGTGAAGACCGTCCTAAGCGTACTTTCGGTGGCGAAGATCGCCCGAAACGTACTTTCGGTGGTGAAGATCGTCCTAAGCGTACTTTCGGTGGCGAAGATCGTCCGAAACGTGATTTTGGTGATCGCCCAGCAGCACCGCGTGAAGGTGGCTTCGGTGGTGACCGTCGTCGGAAAAACGATTATTAATTGATAAAAAAGAAGCCAGTTGAAAAACTGGCTTTTTTATTTATGCTTAGTCATGTAAAATCATAAAAATGTGCACTAATTCAAACTTTATACAAGAAATGAATAGGATGAAACAGAATAACAGTCTTTTAAATCAAATATGGTCTTTTACTTGTCATGAAGGATTGCCATGTCTATTTGTGATTATGATGATATGTAATGGTTTATTTTTTGCCTATGCGGTCTTTGATCAAAGTAATCCTGATCGTTTAAATGCAAATTTGCATCAAATTACGAGCGAAGTTGATCCAAAGAATAACTACATAAATTAAATAATCTTCATACATCCCTTATCAAAATAAAAACAACGATTTAATCTTTCGGTGTATAGTATGCGTGCATAAAAAGTGCAGGAATGAATGCCATTATGAATAACAAATCTCCTCTCGATACTGAAGCCTTAATTGAAGTTAGAAACTTGAGCTTTAATCGAGGAGAACGCGTCATTTATGACGATATCAGCCTAAAAATTCGACGTGGTCAAATTACAGCAATTATGGGACCATCGGGTACAGGTAAAACGACTTTATTACGTTTGATTGGAGGACAGTTAAGTCCAGATCAAGGTGAAGTTTTACTCGATGGTAAAAATATTGCCTCAATGTCACGTCTTGAATTGTTTGCTGCACGTGCGCGTATGGGAATGTTATTTCAAAGTGGCGCATTATTTACAGATATGTCTGTGTATGAAAATGTTGCATTTCCGATTCGAGCACACACCAAGTTGTCTGAGCACCTGATTGCAGAATTGGTCGCCTTAAAACTCGAATCTGTAGGGTTGCGCGGTGCTGAACAACTCATGCCTTCAGAACTATCAGGCGGGATGAATCGCCGCGTTGCTTTAGCACGTGCGATTGCACTTGATCCTGAATTGATTATGTATGACGAACCCTTTGCAGGCCAAGATCCGATCGTGAAAGGGATTTTGACGCGTTTGATTCGTTCACTACGAGAAGCATTAGATTTAACGACAATTATTGTTTCGCACGATGTGGCAGAGACTTTGTCGATTGCAGATTACATTTATGTTGTTGCAGAAGGCAAAATTCAGGGCGAAGGTACACCTGAACAATTAAAAACACATGCTTCACCATTTGTTCGTCAGTTTTTAACAGGTTCAGTTGAGGGACCTGTCGAATATCAATTTACTCACCAAGCTTATTTAGATAACGAGGTTCGTCCATGAATGCGATTGCCTGGTTAGGTAGACTCGTTATTGAGCGAATAAAGGGGATTGGTGCTGCGTCACTGATGCTCCTACAAATTTTATTTTCAATGCCATCGAAAGGTGGTTTTCAACGCTTTATTTATCAGATGTATCGTGTTGGGGTGATGTCTTTATTGATCATCTCAGTTTCTGGTTTATTTATTGGCTTAGTGTTGGGTTTACAAGGTTACTCGATTTTGGTCAATGTCGGCAGTGAAGCAATGCTAGGCACCATGGTGTCTTTAACTTTGCTGCGTGAACTTGCACCTGTGGTTGCTGCGTTGTTATTTGCAGGACGTGCAGGTTCAGCTTTGACGGCGGAAATTGGTTCCATGAAACAGAGTGAGCAACTGGCCAGTATGGAAATGATTGGTGTTGATCCACTGCGTCAAATCGTATCTCCACGCTTATGGGCTGGGATCGTGAGCTTGCCGATGTTGACTGTGATTTTTGCTGCTATTGGTATTGTAGGCGGCAAAATGGTTGGGGTCGATTTTCTCGGGGTGGATGAAGGTTCATTCTGGGGCGGTATGCAAAGTAGTGTGCAGTTCGGACACGATGTTGTAAATGGCATTATTAAAAGTATTGTTTTTGCTCTGATTTGTACATGGGTGGCGGTGTATCAAGGTTATGCCTGTGATCCAACTCCCGAAGGTATCGCGACGTCTATGACCAGAACAGTCGTATATTCTTCACTTTGTGTATTAGGTTTTGATTTCGTGTTGACTGCGGTCATGTTCGGAGGGATTTAATGAAATCACGTATTAGTGAGCTGGCCGTAGGTATTTTTGTCATTATCTTCGGTATTGCGTTGTTTTTTCTTGCGATGAAAGTCAGCGGCTTGGCAGGTACCAACCTGCGTGATAGTTATAGTATGACGGCTCAATTTGACAACGTAAATGGTTTAAAAGCACGTGCAAAAGTGACCATGAGTGGTGTAACGATTGGTCGTGTTGAGTCTATTACGCTTGATCCAGTCTCGCGCCTCGCAACCGTCAAATTTGATTTAGATGGGAAACTCACCAGCTTCAATGCAGAGCAGCTAAAAGTAGTGCAACAAAATGCGCTTGAAGAATTGCGCTATAGTTCGGATTATCAGCAAGCTGATGCGACGAAACAAAAAGCAATGGAACAGCAACTGATCAGTAACATGACCTCCATTACCAGCCTCGATGAAGATGCTTATATAATGGTAGCAACCAATGGTTTATTGGGTGAGAAATATTTGAAAGTCATTCCAGGTGGTGGCGTTGACTACTTAAAACGTGGTGATGTCGTTTCAAATACCCAAGGCACAATGGATCTAGAAGATTTAATCAGTAAGTTTATTACTGGTGGTGGTGCAAGCAAAGTTGCGTCAGGCACTGAAACTTCAGCTTCACAGTCAGATGACGAACCATCTTTTGCTGAATAATCGTATTTAGGAGTTTTAAAGTGAACACATTATTGAAACAAACTCTAACAGCTAGCGTATTATCAACCATGCTTGCGAGTACAGCATTTGCAGCACCGACAGAGACGCCTCCGGATTTTGTTAAACGTGTGGCTGATGGTTTGGTTACGCGCTTAAAAGCAGATCATGCAAAGCTGCAAAATAACCCTCAATTAGTAAAAACGATTATCCGTCAAAACCTTGATCCTTTTGTTGATTCACAAGCTTTTACACGTATCGTGCTAGGAACGTATGCCAATAATCAGCATACCAATGCAGCGCAACGTGCTCAGTTTGAGAAAAACTTCCGTGAAGTGATTATTGAAAACTACGGTAGTGCATTTGCAAAATATACCAATCAAAGTTATACCATGCGTCCTTATAAAGCCAGCAACAGCAAAAATCCAGTTGTGACTTTGGACTTTTTAAACAATGGTGAAAAGATTCCAGTATCATTCCAATTGATTGATAAAGGTGATCAATGGAAAATCCGTAATGTGAATGTGGCAGGTATCGACTTAGGTTTGCAATTCCGTAACCAGTTTGCTGCTACAGTTCAGCGTAATGGTGGTGATATCAATAAAGCGATTGCGACTTTTAAACCTGATGCAGATGCTGCAGTCGCTAAAAAATAAGTAGGTGAAGGGTGATTCAGTATATCGATCAACAACTCATCGTTCCTAAGACGATTGATTTTGAAAATGCAGAGCAAGTTTATCAATCTGGTCTCGTGCATATTCAACAACATAAGCACTTTCCTTTGGTTGTTGATCTTACTCAGCTTGAACAGGGAAGTACTTTATCTTTGGCGGTTTTGGTGCAATGGTTGCGCCAAACACCTGAAAGTAAAGGGCTACATTTTAAAAATGTCCCTGAGAAAATGTTGAAAATCATCCAAGCGTGTCATTTAGAAGATGATCTTATTTTGCTTTGATATTGTATGAATCGAAAAAAGAGCTTTTTTATAAAGCTCTTTTTTTACGAGAAAATGTTACCACGACATTATATTTATACTTACAATGCTTGCTTTGAAATTGGTGTAAGAATATTTCATATATGACTTTCCGTTATGATATTAATAGCTTAAGAGCAATAGCAGTACTTGCTGTTGTTTTCTTTCATTTTAATCCTGAATGGCTATCAGGCGGTTTTGCGGGAGTCGATGTTTTCTTTGTTATTTCCGGTTTTTTAATGACATCCATTCTCTTTAATGAAATGGAAAAAAATACCTTTAATATATTTAAATTTTATATTGCTCGGGCAAATCGTATTATCCCTGTATTGGCTGTCATGGGAGCTGTACTTCTTGTCTTTGGGTGGTTTTATCTATTGCCTACTGACTATAAAGACTTAGGCCGACAAGTTGAAAAAAGCTCACTATTTACCTCAAATATATTGTTTACCAAAGGGGACGGGTATTTTGATAGTAATGAGAAAACCAAATGGTTGTTACATACATGGTCGCTTTCAGTAGAGTGGCAGTTTTATATTTTTTTCCCAGTTATTCTATTGGTTCTAAAACGGTTTTTCACTTTACAGAAAATTAAATGTATTATCTTGGCGCTATGTGCGATGAGTTTCTGTTATGCCATTTACGCGACAGATAAAAATAGTCAAAGCGCTTATTTTTTGTTGTCCTCTCGTGCATGGGAAATGTTATTTGGTGGCTTAGCATTTTTATATCCTATGCCAACTAAAATGTTTAAATATCGTGTTTTGATGCAATGGATCGGGATTATTTGTATTTTAGCATCCTATTTTTTGTTTTCAGCACAAACACCTTGGCCGAGTTATTGGGCTTTATTACCTGTGTTAGGCGCTTATCTTATTATTTTAAGTGCCAGTCAAAGAAATATATTTCTAAACAATGCATTGTTTAATGCGATTGGAAAGTGGTCATATTCAATTTATGTCTGGCATTGGCCACTCGTTGTTGCTGGTCTATATTTCTCTTGGAATAATTGGGCTATATATGGTATTTGTTTATCAATCGCAATTGGTTATGTAAGCTATAAATATATCGAACAAATTAAATTTAAAAAGTTCACAACTTGGAAAGACATTTATAAGGTAAAACCCTTGTATATGGTTTTAGTTTTATTTCTTTGTGGTTATGGGGTTAAAAAAACCAATGGTGTTGAATCTCATTATTCACCTCATATCCTCAAAATTCTCGATGAAGTCAATAATACGAATCCTTATAAATGCGATCCTGGTTTTCGAGATCCTCGAATTATACCGTGTCAGATTGGGCAAGCTCACCCAATCAAGGCGATTGTGTTGGGAGATAGTCACGCGAATGCAGTCGCAACTTCTGTTGCTGCGGCTTTTGACTTAAAAAAAGAAGGGGTGCTGACTTTAACAAAATCAGGTTGTCCGTATATTTTAGGTGCAAAATTTAGTAATGAGAACTGTGAAGCGATTAACCAAGAGCGTTCGATATTGTTGCAGAAAGAAAAAGGTATTCCGATCTTTCTGATTAATCGCTACGCTCTGCAATTAGAGGGGGAGAATGATCCAGAAAAAGTAGATCATAAGAACCCACTCGAAATTTATTTCAATCAAGAAGATGAATCTAAAGCAGAGACTTATCTTGGCTTTGAGCAGCATTTGCAGTCTAGTATTTGTGCTTTAACTAGAACTAATCCTGTGTATTTGGTTTTACCAATTCCTGAAATGGGCTTTGATGTGCCAGAAACGATGGCGAAACAGGTCTTATTTCAGCATAAGCGCAATGATCTTTCGATTTCTCTTGCAACCTATCAGGCAAGAGTTGGGAAAGTGAATGCGATTTTAGGTCGTGTTGCAGCTCAATGTGGAGCACATATTCTGAACCCAAGCGCGACTTTATGTAAAACAGGGAAGTGTATTGCTGAATATCAAGGACGACCGATTTATCGAGATGGGGATCATTTAAGTGAATATGGAAATAAATTACTAACCCCGATGTTTAGATCTGCTTTATAGCAATAACCAACTAAACCTTGAATTTTCAGCCTCCATTGTGCTCTATATATGGAGGCGTTTTATTTTAAGAATAGGGGTGTCACTAGTAAGACTAAATCCATTTTTTCCAGCGGAAATAAAGCGTTGGCCCGATTAAAAAGGTGGTGACCAAGGTAATTACAATCCAGAAGCTCGTATTACCTTGAGCAAACGGCAAAACGTCAGTATTCATACCATAAATACTAGCAATCAACATCGGTGGCGCAAGCATACTTGGTAAAATTGAGAAACGTTTAAAGGTCTCATTCATTTCAGTATTTGCAAAACCAGTGGTGATATCGAGTAAGAATTTAAGTTTTTGAAACAGGAACGCATTATGTTCTAGTAAAGAACGAACATCCTCACTCATTTCTCGAATATCTGCATCATAAATATGACTACCCAAGGCGCGTGGACGTGACAGAAAAGTCAACACACGACGTAAGTCTGTAAGACAGAGTTGTGCTTTTCCTAACATATCTTCTTGATGCGCAAGGTTTGTGATCATGTCGTCAAGATCAAGAATTTGTTCACGGTGATGATCATTCAGGACTTCTGCAGAATATTCCTCGAGATAACGGTGGGTGTCTTCTAAGATATCTGAAAGTTCATCTAGTTTAGCTTCTAATAAGCCCAATAAAATCCAAACAGGATCTTTATAGTCCATCTCATAATCATTACGTCTCGCTCTTGCTCGAAATGCTCGAAATGCGACTAATTTTTCACCACGAAGTGTGATGAGCCGGTTTTTCTCAAGCAAGAAAGCAACTGTATGTACGGTTGCTGCAAGGGTATTTTCAAGATCTTCTTGTTCTCGATCTGATTGGAAATTTTTATTCTTGGTGAGAAAGTAAGTACTGATATGTAAAATACCTTCATCATCACGATAAAAACGTGCTGATGAGGAAATGTCTTCAAGTGATTTTAGGGTGGGTAAATTGCGATCGTAGGCCTCGAGAACCCATTGTTGTTCTTCTTGGGAGGGCGCAATTAGGTCAATCCAAACCAACTCTGGGTGTAGATCAAATCCACCATTGATTGTTGCATCTTCTAGACTACCGCGCTCTGTGGCATAAAAGGCTTCAAGCATGTCTTTTTTCCTCGCGCAGTCAATATAAGGCCTTCTGCATTTTACAGAAAGTCAGCGTGTATTTTAGACAAGGATGAAACGAAAAACACTTGCCTAAACGTTATTTTCTCAAAAAACATGTTTTGTAGCTTACTTTAGCAGCATGACAATTGGATAAAACAATTTTATTACTGAGAGTTTCATCTATTCTTTTGCTCATTCTACACGCAGTCATGATTTCATTTATTTTTAAATGGCTTTAATGCTGGCATAAGAGTAGAAAGTCGCTTAATGAGGATAAATATAGCGCTGAGGAGCATGCATGTTTATTGGGTTGTTTTCTGCATTTTCGAGATCTAAAATAGCCTGCTATTGAAACTCATGTTCGAGGAAGTCTCATTGAAAACGATTACTGTTGCTGCCGCGATTATCTTGAACGATCAGAATCAATTATTATTGGTTCGTAAACAGAATACACAGGCATTTATGCAAGTCGGCGGTAAATTAGAAGAAAATGAAGCCCCCGAGCTTGCGATTCAGCGTGAGATTTTGGAAGAAATTGGTTGTGAATGTGAGATTAAACATTTTGTTGGACAGTTTGAAACTGCCGCAGCCAATGAGCCAGATCATGTTTTGGTGAGTTATGTTTATTCGGTTCAATTAAAACAAAAGCCGCAGATTGCAGCTGAAATTGCTGAGATGAAATGGATTGATTTGACTGATCAAGCAACACATTTGGCGCCACTGACTAGCGAAGTTGTGATTCCATGGTGTCAGCAAAATCGATTGAGCTAGGGCGATCTTTTACTTGTCCCGCTGCGAGACACGCGGCATAAATTTTTTGACAGCCAAGTTGTTCTAAAGCCTGAGAAAGTGCGGTGATAGAGCTGCCTGTGGTCATCACATCATCTAAAATCAGCACTGTTCTATAGCAAATTGTATTGGATGATTTGGCAACAAACTGCTGTTCAATATTCTCCAGTCTTTCTATGCGTGATAATCCTTTTTGCGAATGTTGTGCCAAGCGCTGTATCGGTTGCCAAACAGGGATTTTTAATGTTTTACCGAGCGCTTTGGCTAATAGTAGTGTTTGATTGAAACCTCGTTCTACTAAACGATCGGTTGAAATGGGCATCGGAACGATTGCGTGGACTTTTGGAAGTCGAAGCCGTAACAACAAACCATTTAATAATCTTTGATGCTGTAATTTTTGCTCATATTTGAACTGTTGAATAATACGATTGATCGGATAGTCATAATGACAAGCGACATATACTTGTTGTTGATTGCGTTGGATTTGTTGTTTTAACCACGGCAATTGTTGCCAACAGCTTTGACAAACACCAAACTGTTGCTTGATGCCGACCTCACATAGACTACATGGCGTCACATAATCAAAAAGTCGTTGTGCGTGTGTACTGAGGGATTTAAACATAGGCATAACGCGGTGCTTTAGGTAACCAGCGTTTGAGTAATCCTGCTGCGTGTTGTGGGTAATCTTTTAAAATCTGTTCCGCAACGTAGTGTGCTTGAGTTAGTAGGTGGTCATCACGTTCTAACCTTGCAACACGAAAGCCCATATCACCAGTTTGTTTGGTACCTAATAGCTCGCCAGGCCCCCGTATTTCTAAGTCTTTTTCAGCAATCACGAAACCATCATTACTTTCACGCAAAATAGAAAGCCGCTCCTGACCATTTTGCGACAAAGGGACTTTGTACAATAATGCGCAGAAACTCGCAGTGGCGCCACGTCCCACGCGACCACGGAGTTGGTGGAGTTGTGAAAGTCCTAAACGTTCTGCATTTTCAATCACCATAATCGATGCATTGGGAACGTCCACACCAACCTCGATGACAGTAGTGGCAATGAGCAGTTGTAGTTGGTTGTCTTTAAAGGCTTGCATGACTGATTGCTTCTCATCGGCTTTCATTTTTCCATGCACCAGTCCGATGTTTATATCGGGAAAGCGTTCTCTGATTTCCTGATAGGTAGCTTCTGCCGCTTGAGCATCTAGAGTTTCAGACTGTTCCACGAGTGTGCATACCCAATAAGCCTGTTTGCCTTCTCGGCAGTTGGTTGCGATTCGTTGTAGGACTTGTTCACGACGATCTAATGGAATAGTCACGGTTTGAATCGGTGTACGTCCTGGTGGCAGTTCATCAATAACCGATGTATCTAAATCACCATAAGCACTCATAGCGAGGGTGCGGGGAATAGGGGTTGCCGTCATGACCAACTGATGGGGCGTAAATTGATCTACGCCTTTATTTCTAAGTGCAAGGCGCTGATCCACGCCGAAGCGATGTTGTTCATCAATGATTACTAAGCCAAGTTTGGAAAATTCAACATTGTCTTGGAATAGCGCATGTGTGCCGACGATGAGCTGCGAATGTCCTTCTTTAATCTGTTGTTCGGCGTGCGTACGTGCTTTACCTTTCTGTTTGCCCGATAGCCATGCAACTTGAATCCCTAAAGGTTCGAACCAACGTTTAAAGTTCAAATAATGCTGTTCAGCTAAGATTTCAGTGGGTGCCATCAATGCCACTTGCCAATCTGCTTCTAGCGCATGACAGGCCGCTACTGCAGCGACCAAGGTTTTACCTGCACCGACATCGCCTTGAACTAAGCGTAACATTGGTTGATCTTGTTTTAGATCTTGTAAAATTTCTTTAGAAACACGTTTTTGCGCATTGGTCATTTGAAAGGGGAGCGCTTCTAAGAGTTTTTTTGCTAGAACTTTGCTGCTGCTAAAACGTGGCGCAGCGATCTGTCGAATAAAAGCACGACGAGTAAGTAAACTAATCTGGTGAGCCACTAATTCTTCAAAGATTAAGCGTTGCTGTGCGGGATGTGAGCCTTGATTGAGTTGCAGCATATTGGCATCAACTGGCGGTTCATGAATGTAATGTAGTGCTTGTTTGAGTTCATAGCCATTGCTGTATTTACTCGGTAGCAGTTCAGGCAGATCATCACTATGATGTTTTAAAGCCTGACGAACATATTCACGTAACTTTGGCTGTGTCAGACCTTCAGTACTTGGATAAATCGCGGTGAGCTGCGTTTGAGGCAATGCGGTATGCTGGTGGATGACTTGGATTTCGGGGTGATACAGTTCTAAACCACGAGCACCAACGCGCACTTCACCAAAGATACGTAATCGAGCACCCATTTGGATGCGATCTGTTAAGCCTTTATAGATATGATAAAAACGCAAAGTAACTTTGCCGAAATCATCTTGCAATAAAGCGGCAAGGGATTTTTTCTTTCCCGGTGGGAAATCGACGGATCTGACCTCACCTTCAAGCAAATAGCTGCGTCCAACAACCAACTGATTCATCGGAATAATCGTGCTACGATCTTCATAGTCACGGGGAAGATGAAACAATAAATCATCCGTGCTAAAAATATGAAGCTTTTCTAATAAGGTTGCTGCGCTAGCACCAACGCCTTGTAACTGCTGGACTGAACTCATATTTGATCAAGGACATGTATGCATATTTTATTTATTGGTTATGGTAAAACATCTCAGCGTGTCGCTAAACACTTATTTGAGTGTGGTCACCACATTAGCACAATTAGTCGTAGTGAAAAAACAGATTGTTATGCGACTCATGCTATTCAAGACGTGCAGCGACTTGATTTAACAGCATTTCGTCCAATTGATGTGGTTTATGTGATTCTCGCACCATCTCAAAGTGGCATTGATGCTTATCAACAAACCTATGTTGATAGTGTTGAGCCGATTGTTCGGGCCTTAAAATCACATCCAGTACAACGCATCATTATCGTTTCTTCAACTCGGGTCTATGGGGAAAGTGCTGGTGAGCGAATCGACGATGATTCGTTGATTCAACCTGCGGATGAGCAAGGGCATTTGCTGCGTAAGATGGAGCTTCTATGGCAAGCCTACTATCCACAACACAGTATCATCGTTCGACCTGCGGGAATTTACGGGACATCGATTGTTCGATTAAAAAGATTGGCACAACAGACGCTTACTTATCCTACAGTTCATTATAGTAATCGGATTCATATCGATGACTTAGCCAAGTTTTTGGCCATGTTAGCTGATCTTTCAGAAGTAGAATCCAGTTATATTGTCAGCAACAATACGCCTTTACCGATGCATGAAATCCTACTTTGGTTTCAGCAACAACTTAATTTACCTCCTTTACAGCTTGTATCTAAACAACATACGGGCAAGCGAATTTATGCGACGAGACTGGCGAGAACAGCTTTTAAATTTGACCATTTGATTTGCTTTAATGACTATGCTGAGGCGCTAATGGCACATAGTAATAAATGAAATTTTGATTAAAATGTGACGTAGTTGTTCTTTTTGGATGGGATTCTTGATTTTTAATATCTGTGAGTACAGGGCTCATTGAAGCCGATATGTGTACATGGATTGCGCTAAGACATTAAGGGGTATATATGAAAAAAATAATTTGCTCGATGTTACTTGGCTTAATGACGACAATGAGTTGGGCGAGTGAAAAGGTATGGTGTGTATTTGATCCTTTGAGTACACAGGGGGATATTAGTCGCCGTTTACATGATATTCGATTACATGCGCAAAATAGCCAAGTCCAATTGAAATTTAAAACTTTCAAAAATGAAAACGAGGCGATCCATGCATTTGATCAAAAAGAATGTTCGGGTTTGGTCGCCTCGAATTTTAATACCTATCGTTATAATCAATTTATGGGTAGCACCAGTGGTATTGGTCTCATTCCAAATAATCGTACGGCACGTGTGTTTTTACAGCTGTTTACCAATCCGAACGTCGAAAAACGTATGATTGGTTCCGAGTATGAAGTGGTTGGCATGATTCCAGTGGGTACAGTCTATATGATCATGAATACCCAAAAGATCCAAAAAGTCTCACAACTAAAAAATAAGACTATTGGGATTTTGGTGGATAATCCACCGCAACTGGCTTTAGCACAAAGTGTGGGCGCAAAACCTGTTTATGTGGATTTTGCCAATGCCATAGACCTATTCAAGCAAAAGAAAATTGATATCTTGGGTGCACCAGCTTATGGCGTGTTGCCATATAACCTCAAGAAGGAATTTGGTGAAGCGACCCAAGTAGTCAATTTCCCATTAGCTTATTTTGCTGTCAATATTGTGATCCGCCCTCAGGGATATCCAGCGGGTTTTGGTCAGAATATTCGAACTTGGTTTGTCAAAAATAGCCATGTGTTGGCTGCACAAGCAATTCAATGGGAAAATCAATTGCCTGCGTATTATTGGGCGGACATTTCAGCTTATGAAAAGCAAGGTTATGATGCTTTGGTAATGCGAATTCGTAATCGTTTTGTGGCATCTGGCTATTATGATGCTTATTTTGTTGAACTAATCAAACGTTTAAGGTGTTTGGATGAACCCAAATACATCGAATGTCGAAGATAGATAAACAATAACGGCAACCGAAGTTGCCGTTATTGTTTTTGCTTTTAAGCTTTTTTACGTTTAAGGCGACGTTTGGCTTGTTGTGATGCCATTGCCTCTAAAGCAGTTGCAAGTTCTTCATCACTGAATGTGGTGATGTGTTGCAACATTTGTAAGGTGGTTTCATCTAAAACAAGTCGCGCACCTGCAGCCATTTCGCTGAAGTTATCATCATATTCAATGAAACCTTGTTCATTATTGCGAATATAATTTTGCTGAGTCAGCACCTTGATAAAACTCTGGAACAATGATTTATCAAAGAATTCTGGTGAGTTGAACTCATAAAGCACAGATAAACGCTGGCCTAACAAATGACTTAATTCTTCAACTTGCTTGGTCGAAATATTGCCAGAACCACGTTGCGTAATCAGGGCAAGCGTCATGTAGTAGCGTTCTAAACTTTGTTTGACCGGCATCGCCAAAGTTAAAAGCTTTTGATGCTCTTCGCTATTTGGCGTTGGGCTAAACAAGTTGTCATCATGATCTTGGAAAATCAGACCTAGCTGAACCAGCGCATCGATATAGCTATCAATGTGTTGCTGTAGTTCAGATGGCTGCCATTTCATAAACAGCTCGGCTTTTAAGAACGGATACAAGGTACGAATGACATTACTTAGATCTGCTTTATTAATCTTACCGTTATGCTCAACCAATGACGCAACCAAAGACGGTAATACAAAGGCATGCAAAATATTATTACGGAAATAGGTGAGCAATACCGCTTGATTATCTTCAATTGCAATAATATCGCCCAAGACATGCTGAACACGTTTGATCAGTTTAAGTTTTAAACCATAAGCAATGATTTCTTTACCTGATAATGATGTCACTTGCGTACGTTCATCATAAGGCTGTTGGGTGACGAGGTCTCGGTAGATATCGAGCTGTTTTATACAGATTTCCTCGTCCAGCGTATGTTTTGGTGTCGCCAATAACACCAAAGAAAGCAATGAAACAGGGTTAACAACCACAGCACGGTTAATGTTTTCTAAAATTAGATTGGCAGAGCTTGCAACCACATTGGAGATTTCGGCTGAAATAGGCGCATCATTTTTTTCGACGTGAACATTGTCTGCTTGATGCTGTTTTAAAATATCATCCAAGAAAACAGGTTCACCGAAGTTGACGTGAACTTTACCGAAAATTCTTTCGATTTTACGTAACGTTTTTAAGATACCAAAAATAGATTCAGCTTCTTTCGGCTTACCTTGCATTTCACCAACGTAGGTCGCGCCTTCCATCAAGCGTTCATAGCCAATATAAGTAGGTAAGAATACGATCGGTTTGGCAGGTCCACGAAGGTGACCTTGAATGGTCATTGCTAACATGCCTGTTTTAGGTGGAAGTAAACGTCCTGTACGGGAACGTCCGCCTTCAATAAAGTATTCGATCGGTGTGTTGCGAGATAAAATACTATATAAATATTCTTTAAATACAGATGTATAAAGTGCATTGCCGCGGAAAGAGCGGCGAATAAAGAATGCCCCACCACCACGTAATAACTGCCCCACAAACGGCATATTTAAATTATCACCCGCAGCGATATATGGAATCATCAAGCCGCGTTTATAAATCACATAGGACAATAATAAATAGTCAATATGGCTACGATGACATGGGGTATAGATAATTTCATAATCTTTTGCCAGCTCACGTACGGTACTAAAGTTATGTACTTCGACGCCGTCATAGAGTTGCGTCCATAAACGTGTCAGCGCCATATCGGCAAAACGTACAGCGGAAGCAGAATAGTCTGAAACGATTTCATTGACATAACCAATGGCACGACGTTCAGCCTCTAGCATGCTGATTTTATGATGAATGCTTTCACGGCGAATTGCATCTTGCACATCTGGTGCTTTGACCACGGACTGCATGACATTGCGGCGATCAGACAAATCAGGACCGAGCACAACTTCACGTTGTTGATCTAGATAAGTATCGAGTGAGCTTGCAATATACGTTGCAGGAGAAATATTTGGATGCTGTGTTTTGGCGTAATCGACCAATTCACGTAAACATTGGGGGTCATGGAATTCTAAGTAGGATTGACGACCATGTAAGCCAATATTGACCAGTTGCTTTACTGTACTCGGTGTTGCCCAAGTATCTGAAAATAATAATTTGAACCAAGAATCTTCTTTATCTGGAGAGCGTCCCCAAAGTACGGTTACAGGGATCAATTGAACTTCAATGTCAGGATTTTGCTCAAGGGCTTCGATCAGTTTTAATAAACGCGGAGGGTAAGTTTGGGTATTGAAGAAAATATTATCGTTCTGATGTAAAAAAAGGACTGAATTTTTTTCTTGATAGTTGCCAAAACTCAAAGGATCTAGCGCAGGTTTCAGCTTAAGGCGACGCGTCTCACCATCGACCACCAGCGCATTACTATGCGAATAGTTTTGTAATACATAGCATACGATTTTATTTGGATCGGCTGGGCTTTGTTCTGTTGTGGTGGATTCTACAGGAACTTCACCAAGAACATGCGGGGTTACCACAAGGTCAAGTAACTTACTCGAAAGTTGACGATACATCTGACCAAATCCTGTCTTGGACATTACGAACTCCTAAATATAACCCTAACATCAAGTCATGATGAACACGACATTCTGCTGTATTCTGACATAAAACGGTATGCTATTTTCTGACAAAATATAGCGTATTTGGTAGATTTTATCGTTAAAAATCGTATTTTTAGCGGGTATAAATATAATAATGCGATGGGTAAATCATTTTATCTTGGCTACAATCTATATTAATCGACTAATCTCGATTAATATGATTATTCTTGCTCCGCCCTAAGTTTTAAGCAAAATACCGCTTGGCTACGGCTCTCGTTACTTCTCCCCATTGTTGTAAAAAGGTGATTACATGAATGCTTTAACGCAAGAACTCGTTGAGCTTTTGACGCTGGAAAGGCTGGAAGCCAATATTTTTCGGGGCAATAGCCGCAACTTGGTTGGCAAACGTGTATTTGGTGGGCAAGTGCTTGGGCAAGCATTAAGAGCGGCCTCATATACTACAAATCGTCCTGCGCATTCTTTACATGCGTATTTCCTTTATGGCGGGGATGTTGATGCTCCGATTATTTATGAAGTAGATTCGCTTCGAGATGGAAAAAGCTTTGCCAGTCGTCAAGTACGAGCGATCCAACATGGGCGTACTATCTTTTCGGCAATGGTTTCTTTTGCCAATCCTGAAGAAGGCTTAAATTATCAACATAAAGAACCAGAATATCCTGCACCTGAAAGCTTGAAGTCGGAAAATGAACTGAAAGAAGCGATGATTAATTTTGTCCCTGAAAATGTTCGTGCCAGTTTTATGCGTGAACGTCATGTGGAAATTCGTCCAGTTCAGCCAGTTAATCCTTTTCAGCCGCAGCCTGAAGCGCCGTATTATGCACATTACATTCGAACCCATGGTGATATCGCTAAAAATGTAGATGAAATCTCATTGCATCAAGCGATCGTGGCATTTTATTCAGATTTCACACTGATGACCACAGCATTGCGTCCTCATGGCTTGTCATGGATTTCTCCAAATCTACAGTGTGCCAGTATTGATCATACGATTTATTTCCATCGCCCATTGCGTGCAGACGAATGGATGCTTTATGAAATGGAGGCCACCATTAGTGCGAGTTCTCGCGGGCTCAATTTTGGTCGGATGTGGCAAAATGGGCAATTGGTCTGTAGTACGGTCCAAGAAGGTTTGATTCGGCTCAGAGAAATCGAAACCCAATAACCAATAAATTTATACTAAGGCCATCATTCTGATGGCTTTTTTATGATATGGATGTGACAAAAAATTGCTCGATTCTTCAACATGAGCATGCCATAGTAGCAATAAGTTAAAAAACTTTATCAATCATAATGAATTTAAATACACAGATTTTACTGGCCGCTGTGCTCGGTGTGGCATTTGGTTTTTTGTTAAATGCTTACCCACAAACGATATTTGTTGACTATAGTTTATATGGGCTCGGTATTTTAAGTAGCATCTTCATTGGTTTGTTGAAAATGCTATTGATTCCTTTGATTTTTAGCTCAATTGTAGTTGGCGTTTCAAATTTACAAGCAGGTGGGCAATTTGGCCGCGTTTGGAAAATCACAGCGCTGAGTTCGATCACCACCACCACCTTGGCATTGATTCTTGGCATCAGCTGTGCACATCTTTTTGACGTGGGCAAGGGGATTGATATTCAAATTTTCCAAGCCGAGATGCAAAGTCATCAAACCCCAGACACGCTAACACCCTCTAGTTTTTTAACCAATTTTGTACAAAACACCCTGATCAATCCATTTAAAGCTTTTAGTGAAGGCAATGTTTTGGCGGTAGTTGTGTTTGCATTACTTTTGGGTGTTGCGTTGGTTAAAGGCGGAGAACGTTTTGCGCTCGTGCGGAATAGCTTTCAACAATTCTTTGAAATGATGATGATGCTGGTGGGTTGGGTGATGAAACTTGCACCGATCGGCATCTTCGCATTACTCGCCAAACTGATCGCCAGTGAAGATCTTTCAGTATTGAGTCGTTTAGTTGAGTTCGCGGCTGTGGTCACAGGAACCACCATTTTTCATGGTCTTGTTGTATTACCATTATTGTTGTGGATATTCGGTCGAATGGATCCGATTACCTTTTTTAAGGGGGCTAGAGCAGCCTTAGTGACTGCTTTTGCAACCAGTTCTAGTTCAGCGACCATGCCGCTTAGTTTGAAATGTGCACAAGAAAATCTTGGTGTTAGACCACAGACCGCAGGTTTTGTTATTCCGTTAGGTACGCAACTCAACATGGACGGCACGGCACTGTACGAAGCAGCGGCAGCATTGTTTATTGCTAATCTGATGGGCTTAGATTTATCCCTTACACAACAGATTATTGTCTGTTTGGTGGCGATCGTTGCGTCTTTGGGTGCACCTGGAATTCCAAGTGCAGGCATGGTCACCATGATTATGGTGTTGCAATCTGTGGGTTTACCTGCAGAGGCGATTGCAATTTTACTGCCTATTGATCGTTTATTAGATACAGTGCGTACAGTGGTAAATGTGCAGGGCGATATGATGATTAGTGTCGTGGTTGATCGGCACACACCTGAGTAAAAAAGCATAAATGGCAGCAGTTGAGCGATAGATCGTATATCGCTCAAACAGAGAGATTTATGTCAGTCTAATTGGAATAATGTTGCTGAGTTCAGCCAATTGTCATAAAAATCGATAAAATTCTGGTCATTTAAATAGTTGAAAAGTGCAACAAAAAAAGAGATTTTAATTTCATGATATGCTGAAATATATAAGAAAAAAAGATGATATGTATAATAATAAATTCATAATGTTAAAAATATGTGTATGAAATTAAAAATGTTTTTATGATAAGTGCTTAAGGAAAATATAGATAATCATTCTTGTTTGCACTATCATTTGTTTGTTTTTTTGTCTGAGATCGTTTCTAGTCGCTAAAGAAAATAGCGATGGAAAGGTTATACGTTCTTTACCGCTTCGGGGGAAGCTATGAAAAACCGTTTTTTTCTAAAAAATCCAATCGTGATGAGTGGGTTGTTATTTGGTAGTTTTGCACCTATGTTGCATGCTGAGACAACCCAAGAGAGCAAAACGATGGTTCTGCCGACCATTCAAGTGATCGGTTCACAGGATGATGCTGTTTCTAAGATACCTGGTGCGGCAGTAATTGTAGATCAAGAACAAATCCAAAAATTTATCCCAACCTCAACCGAAGATATTCTAAAGCGCGTATCAGGTGTCTATGTAAAACCTGAAGAAGAGTCTGCTGTCGTTGCCAATATTGGTATGCGAGGCATTAGCTCGCAAGACTATAAAACTTTAATTTTAGAAGATGGTGTTCCTGTTGCGGCGGGACTGTTTTTTAACAATAACCGTTACTACAATCCTCGTATCCAACGGATGGATAGTATCGAGGTGTTGAAAGGTTCTTCGGCATTACGCTATGGACCTTCAAATATTGGTGGTGTGATTAACTATCGGACTAAGCAACCTAAAGATGGTGCTTTGGTTGATGTGTCGATTGGCTCATGGGAAACCTATAAAACCACAGTTGAATTGGGTGGCAGCTCTCCAAATAAAGACAGTAATTTTGGTGCAATTTTAAGTTGGGCGAAAAGTGATGGTTTCATGGACAAAGGCTATGAAATGAAAGATGCTGTCATCAAAGCGGGTACTGCGATTGGTGAGAATCAATGGTTAGGTGTTAAATTCACTCATTATGAAAATGACGCCAATATCTCGTATCGCGGACAGTTCTTGGGTCAATATGATGCTAAGAAAAAGAACAATCCTGCACCAGATGATTGGTTCTTGACTGAGCGAAACTCATTCGATATTAATCACCGTTGGAATATCAATGCGGATACAGAACTCCAAACCTTAGTGTATTGGAGTGAGATGAACCGTGACTACTGGCGTTATGGGGTTAATGGAGCAGCTTCGCAAGCGGCTGGTCGTTGGGTGTATACTGATAGCGTGAACGGTAACAATCGTGCCATTGAGCGTGTGGGTGCTGAAACTCGTTTGGTGGCGAAACATGCGCTATTCAATATTCCTAGTGAGGCTGAAGTTGGTCTACGCTTGATAAATGAAAAAATGGATGATGTCACCATTAATGCTACACGTGCAACACCACGTACTGGTACGATTGGTAAGGACATCAAAGATTCCGCGAAAAGTGTGGCGTTATATGCGCAAAATCGCTTAGATGTGACTGATCAACTATCGGTGACACCGGGTCTTCGTATTGAACGTTATGAACAAGAGCGTTCAGACAAGAAAAATGGTGGCATGGTTAAAACTTCAAATACGGAAGTCATGCCTGGTTTGGGAGCAACTTTTCAAGTACTTCCAGAAGTGCAGTTGTACGGGAGTGTTTATAAAGCCTTTTCTCCTGCATCGAATGGTGACTCTCTCAGTAATATGAAAGATCAAAAGTTGGATGCTGAACGTTCAACGAATTGGGAGTTAGGACTACGTGGTCAGAAGGATATCTTGAAATATGAGTTGACCGCATTCCGCATGGACTTTAAGCATCAGGTGATTCCAGCCAACAGTAACTCTGACTTCCAACAAACCAATGGTGGAAAAACCTTTCATCAAGGACTTGAGGGGGCGGTTGATGTTAATTTAGGCAATGGGTTTGATGCATTTGCCAATGTGACTTGGGTTGCCGATGCTCAGTTTAAAGGTGACCGCTATGATTCTAAGAATGTAATGACTGCTAAAGGTGATAACCGTATTCCCTATACACCTGAGTGGGTAGCGAATTTAGGCTTTGGTTATACTTATGCTGGCTTACGTACTCAGCTTAGTGCGAACTATATGGGATCTCAATTTACCGATACCATGAATACACGTCCAATTGCAGAAAATACATCAGGTTTCTTTACTGGAAAACTTAACGCTTATACGACTGTTGATTTAACCTCGCGTTATACACTCAATGATCAAGTTGAGTTCTATGGCGCAGTGAAAAACTTGGAAGACAAACGTTATATGGCGAGCTTGCGTCAAGGCATCTATGTAGGTCCTGAGCGTTCATTTGAAGCTGGCGTTCGCTATCGCTTTTAATACATTTGCTTATAAACAAAAGCCCCCATCCTAAGATGGGGGCTTTTGTTTTGGTGTTGAATAATTTGGTTTAAGCAGCGGGCTGTAAGGCGCGTTTCGCAGCAGGTGAGTTATTTAAATAGTTCACTGCATCTTGAGTATTTGCCTCTTTTACAGGGTCGTACCATGGCATGAGGTAATCAATTTGTTGTGCAACCAGCCAAATAGGGTTTGGTAATACTTGATTATCTTTACGTCCCTGTTTATACCATTCTAACCAGATCCAAGGTTTGAATGGACTTGGCTTCTTATCAGCAAAACGAGGGTCTTGGCTCATGATGTGGGCAGCACCATCTACCCATAATCCAAGAACGAGAACGATTACTGCAACGCTGAGATAGTAACGTGCAATATAACTACCGCCTAAATGGCGATAAAGATCAAATGCAACTGTACGGTGTTCGATTTCTTCTGAACCATGCCATTTGATTAAATCAATCATTTCTGGGTCAGCACCAAGCTCTTCCCAGCGTTTGTTATACAACGCATATTTGCCAAGCACGCATGTCATATGCTCAACGGTAGCAATCACACCAAGGCGGAATAAATCCCATTGATGATCGAGTATTTTTGGGACTTGTTTTCCAAAAGGTTTATCCGCTAAAGCCTTACTAAATACAAAGTCCATGATGTCGAGATTACGTTGAATATCTATATTACGCTTGCTTAGATATTCTTTGTTTGCAGAGGTGTGCGCAATCGCATGCATGGCTTCTTGACGAATAAATGCTTGCACATCTTCTTTTAGTTTTGGATCGGTAATTTCAGGCAAAACTTTATTATATAAACGACAGAACCAAAACTCACCTGCGGGTAAGATATTGTTAATTTCATTAATAAAATAACTGGCGAAAGGCTGATTTGGAATCCAATCTACAGGGGTTTTTTCCCAATCAAACTTTACTTTGCGAGGGAGAATTTTATAGTCAATCGAAGAACCAAGAACTTTGTTCTTCACAAATGATAGTAATTTCATCGTTTAGTCCTAATCGATAGTGCAATGAACCAATAGTATGGAGTATATGAAAATACTCCACCTGTTGTGTTTAGCAATTCAGGACAATTAAAATTTATTTTATGCATCAAGTTGCATGAATTGCATTATTTACTCTTGAACGTCAGATTCTGTAGCTTCTGGGATTTGATCGAGGTCAAATTCGATAGGTTGATCAAGGGTGAAATTCAAACGACCACCCATCACACTGGCCAGTTCTTCTAAACCAATCTTATTCAGTGATGAGAACAGTTGAATAGAAAAGTCTAATTTCATCTTTTTCAATCGTTGTTTCACGTCTAATAGTGTTTTATTGGCAGGCCCGCGATTAAGTTTGTCTGCTTTGGTTAAAAGGATATGTACAAACAAATGACGTGAATGTGCCCACTCCAACATCATTAAATCAAAATGCTGCAATGGATGACGAATATCCATCAATAACACCAAGCCTTGTAAGCTTTGGCGATGAATTAAATAGTTTTCTAATTCTTTTTGCCACACCAGTTTCATCGCTTCAGGCACGGCTGCATAACCGTAACCTGGTAAATCGACTAAACGTTGGTCAGGATTGCCCAAGCTAAAAAAGTTGATCATTTGGGTGCGGCCTGGTCTTTTCGATGCACGCGCCAATTGCTTTTGGTTAGTCAGTGCATTGATTGCACTGGATTTACCCGCATTCGATCGACCTGCAAAAGCAATTTCATAGCCTGTATCTTCTACGCATAAAGCAAGCTTAGGCGCACTCATTAAAAACTCAGCTTGGCGTAACCAATTTAAAGACTGGTTTGCATAAACTGTTAATGCAGGATCAGTTTGTTTCTCATAACTGATTTTTTCTTTTGGAGCGAGTTTAGCTTTGGTATCTTTCGATTGTTGACGCTGACGCATAGAAGCTTACTTTAAAATTTGAAATAGCGAGATCTATTATAAAGGATGTCGGAGATTCGTGCGAATCCTCATAACGGGGCTTTTGGAATGAGTTGTAAAAAATCAATATTTGAATGTTGAGATGAGGGAAGAATGCTGTGTTGCAATACTTCACCCACTGTATACTGGTCTAGACTTTGATAAAAGCTCTCTAAAGCTTGATCTAGAATCCCTTTTAGTCCGCAATGTGCACGTAAAACACAAGGTGGAGTATTGCATTCAACAATTTGCTGATGACCTTGTAAGATGCGAACGATGTCGCCGAGTTTAAGGTTTTTTGCTTCGGGATTGAGACGAATACCGCCACCTTTACCACGTGTGGTAATGATCCATTGCTGCTTACCCATGAAGTGAACGATTTTAACCAGATGATTTTGGGAGACATGCAAGTCTTGGGCGATATCTGCAATCGTGTACGGCACATCGCTCGGACGAGCGACATACATCAGAATTCTAAGCGCATAATCAGTAAACTTATTGAGTTGCATGGCATTTCACTCAATCTAATGCTTTAAATACAAAGGGCTAGTCTATCATAGACTAGCCCTACGCAAAATGCAGTGCCGATTAGTTGAGTTTGACACCGCCTGTGCCAAAAGCCTCGCTATGGATGTTTTCTGCTGGAATACCCCGAGCGATCAGCGCTTTATGTTGTTCTGCCATAAATGGCATTGGACCACATAGGTAATAATCTGCACTTGTTGGTAATAATGCAGCATCCATCGAACTTAAATCTAAGCGCCCTGCAAAGTCATAATCTTCCCCGAGCACGTCACTCGCATGTGGAAATTCATAAGCTGTAAAGGTGCTGAGACGTGGATACTTGGTTTTAAGTTCATGAATATGCTTTTTCATCGCATGAACTTGGCTACTTCGGCACGCATGAATAAAACTGACAGGCTGGGGCATATCTAGCGTAACCAATTGATTGAGCATTGCAATCATAGGGGTTAATCCGACACCACCGCTAATAAATACATTGCGTTTATTGCTATTAATCAAATGGAAATTGCCTGTTGGTGCAGAAACTTCAATTTCTGAGCCTTCAGCTAAACTATGTAGGGTGCTTGAAACCCAACCCCCAGCTAAATCACCTTTCTCATCTTCACGCTTTACTGAGATGCGTAAATAATCAGCTTGTGGACTAGTGGATAAAGTGTATTGCCGTGGTTGTCTGAGATTTAGCTCAGGCACAAAAACACGAACAGAGATGTATTGACCTGCTTCATATTGTGGTAAATCACCGCCATCGACTGGTGCAAGGTAGAAGGAAGTGATTTCTTCACTTTCCACCACTTTCTTGGCGATTTTAAAATTACGCCAACCTAACCAACTGCCTTTTGTTTGCTGATGTTGATCATAAATGGCTTTTTCAGTACTGATGAACAGATCTGCCAATTGACCATATGCTGCAGCCCATGCATCAATTAAAGGATCTTGCATTGAAATATTGAGGACTTCGCTGATCGAATGGAGAAGATTTTCTCCCACTATATTATAGTCAGGCGATTGGATATTTAGACTGACATGCTTATGCGCTATCAATTCAACTACAGGCAAAAGTACCGAAGGGTCTTCAATATTTTCTGCGTATGCCAATACTGCACCAGCAAGAGCCTGTGCCTGTGCACCGCTACGTTGATGCCCCATGTTAAAGGTTTCTTTTAATTCAGGATTATTTCCTAACATACGGTTATAAAAATAACCTGTTAACGCTACACCATTTTCGCGCAGTACAGGAACAGTCGCTTTTACAAGGTCAATTTGCTGCGGAGTCATTTTAGATCTCTCTTGGCTATCATTTATAAGATGTATTTAAAATATACCTTTAAATTTGGATTTGCAATACGTAATTTATGAAAACCATAAAAAAAATAAGGGATAATAAATTATCCCTTGATTTATAAATGAATAAAGTTTTATTTTCCAAATAATGAGCCTAATAGGCCGCGGACAATTTTTTGTCCAGTTGGTCCGCCTAAACTACGTGCTGCACTTTTAGCAAAAGTACCGACAATGTCCTGTGTGAGTTTTTCTCGATCGCGTTGTGCTTTTTCGGCGGCTCTTTGTTGTTCACGGGCAAAACGCTCTTGTTCTTTCTCTTGTTGTTTCGCTAAAGCATCTTGTTCCTTGCTTTGTTGTTTGACTAGTTCATCTGCTTGTTTCTGTTGGGATTGTTGTAGTACTTTTTTTTGAAGCATTTCATAAGCACTGTCTCGATCAACGGCCTGATCATAAATGCCCGCAACGATACTCTGAGCCATGATGACTTGGCGCTCTTCAGGGCTAATTGGGGTAAATGATGAATAAGGTGGCATCACCCAGCCACGCTCAACAATCTGTGGCGTACCTTGTTCATCTAGGCAACTAATCAATGCTTCACCCACTGCAAGTTCAGTAATGGCTTGATCCACTTTAAAGTCTGGATTGGCACGGAATGTGTCAGCTGCAGTTTTGACTGCTTTTTGATCCTTCGGTGTAAATGCACGTAAAGCATGTTGTACCCGATTTCCCAATTGACCTAACACGCTTTCAGGTAGATCCAGTGGGTTTTGGGTGATGAAATAGATCCCAACGCCTTTGGAGCGAATTAAACGAACCACCTGTTCAATTTTTTGCTGTAAGGCTGGGCTGGCATTATCAAATAATAAATGTGCTTCATCGAAGAAGAACACCAATTTGGGTTTGTCCATATCACCGACTTCTGGCAGTTGTTCAAATAACTCAGATAACATCCAAAGTAAGAAAGTTGCATATAATTTAGGTGTGTTCATGAGTTTATCGGCAGCCAATATGTTGATATAGCCACGACCATCACTATCGGTTTGGATGAAATCCAGTATATTTAGACTTGGTTCCCCAAAAAATTGTTCGCCGCCTTGATCGCCAAGAGCCAGTAAATTACGTTGAATGGCACCGAGACTAGCGGGAGAGAGGTTGCCGTATTCAGCTTTGAGTGCTGAGGCATTTTCGCTGACATAGCTCAACATTGATTTTAAATCTTTAAAATCAATTAATAATAAACCTTGATCATCTGCAATTCGAAAAACTGCCGAAAGTACACCTTCTTGTGTGTCATTGAGGTTGAGCATTCTGGCTAATAATAATGGACCAATCTCAGAAATTGTGGTGCGAATTGGATGGCCTTGTTCACCAAATAAATCCCAAAAAATAACAGGGGATGCTGCAAACGGTACATTCTCAATTTTGAGTAAATTTAGGCGCTCTTCAAATTTTGGATTGCTGGTTCCCGCTTTGGCTAGGCTCGATACATCGCCTTTGGCATCGGCTAGAAATACAGGAACCCCAAGACGAGAGAAGTTTTCTGCGAGAACTTTGAGGGTGACCGTTTTACCCGTACCTGTCGCTCCAGCAATTAAACCATGTCGGTTGGCAAATTTAGAATGTAGAACAATATCTTGTGTGGTATCTGTGGTTTTTTTTGCAATAACGATGGGTGTATTCATTCTTCACCTATTTTTAGTGTCATTCCAGTTGTTTTAATGCGTTTTGAATATCTTGGATTAAATCTTTGGGATGTTCTAGTCCTATACAGAAGCGAACCAATAAACCTTGTTGTAAATGTGTATTCTCGAGTGAGCGCATCGGTTTTAAGTCGTAAAGCATCACTAAACTGATAGGGCCACCCCAACTAAAGCCAAGTTTAAAGAGGTTTAGGTTGTCGCAAAATTTTCGAACGGCTGTCAGGTCGTATTCTGGCTTAAAGATCACACTGACCAAGCCTGCACTTTTACCTGTGCTACAGATTTCCTTCCAAAAAAAGTGGCCTGCTGAATCGGGATTGCTGGGATGTAGTACTTGGCTGAACTGAGGCTGTTGTTTTAACCAGTCAATTAGCGTATTCGTACTTTGTGCTTGTTGTTCATAGCGTAGAGACATATGCGCTAAGCTGCGCTGGATTTGTGCAGTATCATCACCAGAAACTGAGATGCCTTGAATTGCATGCATACGGAACAATTTGTGATGTAAAGCTTGATCACGTGTCACAACTGAGCCCATGAGTATGTCTCCACCACCACTTGGGTATTTGGTCAAGGCATGGATGGTGATATCCACCGATAGGTGTTCATCTGAAAAATCAAAAGCATTAAAAGCAAGTCCAGCACCCCATGTGTTATCTAAGGCGGTGGAGACATTGGCTAGTTTTGCCTTTTTGACTAAGTTTTTTAAGTCTGGAAATTCTAAAGTGACAGAACCTGCCGCTTCTAACCAAATGAGTTTGCTTTTTTCAGTAGGTTGGAAGCTGTCTGCATCAATCGGATTATAAACTCTTACGGTGATGCCATAACGATCTTGCAGGTTGTTTAAATGTTCTAAATTAGGTCCATAAATATTGTCGGCGACCCAAACTTCATCGCCTGTATTTAATACGGTACTATTCACTAAATTAATCGCAGACAAACCACTTGGTGCAAGTAGGCAATAACTGCCGCCTTCAATTTGAGCGATATTGTCTGCTAGGGTGAATGTGGTTGGAGTACCATGAGTGCCGTAACTATAGTCATAAGCATCCGTCCAGTGGCGATCAAAAAGGTGCGCTGTGGATTGAAAAATAATGGTAGATGCACGAAATAGGGGAGGTTGAACCGTCTCAATGTACTGAGGGGCTTGGCGTGGTGCATGAATGAGGTCAGTTTGTCTATTTTTATGTGTAGTCATGGGGCAAAATCAACGAAATATAATGAATTAGGTTAAGAGAAAATAAACAAAGCTGCTAGTGGTTTGCGTGTTTTGTACAGAATCGGTACAGATAGAACTCCTTAACAAAAAACTGGCTTTATTCTTGCTAAGAATTATTATCATTCTAACTAAAATAGGTTCTCGCGCATGAAGTCGCATTTAAGAGTGCATTATTTTCAGCACATCGCAGGTGAAGGTTTTGGAAGTTGCTACGAATATTTGAAAGCAAATCACGCAAAAATTACTGCAACTGAATTTTTTGCATTACCCGTTGATTTACCACTTGAATTGGAAGCATTGCCAAGGGTGGATGAGGTTGATTTACTCATCATTATGGGTGGAACAATGAGTGTCAATGATGAGGTGAATTATCCTTGGTTGAAACTAGAAAAAAGATGGCTGCGTCGATATCTGGCTGCTGGTAAGCCTGCGATTGGTTTGTGTTTGGGTGGTCAGTTGATTGCAAATGCGTTAGGCGCAGCGGTGAGTCGTAATCCGCATCAGGAATTAGGTTGGATGGATGTGGGTAGAGCGACACATATCCCTGAAAATTGTTTTCAAATTCCTGAGAAAATTAACATTATGCAGTGGCATAGTGAAACCTTTGAAATACCGCGCGGTGGTGTGCATTTGGCTGAAAATAAAGTGTGTCGTAATCAGATGTACCAAATTGGACGCAATGTACTTGGTTTTCAGTTTCACCCTGAAATTACACCGCATGCTTTGCATCTTCTTATCGAGAATGAGGAGGATGCTGCTGTCTTTAATGGGGAGTATGTACAACCGATATCTGAGCTAAAAAGAACCCTAGAAAGTAAATTTGAGCAAGGAAATCGTTTGCTTAATCAAGCGATAGACTATGTGGTGAGTGCATAAGCCGACTTAAAGCCTAAAAATAAAAAAGAAGAATTGCATAAGACTTAAACAATCGCTATAATGAGCGTCCCTCAATAGGAGGGCGTTTACTGCGAGTAAAGTAGTAAATGCATGACAGTCGTGGCATCGATCACGACCATAGTGATTTTCACTGCCCTTGACACTTACCGAAAGGTGAGGTGCGTCATGGGTGATTCTTTATATATTTGGCTTGGAGTTTACTGGTATGTCTAACCAGAGAATTCGTATCCGTTTGAAGTCTTTTGATCATCGTCTGATTGATCAATCTGCTCAAGAGATCGTAGAAACCGCTAAGCGTACTGGCGCACAAGTGTGTGGTCCAATTCCGATGCCTACTCGCATCGAACGCTTCAACGTTCTTACTTCACCACACGTCAACAAAGACGCACGTGATCAGTATGAAATCCGCACATACAAACGTTTGATCGATATCGTTCAACCAACAGATAAAACTGTTGATGCATTGATGAAGTTAGATCTTGCTGCTGGTGTAGATGTTCAGATCGCTTTGGGTTAAGGCTTTCGGTTGATTAACGTTTAAGTTAATTAGGCCGCTTTTTTAGAGGTTTATGCACATGGCTATTGGTTTAGTCGGTCGCAAATGTGGTATGACTCGCATCTTTACTGATGCTGGTGTATCTGTACCTGTTACAGTTATCGAAGTCGATCCAAACCGCATTACGCAAATCAAAACACTTGAAACTGATGGTTATCAAGCAATTCAAGTAACTACTGGTGAACGTCGCGAATCGCGCGTAACTAACGCTCAGAAAGGTCACTTCGCGAAAGCGGGTGTTGCTGCTGGTCGTTTAGTTAAAGAGTTCCGTGTTACTGAAGCTGAGCTTGACGGTCGTGAAGTTGGTGGTTCTATCGGTGTTGACATGTTTACAGTTGGTCAAGTAGTTGACGTAACTGGTCAATCAAAAGGTAAGGGCTTCCAAGGTGGTGTTAAGCGTTGGAACTTCCGTACGCAAGATGCTACTCATGGTAACTCGTTATCTCACCGTGTTTTAGGTTCTACAGGTCAAAACCAGACACCTGGTCGCGTGTTCAAAGGCAAGAAAATGGCCGGTCACTTAGGTGATGAACGCGTAACAGTTCAAGGTCTTGAGATTGTATCTATTGACGCTGAACGTTCTGTTTTAGTTGTTAAGGGTGCTATTCCTGGTTCAACTGGCGGTGACGTTATCGTGCGTCCTACCATCAAGGCCTGAGGGGAAATACTGTGAATTTAAAAACTGTTTCCGGCTCTGCTGTTGAATTGTCTGAAGTTGCTTTCGGACGTGAATTTAACGAAGCTCTTGTACACCAAGTTGTTACAGCTTATTTAGCTGGTGGTCGTCAAGGTACTCGTGCTCACAAATCACGTGCAGATGTTTCTGGCGGTGGTAAAAAACCATTCCGTCAAAAAGGTACTGGTCGCGCTCGTGCGGGTTCTATTCGTAGCCCAATCTGGGTAGGTGGTGGTAAAACTTTTGCTGCTCGCCCACAAGATTGGTCTCAAAAAGTAAACCGTAAGATGTATCGCGGCGCAATGCAATGTATCTTAGCTGAACTTGTTCGCCAAGATCGCCTTGTGTTAGTTGAAGAGTTTGCTGTTGCAGCTCCAAAAACTAAAGAATTGCTTGCTAAGCTTAACGACTTGAATGCAACTCGTGCATTGATCATTACAGATGCTGTAGATGAGAACTTGTATCTTGCAGCGCGCAACCTTCCACACGTAGATGTGGTAGATGCAACTGCGATTGATCCTGTTAGCTTGATCGCATTTGATAAGGTTGTAATGTCTGTAGCTGCTGCTAAGAAAATTGAGGTAGAACTCGGATGAACAACGAACGTATCTATCAAGTCCTTCAAGGACCAGTATTCTCAGAAAAAGCACAAGTTTTAGGTGATACTGCTGGTGTTCAAGTGTTCAAAGTTGCGCTTAATGCCAACAAACTTGAAATCAAAAAAGCAGTTGAGCAGCTCTTTGGTGTTGAGGTTGTTAAAGTAAATACAACGATCACTAAAGGTAAAACAAAACGCTTTGGTAAAACATTAGGACGTCGTTCTGATGTGAAAAAAGCATACGTCACCCTGAAAGCTGGCCAAGATGTTGAAATGGCTGACTTGGGCGATACCGCTGAAAACGCAGCGGAATAAGGACGAGAATTATGCCAATTCAAAAATGTAAGCCAACGTCTCCAGGACGTCGCTTTGTAGAGAAAGTGGTTCATAGCCATCTCCACAAAGGTGCACCTTATGCGCCGTTGGTTGAAGCTAAAAAACGTACTGGTGGTCGTAATAACAATGGTCACATCACTACACGTCATGTAGGTGGTGGTCATAAACAAAACTACCGTATTGTTGACTTTAAACGTAATAAAGATGGTATTCCAGCGACTGTAGAGCGTATCGAATACGATCCTAACCGTACAGCTCATATTGCTTTAGTTCTATATGCTGATGGTGAACGCCGTTATATCATTGCGCCTAAAGGCTTGCGTGCTGGTGACAAAGTTCAATCTGGTAACGATGCTCCAATTCGTCCAGGTAACTGCTTGCCGCTTCGCAATATGCCAATCGGTTCTACCTTGCACAACCTTGAACTTAAAATCGGTAAAGGTGCTCAATTAGCACGTTCTGCTGGTACTTCAGTTCAGTTGTTGGGTCGTGATGGTTCTTACGCTATCGTTCGTTTACGTTCAGGTGAAATGCGCAAAGTCCATGTTGAATGTCGTGCTGTAATTGGTGAAGTTTCTAACCAAGAAAGCAACCTTCGTTCATTGGGTAAAGCTGGTGCTTCACGCTGGCGTGGTATTCGTCCTACCGTTCGTGGTATGGCGATGAACCCGGTTGACCATCCACATGGTGGTGGTGAAGGGCGTAGTAAAGGTATTCAGCCTGTAAGTCCATGGGGTCAAAAAGCTAAAGGGTACAAGACACGTACCAATAAGCGTACGACTAAGATGATTATTCGCGACCGTCGCGTCAAGTAAGGAATCTGAATAATGCCTCGTTCATTAAAAAAAGGTCCATTCGTCGACGCACATTTGTTCGCTAAAGTTGAAGCTGCTATTGCTGCTAACAACCGTAAGCCGATCAAAACTTGGTCACGTCGTTCAATGATCCTACCAGACTTTGTTGGTTTAACAATTTCTGTTCACAATGGTCGTAACCATGTTCCAGTAATTATTTCTGAGCATATGGTTGGTCATAAACTCGGTGAATTCGCGCCAACTCGTACCTATCGTGGTCACGGTGTTGATAAGAAGTCTAAACGTTAATAGGTGCTATGATGGAAGTAACTGCAAAATTACGCGGTGCCGCTATCTCGGCACAGAAAGCACGTTTAGTTGCTGATTTGATCCGTGGTAAATCGATCGCGCGCGCGCTAGATATTCTAAATTTCAGCAACAAGAAAGCGGCTGTGCTCGTTAAAAAAGCACTTGAGTCTGCGATTGCGAATGCTGAACACAATAACAGCTTAGATGTTGATGACCTTAAAGTAACTACGATTTACGTTGATGAAGGTGTAAGCCTTAAACGTATCATGCCACGTGCTAAAGGCCGTGCAGATCGTATTACTAAGCGTACTTGTCACATCACCGTTAAGGTAGGGGTTTGATATGGGTCAGAAGGTTCATCCAATCGGTATCCGCCTGGGTGTTGTGAAACGCCATAACGCTAACTGGTATGCGAGTCCGAAACAATACGCTGAATATTTACTTAAAGATCTTCAAGTTCGTGAGTTTTTGAATAAAAAGCTTAAGAATGCGATGATTAGTAATATTCTTATCGAACGTCCTACTGGCGCTGCTAAAGTAACTATTAGCACTGCTCGTCCAGGTATCGTAATCGGTAAAAAAGGCGAAGATATCGAGAAATTACAGCGCGAACTCACCACTATTATGGGTGTTCCAGCTCAAGTAAGCATCAATGAAATTGATCGCCCAGACTTGGACGCGCGTTTAGTTGCTGAAGCAATTGCTTCACAATTAGAAAAGCGTGTGATGTTCCGTCGTGCTATGAAGCGTGCGGTTCAAAACACAATGCGTGCTGGCGCTAAAGGTATCAAAGTTGAAGTTTCTGGCCGTCTTGGTGGTGCAGAGATCGCTCGTACTGAATGGTATCGTGAAGGTCGTGTACCTTTGCATACACTTCGTGCGGACATCGACTACGCAACTGTGCGCGCTGAAACAACTTACGGTACGATTGGTGTTAAAGTTTGGATTTTCCGTGGCGAGATCTTAGGTGGCATGAAACAAGTCATGAACCCTGCTCCTGCTGAAGATCGTCCAGCTAAACGTGGTCGTGGTCGTGGTGAAGGTCAAGAGCGTCGTGGTCGTCGCGGTGACCGTGCTGCTGACAAGGGAGAATAATCCATGTTGCAACCTAAACGTACCAAATTCCGTAAAGTGCACAAAGGCCGTAACACTGGTCTAGCGCATCGTGGTAGTACAGTATCATTTGGTTCGATTGCAATCAAAGCAACTGAACGTGGTCGTATGACTGCGCGTCAGATTGAAGCTGCACGTCGTACCATTAGCCGTCGTATTAAACGTGGTGGTAAAATCTTCATCCGTGTATTCCCGGATAAACCAATTACTGAAAAACCATTAGAAGTTCGTATGGGTAAAGGTAAGGGTAGTGTGGAATACTGGGTTTGTCAGATTCAACCAGGTAAGATCCTGTACGAAATTGAAGGTGTTAACGAAGAATTGGCGCGCGAAGCATTTGCTTTGGCTGCTGCTAAACTTCCGTTTAAAACCACTATCGTGACTCGGACGGTAATGTAATGAAAACTAAAGATCTACGTGAAAAATCGGTAGAAGAGTTGAAAGCTTTGCTTGATGAGCAACAGCTTAACCAATTCCGTCTTCGTATGGCAAAAGCAACTGGTCAATTAGGCAAATCGCATGAAGTGCAAATTGCTCGTAAGACAATTGCTCGTATCAAGACACTCCTTACCGAAAAACAGGGGAACGGACAATGAGTGAAAATACAGTCCGCACGTTAACAGGCAAAGTCGTAAGCGACAAAATGGACAAGTCTATTGTTGTGCTTATTGAACGCCGCGTTCAACACCCGTTGTATGGCAAATCAATCCGCCGTTCAACTAAATTACACGCTCATGATGAGAACAACGTTGCTAAAATTGGCGACTTAGTGACCATTAAAGAAAGCCGCCCAATTTCTAAAACTAAAGCTTGGGCTTTAGTGGAAGTCGTTGAAGCAGCTGCTGAGTAATTAGACGTTCTTGTTGCATCATCGGGCGATTTCGAGTACTCTTTGAGCCTTTCGAAATTGTGACCGGTGATGCTCGGTTTTGGAGTAGGGCAATGATTCAAACCGAAAGTATGCTCGACGTAGCAGACAACAGTGGTGCACGCCGCGTACAATGTATCAAAGTACTAGGTGGTTCACATCGTCGTTATGCTTCTGTTGGCGACATTATTAAAGTTACTGTAAAAGAAGCAATTCCACGCGCACGTGTTAAAAAAGGTGACGTAATGAATGCTGTAGTTGTTCGTACAAAGTTCGGCATTCGTCGTCCAGATGGATCTGTGATCCGTTTTGATGATAACGCTGCTGTTATTTTGAACAACAATAAAGCTCCGATTGCTACTCGTATCTTCGGACCGGTGACTCGTGAACTTCGTACTGAACAGTTCATGAAAATCATTTCATTGGCTCCTGAAGTTCTATAAGAGGCAATCATGGCTAAGATTAAAAAAGGCGATCAAGTAATTGTGATCGCAGGTAAAGAGAAAGGCAAACAAGGTACCGTTTTGTCTGTTTCTGAAGATCGAGTTAAGGTTGAAGGCCTTAACTTAGTGAAGAAGCACCAGAAGCCAAACCGTGTAACTGGCGCCGAAGGCGGTATTGTTACTCAGGAAGCTTCGCTTCATATTTCAAACGTGGCAGTTTTTAATGCTACAACCCAAAAGGCTGACCGTGTTGGTTACCAAGTGATTGATGGCGCGAAAACTCGTGTATTCAAATCAAATGGTGAATCAGTGGCGGCAGCGAAGTAATAGGTTGAAAAGGCAATGGCCAGACTTAAAGCACGTTACAATGACGAACTTAAAGCAAAGTTACTAGAAGAACTTGGCATTAAGAATGTGATGGAAATTCCTCGCATCACAAAAATCACCCTTAACATGGGTGTAGGCGCAGCTGCAACTGATAAGAAATTATTAGATGGCGCTGTTGCTGATATGCAACTCATTGCTGGTCAAAAACCAGTTGTGACACTTGCTCGTAAATCGATTGCTGGTTTCAAAATCCGTGATGGTTGGCCAATTGGTTGTAAAGTTACTTTACGTGGCGACCAAATGTACGAATTCTTGGATCGTTTGATCTCTATCGCAATCCCTCGTATCCGTGACTTCCGTGGTTTCTCAGCGAAATCATTTGATGGTCGTGGTAACTACTCTATGGGTTTAAAAGAGCAAATCGTTTTCCCTGAAATCGATTTTGACAAAATTGATCGTATCCGTGGTTTAGATATCACTATTACGACCACTGCTCGTAGCGATGACGAAGGCCGTGCGCTTATGCGTGCATTCGGCTTCCCGTTCAAATAAGAGGTCGATATGGCTAAGAAAGGTATGATTAATCGCGAATTGAAACGCGAACAGACAGTTGCTAAATACGCTGCAAAACGTGCTGAATTAAAAGCAACGATTGCAAATGTAAATGCAAGTGAAGAAGAACGTTTCAATGCGATGTTAAAGTTACAGGCATTGCCACGTAATGCATCTCCAGTGCGTCTTCGTAACCGCTGTGGTTTAACTGGTCGTCCTCATGGTTACTTCCGTAAGTTCGGTTTAGGCCGTAACAAATTACGTGAAACAGTAATGCAAGGTGATGTACCGGGCGTTGTTAAGGCAAGCTGGTAAGGAGCGACTAAATGAGTATGCAAGATACCGTTGCCGACATGTTAACCCGTGTTCGTAACGCACAAATGGCAAAGAAACAAACTGTTTCTATGCCGTCTTCTAAGTTGAAGGTTGCTATTGCAAACGTACTTCAACAAGAAGGTTATATTTCAAATGTAGAAGTTGCTCAAGAAGAGATCAAATCTACTTTGACAATTACGTTAAAATATTTCGAAGGCAAACCTGTTATCGAAACGGTTAAGCGTGTAAGCCGTCCAGGCCTACGTCAATACCGTGGTAAAGATAAACTACCGAGCGTTAAGCAAGGTTTGGGTATTGCAATTGTTTCTACAAGCAAAGGCATCATGACTGATCGCGCTGCACGTGCTGCAGGCGTCGGTGGTGAAGTTATTGCTTTTGTTTCTTAATAGGTGATTCCTCATGTCTCGTGTGGCTAAAGCCCCAGTAACTGTGCCGAATGGTGTAACAGTTACTCAGAACGGCCGGCAGGTCGAAGTGAAAGGCAGCAAAGGTACATTGTCTTTCAACCTGCATGCGCTGGTCGAGCTAAAACAGGAAGAAGGTAATCTTCAACTTGCTCCAGCTAAAGAGTCGAAAGACGCTTGGATGCAAGCTGGTACTGCTCGCGCTGTATTGAACAACCTTGTAAAAGGTGTTAGTGAAGGCTTCGAACGTAAGTTACAGCTTGTTGGTGTTGGTTATAAAGCTGCGGTTAAAGGTACTGTTGTAAACCTTAACCTTGGTTACTCACACCCGATTGACTACGCTTTACCTGAAGGTGTAACAGCGGAAACTCCAACTGCAACTGAAATCTTATTGAAATCAGCTAACAAGCAGTTGTTAGGTCAAGTGGCGGCGGAAATCCGTGCATATCGTTCTCCTGAACCATATAAAGGTAAAGGTGTTCGTTATTCGGATGAAGTTATTCTTCGTAAAGAAGCTAAGAAGAAATAAGGCGCGAGGTTCTTATGAACGAAAAGAAACAAACCCGTTTGCGTCGTGCGAAAAGCACACGCTTGCACATTCGTGCATTGGGTGCGACTCGTTTGTGTGTAAACCGCACTCCGCGTCACATCTATGCTCAAGTTATTTCAGCAGATGGTGGAAAAGTTTTAGCGCAAGCTTCAACTTTGGATGCATCTTTGCGTAGTGGTGCGACTGGTAATATCGATGCAGCAACTAAGGTTGGTGCTTTAATCGCAGAACGTGCTAAAGCAGCTGGCGTTACTAAAGTTGCATTTGACCGTTCTGGTTTTAAATATCATGGTCGTATCAAAGCCTTGGCTGATGCTGCTCGTGAAGGCGGCTTGGAGTTCTAATCATGGCGAAAGTTGAACAAAACGAAGGTCTCGTTGAAAAGCTGGTTGCCGTTGATCGTGTAGCCAAAGTTGTTAAGGGTGGTCGTATCTTCTCTTTCACAGCATTAACTGTTGTGGGTGATGGTAATGGGCGCGTAGGTTTTGGTCGTGGTAAAGCACGTGAAGTTCCAGCTGCTATTTCTAAAGCACTTGAAGCTGCTCGTCGCAACATGATTACTGTAGACCTTGCGGGGACTACTTTACAGCACCCTGTGAATGCTCGTCATGGTGCAAGCCGTGTATACATGCAGCCTGCTTCTGAAGGTACTGGCGTAATTGCTGGTGGCGCGATGCGTGCTGTTCTTGAAGCTGCTGGTGTACATAACGTACTTGCTAAATGTTACGGTTCTACTAATGCTGCTAACGTAGTAAACGCGACTTTCAAAGGTTTGCGTGATATGACTTCTCCTGAGAAAGTCGCTGCGAAACGTGGTAAATCAGTAGAAGAAATTCAAGGGTAATCAATCATGAAAACGATTAAAGTTACCCAGACTAAATCTGCTTCGCATCGTTTAAAAAATCATAAACTTTGCCTACAGGGTTTAGGTCTGCGTCGTATTGGTCATACTGTAGAAGTGCAAGATACGCCTTCTAACCGTGGTATGGTCAACAAAGTTTACTATATGGTTAGTGTAGAGGAATAAGCCATGACTCTGCGTTTAAATGAACTTGCACCAGCAGAAGGTGCTAAGCGTGATAACCGTCGTTTAGGCCGTGGTATTGGCTCTGGCGTTGGTAAGACTGGTGGCCGTGGTGTTAAAGGTCAAAAATCACGTAAAAGCGGTGGCGTTCGTCCAGGCTTTGAAGGTGGTCAAACAGCGCTTTATCGTCGTTTGCCAAAATTCGGCTTCACTAGCCAAATTGCTTTGAAAACTGCTGAAGTACGTTTGTCTGAATTGAATAAAGTGGAAGGCGATGTTGTTAGCCTTGAAACTTTAAAAGCTGCGAATGTAGTTCGTCGTGACCAAATTCGTGCTCGCATCGTGCTTTCAGGTGAAATCACTCGCGCGTTCACTGTACAAGGTGTTGCGTTGACTAAAGGCGCTAAAGCTGCTGTTGAAGCAGCTGGCGGTAAGGTCGAGGAGTAATCTCGAGTGTCTATGACTCCTAGTTCTACTGGTCATGTTAACATGATGAAAGGCCAACCATTTCATGTGAAATATCGTGAAATTATTCGTCGATTAATGTTCTTGATTGGCGCGTTGTTGGTCTTTCGACTAGGAGCGCATATTCCGTTGCCAGGCATTGACAGTGTGGCACTAGCGAGCTTTTTTAAGGCTAATGAAGGTACCTTCTTAGGCTTATTTAATATGTTCTCTGGTGGTGCACTGGAACGTATGTCAATTCTAGCGTTAGGGATTATGCCGTACATTTCTGCATCGATTATTGTGCAGTTGATGTCTACGGTGGTTCCTTCGTTAGAAGCTTTGAAAAAAGAAGGCGAGCAAGGCAAACGTAAAATCAATCAATACACACGTTACGGCACCTTATTTCTTGCACTCGTGCAGGGTATAGGGATGTGTGCTGGTTTGATTAGTCAGGGTATTACTTTGACATCAGGCTTGGCATTCTATGTTCCAGCAGTGACTTCGCTTGTTGCAGGAACAATGTTTTTGATGTGGTTGGGAGAGCAGATTACCGAACGTGGTGTTGGTAATGGTATCTCAATGATCATTTTTGCAGGGATTGTGGCTGGTTTGCCAAATCTTGTAATTCAGTCGTTCTCGTCTGTTCAGAATGGTCAAGGTAGTTTAATTGGATTAGCTGTCTTCGGTTTATTATCGTTAGCAGTTCTCGCTGCGATTGTGTTTATTGAAAAAGCACAACGTCGTATTCCAGTAAACTATGCTCAAAAGCAGCAAGGTCGTCGGGTGTTTACTGCACAGCAAACGCATTTGCCATTGAAAATTAATATGGCAGGTGTTATTCCAGCGATTTTCGCAAGCTCACTGTTATTATTTCCAGCGAGTTTGGGGCAATGGTTAGGGAGTACTGATCCAAATGCAGGGATTGTAAAGCGTAGTCTGCAAGACTTGGCATTAGTGTTATCGCCTGGACAGCCGTTGTATTTAATGCTCTTTGGCGGGTTAATTATTTTCTTCTGTTATTTCTATACGGCGCTAGTTTTTAGTCCGAAAGAAGTTTCAGAGAATCTAAAACGTAGCGGAGCATATGTGCCTGGTATCCGTCCAGGTGAGCAAACGGCTCGTTATTTAGATCATATTCTTAACCGTTTGACGTTTATTGGTGCAATCTACATTACCGTGGTGTGTTTAATGCCAATGGTTCTGCAAAGTTCGTTTGGTATTCCATTTCATTTGGGTGGAACATCATTGCTGATTGTCGTTGTCGTAGTCATGGATTTCATGGCACAACTTCAAGCACACCTTACTTCGCATCAATATGACAATCAAACGTTAATGAGAAAAACGACTGCTCATCCGAAGGGATAAGCGCACTTAGAGGTTTCATCATGAAAGTACAAGCTTCTGTAAAGAAAATTTGTGGTAGCTGTAAAGTTATCCGTCGTAATGGGGTTATTCGCGTGATTTGTAGCGCAGAACCTCGTCATAAGCAGCGTCAAGGTTAATTTAATTAAGACCTGTTGATTTCAGTAGGCTAATTAGGTTATTATCCGCCCCTCAAGATTTTTGTGGGGCGGTTGATTATCTCTGCTGCCTTTTTGGAGAAAAGTGAATGGCTCGTATTGCCGGTGTAAACATTCCGGATAACAAGCATGCTGTTATCTCCCTCACGTATATTTTTGGTGTCGGCCGCCATACAGCTAAGAATATCTTAGCTGCTGTAGGTATTGCTGGAACTACGAAAATTCGTGAGTTGGACGATGCACAGCTTGATGCGATTCGTGCAGAAGTTGCTAAGGTTCCGACCGAAGGTGATTTACGTCGCGAAATTTCCATGAACATTAAACGTTTAATGGATTTAGGCTGCTACCGTGGTCTTCGTCATCGTCGCAGCTTGCCTGTCCGTGGTCAACGCACCAAAACTAACGCACGTACCCGTAAAGGTCCGCGCAAACCGATTAAAAAGTAAGATTTCTGGAAGCTAAAAGATGGCTAAAGATACTCGCACACGCAAGAAGGTCACTCGTACCGTCTCTGAAGGTGTTGCACACATTCACGCTTCTTTTAATAACACCATTGTAACGATTACCGATCGTCAAGGTAATGCATTGGCTTGGGCTACCTCTGGTGGACAAGGCTTCCGTGGTTCACGTAAATCAACTCCGTTTGCTGCTCAGGTAGCTGCTGAAGTTGCTGGTAAAGCAGCTTTGGATTACGGTTTGAAAAACCTAGACGTCCTTGTAAAAGGTCCTGGTCCAGGTCGTGAGTCTGCGGTTCGTGCATTAGGCGCAGTGGGTTATAAAATTAACAGCATTACCGATGTGACGCCAATTCCTCACAACGGTTGCCGTCCACCTAAAAAACGTCGCGTGTAAGGAGAAACATTCATGGCTCGTTATATTGGTCCAAAATGCAAACTCTCTCGCCGCGAAGGGACAGACCTGCAACTTAAATCAGGCGTTAAACCGTTTGATGTTAAAACCAAAAAGCACAATAAAGCACCTGGTCAACATGGTGCGGCTCGTGGTGGTAAGCAATCTGAGTATTCACTACAATTACGTGAAAAACAAAAAGTACGTCGTATGTACGGTGTGTTAGAACGTCAATTTAGTAATTACTATAAAGAAGCTGCTCGTGTGAAAGGCGCAACAGGTGAAAACTTGTTGAAATTGCTTGAAAGCCGTCTTGATAACGTTGTTTATCGCATGGGTTTTGGTTCTACACGTTCAGAAGCTCGTCAGTTAGTCAGTCACCGTTCTATTACTTTAAATGGTCGTCGTGTAAACATCGCGTCTATTCAAGTAAAAGCGGGTGATGTAATTGCGGTACATGAAGGTGCTAAGCAACAATTGCGTATCAAAAATGCAATTGAATTAGCTGCTCAACGTGGTACACCTGCTTGGATGGAAATTGATCATTCTAAGTTGGAAGGTACGTTCAAAGCTGCACCAGATCGTTCTGATTTACCTGCTGAAATCAACGAAAGCTTGATTGTAGAATTGTATTCTAAATAATCCTTGAGGTAGCAATAAATGACGCGTACTGCAAACGAGTTTCTAACTCCGCAAGCGATCAAGGTCGAAGCGGTGAGCGGGACCTCGGCAAAAGTGATTCTGGAACCTTTAGAGCGTGGCTTTGGTCATACTCTAGGTAATGCTTTACGTCGCATTCTATTGTCTTCTCTGCCTGGCGCTGCTGTGGTAGAAGTAGAAATAGAAGGCGTCGAGCACGAGTACAGTACTTTAGAAGGCTTGCAGCAGGACATCGTCGAGCTCTTGCTGAACCTAAAAGGATTGTCTATTAAGCTGTTCGATCAAAATGAAGCATATTTGACATTAGAGAAACAAGGTGCAGGTGATGTAACAGCTGCTGACCTTCGTTTACCTCATAATGTTGAAGTGGTTAACCCTGATCATTTAATCGGTACTTTGAGTTCTTCTGGTTCATTAAAAATGCGCCTTAAAGTTGCTCAAGGTCGTGGTTATGAAACATCTGACTCTCGTTTCCCGGAAGGCGAAACACGTCCAGTAGGTCGTTTACAGTTAGATGCTTCTTATAGCCCGATTAAACGTGTGTCTTACACAGTTGAAAATGCTCGTGTAGAACAACGTACTGATCTTGATAAGCTAGTGATCGATCTTGAAACTAATGGTACTGTTGATCCAGAAGAAGCAATCCGCAAAGCGGCAACGATCTTGCAACAACAAATTGCAATTTTTGTTGATCTTCAGAAAGATCAAACGCCTGTGGCTCAAGAACCTCGCGAAGAAGTTGACCCAATCTTGCTTCGTCCAGTAGATGATCTCGAGCTAACTGTTCGTTCTGCTAACTGTTTGAAGGCAGAAAATATTTACTACATTGGTGATCTTGTTCAACGTACTGAAGTTGAGTTGTTAAAAACTCCAAACTTAGGTAAAAAATCGTTAACTGAGATCAAAGATGTTTTGGCATCGAAAGGTTTACAACTCGGCATGCGTTTAGAGAACTGGCCACCAGCTAGTCTCCGTATGGATGACCGTTTTGCCTATCGTAGCCGTTAATTAAGTAGGACTATCACCATGCGTCATCGTAATAGTGGTGTGAAATTAGGCCGTACAAGCAGCCACCGTAAGGCGTTGTTCCAAAATTTAACAAATGCTTTAGTTGAGCACGAGTTAATTAAAACAACTTTGCCTAAGGCGAAAGAACTTCGCCGCGTTGCTGAGCCTTTAATCACTTTGGCTAAAAACGATACAGTAGCAAACCGTCGTTTAGCGTTTGCTCGTACTCGTTCTGCAGCAACTGTTGGTAAATTATTTACCATTCTTGGCCCTCGTTACAAAGAACGTAACGGCGGTTATCTTCGTGTTCTTAAAGCGGGCTTCCGTGCAGGTGATGCTGCACCGATGGCTTACGTTGAACTCGTTGACCGTGAAGTAAAATAATACTTCTACGTGTAGAACAGTTGTTCCAAAAAAGGTTGGCGAAAGCCAACCTTTTTTATTGGCTGTATTTCAAGATTCGTTTAAGAAATATCGGCATTCTATGGCATAAAGATGTCTACATCATGTGAAATGAAGCCAACTTTAATTTAAGCCTAAATAGTGATTGAGTCATTGTTGTCACAAATGAATACTGCTTGAAGACAGCCATCTAGGCTATCCATTAATATTTCATTTGCTCTTTTTTTATGAAAAGTAAGTGATGCATTACTCCCGAAATCACTTTCTAAATCAGATGATAAGATAATACTACATTCATCATCTCTTAACTTATTCCATAAATTTTGAACTAATTGAACTAATGAGAAACCGATGTTTATTATCTCATTTGTAGTAAAATTTTCATTATGAATGTAATCATCTATGTGAATTCTATTAGTGGATGCTTCAAATCCCGTTAGATCTCCATATCTACTAATGACGGTATCATAGTCCAAGTGTTCTAATCGGTCTTTGTAAAAAGCAAAGACAATAGTATCAGCATGTTCATAAAAGCCTTCTAATATCTTAAGTTCTAAAGTCTCGGGAATAGGAGTATTACCCCTTGATAACAAGAATTCACTCATTTGGTGGTTTAAAACTATCATTCCTAGACTCGAAGATTATGGCTGCTATTAAGCTTCTAAAACTAACATAATACAGCTTACACGGAATGCTTAAAGTTTTACCTTTAAGCACTGTTTTGTTGTAAACCGCTCTATATTTCAGTGTACTAAGCTTCTCTGCGAGATATTGTTTAACACTTAACACTTAACACTTAACACTTAACATTTCATTCTTATTCATTTGTATTAAAGCTATTCTGCTAAAGTATTTACGGCAAATATATATAAGTGAGGCTAACAATTTTTTTTAAAAATTCAAATTCAATCGTAAATCTCAAAAATGTTTTAACCTCAGTTTTTCTGCAAAATGTCCCGAACTGATATAAAAAAACCGATGAATGACTAAACTTGACATTGTGTATTGTCAAATTTGTGCTTTAATAAACTCATAGTTTCTACTAGGTATAAAAAAAATGGAAAAGCAAGTTGATGTTCTAATTATTGGTGCAGGAATCTCTGGGATTGGCTCTGCTGTGCATATTTCTAAAAACTGTCCACAACGTAGTTTTGAAATCTTAGAGCGTCGTGAAAGTTTTGGTGGAACTTGGGATTTATTCCGTTATCCAGGGATTCGCTCTGACTCTGATATGTCAACGTTTGGTTTCAATTTTAAGCCATGGGCGAAAGAAAAAGTTTTGGCAAGTGGCCCAGAAATCAAGGGTTACCTCTCTGAAGTTATTAATGAGTTTAAGCTAAAAGAGAAAATTCATTTTGGCCATCGTGTCCTTTCTGCAAACTATGACTCTACTAAGAAAAAGTGGTTGGTTGAGATTGAAGACAATAATAAGAAAAAACAAACTTGGTCAGCGAACTTCGTATTGGGTTGTACTGGTTATTACAACTATGATCAAGGTTATGCACCAAAATTTCCTCATCAAGAAGATTTTAAAGGTCAATTGATCCATCCACAGCATTGGCCAGAAAATTTAGATTATAAAGGTAAGAAAGTTGTCATTATTGGTAGTGGTGCGACGGCAATTACTCTCGTTCCTTCAATGGTGAAAGGTGGAGCAGGGCATGTCACGATGTTACAGCGCTCACCATCTTATATTGCAAGTATTCCTTCGATTGACTTTATTTATGAAAAAACCCGTAAATTTATGTCAGAAGAAACTGCATATAAATTTACCCGTGCACGTAATATCGGGATGCAACGTGCAATTTATGCACTTGCACAAAAACATCCGAAAACTGTACGTCGTTTGTTGTTGAAAGGCATTGAATTACAGCTTAAGGGTAAAGTAGATATGAAACACTTTACTCCTACCTACAATCCTTGGGATCAACGTTTATGTGTTGTGCCAGATGGTGATTTATTTAAAGCATTACGTGAAGGCAATGCCAGTGTTGAAACGGACCAAATCGAGAAGTTTACTGCGAACGGCGTACAATTGAAGTCTGGTAAGCACTTGGACGCTGATATTGTAATTTCTGCTACAGGTCTAGAAATTCAGATTCTAGGCGGCGTGAAAGGTTCGATAGATGGTAAGCCAATGAATACCTCTCATCATATGTTGTATCAAGGTGTCATGGTGAGTGATGTTCCAAATATGGCGATGATTATTGGTTACATCAATGCATCTTGGACTTTAAAGGTTGATGTTGCTGCTGATTATATTTGCCGCTTACTCAATCACATGGACAAGAATGGTTTTGATGAGGTGATTGCTTTGGGTAACCAAGCTGATTTGATGGAAGATACAGTGATGGGTAGCTTATCATCAGGTTATATCGCACGTGCAGCTGATGTGATGCCTAAACAAGGTCGTCGTGCACCTTGGAAAGTAACTAATAACTATCTGGCTGACCGTAAAGAATTGAAAAATGCGAAATTTAATGATGGTATTTTACAATTTAGTAAACGTGATGAACAAGCAGATCGTAAACCTAAATTAGTGTCATAACGGCTGAATTGTAGTCCAAAAAACCCTATGTTTTTATATAGGGTTTTTTGTTTAAATGTTGAATGGATATTCTTTAAATAATTTAAATATCGAGTATATTGAGCACATTAAAAAAAATTGATCAGAAAGGGAAGTGTGATGAAGCAGATATTAATTTTGGGGACTTTATTATTCAGTACTTTAACTTTTGCAAATGATGTAAAGCAAAAAGAAGCGATTGCACAGAAATTGGTTTCCATTGATGGAACAGAGCAAGGCCTGCAAAGTACCGACAAAATGATTTTAGAGCAAATTCGGATGCGTTTGCCGAAAGATATACCAGAAAGCTTTTATGTGGATTTAGTTAAAAACTTAAATAGTGAACAAAGAAAGCAGTTTATTGTTCAGCGCTATGTCGAAACGTTTAGCCAAAAAGAGTTACAAGCTGCATTAACCTTTTATCAATCTACTGAAGGAAAAGTCTGGGCGACGAAAGCCAGTGAAGTAGGGAGTGAGGTTGCACATTTCACCACACAATATGCACGGACCGCTTTAAATACTACCATGCAACAACATATAGAAAACCCGACGGTGAAACAATTAATGGCAAGGATGAATCCCTCTGCTGTTCAACCAGCTGAAAAGGTTGAGCAGAAGTAAATAAAAAAGGAATAGCGCATTAGCACTATTCCTTTTTTGGGTTACATAGGGATCATAAGGTACGTGAAATAAGTTCTTTCATAATTTCATTGGTGCCTGCATAGATACGGTTTGCACGATTGTCGATATAAGCCCGCGCAATAGGGTATTCCAACATATAACCATAACCGCCATGTAGCTGTAAGCACTCGTCTACCACTTTGGAGAACATGTCAGAAATCTTATATTTAGCTGCTGCTGCGGCATCAACACCTAAATTTTCTTCTAACTGTAACTCCATGCAACGATCTAAATAGGTACGGCAAAAATCAATTTCAGTCCGTAACTCCGCCAATTTAAAACGGGTATTTTGGAATGTTCCAATTGCTTTGCCGAAAGCTTTACGGTCTTTGGTGTATTGCACTGTATGGGCAAATGCAGCTTCGGCACCTGCTTGGCAAATGATTGCAACCAGCATACGTTCCCATGCCAACTCTTTCATCAGCATCATGAAGCCCATGCCTTCCATACCCAGAAGGTTTGCTTTTGGCACACGCACATCATCAAAGAACAATTCACAGGTATCTTGACCTTTCATACCGATTTTATTCAAAGGTTTACCTTTACTAAAACCTGCACGATCTGCTTCGACAATAATCAGAGATAAATTGGCTGAACCTTTTTCATTGTTGCCAGTTTTACAGACCACAATGGCCATGTCACAAAGATAACCATTGGTAATAAAGATTTTAGAGCCATTAATCACATACTCATCACCGTCAAGCACGGCCGTGGTGCGAACGGCTTGTAAATCTGAACCTGTTCCTGGTTCTGTCATCGCAATCGCTGTAACGGCTTCACCTGTTGCCATTTTCGGTAGCCATTGTTGCTTTTGCGCGTCATTTCCAAAGTTGTTGATATAATTGGCAACAATATCTGAATGCAAGGAGAACCCTGTGCTTGAGTCCATCGCATAAGCTTGTTCTTCAATCAGAATCATGCTGTATAGTCGATCGACACCTGAGCCACCATATTCTTCAGGCATGGTGGTACAGAGTAAACCAAGTTCGCCAGCTTTATTCCACAAATCACGATCGACATGTTGTTGCTGCTCATATTTTTCAATATTTGGAACAACCTCTTTTTCATAAAACTTACGTACGGTTTCGCGAAATGCTTCGTGATCTGAAGTAAAAAGTTTACGCGGTAACATATTTGGAATTGGACGAATAGCACCTGATTGCATTTGTTATTTTTTCCCTAGTCTATTGGATTTAAAAATGATCCTTATCACGATACAAGAAATCGAAAATATTGAACAATGTGATCAATGCTCAATTTGATTGATGTATTTGGTCACCTAAGAAAAATCTCTGCGAACTTTATAGGGCGATCGAGTACACTATAGGGAAATTGTTGCATAGTGGAACAAAGCATGTCTGAAGAAATGACACTGGAAGAACGTAAGGTAATTTATCGCGCACGTCGGGGATTGAAAGAAATCGATGTGTATTTTGACCCTTATGTTAAAAATTACTATCTCAGTGCAGATGTCGCGGAAAAAGCATTATTTGCAGAGTTAGTTGATCAAGAAGATCCTGATTTGTTGGATTGGTTTATGGAAGTCGGGGAGCCACCGCGCACCGAGTTGAAAGATTTTATTTTAAAATTAAAAAACTATGTACACGGCTAACCGTGTTTTTGAGTTGCAATACAGTCGCTTTGCTATTGTTCTGCAACTCTTTATTTTTATTGTCATTATAAGTCTATTGTATTCTTTTCTCTCTATATTCTTGTGGTTGCTCAGCGTTGTTATTATGGGAGTGGCTTGGTTTGTATTTCAAAAGAAACCTCAAATACAGCATTTTGAATTTTTAGATGATCAAGATTGGATATTCTGTTTTCATCATTTCCCCCAGTCTATTCAACGCAGAAAAATTACTAAAATGATCGATCATCAATGCTATATCGTGATCTATTTTGATGATCCTTTGCATCAACCCTATATCATTTGGTGGGACCAGTTATCAATTTTACAGTGGAAAAATCTGAAAATATTGGCAAAACTTGTCTAATTGTTAGACAATTGTGCAGTTGTATATTTTTATTAAAATAATATAATTCAATTACTTACCTATTTTTCACTCCTGTATTCTTTAAATTGTTAGATTAAATACTCTAAAAAATCATGAAAATTATGATTGTCAGACAATATGCCGATCAAGTTGGATGTGTTTTGGTTAAAGTACAAACACCAACGTAAAGTATGGTGGAGGTCCAAAATGATGGAAATTCCAACATGGTCGTTTCTGGTGATTGCAGTCATTTTTGCAATTGTAGTAGGAAGAGCAGGAACTTTACTCAGGGAACTTCTTGAATCACATCAATCTAAGATTGGAGTGAACAAGAGAAAGAGATTGAAGGTGTCATCAATATATCATACTCTCATGAATATTGATGATGAGCGCCAATCTAGTGTCTATCAAAAGTAGACACACAATGTGTAGGAGGTCTCTATGGAGATTTCAATGTGGATGTTTCTAGTAATTGCAATTGTTATGGCAATTGTAGTAGGAAGAGCTGGAACGTTACTTAAGGATTATTTTCAACAAAACTAAAATATAAAAGTTTCACGATTTTACCAGTTAATAAGTAGCATGTGCTGAACCGTCGCAATGCTACTTTTTTTTGCCTGAAATTCCTATATTCCCAAATATCTGTCAATTCATTGTTCTGTGAAGTGTGTCAAGATATCTATGTCAAAATTAGAGCAATTACTCTTTAACTCGAGTATGGCATCTGATAAGGTACGATTAAAAGGAAAATAAATTAATTAGAGGACAGGAAGTATGTCTAGACTGCATAAAGTTGGACAGGGCGTGGCGGTTGCGTTTTTAACAACATCAATGTTAACAGGGTGTTCATATGTGATTAAAACTGGGGCAAATGTTGCTCTAGGTTTTGGTGAAAGACATATTGTACCGCCAATTTTAGCAATGGATGATGCTGAAATGGTGTGTAACTCGGGGAATGCTTTAACGCCAGCTGTGATGTCGACCAAAGAGATGGGAGCCGATCCAACGCGGATGGCGGTATTGTTGTATACAGCATCTGGTGTTTGTGCTGAAAATCAAGCATTAGAAGCAGAATTACGTTATTTGCGAGCAGCAAAAGCAGGACAAATTACTGAAGCACAAGATGCACGTATTGAACAAAAACGTTGGGCAGCGATTGCGGCTCAACGTCAATATACCAGTTATCAGCTTTTCGAAAACCGCTGGGAAACAAAATATAAATATAAATTAGGCGATTCCTGCCCAACTATGCGTAATGATCTCGATCAAACGGTGTATTTGCTAGGGATGGTGAATGGCTTACAAGCAATGACCAATGATATTAATTCTGGTGGCGCAGTCAATGTACCTAAAGATATCGCAGGGATCGTTGAGCGTGGCATGGCATGCTTGGATAATGAAAAATATTGGGGCGCGCCAATGGCGACCCGTGCAGTGATTTGGACTTTATTACCTGGCGCTGGTGATGGAAAACCTGAACCTTATGCAACCATGAAAGAATCAATGCAAATTGGTGAGAAGAAAGGCGTTCGTTTAGCGCATGCATTATATGCTATTGCTGCTCAAGCAAGTGGTGATGATGCGAAACTGCGTGATGCATTACGTTCTTATGCTGCCGCTTCAGGTGAAGACAAACCAGCAAATCCTCAATTTAGACTAGTTGACCAAATGGCTGGTTTGATGGTGCGTGGTATCGCGGACCGTTACTGGACTGAAAATACAGGTGTCAGAGCAAGTGATGAAGGTCTATCTTCGTTCTGGGATGAAGAAAAACAAAGTTCATCAGAGTTAGATGCATTATTCGATGGTGATGAATAATCATCTGTTCCAGCAGGAAGCCTGTTGAGTAACTTGAATTAAACGACCTTTTACAGTTCTCGATGAACAAAGTATTTATGATTTGTGAATCGTAAAAGGTCTGTTTTTGAAGAGGTGTAAATAAATGAAAGATCAAATATGGATACGGAAAGTCATTTTGATCGCTGTATGTATTTCAATATCAGCGTGCTTACAAGTCTTTTCAGATCATTTCATTTATTGGAAACCGAGTTTACTTGATGAGTTTTGGCGCTTGTGGACTGCGCATTGGGTGCATGTTGGATGGATGCATTTTTTACTGAATATGTTGGCATTTGCATGTTTACCGTTTATTTTTCCTCATGTACTTAATCGGCATTTATGTGCGCTGTTATTGATTCTACCGCCATTTATTAGCCTCATTTTTTATTTTTATTTACCTTATATAGATGCATATGCAGGATTATCAGGCGTTCTGCATGGTTTATATACTGCAGTAAGCTTGGTGTATTTGCAGTATCCAAAGGAACGCAAGTTTGCCATTTTGGTTTTGGTTTTGGTTGCTGCAAAGCTACTTTGGGAAAACACCTTTGGACAAGCCGGCACAGCTAAATTAATCGGTAGCCCCGTGCTAACGGAGGCACATTTGATTGGTGCAATTGGTGGTGTCTTAAGTGGTTTAGGTTATTTATCTATAAATGGAAAAGGCAGAGCGCAGGCAAGTTGATAAAAACAACCTATAAAAAATTGATTGTAGCCATTCTTTTTTGAAAGAGATTGCTGCAAATTTAAGCGGTTTAAAAGGGACTGGTGATTCAAAGGGTAAATTCATTTATCTATCAACCATGGATATCGCATGATTCAACATCTTTGGATGGATGTTGATAACAATAAATTGGAATAGACATGCAAAATGATCAAGAGAAAAAGTCTGGATTAGGTCTGCTGAGTTATATCTGGACAGAGTGGATATCGACCTTTGTTGTTCTCGTTTTACTATTAATGACGCTCGTTATTGGTACAGGTGAGATGATTCATGGTCAGTTATTGCGTATGGGGGAACGTTTATATGGCGATCCTAATACAGGTATGCAATATTCTTTTCTACGTGCTGAACCGACGAAACCCACCTGTGATACTAATCCGAATATAGATGCGCAAGTTCAAGAGCAGATGAAAATTAATGCTGCGGATGAGTTTGCTAGTATGTTTGGTGTTGCATCAGAATCAGATGTGCGTTCGTCATTGCTTGCTGCAAAGCAACAGTGTGAAGAAAAATATCAATTCTATGATAAAGCAATGGCACATATTGAGGCTAATCCAAGCGTCCGGACCTATCGAAATATCGAAACATCCTTTTTTGGTATTTTTAAATTTGGTTCCGAGAATCGCGCTTTATTTTTAGTGATTATGGTTTTATTCGCTGCAATCAGTGCGACGATAAAATCACATCATATTGGTTTACGTAGTCCTGCAACCAAAATTGATTTCCGTATTTATAACACTGCCATGGTGTTGGGTAATGCTTTACTCACCTACTCAGTGTATAGCCAATATAATTCTGTCCTGAATTCAGGTGTACCTTTCGGTTCAGGAATGAGTGTTATTTATTGGCTTTGGATGATTTTATTTGGAGCACTCACGTTAATTAGTTTATTCCATTTAGTGAAGTCACCACCACCGACACGTGAAGGTGGAAATATTGGTTTGGCCTTCCTCAGTATCCCATTGTATGCATATATGGCGATTATTACGGGGATTGCATTTACCTTCTTTATGGACTATCCGATGGGGCAAGGGATTTACCTTGGTCAATTGGTTGAATTCGCAAATATCTTCCTCAATCTTGCCTTGTTTATTTGGGCAGGTATGTTGCTTAAGCAAACACGTATTGTCGATTTATTCTTAAATATTTTACGTCCGTGGAACTTAGCTCCTGAAACCTTAACGTGGCTTATCTTGATTGCGGCTGCATTGCCAACAGCTTATACCGGTGCATCTGGTATCTTCGTTATTGCTGCTGGTGCAATTATTTATAAAGAAGTTTGGAATGCGGGTGGTCGTCGTCAGTTTGCTTTAGCGGCTACGGCACTATCTGGTTCGCTTGGTGTGGTCTTACGTCCGTGTTTATTAATTGTGGTTGTAGCGTCTTTAAACAAAGAAGTGACTACAGATCTACTGTATAAACATGGTATGTATGTCTTCTTGTTGACATCAACCTTATTCTTGGTGATTGCATTATTCTTTGCTGAGCAAAAATTCCGTATTGCGCCTCCAAAAGTCGCTTTACCGAAGTCGTTACGTGCCTTCGTTCCTGTAGCGCCGTATATCGTAATTTTCGTTCTAATTTGGTTGTTCTATAAGCATGCATTATCAACTGAGCTGAATGAATTTACTGCACCTGTCATGATGCCTGTGATTCTATTGTTGATGGTATTGTTTGATAAGTTGCGTAAAGAACCTGCACCGCTTGCGCCTGTTGGGCATTGGGACAGTACTTTAAACACCTATACAGCACCATCAGATGGATCTCAGCCAGTACCACCAGTGAATCCAGCGGATGACCCACGTAACCCTGAGCGTCACGTTCCATTTGGCAAAGCATTACATACTTCAACGACGGAAACTGTTGGACATATTGGTGCATTAGTCATTTTGATGGCACTTTCAGTCAGCGTTGGTGGTTTCCTCGAGCACATTGAAGTCATGGAAGCTTTCCCTCGTGACATCAGTAGTATGTTTGTGGTGATTTCCTTAGTTGTGGTGTTTATGGTCTTGGTCGGTATGATCATGGATCCATTCGGTGCAGTTATTCTTATTTCCGCAACTGTTGCGCCTGTGGCGTATCAGTATGGGATTGATCCTGTCCACTTCTGGATGATTGCATTGGTTGGTTTTGAGCTGGGCTATGTCACGCCACCTGTTGCTTTGAACCATTTATTGGCACGACAAGCGATTGGTGATGATGAGGTGAGGGCTGCAGATGCAGAAGTGAAGCATAAATCATTCTACTATCGTTTTGAGCGTTGGATTCTACCGTTACTAGTGATGGTTCCTGCAATCTTAATTGTTGCCTACGTACCGTATTACTTTAAGTTGTTCGGTTGGTATCAATAAGGATTAACGAATAAAAAAGCACCTTCGGGTGCTTTTTTATGTCCTGAACAATAAGACAAATTTGTTCTATAGGTAATTTAATTAGGCTTAGGGGAGGATTCCCAAAAACAAATACGATTCTGTCTCATGTGCTCCTTAACGGCTTATTTTTGTTTTAGTATGAATGGACTGCATAAAAAGATAGCAATCAAAATAAAACTAAAGCCAATTAAACTATATATATCAGGGATTTCTTGCCAAAGAAAAAATCCCCAAATCCCAGCAAAAATGATCGCCATATAATTCACTGGTGCAATCTGACCAGCAGGTGCAAGACGATAAGCGTGTGACATAAAGATTTGGCTGGTATTGGCAAGGATACCTGCACTGATTAGGAAAAATAACTCTTTGAGGTGATATGGGCGCCACACCCAAAACATCGGAATCACAGAAAGGCATGAACCAATCAAGCAGAAATAAAACACAATTCGTTCAGGGGGTTCTGTACGAGTCAGTGCCCGTACTGTGACAAAGGCGAGAGCAGCCAATAGACTTGATGTCATCCCAACTATAGCAATCCAGTTCAGCAAGCCTTGATCAGGTTTGGCAACGAAAAATACACCAATGAATCCTAAAGCTGCGGCACAAAGCATCGCTGCTGTGATTCGTTCTTTTAAAAATAACCATGCGATGAGTGGAATGAAAATCGGGGATGAATAAGTAAATACCATTGCATTGGAGAGTTTGAGGTGTGCAATGGCATAGAAAAAACCATACATTGCTGCAAGCCCGACCAAGCTACGCCATGTATGCATCCATAGTTTTTCTGTTTTTACAAAAGCTAAACCCTGTTGAAAGATAAAGGGGACAAACAGAATAAGTCCAACGATGTTACGGAAAAATACAATGGTGTAGTTATCAACAGTATGGGAAGCATAGCGAATACAGATCCCCATCACCGAGAATAAAAGTGCAGAGAGCATGAGACATGCAATAGCCAGAATCAGACTTTTATCTTTTTTGATTACATTCATTTTGGAGGGTGGATCGCTATCATGATTGTATTGATGAGAAAGGTTCGGGTAATGAAACTATTCTAATTGGATGAGGATAATCTCTTATCAAATCGACTGAGAATAAGGAATTAAATGGATTATAAGTCTTATTGTTTAAATAATTTACTTTTTTATATAGCGTCTTCGTTGTTGCGTATATAGGTCTTGATATCGTAAATAATAACAAGACCTATATGACTAATTTATATCATTCTTTTTCTAGAATAAGCCATGTAGACATAACCTAAACCAAAAATTGCGGGTGGGGTCGTCATCGCTGCAATTTGAAATGCAATTTGCGTCGTATAGAAGAAGGTGAAGAAATACCAATTGATTAATATAAATATTGGTAACACTGCAAAGCTAATTACATGGATAAGCCATTCACGATAGGCAATCCATCTTTTCTGATATTTATTCAAAGACAGCATCGTGACATATCCAACGAAGGTCATGACAATTAAAGACATGATGATGTAGAAAAATGCATCAAAAGTTTTGAACAAATCAAAGTAAAGATACGTGATAAATATATATAACAAGCAACTGAGTATTAAACCTAAGTTTAAGAAAGGGGAGTAATGATTCAGTTTTGAAGGAGGTGAGGACAAAGTTTGCTTACGAAAATCCGTCAGACGAGAAACAATAATGGCCGCAGGTGTGAGTAAATATCCAAAAATCAATGCACTATATAAATTTGATAACTCTTGAGTCATATTTGGAATTTGACCGATAAACAACCACTCTAATCTTAAAACAGGTGCTGAAAGTAAAGCGCCAAAATTAAAAATCATTAATGCTTGGTGTGCCAGGACGTCTTTTTTTATGATGGCCCATACGGCGAGATATAGACTGAGCAAGGTTCCTATTGCCAATAGCCATAGTAAATAGTGGAAACCAATTCCACTGAACGTATCCACAGCAGACGTATTGATCAAATACATAACAGAGCCAATAACTGTAATTGTAACAACAATCACTTGGAGTCTGCCCAGAATTTTATGTCTTTGTGGATATCGAATTCTGTAGGGTTTATAGAATTGATGTATGGCAATAAGAATTGAGAGTCCACCAAAAATGGAGTGAAAGAGCATAGGAACGCGAGATTGTGTATACGGTATAGCTTGCTCGATTTCAGTCGATCCTACACCAAGTGCATGTTGCTCACCAACAAACCATACAAAAAAATTATCCCACAACCGAGGACTATCTGAATAAAAATATTTGGCAAAATATTCCATCGACATGGGGGCGTATATCACTACAAATATCAAAAGTAGAAAATATAAAATCTTGTTAATTCTCTTTTTTTGAATGGTATTCATTAATAACCGACCTTGTTACAATACTGCTTGGTCATTAGTTTATAACATATGTTATAACAAGTGTTATGTCATTGCGGGACAAAAGAATGCAGAAAAATGCAAGTCAGGATATGAAAGTTCGATTGCTACAGGCAGCAGCAAAAATGTTGGCGGAGGAAGGAGTAAAAGCGCTTACTACTCGAAAAATCGCTACTGCAACTGGAACATCAACAATGAGTGTTTACACGCACTTTGGTTCTATACAGAACTTAGTCAGTGAAATGGTCAATTTTGGTTTTGCTCAATTAGACATGACATTAAATAAAACAACTCAACATGAAGATCCAGTAACTTATTTGGTTGGTCTTACACAAGCATATATTCAGTTTTCGAGAGAGAATCCACACCTATATGCAATCATGTTTGGCTGTGTTCATTTGGGGGAGTTACGCACCCAGGAGAGCAATGTTTTAAAAGAGAACTTATATACTTTGGAACGAATAGTTCAGGCGATTCAAGTAAGCATTGAACATAACAGATTTGGAGACAACGTTGCCTTTTTGCTTGCTAATCAATGGTGGACGATTGTGCATGGGTTTGTTTTATTAGAAACAGCAAAATATTTACTTCCTCCAAATGATGTCACTAAGGTATTGAAACCTTTGCTTCTCAATTTTTTTGTGGGACTCGGTGATCAGAAAGATCAAGCTTTAAATTCTCTAACTGTATATTTTTAAGCATCGTTGGCTTGAACTAAAGAAGCATTTAAAAGGGTAGCAATCATATTCAGACTCCCTATTTTTAGAGTCGAAATAATAAGGGATGTGGAAAGAGGCCAGTATCATTTGGCGGAGAGTGGGTCGCTTGTACAGTACAAAGCTGGTACTGGTTTTATGTTTCTATCGACGCAAATTGTTGGAGATAGTCTCTTGGTGTCATGCTGGTCTCACGTTTAAACATAGCACTAAAAGCACTTGGACTATCGTAACCTAAGTCTAAAGCAACATTTAAAACTGGCTTATTCATAGCTAAATCGATCATTGCCTGCATCACTTTTGCCTGTCGAACCCAATGCGAAAAATGTAAGCCAGTTTCTCTCTGAAAATGTCGTGCGAGTGTTTTACTGCTGATATGTAATTGTTGAGCAGTATCTTCTAAATTCCATTCTAAAGCTAAGTTCCCTTTAATCCTTTGGCACAATTGTTGGAGCTTTGGACTTTGAGGGTCGGGTAAATTAAATGCGAGTGCGGGTAAAATTTGTACTTCATCTAAAATTAATTGAAGAAGCCTTTCATTGCGGCTATTGGATTGAATTGCTGCCTGTATTTCCATGGCACTACTCATCAGTTCACGTAATAAAGCAGGCACTGCAACGACACGGCATTCATTGATTAAGCTTGTGCTGGCGGAAGTTTCAATAAAAACACCTCGCGCTTTCACATCACCACTACTGAGCAATGCATGTGCTTTTTGAGCGGGAATCCACACACCCCGTCCAGGTGGAATAATCCAAATGCCTTCATGAGTCTGCACTCGGATGACACCTGTTAGAGTATGAATCAATTGAATGCGGTCATGACTATGCCAGTCTTCAATATGACCATGAGGATAGTTTTCCGAGAAAGCATAGACTGGATAATCTAAAAAACCATGTTTAAAGCTTTTCCCCATCTTACGTTAGGTCCTGAGATAAATTGTCCTTTTTGCAATAGTTATTGTCTTTATATCGAGTAACTATAAATTGATTGTTTTTTAGCATAACTTATACGGCAATGTATAGGTTTAGATTATGTTTCAGAAGGCTTCGTTGTACCCTTTATTCGCTATTTTATTTTGGGCAGGGAATGTGGTGGTTTCTAAAATGGCAAGTCATGCCATTTCACCTGTGGCGATTACATTTTATCGTTTAGTACTGGCACTTGCTGTGATGAGTACTTTTGTGCTGATCCCTGTCTGGAAAAATAGACAAACTATTCAGCAATATTGGAAGCAATTGGCGTTAGGTGGTTTTCTATCGGTGTCATTATTTCAGTTTTTGTCTTATCAGGCGGCAGCAACGACTACAGCCACCAATATGGCGATTGTGACCGCATTGATTCCTTTGCTAACCATGATATTAAGTAGTTTTATCCTTAAAGATAGAATCAGTTATGGCATGTTGTTTGGTGGGGCTTTATCTTTTTATGGGATTTTATATTTGCTCAGTCATGGTGCTATTTCACAGATTTTGCAACAAGGCGTCCATCTTGGTGATGGTTTAATACTGATTGCTGCTGCGGGTTATGCTTTGTATGGGGTATTGTTGAAACGTTGGAAAATGCCAATACCTGCTTGGCAATCGAATTTCATACAATCTAGTTTTGCGATTTTATATGTATTACCTTTTTTTATCTTTTTACCCGCTTCAGACAGGCTATTGAATCAACAGACGATTCCTTTGATTTTATATGCTAGTATTTTTTCTTCTGTCCTGTTGTCTTATTTATGGATTGAAGGGGTAAGACATTTAGGACCTAATAAAAACAGTATTTTTATGAATTTACTGCCGTTATTTACTGCAATGATTGCGGTGGTTTTATTGGGTGAGCATTTACAGGATTTTCATTATATGGGGGGGGGCTTAACGCTTGCGGGGATTTTAATAGCCCAAGCCATTCAGAAACCGATTCAGTTGAAACAACGTTCAGCTCAAGTTTTGGATTAAGGATGCGGACAAAAGGAAAGCTTTAACAGAAGTTAAAGCTTTCCTTTTTTAGGTTTTACTTTCTGCTGCGATTTGAGCTTCAAGCAGTTTAATTTGTTCCTCTTTCAGCTTGAGTAAAGCATCTAGATCTTCGTGTTGCTGTTTTAAATCTTTTTGCTGATCTTTTAATTGATGGTGAATATCATCTAATTTAGCGATTTCTTCTTTGGCTAAGCTGTCATTGGTCGGTAATGGTTCCTTTATTAATGACTCTTGTACTAATTGAATCGGTACAGCAGCTTCGCTCTCCGTCATTGTGGTGATCTCAGAGGCAGCGCTACTTACTTCGTCTGGTGACGCAATTGTTTCCTCAGCGATAGGTTGATCTGAGTTCGTACTGGGCTGTTGGTTTTTCTGTGCTAAAAACCATTGTATTGCAAAAAACAAAACCACAATAATGCTAATGCCAGCAATGATCATCCACAATAACTTGGCGTTTTTGGTTTGGTTTGGTGACGTCATTTTTTTAACCTTCTAGTCAAAATGACGAGGTTTGAACTGTATCACCCCAATTTCATCTGGCTCTGCGATTTCAGGTTCATCCACTTGAGTGGGCCGTTTTTCGCTATAAGCACATTCGATACATTCAATCCACTCGTCATCCACAGTCGTGATTTTAACTACACGATCTAACGCGCCACATTTGGGGCATTTTGCACCCGCGATGAACTGTCTTTTCATGTCAGTTAATATCACCCTGTGAACAATAATGACGTAGTTTAAGCGGTTTTGTCAGCGTTCGTCCAACCTTGATGACGCAATAATGCATCTATTTTGGGTTCTCTTTTTCGGAAATTGCGAAACGCATCAAGTGCTGTATCTTTTCCGCCAACTGCTAGAATAAACTTCCGAAACTCCTTTCCAGTCTCAGTATTAAAAATGCCTTCATTTTCGAATCGATCAAAGGCATCACTGGCTAAAACTTCTGCCCATTTGTACGAGTAATAACCCGCAGCATAGCCGCCTGCAAAAATATGGCTGAAACTGTGTTGGAAACGGTTATAAGCAACAGCAGGAACTACCGCAAATTTATCTCGGATATCATCCAAGGTTGCCTGGATCTGCTGGCTGTTTAATGCAGGTGCCTGACGATGGATGGTCAGATCGAACAATGCAAATTCAATCTGACGTAGCGTTTGCATACCTGATTGGAAGAAACGTGCGTTCAACAATGCAGCTAACAATTCTTGCGGTAAAGTTTGCTTGGTTTCAGTATGTTCACTGAGCACGTCTAGACTTTCATTGTCCCAAGCCCAGAATTCCATGAACTGGCTTGGTAACTCCACAGCATCCCATGCGACGCCGTGTGTACCTGCAACCGAGATATTGTCCACTTCAGTAAGCATGTGATGTAAGCCATGACCAAACTCATGGAAGAGGGTAATCACTTCATCATGCGTGAGCAAGGCAGGCTGATCACCAATCGGTGGAGTAAAGTTACACACCATATAACAGACTGGTTTTTGTAGACCATTCGCAGTTTGTACACGAGAACGGAAACCACTCATCCATGCGCCACCACGTTTACCATTGCGGGCATATAAGTCAAAGTAGAAACCACCAATCACTTGACCTTGATCTTCAATTTCAAAATAACGCACATCATTTTGCCAAACAGGTGCTTGGCGTTCGATGATTTGGATGTCATACAGGCGTTGCACAATCTGGAATAAACCATCCACAACTTTTGGAGCTGGGAAATAAGGTTTAAGTGCTTCTTGAGAGAGATTGAATTGCTGCTGTTTTAACTTCTCAGAGTAATAAGTCGCATCCCAAGGTTTTAATTCTTCGATACCATCTTGTTGTGCAATAGCCTTGAGTTCTGCAATTTCAGCCAATGCAGGCGCACGTGCATGTTCAGCCAAATCGACTAAGAATTTATCGACGGTCTCAACATCAGGTGCCATTTTACTGGCAAGTGAATATTCTGCAAAATTATTGAATCCTAATAATTGTGCCATTTCCTGACGTAAGCTGAGAATTTCTTCCATGACTGGCGTGTTGTCAAACTCAGTTTTATCAGACTGCTCAGATGCACGTGTCACATAGGCCTTATACAATTCTTCTCTTAATGCTCGATCATCGGCATAAGTCATAATTGCAAAATAAGCAGGGAAGTCGAGTGTGGCAACGGCTTGTTCAAGCTCACGTTGTTGCCCGTATTGCTTTAATAATTCAACACTACTCTGTGGTAAGCCTTTGAGGTGTTCTTCGGTTAATGGTTTGAAGTAGGCTTGAGTGGCATCCAGCACGTGGTTAGAGAAATCTGAAGAGAGTTGAGATAAACGTGCTGAGATTTCCGCATAGCGTTTTTTTGCTTCGCCTTCGAGTGCCACGCCCGACAGTTTAAAGTCACGCAGTGCCAGTTTAATGGCACTTTGTTGAGCTTCACTCAGGCTTTGCAATGCAACGCTATCATGAACCTGTTGATAGGTTTGATACAGCGCCGTATGTTGCCCAAGTTGGGTGTAGTATTCGCTGAGGTTCGGTAACAGTGCTTGGTACACTTCTCGAGTTTCGGCATTGTTCATTACTGCATTGAGGTGCGATAAAATGCCCCATGCTTCGCTCATGTTATTTTCTAGCTGATCAACTTCGGACAGCGTTGCAAGCTGGGCTTCAGTGCTTTGAGGAACTTCATTGAGTTGGTTTAAGAAGTTTTGACCGTTTTGAATGGTCTGTTCAATTTGTTGTTTTAATTCGGCAAGTTGAATTTGATCAAATTGAGGAACTGGAAGCGTTGCTTGCTGTAGTGTCATTCTATTTTTGCCATATCATCTTTAAACATAGTTATAGATGTAGGGGTGATGACATCAGAAATCAAGTTGAAGGTATAATTTATTAGGTTAAGTTCTGGTTGTGGCTGAGAAGGGAGATTCAATTGCCAAACAACTTCACGTCTGGTGATCTCTTACTATTTTATGATGCGATATTTGATATGTGTTACCAAATCTGTGCCACTTTGCTCCAGTATTTCAAAATCTATTGGCGGTACATCCTCGAACAAACGTTTGCCTTGACCTACAACGACTGGAACGATATGAAGCCACAATTCATCAATCAAACCTGCTTGTAAATACTGATTAACGGTATTGGCACCACCTGCAATTGCAATATCTTTTTCACCAGCTACTGCTTTGGCTTTCTCCAGTGCACTTTGTATTCCATCAGTCACAAAATGAAAAGTAGTGCCACCTTGCAAAGCTAAATTCTGCCGGGCTGTGTGGGTCAGAACAAATACAGGGGCATGATATGGCGGTTCTTCGCCCCACCAGCCTTCCCACGTATCATATTCTGTCCCGCTTGGACCAAACATGTTGCGACCCATAATGAAAGCGCCAGCAGAAGTTAAACTGGCAATTTCATGCTTATGCTGATCCGCTTGCCCAAACAACCATTTACACAAACTTTGATGAATATTAGGTAACTCACCGAAAGGCTTATCTTCAGTCATATTCAGGCCAGCAACGAAACCATCAACGGATATACATATACCGCATATTACTTTTCCCATACTGGCCTTCCTATTTATGATTTAAGCGTCTTGCTTTACCTTCGCATTGGACTTTTTCTTTTTCGGTTTTGCTTTCTTCTTCACCTTTTCTTTGCTTTCAGGCTTAGAAGCGCTTTTTTTGCTTGGTTTCTTTGTATAAGAACTTGGTTTGTTCTTATCTTTTTTCTTGGTTACGGGTTTCTCACCATCTTCACTTAATTTAGCAAGGGCAGGTGCTTTGCTAAACACATCTTCAGTGGGGAGCGTTTTTGAAGCCGTACGTGGCGCTTTTTGACGAATCACACGACCTAAATGGGTCAATTGCTGAATCAGTTGGAAGTCGATTTTACGTTCTTCCAAGTTCACTCCAGCGACTTTGATTTTGACTTCATCACCTAAACTAAAGGCTTGCCCACGGTTTTGACCGACCAGACTTTGGCTGGCTTGATCATAGAGGAAATAATCCTCACCGAGTTGGCTGACATGGATCATTCCATCCACATATAAGTCTTTAAGGGTGACAAATAAACCAAACTCAGTCACAGCACTAATCAGGCCAACAAACTCATCGCCTAAATGCTGTTGCATATAGTGGCATTTCAACCATGTGGTCACACTACGCGAAGCTTCATCTGCGCGACGTTCGGTTTGAGAGAAATGCTCACCTGCATCATCCAAGGCTGCACCAGAAAGCGTGTGAGGCTTTTGTTGCAAATGCGTTTTAATGGCACGATGGAGTAATAAATCGGGGTAACGACGAATTGGTGAGGTGAAATGCGTATACGCTTCATATGCCAAACCGTAGTGACCAGAGTTTTTTGCCCCGTAGTACGCTTGCATCATTGAGCGCAATAACACCGCATGAATACTTGGTGCATCCAAACGATCCTTGGTCGCTTCGATCACGCGTTGATAATCTGCTTGGGTCGGTTGTTCTGGGAATGGTAGACCGAGTAATTTCACAAAATCACGTACTTTTTGAATACGTGAAAATTCAGGTGCTTCATGCACACGATAGAGCATCGGAATATCATGTTCTAAAGCGTATTCTGCCGCCGCGACATTGGCGAGCAACATACACTCTTCAATCAGTTTATGAGCAACATTGCGCGTACGCGGCAAGATTTCTTTGATACCACCCAATTCATCAAAAGTCATATAGGTTTCAATGGTTTCAAATTCCATTGCATGACGTTCTGCACGTAAGCCTTTTAATGTCTGATAAAGCTGGAACAGGGTGTTGAGTGATTTATGGATGCTTTTATCTTGTGGGATCGCATCTGTTGTACCATCAAAATATTCACTGACTTGAGTATAAGTCAAACGTGCTTTGGAGTGCATTACCGCAGGATAAAATTCGTAACCCGTTACTTTTCCTGCACGAGACAGTTTTAAATCACAGACCATACATAGACGGTCAAGGTGCGGATTTAAAGAACACAAGCCATTCGACAATGCTTCAGGCAACATAGGCAAAACAAAGTGTGGGAAATAAACTGATGTCCCACGGTCTTCTGCTTCTTCATTTAAAGCTGAATCTAAACGGACATAATGACTGACATCGGCAATGGCCACCACCACACGATAACCCCCACCAGGACGTTTCTCTGCATAAACGGCATCGTCAAAGTCACGCGCATCTTCACCATCAATGGTGACGAGTGGCAGATCCCGTAAATCGACACGTCCTTTATGGTCTTGTGCAGATGGTTCTTTGAAACTTTCAGCTTCTTTGATGACCGCATCTGGAAACTCGTAAGGTAAACCAAACTCTAAAATTGTTTGCGGAATAATAATTTCGGTATCGGCTTTGTCTGCCATGGATTGAATCACATGACCTGTTGCTAACTCTTCACGTGTTGGGTAGTCATCAATTGCCACACGCAACATATCACCAACTTTTGCATTGGCATGTTCAATCAGTTCTTTTTCTAAGGTGATTGGTTGGTGCTGATTAGGATTACTTGGTTGAATAAAGTATTCACCCTGATGTTCAACGACTTTACCTATAATTTGTTTCACGCGATGTTGAACAACTTCGCTAATAAAGCCCCAAGCTTTACCTTTGCGGTCGACTGAGGTTTGACGAACTTTGACGCGATCGCCATTAAAGACCAATCGTAATTCACGTTCAGCCAAGAGAATATCGTTTTGCCCTGCGATATTGGCAGTACCTAAACCCTTACTATTGATATAAACCGTTGCTTCGTGGCTCGGGAGGTCTGTTGCTGGCTGGAATTTAAAGCCATCTTTCATTAACTGGCCATCACGTACCATCGCACTTAAACGATGATTCAACGCATCAATACTTTTTTGATCTGGAAGATTAAAGTGATCAACGAGTTCAGCGTGTGATTGAGCAGTTTGTAATTGTTCTAATGTCGTTAAAATAAGAGTTCGGCTCGGAATCGGGTTGTCATAACGTTCAGCTTCTGCTTTTGCTTCGGGATCGCCCCAGTTTTTAATCATATCGTTTCATTTCACATCTGGCAGATCACTTTAGCATAAGTCATTCAAACTTCGACTGCACGTCAAAGATTGCAAGATTCTGTTTACGCCATGGATCTGTATAAAAGAGAACCCTATATTAACAAGCGTTGAGGCAAAAAATGCTGAAAAAATACCAAAATCGTTTAAAAAATATTTGATTGATATAAAAAAACAGAAAAAAACAGGATCTTCCCTTGTGTAAAGGAGTTTTAGTTTGTATTATTGCGCTCGTGTTACGGTGAGATGGGTGAGTGGCTGAAACCACATCCCTGCTAAGGATGCGTACGGGTAACTGTACCGAGGGTTCGAATCCCTCTCTCACCGCCATTTTTTACTTAATGCGCTCATAGCTCAGCTGGATAGAGCACTTGGCTACGAACTAAGGGGTCGGGAGTTCGAATCTCTCTGAGCGCACCAAGTAAATATTGCACAAGTAACACATGCCACATTGGCACATAAGTAATGCGCTCATAGCTCAGCTGGATAGAGCACTTGGCTACGAACTAAGGGGTCGGGAGTTCGAATCTCTCTGAGCGCACCAACTTAATGAAATAAACCGCTTAATTGCGGTTTTTTTGTGCCTGAATTTTCAGGTGATATAAATCATCAAGCTTTTATAAATGATTGAAAAGTAATACAGACCGAGTAAAGCAATCAGTGTAGTTCTTGATTTTTTTGAAAATAATTTTAATAACGTGGAAATCACTAAAGCAATCAACAAACAAGCCCACCCCCCAATAAAAGTGATTATCCATAGCTTCCAATTATTCTTTTGTATCGCGATGGAGGTATTTGGTGCTATTTTATTGTAATTTAGATGAATCAATTTTCCGTTTAGATCCATATAGTCGATGGCTTTAAGTTGATATTCGGGCTGGTTATTTCCCAAGGATATCGTTTGATAATAATAGATGGTTTGGATAGCTTGAGTTGGCTGTTTAAGTTCCTGTTGGCATAACCTCATAAGTTTGACATCACATTGCATCACCAAGGGTTCTTTTTGACCAGTAGGAAGTATCAGCGATGCGCCTACTCGCTCACGACGGATGTGAGGCTCGCTGGATGAGTTGATGTATTTTTTTGAGATTTTCCATGTGTAATTTCTAGCTAGATCTGCTTGATGTAAAGCAGCTTGATGAAATGAGCTAAAAACCAATAAAATGATGAAAGAAAAAATAAAACAGAGGAAAGTCGATTTAAGGTGGTCTTGAATACAATCTTCTTCTGTATTGTTCTCGAAAATTGTTTTTTGCATTTCTTTCCTTTCGTCTGAGTGTATATTTTAATTGCGAGTAAAGTTGAACTCTATAATTATTTATAGATATCAAGAAAACTACTTATTATGATGCTTTTATTGATTTTTTATAGAAATAAATGAAATCTTTAGGTGGGTTTTATCTCCCTATTTTCTTTTCAAAGAAACGATATAAATAGCCTACAGTTCCCAATACGCCAACCATACGTACCACATGAAAAGCGGTCACGATGGGTACGCCTAATTGTAATACATTTGCAGTGATGGTCATTTCGGCGACGCCACCGGGAGCGAGACCTAAGCCGAGTGTTGGTAGGGGGATATCGGTCCATCGCATTAGGACGTATGCAACTAAGCCTGTGAGTATCAATGCGCTGAGATTGCTGAGCGCGACAATACTCAAAAAATGTGGGGCGGTTTTAAAAAATCCAGCTTTGAATTTATTGCCAAGTGACCAGCCAAGTAAAACTTGTCCTAAGTGCACAATTGGATCTGGTATGGCTGAGAGATGGATATTTTGTGCGGTAAAAAAAATAGCAATCAGTAATGCGCCAAACGTCCATGGGTTAGGGAGCTGGTAGTGCATAAATATACGGCTGGCGAGATAAGATAAGATTGCTAAAAGGACAAAACCGAGCCAATCAATTTCCATATTACGGTCAATTGTATTGCCATCAAAGCCATGCCATCCCATGAACTGATAGAAGAACGGCACGATCACCACCACCACCAGTACGCGTAACGTATGCGCCGACGCGACTTTATCGACTTGAGCTTGATAATGTTCTGCTAAATGCGACATTTCATTCGCTCCGCCAATCGCAGAAGCAAACCAAGCTGTTTTAAAATCGACTTTGCCCCAGCGTTGTAAGATGACAGCGCCAATACCACCTAGCAGTAAAGCGAATAGCAAACCAATCAATAATGCCAACCCATTGATCGCAATCAAACGTAGCATTTCTGGAGTGAAATACAAACCTAGGGTCAGACCGATGATGGATAAACCGATGCTGCGTGCAGCGCTATGGCACTCAATGGGAGCATGATTTATTTTGAGTAATGCGGTAACAAATAATGGTCCTAGAAGCCATGGAATAGGCAAGTGTAACCATAGTGCGAGATGTGCACCTAAAAATGCAAGACTTAGACTCAAAGCATACTTTAGATACAGCATAAATAGGGTCACATATCAGAGGTAAGTGACCGATAGGCATTTAATCCCTATCGGTCAGCATGATTTAGATCGCGCGATGGCGATTACGTAACCAGCGAATCAACGGTAATACAATCATAATACCTGCCAACATCCATAACACTTTGGTGATGTAACCATCAAATAGAATAGATAATTCACCTTGAGAAATGGAAAGTGCACGGCGTAAGCTGGACTCCATGAGTTCTCCGAGTACGAACCCTAGAATGAGTGCCGATAAAGGGAAGTTGAGTTTGCGTAAAATATAACCAAAAATACCCAGAATCACCATGAACACAAGGTCAAAGACAGTGCTATGGATGGCATAAACCCCCACAAAGCTGACTGCGGCGATCGCTGGAAGTAAAATAAAGTTTGGAACACTCAATAGCTTGGCAAAGAAGCGAACCAATGAGATGTTCATAATGAGTAATAAAACACTGACCACAAATAATGAGGCAATCAGTCCCCAAACAATCGTTGGTTGTTCGGTGAATAACTGCGGACCGGGCGTAATGTTATAAAGCGTTAAAGCACCTAACATCACTGCTGTTGTGCCTGAACCGGGTACACCTAGGGTGAGCATCGGAATAAATGAACCACATGCTGAAGCGTTGTTTGCAGCTTCTGGTGCTGCAATACCACGCAAATCACCTTCACCAAATTTGCCATCTTTACCTGCGAGTTTACGTTCGCTGGTATAAGACATTGCACTGGCGATGGTTGCACCTGCACCAGGTAAAATACCAACAATAAAGCCAAGCAAAGAACTGCGAATCGTTGTGCCTAAGGTGAACATAAACTCTTTGAGGTTGAATAAGCTGCGCTTGCCTTGCCCCAAGGCTTTTTGCCCAACCGTTGTTTTTTCCAGCATGATTAGAATTTCGCTGATACTGAAAAAACCAATTACAATCGTTGTAAATTGCACGCCGTCGCTTAAATTAACCGAACCAAAAGTAAAGCGATACACGCCAGTGACAGCATCCACACCCACGGTCGCAAACAATAAACCGATTAAGGCTGCAATCGCTGTTTTAATCGGCTGGTCGCCCACTAAGCCACTTAAACATGTCAGTGCGAATACCATTAAGACAAAATATTCAGCAGGTCCGAAGACGATTGCCCATTTTGCTAAAAGCGGTGCAAATAACACGATTCCGATAATTGCGATTAAGCTACCGATAAATGAACTCATTGCTGAGAGTGACAATGCAATCCCTGCTTTACCTTGTTTGGCGAGTGGATATCCATCCATCGTTGACATAATGGCGGCAGCATCACCGGGCACATTGATTAGAATCGCGGAAATACGTCCTCCATATTCACAGCCGAGATACACTGCTGCTAATAGGATCAGTGCACTTTCGGGTGGGAGGCCCAATGCGTAAGCAAACGGGAGGAGTAATGCGACACCATTGATCGGACCGAGTCCAGGTAAGAGACCAACAATTGTTCCGATAAATGCACCGATCAGCGCAATCATTAGATTTTGGGGTGTTAATGCGACCTGAAAGCCGTACATTAAATATTCATAAACTTCCATTTATTCTTCCTTGATTAACTAAAAAATCCCAATGGCAGTGGTACATCTAATACGTAGTCAAATAACCCGTATAAAAGACAACCAAAGACAACGCCTGAGATTAGTGATGCTTTGATGCTTCCTCCAAAAAGGGTGCCGACAAGGAAAAACATGATGGCAGTCGCAATAGGAAACCCTAAAAACTCAAAAGTTACCGCGTAAATCAACATAAACAGCATCAATAAGCCGATTCTTTTTAAAACTGAAGGTGTGTAGCCTAAATCAATGAATTCAGCTAATTTTTGAGGTCTAAATGTCAGATAAAAACAACTTATAATCAACAGTAATAACAGCAGGACAGGATAGGGGCGCGGTCCTAAGGGGTCATATGCGAAGGGGGCCACATAGCCCCAAGCTAAATATAGAAGACCTAAACTGACGAGTCCTAAAGTCCCTGAAAAAATCCTTTCTGCGGACATAAATAATTCCTTTTCTGCATAAAAATTCAGGCGCATTTCAATACTGAATTCCCGCTAAAACGAAATATGAGGATTGAAATGCTCTAATTGTTTTAAAGGCTATTTTGTAACGAGATCGAACTCTTTTGATAAATCTCTGAGTTGATTCGTTTGCTGCATGACAAATTTATCTAACTCTTCTCCAGTCATAGAAAGAGGGAGTAAATCGAATTGTTCGCGAGATTTTTCAAACTTCGGATCACGCATCATTTTTTCAAATGATGTTTTCCACCATTGATAGGCTTCGTCACTAACTTTTGGGCCAACATAGTAGCCGCGAACTACAGGCCATTGGATGTCATAACCTTGTTCTTTTGCTGTTGGAATATCCGCTAAAGCATTTGGTAGGCGCTCAGGTGCAAATACAGCAAGTGCGCGTAACTTTCCAGATTTAACATGAGGAATAACTTCGGCAACACCTGCGCTAACCACTTGGATGTGGTTGCCTAAAACAGATGTGACGGCTTCACCACCACCTTCTAACGCAATATAGGTCATTTCTTTTGGATTCACGCCAGCGGCTTTGGCGAGCATCGCGGTTTGCATCCAATCTTGACCACCGACACTACCACCTGCGCCGAAACTCACGGATTTTGGATTTTTCTTGAGGGCAGCAATTAAATCGTTTAGGTTTTTATAAGGAGATTCTGCATTGACGGCAACGACACCGTAGTCTGTGCCTACGATCGCTAACCAACGGACATCTTTTTCAGTGTATTGACCAAATTTTCCTTGTGAGAGGTTTAGAAGAGAACCTGTAGAAAAAGCCACAATAGCATTGTCATTGGCAGGGTCATTGGCAACAATTTTATTGTATGCAACGGCACCAACCCCACCTGGCATATAAGTTACACGCATTGGTGACTTTAATAATTCGGTTTCTTTAAAGGCATTTTGTGCCAATTTACAGGTCAGGTCAAAACCACCTCCTGGTTTTGCTGGTGCAATACATTCTGGGCGTTTAGGTTCGCCCACTTCGCCTTGTTTTTTGTTGCATGCCGTTAGACCTAATCCTAAGGTCAGTAAAGTACCAGTTAATAGAATGCCTTTTAACATTTTAAGTGTTTCTCCATAAACGGTTATATTTATATGCAAACTTTGGGTGTGCATATTTTTATATAGGCTTCGTTGCCTAAATTTTTAAAAGACGGGGGAGAGGTATTTTAAACCTTGCGGTACTCTCTACCACTTTTGCATAGCTTTAATTTGAATGGTGGAATCCGTTGTTTATCATAAAAAATAAACAGAAAAAGAATATCATTATCTTATCTATGGTTATGATTCATTTTTAAAATACATGTAAAGTGGTTATTTATTTTAGAAATACCATGTGCTGCTAAATTATTATAGAGAGATATAAGTTGATGATTTTCTTTTTAAATATAAGGGTGAATGTCTTTTGAAAAATCGGCGGGAAATGATTGATATTTGAGCGGTGCGGGATATGGATTTGGGATAATCGGTAGAGGATTCTGAATCAGCGAAGATTAAATCCTGCTTTATTATTAAATTTTTGTATTTGATTTATTGAAAATTATTGGTGATTTTAAATAATGAATAGATATTAAAAAGCCAAAATTAATAAATCTTGGCTTTTTTCTTAAGCGGTGATGTGCGCTATCAGAATTTAAATTCTAAGCCAGTACCGACTAGAGGTTGCTTGTCCTTCGCATCTGCTTGTTTGAAAGTTGCATAGGCTGTATAGCCATAGGCTTTCACTTGCTTGTTAAATGAATAGTCTACGCCTGCCATAATTTGCTTAGCATCATAGTCTGCGTCATCATTTTTAAAGCTAGTGGAGTTTTGACTGTATTGTGCTTTTACATTCCATTTTTCATAGTTGGGAATTCGATATTCAGCACCAATCAACCATCCGATAGAATCATCAATATTATCTGCGCCGACAGTATTTGCTTTGGCTTCCTCAACTTCAGATTTTTGGATTAATCCCTTTAATCTTAGATTTTCTACAGGTTTAATTACACCTGTTAAGCGCATGGTTTTTGCTGCTGCAAACACGCCATCAATCGCAGTTTCGGTATCGCTGGCATTTAAGAAACCATGGCCGAGGAAGTTGCTTGGAATACCTTTATCATAAGCTGCACCTGCTAAGAATAAAGGGTGGTTAAATACGATAGAGGTAGACCATGCATCCCCTAAGCCCCCACCATCAACGGTTACACCGCCTTGATTGTTTTTGATACCTTGTTTCTCGCCTGTGGCTAATAACGCATTAAATCCTAACGACGACTGTTCACTTATTGCAAATTGAGGAGATTCATAGACGATGGAATTATTGATGCGGTTTTCACCAGGCATGATACTTCTAATATCCGCAGTATTGCGGACGTAGTTATTGAAGCTATCAACGGCACTGGATAATTTTTTTAATGGTGAATTGTTTTTACCCGCTTTAATAGTTCCGAATTTTTCATCTTTTAAGCCAACATAGCGATCACGTTGCGACCAATCGGTTCCATCCCCATCCGCATTAAATGCCCATTCGATTAGGTAAACAGCGCTGAGGCGTTCGGTTAATTTTTCTTCGCCTTTAAGTCCGAGGAATGAGCTGTTGCTGTTTACTTTCCATACATCTCGATCAGATTTAGTTGCATTGTTTTCTGGTAGGTAATCCAAACTGGCATCAATCTCACCATAAAATTTTGGAGCGGCGAATGTTGAACTCGTTGCAATGCTTAATATACTGGCAATTAAAAAATTAATTTTCATTCATGTCATCCTAACAATTTAAAATTATGAATAAGCAACCGTCATCTCATTTAAATAAATGAAATTTAAAATAGACCATGCCGTTAAAATTAAAAAATATATTTCTTGAAAATCAAAAGATATAAATCAATGTGGCATAAGCCTTGAGCTGTGTTTTCATAATTAAATGCTTAAACTTAAATTTTAAGTGAAAGCATCTAAGCAATCCTTCGCTAATAGATTTAATGCACGAGGTATGGCCTGTGAACTTATTCAGTATGGATTTTATTGTATTTAAAGTAGAGGCGGCATTTAATTTTTTTATAAATGTGGTTGGGGTATTTAATTTTATGATAGAGACTTGCGTGTGTATTTATTTTGATTTTCTATTATCGTGTTTTTAACTATAAATATATTAGACTTTGGTCTAACTTAACTGTGATTTTTATATTAAATACATCGGTTTTTTTTATTAAAGGCAGTGGTGTTTAATTGTCGTGTTTTCTAAGTTTGTAAAAACTATCAACCTACATAATTATTGTTAATTCATCTCGTTCATTACCTTTTCTAGTGTTATAAAAAACCGCTGAAATATCAGCGGTTTTTTTTATAGGGGAAGCAAGCCTTAGAAAAGGTTGTTACTTTCAAAAAGCTGTTCAGTTAGGTTTAAGCTTGGGGTATTAAAGCTCTCAGTAAAGTTTGAATTAAAGACAGTTACCGAGACACTTTGAGACGATGAAGAGGTTGCACCAACTACAGAGTCTAAAATGTTCTCTACAACACTATTGCTATCGCCATTGATAGAAATAAAGCCACCTAGATTACCGCTTATACTGCCACTTATAATCTCAGTAATTGAATCAAGAGGGCTACCATCGCCACCACCGATACCATCAATCATGCCACCGCCAAGTAAATCCTCACCAATGACGTGTTGGATAATATCTGCAGCAGTTGAACCATTGTTGATCAGTGTACCGATGACACCTGTTGCATTACCGAACGCGCCACCGAAATCAGCACCTGCCAAATCTGAAATGGCTTCAAGTGTACCGTTGACAGTATCACGAGAAGTTTCGAAGGTAAGCGTGCCGAGCTCCGCAAGATCAGCGACAGGATGTTCAGCTTGAGGGAATGCCCCGATAATTGCATCAGCAACAGTATTGATGCCTGTGTTGATAATTTCAGTTTTGAGGCTTTCAACGCCTTGAAGGATATCAATACCTGTTTGGATGACACCTGTTACAGGATTGTTGCCAAGATCACCGCCACCGATGCCACCAATAATACCCGTTAAGATATCGAGAGGACTGCCGCCGTCACCACCAGTGATACCGCCGATAATGCCTGTGATTGGACCTAAAGGACCACCGTCACCACCAGTAATACCACCGATGATACCAGTGATCGGACCAAGAGGACCGCCGTCACCACCAATACCACCAGTGATGCCATCAAGAATGCCACCGCCAAGTAAATCCTCACCAATAACGTGTTGGATAATATCTGCAGCGGTAGAGCCATTGTTGATCAGTGTGCCGATGACACCTGTTGCATTATTTAGA
>NZ_SGIM01000010.1 GCF_004208515.1 Acinetobacter halotolerans
CCAGCTTTTAAATACGAAAACCTCCCAACTCATGTTGGGAGGTTTTTTTGTTATATACTTTTATTTATTTAAGATGTTTTCAATATGGTTTGGATAGTGGTACAAACATTTTCTTTTCCTTATGAAGCGCAAATTGCAAAAACGCAGTTAGAGGCGGCTGAGATTCCTGCTCAAATTGAAAATGAGCACATGATTAATATGAATTGGCTTTACTCAAATGCCTTAGGTGGCGTTCGTTTATTGGTACCTGAAGTTTATGCAGATGAAGCAAAAGTGATTCTTGCGCAAGATTTTAGTGCTGAGCTAGAGCAAAGATTTGGTGTAAATGAAGAATGTTGTCCAAACTGTGGTAGTAAAAATATCGAAGCTTATATAAAAGGGAAGAAACCAGCTTATATCGTTTTCTTGTTGATTGGTTTTCCATTATTTTTTTATAAACACGGAAATAAATGTAAGCATTGCCAGTATTTTTGGAGTTAAGTCATCTTCGATTATAATTTAATAGCAAATTTATCTAACATTAATAAATCATTTAGAGAATGAAAATGACCAAGAAAAAACAATTAGATGCTGAGCACACAGTTGCTTTATTGATAATCTTAAAAAAACGTTTTGAACAAAACATGCATCGCCATCAAGGAGTCGATTGGGTAGAAGTAGAAAATAGATTAAAGCAACAACCAGAAAAGTTATGGTCACTCAATCAAATGGAAGAGACCGGTGGAGAGCCTGACGTAGTCATCTTGGACACTAAATCAAAAGAAATTGTATTTTGTGATTTTGCAGTAGAAACTCCGAAGGGGCGTAGAAGCTTATGTTATGACCGCAAAGCTTTAGAGTCTCGAAAAGAGCACAAGCCTGAAAGTAATGCGATCGATATTGCTGAAATAATAGGGATTGAATTATTGACAGAAGAGCAATATAAACAACTACAATCGATTGAAAATTTTGATTTAAAAACCTCTAGTTGGGTGAAAACACCAGATGATATTCGTGCATTGGGTGGTGCTATTTTTTGTGATAGCCGCTATGGCCGAGTATTTACCTACCATAACGGAGCGCAATCTTATTATGCAACTCGCGGATTTCGTGGTCTATTAAAAATCTAAAATTCTTAGTGTGAAATACCTCCTATAAAGAAACTTAAAGTTTTAGGTTAGGGCTATTTTTTATCTTTTAATTGTGCCAAGCGCTTGCTTGGTTTTGGTGATTTTGATACCTTAGTGCTCATATAAATATTCGAAAACGATGATCAATAATTGCTAGGAAGCACAGTATGCAACTTAATCCGATGTACTATAATGAACAACATCAAGCATTTGCTGATAATGTCCGTCGATTTGTACAAAAAGAAATGGCACCCTTTGTAAATGAATGGGATGAGGCAGAAACCTTTCCAAGAGAGCTTTATAAAAAAGCAGCAGAGATTGGCTTGCTCGGTCTAGGCTTTGGTGAGGAATATGGTGGTATTCCTGATGCTGATCCATTTTATTCTTTATTGGCTGGTGTCGAGATGGCGAAAGCAGGATCGGGAGGTGTACATATTTCGTTGATGGTGCATACCATTGGTGCTCCTCCAATTCAGCATTTTGGTAGTGAAGAATTAAAAGCCAAAGTGTTGCCTGACATTATCTCAGGAGAAAAGATTTCTGCTTTAGCAGTCACTGAGCCTGGTGGTGGTTCTGATGTAGCGGCACTCCAGACCAAAGCGATTCGTGACGGCGATGATTATATTGTTACTGGTGAGAAGACTTTTATCACCTCTGGTATTCGTGCGGATTACTATACGGTTGCTGTGAGAACGGACCTATCTAAAACTGGGGCAGAAGGCATTTCAATGCTATTGATTGATGCGCATAGCGAGGGTATTACCAAAACACCATTAAAGAAAATGGGGTGGTGGGCATCGGATACGGCACATTTACATTTTGATCAAGTGCGTGTGCCTGCATCGAACTTGCTGGGTAAGGAAAACTCTGGTTTTAAAGTGATTATGAATAACTTTAATATGGAGCGTTTTTTCTTGGGCGTGGTTGCTTATGGTTATGCACAGGTTTGTTATGAAGAGGCTCTGGATTGGGCGCAACAGCGTAAAACATTTGGTAAGCGTTTGATCGATCATCAAGTGGTTCGTCATAAGTTGGTCGACATGGCAACTCAACTGACTACCACGCGCGCCTTACTTGAAGAAACAGCTTGGAAAATGACGCAGCCTCAGTTACAAGGTGCTGAGCTAGTCGCTCAAATTTCGATGTTAAAGAATGTAGCAACTCGCACCATGCAGTTCTGTGCTGATGCTGCTGTCCAGACATTAGGTGGCATGGGCTTTATGCGTGGAACCAAGTCTGAGCGTATTTATCGAGAAGTGAAGGTGAATATGATTGGTGGTGGTGCGGAAGAAATTATGAAGGATTTGATTAGTAAGCAGTTGGGTTACTGATCTTTATATGCGGGAGACTATTTTATTGATTCGATCCAATAGTCTCCTTTCCCTTCTGGATGAACTGCGATATACCAAAGTGATGAGTCTTTAGCGTATAAGAAAAATTGAAATCCTTTATCCTGCATTTCCTTTTTTGTGCCTCAGTTTACACTACTTATTTTAATTGGAATTGCACCTTGATCGCTAAAATAGTCTAAGTCGGTTGGAGAGAAGGTAAAGGAGCCATGACCAATATTTAAATCAAGGTTATTTATTTCAATAATATTTTTTGTGCTTGGCGGTAAAATTGGAGTAACCAACCACGTTCAAAAGCATGTTCTGTTTGAGCATGTTGTAGATCTATGAATTTTGTTGTAACCGTATCATTTGTACAACCAATTATTGCGATTGTGCTCAATATGAGGAGCTGTTTCATAAGCTGTACTCAAGTAATAGAATAAAATTTTAAAGGACATTGGTATAATTTCGAGTGTACTTGTATATTAAGCTTTCTAATGATTAGGTTGTATGTTAGATATTGGTCCCACATCCATACCATCATACGAGTCAATATTATTATTTTCCGCAAACTTATAAAAGAATGCATTACTCTTTAAAAGAGTGTCAGGTGTATGAATCTCAATTTTTTCGATATGTAACCACCATAAATCAATATCATTTGGAGTGTCTTTATCACTCAAATAAATGTCTATGACTCTATATCCTTCAGCTTCTAATAGAGGTGCTATTTTTTCTAGTTTTTCTTTATTTGAGTCTGTAAAAAAATAGCCCCATAACATAGGTTTTGACATATCCCAGTCAGTATTTATACTAATATTATTAAACATTTCAATGAGAGAGTCCTTGGTAATCATATTATTTACTTGACCATGGGTAGTTGCTGAAATCGAGAATATTATTGCTAAAACAATATTTTTTAGATAATGAAAACTTATCATATTTTTCGATACCTTAATTAAATTAGTGTGAAGAGTATCTATAATGAGAATTTGAAAAGTGTTTATTTCAAAGCCATTTCCCAGACCATTTCCGTCAACTCATCAATCTTTACTTTGCCTTCTGGTCTGTACCACGTCACTGTCCAAGAAATCGAACCGCCGACCAAACGACGCCAGATAAAAGCATCATGTTTGACCTTGCCTTGAGTGCATAATTTTTCGATGACATCGAGCCAAACTTGCTCATACTCATTCCGCATTTTCAAAAGATAATCTTGTTTTTCTTTAGATAAAGCGAACCATTCATGTACCAATACTGCCATTGCAGCACCTGTATCACCTGTAATTGAAATCAACTCAGCTTTGATTAAATCACGTAATTGTTGTTCTGGATCATTTGAGCGTTCAGCCGCTTCTTTTAGACGAGCAAAGTTATAAATGATGGTTTGCTCCATCACTGTCGCTAAAATCTCGTCTTTGCTTTTGAAGTGATGGAATAGGCTGCCCGATTGAATACCAATAAATTCACCGAGTTGGCGGACGGTAGTTTTGTCATAACCTTGTTTATAAAACAAATAAGCGGCACCAAGCAGCAAACGTCCACGAGGGCTGTCGTCAAAACAAACAATTTTGGGTATTTGCTCAATTGAGGTTGCGATCATGCCAGTTCGTTATCCCGTTAAATCTAAGTGTATTGTAACAAAATTCATTTCATGAATTGTCTTATCTTTTTATAACAAGCATTTGCTTCTAAAAGTCTATTTTTGCCAATACAGCATATCATTATGCACTTTACAAACCAAGCACTTGCTTGGTAATGTTAAGGTGTTTCTGAAATAACAATGAGAAAGCTCATGACAAGCGTCAAACAGGATGACCAGAAAGTAGTAAAAATTGGCTGTGCTTCAGGCTTTTGGGGAGATACCAATACCGCTGCTTTCCAATTGGTGCACCTTAGTGATATTAACTATTTAGTCTTTGATTATCTGTCTGAAATCACCATGTCGATTATGGCAAAAGCGATGATGAATGATCCAAGTCATGGTTATGCGTTGGATTTTGTTAGTCGGGTGATGTCTCCTTTAATCAATAAAATTGCTGAGAAAAAAATTAAAGTCATTAGCAATGCAGGTGGCGTCAATCCATTGGCATGTCGTGATGCCTTACAAAAAATTATTGATGAGAAAGGCTTAGATCTAAAAGTTGCGGTGGTACTTGGTGATGATGTGTTGCCAAAACATGCTGAATTATTAAAACAAAATGTGCAAGAAATGTTTAATGGCGAGCCTTTGCCAGCCCATGTCGCTAGTAGTAATGCTTATCTAGGTGCAGTTGCGATTCGTGATGCTTTGGACTTAGGCGCGGATATCGTGATTACGGGGCGTGTGGTGGATTCGGCTGTTGTTCTGGCTCCTTTGCTACATGAGTACAAATGGGCGTTGGATGATTATGACAAGCTTGCACAAGGTTGTTTAGCTGGACATGTAATTGAATGCGGTGCGCAATGTACAGGCGGTAATTTTACCGATTGGCGTTTGGTTGATGGCTTTGACAACATGGGCTTTCCAATTGTTGAAGTCAGTGCCGATGCTTCATTCATTGTGACTAAACCACAAGGCACAGGTGGTTTAGTGTCGACCGCTACGGTTGCCGAACAGATTGTTTATGAGATTGGCGATCCTCAAGCTTACTATTTACCTGATGTGACCACAGATTTTAGCCAAGCTCATTTAGAGCAAGTCGGCGAGCATCGCGTAAAAGTGACTGGCGCGACAGGACGAGCGCCTACACCACAATATAAAGTCAGTGCGACCTATGCGGATGGTTATCGTGTCTTGGTTAGTTTCCTTATTGCTGGACGCGAAGCACCTGAAAAAGCGCAAGTGATTGCGGATGCGATCATCAATAAATGTGAACGTGTCCTCGCATTGCGTTCAGTACCGCCATTTAGTGAAAAATCTGTCGAAATTCTAGGGATTGAAAGTACTTATGGCGCACACGCCAAAGTCAAAGATAGTCGTGAAGTCGTGGTGAAGATTGCAGTTAAGCATATGTTTAAAGAAGCTTGTATGTTCTTTGCATCTGAGATTGCTCAAGCATCGACCGGTATGGCACCTGCTTTGGCAGGCATTGTAGGCGGGCGTCCTAAAGCATCGGCAGTGGTCAAATTATTCTCTTTCCTGATTGATAAAGATCAAATCAAGGTTGAGGTGGATTTTGCAGGCCAGCGTCATCCTGTACAGATTCCAACAGGTTCAGTAACACAAGATTTTGTTTCTCATTCAGTTGGTGAGGTCGCAACCTATCAAGGCGATGAGATTGAGGTGCCTTTAATTGATGTTGCTCATGCACGTAGTGGTGATAAAGGTAACCATAGCAATATTGGTGTGATTGCACGTAAAGCGGAATATTTACCTTGGATTCGGGCTGCATTGACTGAGGGCAGTGTTGCCGAATATATGCAGCATGTTTTAGATCCTGAAAAATCCAAGGTGATTCGTTATGAGTTACCTGCGATGAATGCATTGAATTTTATGTTGGAAAATGCGCTAGGTGGAGGTGGAATTGCCAGTTTACGTATTGATCCACAAGGTAAGGCATTTGCGCAGCAATTATTGGATATGCTAGTGAAAATCCCAGCAAAGTTGTTAGAAAAATAAAGTAAAGGATGTAGAGCAAAATGAGTTATCAATCAATTTTTAGAACCGATGCATTTGCCGATAAAGTGATTATCGTTACAGGTGGTGGTTCTGGTATTGGGCGCTGTACGGCACATGAGCTGGCATCTTTGGGTGCGCAAGTCGTGATCACAGGGCGCAAAATTGAAAAGCTGGAAAAAGTTAGCCAAGAAATCATAGAGGACGGTGGCAAAGTCCATTTCATCGTTTGCGATAACCGTGATGAAGAACAAGTCAAAAGCATGATAGCCGAAGTGATTGAAAAATTTGGCAAGCTGAGTGGTCTAGTGAATAACGCTGGTGGTCAGTTTCCTTCTGCACTCGAAAATATTTCTGCCAATGGCTTTGATGCTGTGGTCCGTAACAATCTGCACTCTACATTCTACTTAATGCGTGAAGCTTATAATCAATGGATGGCAAAGCATGGTGGCAGTATCGTCAACATGACCGCAGATATGTGGGGCGGTATGCCGGGTATGGGGCATTCAGGGGCGGCACGTTCAGGGGTAGATAATCTAACCAAAACGGCTTCGGTGGAATGGGGTAAATCAGGCGTACGTGTTAATGCAGTTGCACCAGGTTGGATTATTTCCTCTGGTATGGATAACTACAGCGGTGACTTTGCCAAAGTCATTATTCCAAGTTTGGCAGGTAATGTTCCGTTAAAACGTATGGGGACGGAATCAGAAATTTCTTCAGCGATTTGTTATTTACTTTCTGATGCAGCGGCTTTTGTTTCAGGGGTGACTTTACGTATTGACGGTGCAGCATCACAAGGTACGCGCATGTACCCATTGGCGGATGCCACCAACAATGAAGCATTTAATGGTTTCCACCGTGCATTTATTCCAGATATTTTTAAAAATACAGATGGAGAATAAATGATGACTATTCTTCAATCTGAAATCGCTGTAGGTAGTGAGCAATACGAGCAAAACCGTGAAGCGTTATTAAGTCAGCTTGCAGAAGTTCGTGCTGTACAGCAAAAAAGCATTGATAAATCGTATGCTGCAAAACCGAAGTTTGACAAGAAAGGCAAAATCTTGCCGCATGAACGTGTACGTTTATTGCTTGATGCTGATTCACCATTTATCGAGCTGTGTGGCTTAGTCGGCTACAACATGCATGATGATAAAGATGGTTCTGAAGCTGGTGGTGGCATCATTGCTGGGATCGGCTTTGTGAGTGGTGTACGCGCTTTAGTGTCTGCCAGTAATAGTGCCATCAAAGGCGGCACCATGTCGCCAATGGGTGTTCAGAAAACCTTACGTTTGCAAAAAATCGCGATTGAACAAAAGTTACCGATGGTGACTTTGACTGAAAGTGGTGGGGCAAACTTAAATTATGCCGCAGAAGTATTTACCTATGGCGGAATGACTTTTGCCAATCAAGCTCGATTATCTGCAACAGGCATTCCGCAAGTCGCAGTCGTACATGGCAATGCAACCGCAGGCGGGGCATATCAACCAGGTCTATCTGACTATGTGATCGCGGTGCGCAAACAAACTGAAATGTTGTTGGCAGGTCCACCTCTGTTGCTGGCTGCAACAGGTGAAGTGGCAACAGCTGAAGAACTGGGTGGTGCAGAAATGCATACCCAAGTTTCAGGGGTAGCGGAATATCTTGCTGAAAATGATGCCGATGGTATTCGTTTGGCACGAGAAATTTTTGAGCATTTGAACTGGAAAGAACAAACCACACGTCTCAATCAAGAATACAAAGAACCTCGTTATTCAGCAGAAGAGCTATTAGGCATCATCCCACAAGATCCAAAACAACCTTTCGATATGAAAGAAATTGTGGCTCGCATTATTGATGATTCTGACTTTCTGGAGTTTAAACAAGAATACGATGCTTTAACGGTATGTGGCTGGGCAAAAATGGGTGGGGTGCATATTGGTATTATTACCAATAATGGTCCGATTACACCACAAGGTGCAGTCAAAGCGGCACAGTTTATTCATCTCTGTGAGCAGACCCAACGTCCGCTTTTATTTTTGCATAACACTACAGGTTTTATGGTTGGAACAGATGCGGAACAGAACGGCATCATTAAGCATGGTTCCAAGTTGATTCAGGCCGTTGCCAATGCCACTGTGCCTAAAATTTCGATCATTGTTGCTGGTTCTTATGGTGCAGGTAACTATGCAATGTGCGGACGCAGTCTTTCACCGAGCTTTATTTTTGCGTGGCCAAACTCACATGTCGCGGTCATGGGATCAGCACAGGCTGGCAAGGTGTTGCGTATCGTTGCTGAGGGTAAGCAAAAAGCTTCTGGCATGGAACCAAATCCACAAATGTTAGATTTTCTTGAGCAAAGTACTGCCATGAAACTTGAGCAGCAGTCGACTGCCTTATTCAACACTGCAATGCTGCATGATGATGGCATTATCGATCCAAGAGATACGCGTAAGGTCCTGATCTTTTTATTGCAAACCATATATGAAGCACAGCAACGTGAGTTGAATCCAACCCGATTTGGTGTGTCGAGATTTTAATTTTCAATCCCTTATCCTCGCCTTCTCCCTCAGAGAGAGGGTTTAGGAGAAGGGGCATAAATAATTTAAGGAAAAAAACAATGAAATTTACCGCAGAGCATGATGCCTTACGTCGCACTACACGCCAGTTTGTAGAAAATGAATTGAATCCATTTATTCCAGAGTGGGAGGAAGCAGGCCGTTTTCCAATTCATGATGTATTTAAAAAAATGGGGAATTTGGGTTTATTAGGCATCTGTAAACCTGAAGAAAATGGCGGTTTGGGCTTAGATTATTCTTATAACCTTGTAGTTGCAGAAGAATTAGGTCGTGCTGCATGTGGCGGTGTGCCACTTGCGATTGGTGTGCAAACCGATATGGCAACGCCTGCGCTTGCTCGCTTTGGTAGTAAAGAACTTCGAGATGAGTTTCTCAATCCAGCCATTCTGGGTGAATATGTCGCCGCGATTGCTGTTTCAGAAGTACATGCAGGTTCTGATGTCGCTGCGATTAAAACCACAGCCAAAAAAGATGGTGATGACTATGTGATCAATGGCAGCAAAATGTGGATTACTAACTCGCTCCAAGCGGATTTCTTTTGTCTACTTGCCAACACATCTGATGACAAACCACATGTCAATAAATCGATGATCATTGTACCTGCCAAGACCGCAGGGATCAGTTTTTCAGAGCCACTCAATAAGTTGGGAATGCGTTCGACCACAACCGCCCAAGTTTATTTTGACAATGTGCGCGTACCGCAGCGTAATCTCGTTGGTGCGGAAGGCATGGGCTTTATGATGCAAATGATGCAGTTCCAAGAAGAGCGTATGTGGGCCTGTGCCAATGCGGTCGGTGGTATGGAAAAAGTGATTCAGCAAACCATTGATTATGCGAAAGAGCGGACGACGTTTGGTCAGCCATTGATTAATAATCAATATGTGCATTTTCGTTTTGCAGAGCTGATGACTGAAGTTGAAGCATTGCGAGCACTGACGAATCAAGCCTGTGAACAACATATTGCAGGGGAAAATGTCACCATGTTGGCATCAATGGCAAAACTCAAAGCAGGGCGTTTAAGCCGTGAAGTCGCAGATAGCTGCCTGCAATATTGGGGAGGGAATGGTTTCATGTGGGATAACCCAGCATCGCAATTGTTCCGTGATGGGCGTTTAGGCTCGATTGGTGGTGGTGCGGATGAGATTATGCTGGGGATCATTTGTAAACTCATGGATATCTTGCCGAAGAAACAGAAGAACTAGGAGAAGAATGATGACACTTTCAGCTTCTCTTGCGCGTTTAGATGTCGATGACAGCATTCAACTTGAACAAGAAGGCAGTATTTTAACGCTTTGGCTGAATCGTCCTGAGAGTCGTAATGCCATGAGTTTAAATATGGTCAATGCCATTCAACAGGTCTTTGCGCATATCTCTGATGATGCTTCGGTTCGCGCCGTGATTCTGCGCGGTAAAGGCGGTCACTTCTGTGCAGGAGGTGACATTAAGGATATGGCAGCACTTCGTGCAGAAGCTGCCAATGCAGGTAGCTTGCAGCCTTATGTTGATTTTAATCGCCGCTTTGGAGCCATGATTGAATATGTGGATCAAGCACCGCAAACTGTGGTGGTCGTGCTTGAGGGTGCAATATTGGGCGGTGGTTTTGGTTTGGCTTGTGTCTCTGATATTGCGATTAGCCGTAATGATGCCCAATTTGGTTTGCCCGAAACAGGGCTAGGCATATTGCCTGCGCAAATTGCACCTTTTGTGGTGAAACGTATTGGTTTGACTCAAGCACGTCGTTTGGCATTATTGGGTTTACGTTTTAACGGTGAGGCCGCATTAACGTACGGGGTGGTGCATCAAGTCGCTCAAGATGATGCCGAGCTAGAACAACAGCTTGCTGAAACGATCCAACTGATTAAGCGTGCTGCACCATTGGCCTCTCGCGCAACTAAAGCCTTATTACATCGCACTTTAAATGAACCTTTAACTGTACTTTTGGATGATGCTGCACAGCAGTTTGCACAAGCGGTTGGTGGTGCAGAGGGCCAAGAGGGCACGATGGCATTTATTCAAAAACGTTTGCCAAATTGGACGTGAACAGTGAAATAGCAAAGCATCGCTTTGCCACTGTGCAAGCGAAAAGCTATGCTTTGAGGAACATAAAATGAAATTTTCAAAAGTATTAGTGGCCAACCGTGGCGAAATTGCAGTGCGGGTGATGGAAACGGCCAAAGCAATGGGCTATCAAACCGTTGCTGTATATTCCGATGCTGACGCCAATGCCCGACATGTTCAGGTTGCAGACGAAGCTGTGTATATCGGTGCATCTAAAGTTTCAGAATCTTATCTGTCGATTGCCAATATTATTGAAGCGTGCCAAAAGACAGGTGCTGATGCGGTCCATCCAGGATATGGTTTTTTGTCAGAAAATACTGACTTTGCACAAGCCTGCAGTGATCATGGTATTACCTTTATTGGTCCGAATGCCGCAGCAATTCATTTGATGGGTAGCAAGAGATTATCCAAAATTGCCATGATTGAGGCTGGTGTGCCGTGTGTACCGGGTTATGAAGGTGACCAACAGGATATTGAATACCTTGCTGAACAGGCAGAAAAAATCGGTTTCCCTTTAATGGTGAAAGCATCGGCTGGTGGTGGTGGGCGCGGTATGCGTTTGGTACACCAAGCTGTTGACGTATTGGAAGCTTTGAAAACTGCACGTTCTGAAGCTGAAAATGCTTTTGGTTCAGGTGAGCTGATTATTGAAAAAGCGGTCATCGCGCCTCGCCATGTTGAGATACAAGTGTTTGGGGATACGCATGGTCATTATGTGTATTTGTTCGAACGTGATTGTTCGATTCAACGCCGTCATCAGAAGGTGGTTGAAGAAGCACCGTGTCCAGTCATGACCCCTGAATTACGCCAAAAAATGGGTGAGGCTGCGGTTGCTGCGGCCAAAGCTTGTGATTACATCGGTGCGGGTACGGTAGAATTTCTACTTGATCAATCAGGCGAGTTTTATTTCTTGGAAATGAACACGCGTTTGCAAGTTGAACACCCCGTGACAGAAATGATTACAGGGCTTGATTTGGTTGAATGGCAATTACGAGTCGCCAATGGTGAAACTTTACCATTACAGCAACATGAACTGACCTTAAATGGTCATGCGATCGAAGTACGGTTGTATGCTGAAGATCCGCGTCAGGATTTTTTACCGCAAACAGGCAAAGTGTTACGTTGGCAACCTGCAGAGTTGCCGAATGTCCGTATTGATCATGGCATGTTGGAGCAAGGTGAAATTAGCCCATTCTATGACCCGATGGTGGCTAAAGTGATTGCCTATGGCAAAACACGTCAGGATGCAATTCGCCTACTGGCAAGAGCGGTCGATGATTGCGTGCTTTTGGGCGTGAATAGTAATAAACAATTCCTGTCTAATTTGTTACGTCATCCGATTATTGTCGCTGGGGATACCAATACCGCATTTATCCAGCAGCATTTTCAGGATGATGTGAGTCTGCATCAGCAAGTGTTAGAGCTTGAGACTTTGGCTGTTGCTGCCGCATTATTTACTCAACAAAATCAGTCCAATCAAGCGTGGCAAACCGGCGTTTCAGTTCCGTTCCCATTAAGATTGAAATATGCTGACCAGCAACTAATGTTGCATGTTCAGTCAAATCATCATCAAGTCACGGTTCAACTATGCGACCAACATGCTACGGTTGATTTGATCGATATTGTTGACGGGACAATTGTCTATCAAGCCAATGGTATACGCCGTAAGCTGAATTATGTTTTGGATCAGAATCAACTGTATTTAGATGCAGGCAATGGCAACATTGTGATTGAAAATAGCACCTATGCAGCGCCTGAAGCCGCAGAGGTTATTGGTGATGGCAAAATTCGTGCACCTATGGATGGTGCAATCGTTAATCTTTTGGTCAATGTCGGTGATACGGTGAGCAAAGGGCAGACCTTATTGGTGTTGGAAGCAATGAAGATTCAGCAACAAATCAAGTCTGATGTTGATGGGGTTGTTGATGAGTTAATTGGCCAAGTCGGACAACAAGTTAAAAAACGGCAATTACTGTTAAATGTTTCGATTGCCTAATCCATATTGAATAAAAAGCTAGGCCAGTCGACCTAGCTTTTTAATAAGGCGAATACAGGTGCTAATGAGCTTGTAGTATTTCCTTTTAATTCCTGTGTCGCAAATTCTGCTAAAGCTTGTTCATGCGCCAGTAAATATTTTAGAAAATCTTGGGTATCGACATCTGCATGTTGATTCATTCGTTCAAAGGTCGCCATAAATGGTTTTGTCCCTTGTTTGAGTAAGCGCATCGCGAGTTTCCAAGGGAGCTTTGCCATTGCAATACCCGATGCTTTGGCCTGTAGTTTGACATGAGGTCGAATCGAGGCAGTTCTCCCTTGTTCTTTTAAAAACAGTTGGAGTTTTTGCAGTGTTTGGGTTTCCAGTTGCGCCAATATCTGCCATTTGTGTTGTTGGTCAACTGAACGCGAGTACTTGGCTGCATTGAGAAAAATCAATTCACCCAATATTTCCGATTCAAGTGCAATATTGAGATCTTGTTGATAATTTGGATAAGTCATTCCTTTGATTTCCATAAAAATTAAGCGTGATTGTGCAAGGTGGATGTCTGTCTGTGGATCAGTATAAGTAAAAAACCCCAGCGGTGAAATAGTGACCATCCCGATCAATGGGATGGTACTTATTTTATGGGAACATGCTTGATCTTAATGTTTCTAGGCGCTGTTGATACTGTTGCTGCCATTCGGCCTCGGAGAGCTGATTTTTCAACGGTTGCATGTCTTGTTGTAATTGTTGTAATGCTTGCTGGTATTGATTCACTTGTTGCTGTTGTTGTATTTCACGTTGATCCCGACGTTGAATGTCTTGTCGTTCCTGTTCCGTGAGATAACGTTGCTGCAAGATCTGTTTTAAACGTTCAGTCTCGGCAGGATTGTTGTGGTTTTGATTGAGTAATTCAATGGATTGTTCATACAGTCCAATTTTGCTTTGTTGTTGAGTTGCATCTGGATATCGACGTTGCAATTCCTCGAAAGCTTTTAAACGTTGTTCTGCATTCAGATTTCTATTTTGCTTAATCTCTGCATAAGAAAATTTGTAATCCGCATAATTACGCTCTTGCCCAAAACCAAGCATCGCTTCAGCCTTCCCCAGCGTTTGTTCTCTTAATTTCCATAAAGCATTGAAACGTTCTTGCGGAGATAAAGAGGTTGAAAGCACTGTACTTTGCATGTGCTGTTCATATTGCGGCATACGTTTTAATAAATTTTCAACCAAATGCGCAAATTCTCGGTCAGGATAATCTGCCAATGCTTTTGCTAAAGCCGCATTACAGTCTTGTACATGACAATTCGCTTTAAAGTCATTCAAAAATTGAGTGATATTTCCAGGTTGCTTCTGAAGCACTTGTAATTGTCTCAATAAGGATTCTTGAAAAAGCTCATCTGTGGTTTTATTCTGCATAGTCCTATCTGTCGAATGCATTGTTGAATCATCAGAGAATGGCATGGTTTGGCTTTGTTGGATTGCAGCGGAAGAGGCGTTGCTCTTCCAGACTACAATTCCGACCAAGACCAGTAAAACAATAACGATTGTCAGTAATAGTCTTTTATTCATCCACAGTATTCCGTTTTATGGATTGTAGTTAAAATGTCCCATCACAGGGAAATGGTCAGAAAGATCCCATGTCATAAATAGTGGGTCTGCGGTAGAACGTACAATACGAACATCATTACGCGATTGAATCGGTTGGCGATGTGTATTTGAAGAAACCACATAATCCAAATATTCAACCGTCGTGCCACCTGAACCTGCGGCACCAGCCAATTTGTTGATACGAGGATCAAATGTAGATTCGGTATAACCCGTGCTGACGGGCGCAGTCGCGTTCAGATTGGTAAGCATGTCTTGATAATCTTGCGGCCATAACAGCTTGTTGACATTAAAGTCTCCGCCCATCAACACAGCATCAAAACTTGGGATATTTTGTTGGTTGATTAACTGACGGATTTGCTGGAACTGAACTTGGCGTAACGCACGTGCTTCGGTGGTATCAAACGAAGCGGTATGCGTTGAGGTCACATGATAGGCTTTACCGTTTTTGATAATTTCGGCATACAACACGCCTTTATCCGCAAAACAATCCGTCCCTGTACAATCTGGATAAATCTGTTGTGCTGTTTTCACAATAGGATAACGACTAACGATCACGAGACCACTATCAAATAAGTTATAACCTGAACCGACTGGGATATGTGTTTGATATGGATATTGTTGTGCCAGTTGATTCAACATCCCTGTACGAGAGGATGCAAATGCTTCTTGCATTAAAATCACATCATAACCATTTAAATGATTCGGAAGTTCTGCTAAACGCTCACTAATTTTACTTGCAACCATGGGCAGAGCGTAAATATTGTATGACAGTACTTTTAATTCATCTGCACTGCTTGAGATCGGTTCTTGGACAGTATTTTGATGGATGGTGTAATGAAAATCATCATAACCGCCTGTATATACTGCTTTAACCGCAGCCTGTGCCGATAAGCCTGAATAAGTAGTATTGATGCGATGAACATTTCGATCAGTATACCAAGGTGATGTAGTAGATGCCGTTTGGATGCCGTGCTTGATGGTACTTCCAGACCAAGTCCCCGTCATCGATTGTTTGAATGTCACTTGTGAGCTTCCACTAGAAACAATCGTATCAAAATTATAAGTCTGTCCAGATTTTAATCCTGAATAACGATTCATGCGCAGCACACGCTTGGTTTCATAAGGCGCAATTTGAGTTGCTTCTTGTGCCCACTGGTTTCCTTGTTCTAATGTTTGACTACCAGTATGGTTGACTTGTATTGATACAGTTTGAGGGGTGGTATTGGTAACAAAAACGTAAGAATCTGCCAGTGTATCTTGCATGGCAAATGTACTGACCAACAGTGCGGTTCCTACGCCAAATTTTATGTTGTTTATCCCCATTTTTTACTCTCCATGATGATCGTGCATTGTGATTGATGAACAAAGTATTCAATCTAACAATGATGTTAGTTTTCATTTTCGAAAAAATTATGATTGTTATTTGTTCGCAAATTATCATAATGAAAAAATATTGCTAAATCATGTAATTTTTAACCGTTTATCTGATGTTTTTATGAGAAAAGTTAAATTTTTAAGAGGGTGGTAACTTCTAGAATGAAATAGTCATTTGTGTTTAGGAAGGCGAGCATATTCGAAAAAGGGTGAATAATATTTAGGGGGAAGAATGTGCTTTGAAAAGAATGAATGTTGTTGTGAGGAGGGGGAATCTGACAGGATGATTGCCCTGACAGATTGAGTGTATGTAGGAAACGAAAGGGCTATTAAGCTTGATCAGCAGTACTGATGGCTGCACTGGCTTGTTTGAGGCTATAAAGAAGTTGTCCTAAAAGCACATCTTTATTGCTTAGCGTCACCATGACCATAGGATGGTGAGGTGCAGGAATTGAAGTAATGATTGCTTTGCCATTTTCTGCATCTAAGGTAATGCTTTGACATCCTGTGAGTTGAATTTCATTGAGAAAAGCACTCACCATCGCCAATATCGAACTGCTTACCGCTGCCAGTTTACTACTGTTATATGGGTTCTTTTTATAAATTGAAGCAAGTTCAAAACCATCAGTAGAGCAAAGCATAATATAGTCAATGCCTCGAATATTGATCAAAATATCGTTGGCCTGCGCTTTAGCGAATTGAATAAGTTCTTTTGGCGCGGTACGTTGTTGGCTAGGAATACTGAACATAATTCTTCTCTTTATAAAGTGATTAATTGGTGGCTTTTAAATTAACTTCTAATGTGGCAATCAGTGATTCAATCATCAGTAATATATGTTCTTGTTTGCGGGCGTCTATAAAAAATAATGGGTACTGATAGTTATTTTGAATTAACCAATCCCGATAGATTGAAGTAGGTTGTCCTTTATTTTCATCCACATGGGTAATGCCTATGGAAATGTTTTGTGTGTAGTCTTTAAATCTATCTAAATAGCCTTCGAGCTCTTCAAGTGGAACTTTACTATTGTGGTCGACCAGTAGCACCACACCCAATGCACCTTGGCAAATCACTGGCCAAATAAAGTCGAAACGAGTTTGCCCAGGCGTGCCATACAAACCGATTTTTACGCCATCATCAAGTGTGATCTCGCCGTAATCAATCCCAACCGTCGTTTCTACTTTATTATGCGCTTGGGTATCTGTATTGAATGCTTCCGTGGCAAGTACGGGAATTTCTGAAAGAGATTTGATCGCTTCAGTTTTCCCTGAACCCATACTTCCTGCGAAAACAATTTTATATTGTTGAAGTATCATATTATTCCTTAAAGCCCAAAACGGCGTCTAATTTTTCCGAAAAATTTGTTTAAAAAACCGTGTTGTTCTGTCGTTTGTTCAGCAGTCTCTGTTTTTAAGTAATGACTTTCTGAAGCTGAGACGATGTCACCATTGCTCGAAATGATGCAAGCTGAGATAAATTGTTGAACTGTTTGAATCGGTAGTTTTAATTGTGTAGCGACCTGACCAAGTTGAGCACCTTGGATAAAACAGGCTGAAAGTTGAAGGATAGTTTTACGATTAGTATGTTGAGTAGGTTGCGGCCAATAATCTATTTTGTAATATTCAGTTTCACTAGGGGCAAGGCATTGAAACGCTTCAGAGTGCCAAAAAAGATTCCACAACCAATCTTGTAAGTTATATTCAACTTTTCGCGAAACTTTGGTGAAATCAGATGTTGTGGCAAATTCATAATTAAAACTATGATTGGTCTGGGTGTGGGTACGTGTGGGTTCTAGCCAAGCAATTTGGCTGCGTGTATCAATAATTGCTAAAGTGCCATGATCATCAAAAAGATGCAGGCGAGCATTTTCTGGGTTTAACATCTCTGTTAAAAACTTCTGGTTGATTGCATTGTGTGTTGAAACAACCTCGACCTTGGGTTGCTGCAATCTTTGATCAGATAAATAACTTATAAGACGAAGATGAATCCAATTCTTTAAAGCATCGGAATGTTGGAATGGTAAGAAAAGTGTGTTGTGTTCCTCTAGGTGACTGGAACCTTGTCCTTTTGAAACTTTTAAACAAGGGAGTTGTTTTTGTTCTAAAATACGTTGGATACCTTCAGTATCAAAAAAATTTTCATTTATTAATAATAAGTCTATATTTGGATCGGCAATATTAATCCAATTAATGCCAAATTCATGAGGTATGGTTTTTCTAAGTTCTATTTTTAATTCGTCTGAAACTTTTAAACTTATACCTGAAATTGCGATATTAATGCAATGCCCATTCATAGTATCACTTTAATATTGGTAAAATATTGGACTGCGCAAAAAAAGTCTTTTATATAAAGACTAATATTAGACCTCTTATATTTTTCTTAATTTAATATAAATTAAAATAAATATAGGAAGTCTAATATATTAAATGTTTTGCGGTTGCTCGTTAAGCAAAGTCTAGCTCTTTCTCAAAAGTTTTGAGTTCATGACGAGCCATTGCAAGGTTAGATTTAGTGCGGTCTAGAACAACATAAAGGAACAGATTTCCATTGCTTTCCAATGGACGGATTAAGTGATAAGCCTTGCCAAGTGTAATGAGGATATCTTCGATATCATCATTCAGTTTCAATGAGTTAGCAACACGGCGTTTTGCTCGTACAACTTCGGTATTACCTGCAGCTGCAAGCTCTAAATCAATTGCGCCCCCACCTTGTGTTGCGAGCGCCAAGCCACTTTCTGTGTCTACTAATGCTGCTGCAACGAAACCATCAATGTTTGATAAGCTTTCTAATGAAATTTTAGCCATGATATTATCTCTACTGATACATTCTTGTTTATAAGTTTATATGCACTACTTTTGTTTTAATTGGTTTTCAAAAGTAGTTAATTTCATTATAGGAGACTAATTTATTAAATCAATCATGCTTTAGCCTAATTTAAATAATATAAATGTTAGGAATTGACAATTTTTGTCAAGTAAACAGAATATAATATTAATTAAGGATTATAATTTGTGGTAAATGTGATTTTATTCACAGTTGAGAGAGGTGTTTATTAGGTTTTTGTATTGTAAATAAATGTAAAAGTGTTTTAATTAGAATTATTAAATTAATAATTAAACAAACTAAAATATATGATAGAGAAAGGGATTAAGCTTTCTCTATCAGTGTGTAGTTATTTAGAAAGAAACTAATTGACTATATGCACAATATAAAATAATCAAAATAACCAATGCCACCAACGGAGCAGCGATATAGGACCACGTCGGTGTGAGCGGAGGGGTAGCTTCCAAAACTGTATCATCATGGGCATTTGGTTGTGCTTGATGAACCAGTTGATTAAACTCTTGCATGGTTGCTTCAAGAGAGATTTCTTCTTGTTCAACTGGTTTGGAGCCTAATAGCTCAGTTAACTGATTGGTTGACCACACCCAGTCTTCTGCTTGTCCAGATAAGTGCTCAATTTGACCCAACAGTAACTCTGTTAAACCTGCTAAACCAAAACTACCTGTTTGGTCTAATTGTTTTAATTCGGCGAATTGTAACGATAACACCTCAGTCAGACTCGTTTCTAATTCAGATGCGCTGAGCGTTGATTGGTTGTGCGCTGAGGTGGTCAGGTGTCGTGTAATTTCTTGGATATAAAGTGGATCAGAGTTTTGAACCTCTTGATACAACTTTTGATGATTTTGTTTCCAAAGGCTAATCAATCGGCCAAGCGCAAGCGCATTGATCTCATCAATATAAAGTTGCTTTTCTTTTTGAGAATATTGATTAAAAAGTTGTGGTTTTTGAATTTTAATTTGTTCAGAAAAATATTGAACTAAGTCAAATGCCATCAGGGATATCCTCGTTTAATCTAGAATTCTAAGAGAAGGTTTCTTTTTACTTGGTTCAGTTTTTTGCTTTGGTTCATCTGTTTGAGCTGTTGTGGTGACTTCAATATCGGTATATTCAGAAGGATCGAAAAATAAACCTTGTCCATTTTCTTTTGCATAGATACCCAATACGGCTTGAATGGGCACATAAATCTCTTTTGCTACGCCGCCAAATCGAGCGGAAAAACGAATCATTTCATTGCTGATGTTGAGCTGGTGAATCGCATGGGGTGCAAGATTTAAAACAATTTGCCCATCTTTCACAAATTGTAGCGGAACGTCGGTATGGGGTTGTGTTGCATCCACCAGTAAATAAGGTGTCAGTTGATTATCGCAAATCCATTCATAAATGGCACGAGCAAGATATGGGCGTGTCGGTGTTAAAGTTATTTGCTCAGACATAATTGAAAAACTTATTAAATCGTAGAAATCAATTCATTGTAGCTGTTTTTTTCTTGGGCTGTCATTGATTTAGTGAACGATGGACGGCTAAAGATACGATGACAATACAAGAAAATAGGTCGGCAGTGCTGTGCAGGTAGTTCAATCCCCATACTTTTTAATCTAAGAAAAATCGGCGCGAGCATACAATCTAAGATGGAAAAGGTTTCAGACATAAAAAAGGGGAAATGCTGGAACAAGGGAGTTAAGGAAATAAGAGTATCTCTGAGCTCTTTTTGTGCTTTTTTCTTTTGGTCTGGATCGAGCGTATCACTATGCCTCAACATCTGATCGGCAAGTTTGAACCAGTCCTGTTCGAAACGCCAGATATATTGGCGTTGCTCAGCTCTCGTCATGGGGGCGTCAGCATATAGTTTATTTTGACGATAGCGATCATCTAAATATTCAGCAATGACATTTGGTGAAAATAACTTTAGATTTTGCTCGATCAGCATCGGGAGTTGATTATATGGATTTAGATCTGCTAAATCTTCATCTTCATGGTCGGTTATGATGAGATGATATTTAATCTGCTTTTCTGCTAATAACAAGCGAATCCAGTGTGAACGGAAATCATCTGCATGACTATAAAGGGTAATGCCCTGAACTGGGGTATTCTCAACCGACGACATATTACAAAGCTAGAGATATAAACGGTTCAGCATACTAAAAAACTGTAGAAAAAGCACCCATGAAATATCATCATGGCTATAAATAAAAAAACCTCGGAGAAATCCGAGGTTTTTTGTCCAATTCGAAAAACGATTAACGTTTAGAGAACTGAGGACGTTTACGTGCTTTACGTAAACCAAGTTTCTTACGTTCAACTTCACGAGCATCACGAGTAACGAAACCAGCTTGACGAAGAGCAGGTTTTAGATCTTCATCAGCAGCAATCAATGCACGAGTAATACCGTGACGGATTGCGCCAGCTTGACCACCCATACCACCGCCTTTAACGGTAATATAAAGGTCAAATTTTTCAGTTACTTCTAAAAGCTCTAAAGGCTGACGCACAACCATACGAGCAGTTTCACGACCGAAATATTGCTCTAGAGTACGATTGTTAATTACGAGTTTGCCTGTACCAGCTGACAAGAAAACACGTGCAGTTGCGGTCTTACGGCGACCTGTACCATAATTAGTAGCCATGTGCTGTATCCCTTAGATGTCCAAAACTTGTGGCTGTTGAGCAGTATGAGGATGCTCAGTACCAGCGTACACTTTCATTTTTTTGATCATTGCATAACCAAGAGGACCTTTTGGTAACATACCTTTAACAGCTTTTTCTAAAACTGCTTCAGGTTTGTGAGCAATTAACTTCTCGAAGTTAGTCTCACGGATACCACCAGGGAAACCAGTATGGCGATAATATTTTTTATCAAGTGCTTTTTTACCAGTCACTTGAACTTGCTCAGCATTGATAACAACGATGTAATCACCAGTGTCAACGTGAGGAGTATAAGACGTTTTATGCTTACCGCGTAAACGACGAGCGATTTCAGTCGCAAGGCGACCTAAAGTTTTGCCAGAAGCATCAACAACATACCAGTCATGTTGAACTTCAGCTGGCTTAGCGCTGAGAGTTTTCATTAAACCACTACCTATTATAGTTGGTTTGGACGGTGAAATCTGTCCAAACAAAAGGAGACGGAATTTTACATGAATTTATAAACACGCACAACAATAATTCACTCCAGATACTAGAATTTGCTGCAATGTGACTGATTTGGTCAACAACAGGACTTTAATTTTAAGCGCTATTATTTGCCTTGTGACAAATGTGGCTTTGCCCTATGATTTTATATTAATTAATTGAAATAAATAGAAGTATTAACCTCTTCTTTGGGTGGATTTGATGGAGTTGTCGTTTTCTACAAAAATGATTGTAGTCACAATATTAATCGGCGTTTGTTCAGCACAGACAAATGCACGACGGCTTTATAAATGGGTAGATCAAGGCAGTGTCACCAATTATTCAGAATTTCAGCCTAGAGAGGGAACCAGTCGTAAGCTAGAAGTGTTGGAAAGTCGCGGCAATGGCTATGTTGACCCTGCGATGGCAGTTACTGCTGAAATGAAAGCAATCGAGATCCCAGTAGATCAGACACACCTTCAATCACCCTCTACAGGTGTGGTCGCATCATCAACTCAATCTCAACCAACAACCCAGACCATAGTGAAGCAAGGTATGCCGACGACAGCTTATTCTCCTTCAACGTCTGTTATAGGTGTTACGCCGCCAGTAGAGAAAAAAGAAGCTCCGCCTGTCCAGCAAGTACAGACGGTTGAAAAGAAAGAAATTACCACCAATCCACTGATTGAGAAGCCAAGTAGTGCTGTGATTGAGGGTGAGAAAAGGTCAGATTTAACTGTAGTTGTGCAAACAGAGAAAAAAATACCTTCAAAAATCAATCCTTGGACACGAAGCCCGCATTTTTCACCTTCGAATTTAGTGCCGCAAAATTTGCCTAAAAACGCGCCAAGCCAATAATGTGACCGAACTATAAAAGGAAATGCTATAGCTGATTTTAGATTTTGGTTACACTAAGTAGAAATCAAGAATGATTGGCGGTAACTATGCTCCCTTTATATGTCACTTCGGGTGAACCTGCAGGCATTGGACCTGATATTTGTTTAGCTTTGGCTGAGCGAGTAGATGAGCGTCCAATTGTGGTCCTTGCGGATATAGAAATGTTGCAGCAGCGCGCTGATCAGTTAAAAATCTCTGTTGAATTAATCTCATATCAAGGACAACGCCAATCGAGTGAAAAAGGGCAGCTCTTTGTTGAGCATGTGCCTTTGACTGAGCCAGTTGAATTGGGGCAATTAAATCCAGCACATGCAGCCTATGTTTTAGAGCAATTACGCCGTTCCGCAGATTACGCAATGGCAGGCGTGAGTGTGGGTGTTGCGACAGCACCCGTGCAGAAGTCTATTATTAATGATGCTGGTATTGCTTTTAGTGGTCATACTGAATATTACCAAGAGTTTGCAGGTGTTGATCGCGTCGTTATGATGCTTGCGACCAAAACATTACGCGTTGCCTTAGCCACCACGCATTTACCTTTACGAGATGTTCCAGATGCAATTACCAAAGAACGCTTGCATCAAGTGATTGATATTCTGATTCATGATTTAAAAACAAAATTTAAAATTGCAGCACCGCGAATTTTAGTGTGTGGATTAAATCCTCATGCCGGTGAGGATGGTTATTTGGGACGAGAGGAGATTGAAGTCATCGATCCTGTGCTGGAAAGCTATCGTGTACAAGGCATTGATATGAGTTTGAGTTTGCCCGCTGATACTTTATTCACCCCTGAAAATCTTAAAGATGCAGATGCTGTTTTGGCAATGTATCACGATCAAGGTTTACCTGTGTTAAAATCACAGGGCTTTGGTGAAGCGGTAAATATTACTTTAGGCTTACCATTTATTCGAACCTCAGTCGATCATGGTACAGCTCTTTCTCTTGCAGGCACTGGGCAAGCAAAATCATCGAGTTTGCATGTAGCAGTCGATTTAGCCCTTGATTTAGCTCGAAGCTCCCTTGCGAAGTTTTAGTCACTTCTTACCCTCTTTATCAACGAGGGGAGAATCAAGTTTGAAATATTGAGTATAAATATATGTATCAAATTAATGCCCTAAACCCTAAAGATGAAGGGCATCAGGCTCGAAAACGGTTTGGTCAGAACTTTTTGCATGATCAACGTGTAATTGCCAAAATTGTACGTTCTGTAAATCCGCGTACAGGCGAAAATATTGTCGAAATTGGTCCTGGTTTGGCTGCATTGACCTCGCCACTCATCGGTGAGTGTGATGCTCTCACTGTCGTGGAGCTAGATCGCGACTTGGCAGCAGGCTTACCTGCACGTGTGCCACACCCTGAGCGTTTGACGATTATTGAAGCGGATGCATTGAAATACGATTTCACTCAATTGTTTCAAGAAGGTCGTCCACTTCGTGTCGTGGGAAATTTGCCATATAACATTTCAACGCCTTTATTGTTCCATCTCTTGGAGTTTGGTAGCAAAGTCAAAGATATGCATTTTATGTTGCAAAAAGAGGTTGTGGATCGTATTACAGCTGTGCCAAATACCAAAGAGTATGGTCGTTTGTCGGTGATGATTCAGTATTTTTGCAAACCGACATTCTTGTTTGAAGTGCCGCCGGGATCATTTAATCCACCGCCAAAAGTAACTTCTGCCGTATTCCGTTTAGAGCCTTATGAAACTAAACCGATTGTGGCAAATAATGAAAAAGCTTTAGCACGTCTGGTGGGGCATGTTTTTACGCAACGTCGTAAAACTTTGCGAAACAGTTTGAAAGGAATGTTAGCTGAGGATGGTTTTGAAAAAGCTGGTGTTGATCCGATGGCACGTCCAGAAACGTTAAGCTTGGCTCAGTTCGTTGCGTTATCTGATCAAATGGTGTCTTAATGTCAAAGCGTTATAACTATGTCATTGGTGATGTGCAAGGTTGTTTCGAGGCACTTAAAGCATTGTTGAAAGAAATTCGCTTTGATCCTGATCAAGACTTTTTGTGGTTTGCCGGTGATTTAGTGGCGCGTGGTGAAAACTCGGTTGGCGCATTACGCTTTGTTAAAAAGCTCGCTGATCGGGGTGCTGCTGCAACTGTTTTAGGCAATCATGATTTGACCTTAATTGCTTGCGCACGCGGTTTTAAAAAAATCAAAGACAAAGATGGTACCCAAGATATCATTGATGCGATTGATGGTGATGAACTGATTGACTGGCTGCGTAAACAACCTTTGTGTTTATTGCCAAATCAGCACACGATTGTGACGCATGCTGGTGTTCCTTTGTTGTGGGATGCTCAGCAAACTGAACGCTATGCGCGTGAAGTGCAAGAGGTTGTTGGTCATGATGACTTAAGTGTGCTGGATCATTTTTTGGCAGAAATGTTTGGTACACAACCCGATGTTTGGTCTGAGGACTTAACGGGTATGGCGCGTTTACGCTGTATTACCAATTATTTAACGCGTATGCGTTTGACAGATGTAGATGGCCGTCTTGAGTTTAGTTTTAAAGATGGTTTAGACGCGCCGATGCCAGAAGGGTTTAAGCCTTGGTTTGATTTTGAAAGTCAGACTGCACAAACACACCACATTCTTTTTGGACACTGGGCGGCTTTACACGGTAAAACCATAGGCTCAAGTATTCAAAGTGTTGATGGCGGTTGTGTTTGGGGACAGCAATTGATTGCTTACCGTTTGGAAGATCAGCAGTTATTTAAGGTCGATAATCCGTTGGGTTAATGGCGACACTCTTTCATATTTTTATGCTCTGTCTCAGTTTGGGATAGGGCTTTTTTATTTTACACTGTCAAAAAACTGTCATCTATTGATCATTAAAGTGTCAAAATGTTTTTATAAGCTTAAAGCATGAAAATAACGACACAAATGGATGGCGATATGCAAAGCACATACGCGACATCTCTATTAAAGCAAGAACAGTTTCCTGAAAGTGTAAAATTTTACTTTAAAAGGAAGCAACTTAAAGATCAACAAAATGAATTATCTGAGCTTCAAGATTTAGTTCGTCCTCGTCTAAGAATCGCGATTGTAACTGAAACCTGGCCACCAGAAATCAATGGTGTTGCTTTATCGATGATGCAATTATGTCAGGGGCTACAACGCCTTGGGCATAAAATATTATTGGTTCGACCTGCGCAAAAAGAAGTGTGTACTGAATTCCACCCTGAGCAAGAATGTTTAGTGTTGTCTCAACCGATTCCTAAGTATCCAAGTCTTCAGTTTGGTTGGCCGCAATATATAAAGGTTTCCAAAGCTTTTGAAAAGTTTGCGCCAGATGTGGTGCATATCGTGACTGAAGGGCCTTTGGGGCTCACGGCTTTGCAAGCCGCTCGTTCTAAGAAGATAGCGGTTTCAAGTGGTTTTCATTCTCCATTTCAAGACTTTAGTCGATTTTTTGACTTGGCTTTTTTAGTAAAGCCGATTCAACGCTATTTGACGTGGTTCCACAACAGTACTGATGTTACCTGCGTGCCGAGTCAATATACCGAACAAGCCTTACGTGGTTTCGGTGTGACCTGTCCATTGGTGGTGGTTGGACGAGGTGTAGATACGGCAAAATTCTCACCAAAACATCGTTCAACACAATTACGCCAGCAATGGGGTGTTGATGCTGATACACGGGTGATGTTGTATGTCGGGCGCTTGTCACCAGAGAAAGAAGTGGATGTATTGATTAAAAGTTTCCACGCACTGCAAGCACAACAAGGCACAAATTTTAAATTTGTGATCGTTGGTGATGGTCCTGATCGCGTGCGCTTAAGTAAATTAACCACCTCCAAAGATGTAATTTTTATGGGCAGCTTAAGCGGGCGTGAGCTTGCTGCTGCATATGCAAGTGCAGACGTTTTTACTTTTGCAAGCCAAGCCGATACTTTTGGAAATGTGGTATTAGAAGCGATAGCCAGTGGTCTACCTGTCGTGGCTTATGATTATGTCTGTGCACATCAGCATGTCAAACAAGAGATTACAGGATGGTTGAGTCCACTAGGGAACACAGCCGATTTGATTCAATCCATTTGTCAGTTGCCTGCGCTTCCGCAGTTGCGACAAATGGGCTTACTTGCCAGTGAAAGCGTCCAACAATCCAGTTGGCAATTTCCTGTACAACAATTAGAACAAGCACTTTATCAGGTAGCGAAGGAGTCTCCCATGACCGCTACCTAAATTCTCAAATAGGAGAAGATGATGAACTTTCAAAATGCAAAAATAAAAATGTTAGATCTTGATTTAAAAGGGTGTTTATACCTTAACCATCTCTCACAGTCACAACGCATCGCCTTATTTTTTAAAACGATTAGTCGTTTGGGGGATGGTCCATTTTGGTATGTCATGTTGTTGTCTGTCTGGGCGATGCAAGGCTTGGCTTACGGTCTGCAAATTGTGTATTTGATCGTCGCAGGTTTGCTAGGCACCTTAATTTATAAATTTTTGAAACACAAAACGACGCGTCCGAGACCTTATCAAGTCCATCAAGTCATTGTTTTGGGTGAGAGACCATTGGATCATTTTAGCTTTCCATCAGGGCATACCTTACATGCGGTTATGCTGACGATTACCTTAGGGTATATCCAACCAATTTTACTGCTATTGATGCTGCCATTTACCTTGCTGGTCGCCTTGTCACGAATGGTGCTGGGACTACATTACCCGAGTGATGTAATTGTAGGGGCGATGATTGGAGCGTCTGTTGCCAGTGCCATCATTTTGCTCGCACCAAGTTTTAATATTCTTTTGTAACCTATTTGCAAGAGAACACTACCGCTTAAATCTGATGATTTGTTAAAGTAGCTCTAATTATATTTATTTACTTAGGTTGTTATATGGGCTTACGTTGGACAGATACCATGGATATCGCGATTGAATTGGTCGAAGCACATCCAGAGGTGGATCCGCAATGGATCCGTTTTACCGATCTTCATGCTTGGGTTTGCGCATTGCCAGATTTCAATGATGATCCGAATAAATCAACAGAAGGTTTGCTTGAAGCGATTCAAATGGCATGGCTGGATGAGGTTCGTTAGAAATTCATCCGAAATCGTTGAACTTTTACAGATTCAAGCTGATTATTCGTGATGACATCGGTATAATGCGGCAAATTTTTTAATGTTTAGACCATAATAGGAGCCAACCATGGCGATTGAACGTACGTTATCTATTGTAAAACCAGATGCAGTTGCTAAAAACCACATCGGCGACATCTTTGCTCGTTTCGAAAAAGCGGGTTTAAAAATTGTTGCAACTAAAATGAAACAGCTTTCTCAAACTGATGCTGAAGGTTTCTATGCTGAGCACAAAGAACGTGGTTTCTTTGGTGACTTAGTTACTTTCATGACTTCTGGTCCAGTGGTTGTTTCAGTTCTTGAAGGCGAAAATGCAGTGCTTGCTCACCGTGAAATTTTAGGTGCAACAAACCCTAAAGAAGCGGCGCCAGGTACAATCCGCGCTGATTTCGCTGAAAGCATCGATGAAAATGCTGCACACGGTTCTGACTCAGTTGCTTCTGCTGAGCGTGAAATCGCTTACTTCTTTGCTGATAACGAGATCTGCCCACGCACTCGTTAATCCAAAGTATTCAAGCCAGATAAGTGGTATACTACTTATCTGGTTTTTTATTTTTTATAGATTGTGTTGTGCAAATAATGCACAGTGTTTTCTAGTGCTGATATTGTTTAGGTAAATTCACATGAGTTCTGCAGTCGTCGTTTCATCAGAAAATTCAGATGAAAAACAACAGTCATTCACTACGCCTGTCGTTCAAGCTGCCGACAATAAAGTAAATTTACTTGGCATGTCGCGAGTTGAACTCGAAAAATTCTTTGAAGACATGGGCGAAAAAAAGTTTCGTGCCGGTCAGATCATGAAGTGGATTCATCAATACTTCGTTACTGATTTTGCTGAGATGACCAATATCTCAGGTAAATTGCGTGAAAAACTCGAAAAAATTTGTGAAATTAAAGCTCCTGAAGTGGTTCATCGTAACTATTCAAAAGACGGAACACGTAAGTGGGTATTCCGTGTGGGCGAAGGTGACGGTTCTTTAGTTGAAACGGTATTGATTCCTGCGGAAGATAAAACAGGCTCTCGTAAGACCTTATGTATTTCTTCACAAGTGGGCTGTGCATTAGATTGCTCATTTTGCTCGACTGGTAAACAAGGTTTCCAACGTGATTTAACCCCAGCGGAAATTATTGGTCAGCTTTGGATGGCCAATTATTCCTATATGGAAGAAGTGCCTGTAGCAGAGCGCGAGCGCACGGTAACCAATGTCGTGATGATGGGCATGGGCGAGCCATTATTAAATTATGATGCAGTCCTCAGCTCAATGCGCTTGATGTTGGATGATTTTGCTTATGGAATGTCTAAACGTCGTGTGACTTTATCAACCTCTGGTGTTGTTCCTAAAATTGATCAGTTAATACAAGATATTGATGTGGCATTGGCGATCTCATTACATGCACCGAATGATGAGTTACGTAATGAATTGGTGCCAATTAATAAAAAATATCCATTAGAACAATTGATTGCTGCATGTCAGCGATATTTGGCCAAAGATGGCAATGAAAGTGCGCGTAAACACGTCACCATTGAGTATGTCATGTTGGAAGGGGTCAATGATCATCCAGAGCATGCACAACAACTGGTGAAATTGTTAAAAAATTTACCGAGTAAAATTAACTTAATTCCATTCAATCCATTTCCGCATGCGCCTTATGGGCGTTCAAGTCGTAACCGCATCATTGCTTTCCAAAAAACTTTGTCTGATGCTGGATTTGTGTGTACGATTCGTCAGACACGTGGTGATGATATTGATGCTGCGTGTGGACAATTGGTGGGACAAGTTGCTGACCGTACTCGTCGCGCTGAACAGTGGAAAAAGAAAGTGGCGCAACGACAAGAAATTTTGCGCACACAAGGATAAAACTTGGGGATAAAGCGTTGAATACAACTCGACTAAAAACGATTATAGCGACAACAGTTGTACTTACTGTGTGGGGTTTAACAGCTTGCCAAACCACATCATCGACCAAAAATCCCGAAAAGGCTGTGCAGGTTCGTAGCCAGTTAGCAGCAGAATATATTCGTAACGGTGATCTCGATGCTGCTAAACGTTCACTTGACCAAGCCTTAAAAATCAATGCCCGTGATGCAAATGCCAATATGATGATGGGCATTTTACTGCAACAAGAGGGTAGTAAGCTGAATATGGAAAAAGCAGACGCATATTTTAAGCGCGCAATTTCTGCTGAACCGAATAATGCACAAGCTCGTAATAATTACGGTACATATTTGTATCAAATGCAGCGCTATAATGAAGCGATTGAGCAATTTACCCGTGCTGGTGCAACCTTGGGTTATGATCAACGCTTTCAGGCGTTGGAAAATTTAGGCCGGATCTATTTAATCGTAGGTGATGTTGCGAATGCTGAAAAATCATTCAAACAGGCACTACAAGCAAATCGAAATGCAACCATTTCAATGTTAGAGTTGTCGGAAATTTTCTATTTGCAACAAAATAATAGAGACGCGTCACAATTATATGAACAATATGTTCGTAATGTGGGACAAAAAAACCAAGGTGCACGTGCGCTTTGGCTGGGTATACGCATTGCTCGTGCGAATGCGGATCAATTGGGAATGCAAGTGTTGGTCAATCAATTGCGTGCTTTATTTCCAGAAAGTCTAGAATATCAACGTTATTTGCAATTACAGTACAGTACTGAGGCCGTATGGAAATAAATCCAAATTCACATCAGCCAACTGGCTCAAACTCTCCTTCGTCAACTTTGGGAAATATTCAACGACCTGGTGAGTATTTGCGTCAAATTCGTATTGCACAAAAGAAAGAACTGCAAGAGATTGCGCGTGAAATGAATATGCCTGTCAAAACCTTGACGGCATTAGAGCAAGATGATTATACGTCATTGCCTGAAGCAACTTTCATCAAAGGGTATTATCGTGCTTACGCAAAGTATTTAAATGCAGATGCCAGCGCCATAATTCACCGTTTTGATGAAATTTATGTCAATGATACGGGGTTAAAAGCAAGTCATGCTTTGAATAACTCACCGATTAAAATCATGGGTAAACTTTCAGGTTCGAACAGTGTTCGTAATCGTCAATGGTTAAAGCGTATTGCGATTCTAGTGATTATCATTTTGCTTGGTTGGTTAGCTGTTATGGCTGTGCAGAACTGGTCATCAAGCACAAAAGATGATGTTGACGTTCCAAAGATTACCAATTCAAATATTGAAATTCTCCCAATGGCAAATACCGTCGCAACATCAGGTGACCAGCTTGTATTGAATTTTAGCCGTCCAACATCTGTACATATTGTGGATTCAACAGCTAAAGTTTTGGCGACAGGTCGTCAAGCTTCGACTTTAACCCTTACCGGTGAATCACCTTTCCAAATTCGTTTGGATGATGCGACCGCTGTATCACTCAGCTTAAATCAAGAACAGATTTCCTTGCGTCCTTATACTGTAAATGGTAAAGCTGAATTCCGTTTGTCTCGCTAATGTTAAAAGGTAGAGCTATACGATGATCGTGAACCCAATTAAGCGCCGCCCAACACGTAAAATTCGTGTGGGATCGGTGTATGTCGGTGGTGATGCCCCGATTAGTGTTCAGAGTATGACCAATACTGAAACGTGTGATGTTGATGCGACTGTCGCGCAAATTGAGCGGTGTGCAGAAGCTGGTGCAGACATTATGCGTGTTTCTGTGCCCTCGATGGAAGCAGCAGAGGCATTTGGTGCGATTCGTAAACGTGTTTCTGTGCCCCTAGTGGCAGATATTCACTTTGATCATCGTATTGCATTGGCTGTGGCGGATTATGGCGCAGATTGCTTACGGATTAATCCAGGCAACATTGGCTCTGATCAAAAAGTACGTGAAGTCGTTGCAGCCGCCAAACATCATGATATTTCAATCCGTATCGGGGTGAATGCAGGGTCGCTAGAAAAAGATCTACAAGCGAAATATGGCGAACCAACAGGTCAAGCTTTGCTTGAATCTGCGATGCGTCATATTGATATTCTTGATCGTTTAGATTTTCATGAGTTTAAAATCAGTGTAAAAGCATCGAATGTGTTTTTAACCATGGATGCTTATCGTTTGTTATCGCAACAGATTGATAATCCATTGCATCTAGGCGTGACTGAGGCAGGAATTTATCGCACAGGTACTGTGAAATCAGCGATCGCACTTGGCGGATTACTGATGGAAGGTATTGGCGATACCATGCGAATTTCGCTGGCTGCTGAACCCGAAGATGAAATTAAAATTGGCTTTGATATTTTAAAATCATTGGGGTTGCGCTCAAATGGGATTAACTTTATTGCTTGCCCGAGTTGTTCACGTCAAGAGTTCAACGTGATTCAAGTGATGCAAGCATTAGAAGAACGTTTAGAAGATATTCGTACACCGATGGATTTATCTGTGATCGGATGTAAAGTGAATGGTCCTGGTGAAGCCAAAGAAGCCGATATTGGTATCGTTGGTGCGTCACCGCGTTCACTGGTCTATCGAAATGGTGAAAAAAGTCATTTAATTGACACCAATCAGTTGGTTGATGAAATAGAGACAATGGTTCGTCAACGTGTTCAAGAGCTTGAAGAAGCCAAATCTAAAGAAATTATTCGTAGTTCATCATGAGTTCAATCGTCGCGATCAAAGGTTTTAATGACACCCTTCCAACGCAAACTGCAGCTTGGAGAAGTCTGGAACAACATCTTGCATCTTTAATGGATGCTTATGGTTATCAACAAATTCGTTTGCCTATCGTAGAGCAAACAGGTTTATTTAAACGTGCCATTGGTGATGCAACCGATATTGTTGAAAAAGAAATGTATACCTTTTTCGATAAAGGAAACCCACCAGAATCGCTGACTTTGCGCCCTGAAGGCACAGCGGGCTGTGTACGTGCCATGTTGGAACATAACTTATTGCGTGGTGCAACACCACGTGTTTGGTATGTTGGGCCAATGTTCCGTTATGAAAAACCACAAAAGGGTCGTTATCGTCAGTTTCATCAGTTTGGTGTAGAAACCTTTGGTGTCGCTACCCCTGATATTGATGCTGAACTTATTTTAATGACTGCACGTCTGTGGAAACGTATGGGTGTCGCAGACAAAGTTCGTTTAGAGCTCAATACTTTGGGTGAAACAGATGAACGTGCTGAGTATCGTGCAGCTTTGGTTGAGTTTTTAACTCAGCACAAAGAAGCATTAGACGAAGATTCTCAACGCCGTCTCAGCACCAATCCATTGCGTATTTTGGACTCTAAGAGTGAATCAACTCAAAAGATTTTAGAAAATGCTCCTAAGTTGCATGATTTCTTAAAAGAAGATTCCATCAATCACTTTGAACAATTAAAGCAATACTTAACCGATGCTGGCATTGAATTTGTGATTAACCAAAAATTGGTGCGTGGTTTAGATTACTACAATAAGACTGTTTTCGAGTGGACCACCACCATGTTGGGGTCACAAGGGACTGTCTGTGCGGGTGGACGTTACGACGGTTTGGTTGGACAGCTAAAAGGTAAAGCGGATCAAACTGTACCAGCAGTCGGTTTTGCGATGGGAATGGAGCGTTTGTTACTGTTGCTTGAGCAAGTAGAACAAGTGAGTGTTGTACGCGACTGTGAAGTGTTCTTGTTGGCTGAACCTGCCTATCAAGCCAAAGCATTGTTACTTGCTGAGCAAATTCGTGATCAACTTGAAGCTGCAAATAGCCCAATTCGCCTTAAAACAGGCTCTAAAGGTAGTATGAAAAGCCAAATGAAAAAGGCCGATCAGTCTGGTGCGATCTATGCGGTGATTTTGGGTGAGCGCGAGTGGGAATCACAGCAGCTTTTGGTGAAGGAGCTTGCAACTGCAGAGCAGTCACAAGTTGCCATAGCAGAGCTGACCTCATTTTTTATCGAAAAATTTAAACAATAAAATATTTAGGAAAAGGACAATCACATGAGTTTAAGTGATGATGAACAATTCGACCAATTTAAGTCGTTTGCCAAAAAATATGGTTCTGCAATCATTAGCGGAATTCTCATTGCCTTGATTGCCTTTTTCGGATGGGAATATTGGCAAAAGAAAACGCTTGCTGAAGCGCAGAGTCAAACAGCAAAAGTACAAAAGTTGATGGATGAGGCAAAAGTCATTTCGGATCAACCGAATGCTTTTGCGACGATATCTGAATCAGCAGATAAAATTGTGAAAGAAGATGCAAATTCGGTTCATGCAATCCAGACACAATTTTTGTTAGCTAAGTTGGCTTATGATAAAGATGACTATGCGGCGGCTGAAAAAGCGTTGAAGAAAGTCGAAAATACAACAGTCAAAGATGCTGGTTTGGTACAAATTGTTAAACTACGTTTAGCAGATGCACAACTTGCACAGAAAAAGTATGACGAAGCCTTAAAAACACTAGCGAATGTTACTGAGCCTACGTTTAAAGCGACAGTAGATGAACTTCGCGGTGATATTTTTGTTGCGAAGAAAGACACTGAATCCGCACGTAAAGCTTATCAAAGTGCATGGGATAGCTTGATCGAACGTAAAAAAGAGCGCCAGCTTTTACAAATTAAACTCGAAAGTGTTGGCGTTTTAGTAGATGATCCTGAAATTGAGCGCCCGATCTTAGATACCAATGTGGATGAGTCTTAATGCAGAATAAACTAAAACTACCATTGGCAATCGCCATTGCCTCAGCTTTATTCGTTGGATGTTCGAGTAATAAAGTTAAGCCAGTGAAACCAAACCCATTGCCAAAAATTACGCAAGAACAAAGTTTAAACCTTGTTTTTTCTCAAAGTGTTTCATCTACCAATGCTGCTGAGTCGTTACGTTTGCAGTTAGATACGGATAATGGCGTGATTTTTACGCCTGATCCTGATGGGCAAGTTTCAGCTTATAAAGGCAAAGAGCGTCTTTGGAAAAGTAAGATAACCAAACAAGAGCTAACTGCTGGTGTTGAAGCAGGTGAAGGGATTGTTGTTGTTGGAAATCGGAAAGGACAATTGTTCGCTTTAGACCAAGCTACAGGTGAGCAGAAGTGGGTAACACAGTTGTCTGGTGCTATTTTATCTCCTTCCTCGATACAGTTGGGGCGGGTGATTACACTGGCAAATGATGGAACTGTCTTTGCACATGATGCTGTTTCAGGACAACAGGTTTGGGCATATAAGCTGCCAAATATTCAGTTTAGCTTACGTGGCCAAGCTGCTCCTGTACCTTTGGATGAACGCACGGTACTGATTGCTTCAGCAAATGCGTATATCTACGCAATCGATGTGATTAGCGGTATTCCACAGTTTCAACGTCGTGTTGCTATCAGCGAAGGTCGTTCCGATATTCAACGTTTGATTGATATCAATGGTGATCCAGTGGTTGCGGGTCAGTATTTAGTGACCAGTAGCTTCCAAGGGCAAGTGACTGTAACTGATTTAGCGACACAACGTGTGGTGTGGAGCGAAGACGCGAGCAGTACCAACCGTCCAGAAGTATCAGAAGATAAAGTATTTATCTCAACTGTTGATGGTAAGTTAAATGCCTACGATCTCAGTACAGGTGAGTTGGTTTGGCAGAATGAAAGCTTATTGAATCGTAAGTTGAGTAATCCTGTGATGTTGGGACAGAATCTTGTAGTTGGTGATTTGGATGGTGTTTTGCATCTGATTGACCCTGCAACTGGTCGCTTGGTTGGACGCGCTAAAACACGTGGAGATGTCCGCACATTACGTGTCATCGACAACCAACTTTATGTCGCTACTCAAAAAGGTGCATTAAGCATTTGGCAGAATCGTTAATTTTGCCTAATGTGTGGTAAAATTCGAGTTAGCGAATTGCACTTTTAAAAATACTTCGGGGTGTTTGTTTAAACAAAACCCCGAATTTTTATTATGATCATTTGATCACTGAAAATCTTCCATACTGTTTCTGATACGATGTCATCAACGATGGCTCGTCTGAATTAAGGTTAATTTATGAAACCCGTTATTGCGCTCATTGGTCGTCCAAACGTCGGAAAATCAACGCTATTTAACCAAATCACAAAAAGTCGTGATGCTTTGGTTGCTGACTTCGCTGGTTTAACTCGTGACCGCAAATATGGTGATGCGGTTTTTCAAAATAAATCATTCATTGTCGTCGATACGGGTGGTATCGGTGAAAATGAAGGCGGTATTGATAGTTACATGGCAGAGCAGTCAAAAACTGCAATTAATGAAGCTGACATTATCGTTTTTGTGGTTGATGCGCGTGCCGGTCTATTGGCTTCGGACGAACAAATCGCACGAGAACTGCGTACATTAGGCAAAAAAATCTACCTCGTTGCCAACAAAGTGGATGGTGTTCACGCTGAAGCGGCTTTGGTTGAGTTTTATAAGCTTGGTATGGGTGAACCCTTACAAGTGGCTGCCAGTCATGGGCGTGGTGTGCAACAAATGCTTGAGGATGTCTTGGTTGATGTTCCTGAAGATGAAAGCGATGAAGCACATGATAAAGCTACAGGTTTACGTTTAGCCATTATTGGTCGTCCAAACGTGGGTAAATCGACTCTGGTCAACCGTTTGCTCGGTGAAGATCGTGTGGTTGCATTTGATGAACCTGGTACAACACGTGATTCTATCTATATTCCATTTGAGCGTGATGGGCGTAAATACACCTTGATTGATACTGCAGGTGTGCGTCGTAAAGGTAAAGTCGATGAAATGATTGAGAAATTCTCAATTGTGAAAACGCTACAAGCGATTAAAGATGCACATGTCATTGTTGTGGTTCTGGATGCGCGTGAAGGTGTGGTCGAACAAGATTTGCATCTGATTGGTTATGCGCTAGAAGCTGGACGTGCCATGTTGATTGCCATTAATAAATGGGACAACATGACCGAATATGACCGTAAACAATGTAAGTTGGATGTTGATCGCCGCTTTGATTTTATTCCATGGGCAAAAGTACATTTAATCTCTGCATTGCATGGTACTGGGGTGGGGGAAATGTATCCAACCATCCATCGTGCTTATGAATCGTCACATTTAAAAGTTTCACCTGCAAAACTCACCCAGATTTTGAATGATGCTACAGAAGCGCATCAACCGCCAATGATTGGTGGTAAGCGAATTAAAATGCGTTACGCGCATATGGGGGGACAAAACCCACCAACGATCGTTGTTCACGGTAATAAGGTTGATAAAACCCCTGCAGATTATCGCCGTTATCTCGAAAATGTGTTCCGTAAAGTGTATAAGTTGGAAGGAACGCCAGTTCGTGTTGATTTCAAAACTTCGGACAATCCATTTGAAGGTCGTAAATCGATGGTTGATGAGCGTGTTGCTGCACGTAAACGCCGTTATGTGCAGAAGTTCAAAAAAGCTGAGAAAAAAATGAAGCGTTAATTAACGATAAAATGATAAGCCCAAACTTTGTTTTGGGCTTTTTTAATGGGAAATTTTAGAGTATTTAAGTTAATAGTTTATTTTATTGTTTAGTAAAACTTTATATTCTATTTATTTCTAACTGGTACTAAAAAAATATTAATATAAGATATTGAAATATATTAAAAATATTTTTTTGTTAAATTTGGTGACAGTGATATAATGCGCCCACAAAATATTATTGATGAATGTGTTTATACATAAACACATGGACGATGTATCGCATGTTAAAACTACATCTAACGCAGCCTCAGCTTAGCAATGCTCAGCAAAATTTTGCTGCACTGGATGAGATTCCAGCGATGCAGCGTCGTCGTTTATCATTATTAGCCAAAATGGCATTGCAAAGTGCTTTAACTACACTAGATGATCAATCTGTTGATTATATCGTGTGGGTTTCGAAGTATGGCGATGAAGAAAAAACACTGCGTATTTTACAAGATGTACTCAGTGGGCAAACGCCATCTCCCACGCAATTTTCAACTTCTGTGCATAATGCAATCGCGGGTTTATATTCGATTTTATGCCATGATGATACGCCATCGACTAGTTTAAGTTGTGAGTGGACAGAGGCTTTGATTGAAGCTTATGCCATTCTAAAAGCACAGCCCCATGTACAAAAAGTACTTGTTGTAGCGTACGATCAAGCATTACCGACCGTTTATAGTGATGCGTGGGACTTTCCTGCATTTGCACTTTCAACGGTAGTGAGTTTGGCGCAGCCTAATTTAGAGGTGCTTGATTTAACTAGTTCAGCATCATCAGGTTCGATGTCAATGGAAAGTTTGGCTTTTTATCAATTCTGGCAAACAGCAGATATCAATCCATCTGCATCGAGATGGAAAAAATGTTAAAACTCAAAGAAATCAAACAAAAAAGTAATTATCTTTGGCGTGTGGCTGCGACGGGATTGAGTTTTGCGAGCTTTGGTGTCGGTGGTATCGGGATTGCAACGGTTGTTGCACCCTTGGTTCGATTGAGTAGTTCAAGTCCAGAAGTACGTCAGCAACGGGCGCAACAAGTGATCCGCTATAGTTTTAAAGGCTTTACGGAAATGATGGTGAAGCTCGGGATTATGAGCTATTCCGTTGAGGGTTTGCATAAGCTACAAAATAGTCGACAAGAACTGGTGATCGCTAATCATCCGACTTTAATTGATGTGGTGGTCATGATTGGATTGATGCAGCAAGCCAACTGTGTGGTCAAACAATCGCTATGGTCTAATCCGTTTACGCGTGGTCCCGTCCGAAGTGCAGGTTATATTCTCAATGCAGGTTCGCAACAGTTTATTGAAGATTCTGTAGCGCGTTTACAGGAGCAGGGTGCAGCTTCTTTACTGATCTTTCCAGAAGGAACCAGAACAGAAAAAGGCGAACGTTTAAATGAGTTTCAGCGTGGTGCTGCAAATATTGCCATTCGAGCCAATGTACCGATCCGTCCAGTTTTGATAAGCTGCACGCCATCAACTTTGACCAAAAATGAAAAGTGGTATCATGTGCCAGCACAGCCTTTTCATATTGAAATTAAGGTGCTCGATGCAATTGAAATTAAGGACATGTTAGTGGATTCAGATATAACACCAAAACAAGTCCGTCAGTTGAATCAACGTTTTTATCAAATTTTTAATGATGAGTTATCGAAAAAATGAGCAATCTTGCTGATGAATTAAAGCAAATGATTATTGATGTTCTCGCACTCGAGGATATTAGCATCAGTGATATTGAGACCGAAGCACCATTGTTTGGTGATGGCTTAGGTTTAGATTCGATTGATGCTTTGGAGTTAGGTTTGGCATTGAAGAAGCGTTACAACATTCATTTAAATGCAGAGTCCGATGAAACCAAACAGCATTTTAAATCAATTCAAAGTTTAGTGGCTTTGGTTGAAGCGCAGCAAGCCGTTTAAGGAGTAGATCAATGTTAACTCAAGAACATGTGCTGGCAAAACTCAGAGAGTGGATGCAGGATCTATTTGAAATTGAACCTGAAGATATTCGTCTCGATTCAAATTTATATGAAGATCTTGATGTCGATAGCATTGATGCGATTGATCTTGTGGTCAAAATCAAGGAATTGACAGGTAAACAAGTACAACCTGAAGATTTTAAAGCAGTCAGAACGGTCTTGGATGTTGTTACGGTCATTCAAAATATGACGGCTGAATGAGACATCTGCTCAGAGGCATACTGATCACATTTTTTGTGTTGTATCCCTTTATTGTAGGTTGGAGTTTGTCACACGGACAATTTGTCTGGGTCAGTGTGTTACTGGTGGTTTTGGGTATTGTCCGACTGATTAGTGCTAGAAAAAATGATTTGATGTTGCCTTTGACTGGGCTGGCGATTGTTTGTGGTGGACTGAGCTTGATTTTAAAAGATCATGCATGGTTAAAACTCTATCCTGTGGGGATGAGTGTCGGAGCATTGTTGATTTTTGCGCTGACCTTATATAAACCACCCTCAATGATCGAACGTTTTGCTCGTTTAGTTGAGCCGGATTTGCCTGAATCAGGTGTGCGGTGGACGCGTAAAGTCACCATGGTTTGGTGTGGGTTTTTTAGCATGAATGCCATGATTGCTTTGGGAACCGTATTTGCGCCAATGAAATTTTGGGTCATTTATAATGGCTTTATTTCTTATGTATTGATGGGCGTATTGTTTTTAGGGGAATTCATCTTACGTAAACGTCATCAGCGTTTAAATCAGGTCAATACTTAAATGGTTTTGTGAAATGATTGCACCCCTTCATTTTTATAATGAGTCCGATTCAGCCCAAATATTTTGTATTGGTGCTGAGTTTCAAAATATTGTTTATGCCGCTTTTTGGCAGGACGTGCTTGAACAATCGACTGCGATTGAATATTTGGCACAATCGACTTGGGCATTGTGGGAACAAGACAGTTATGATTTTATGGTGCTGTTTTTTGCTGGCTTATTGGCAAATAAAAAAATTATTTTACCGCCCAATCGTGTGCGTAATTTAGAACAACAACTGGCACAGCAGGACATCTATTTTTTAACGCGGCAACAACATCTTTCCGAATCTCTATCTCCTAAGGCGGAGCGTGCAGTTGATTTTATTGTAGAACGTTTGGCGAAAATAAAAAATGATGAATTTTTAAATGCTGCGCAGATTAGCTTTTTTACTTCAGGTTCAACTGGGGAACCGAAACAGATTGAACGTACCTTAAAGCAATTGTTAAACGAAGTGCGTGGGCTCGCAGCAAGTTTTTCATTTGCTGAACAGTGTCTCGCCATCGCTACGGTCAGCCATCAACATATTTATGGATTATTATTTAAGTTGCTCTTGCCGCTAGCTACGGGGCGTAGTTTCTACAATCCTCAATTGGCATTTCCAGAAGATGTCATTCAAGTGCAGCAAAGGTTACTGCAATCGGGATACCTAAATTATGTGGTATCGAGTCCTGCTTTACTCAAGCGTTGGACCAGTGAATTGCGATTACAACACTGTGAAATGGTGTTTAGTTCAGGTGGGAAACTGGATGTAGGCATTCGTCCCAATTTGAATGTGCCGATTATTGAAGTTTTAGGCAGTTCTGAAACAGGCGGTATTGCACATCGTAAACAAGATGATGCGGCTTGGACAGCATTTGAAAATGTCGAGATTCAGATTTCTGATCGTCAGCAACTGATGGTCAAAAGTGATCATGCGGGTGAGCAAGGTTGGATCATGACGGGAGATGCAGCTGAATGGATGGTGATTGCTCAGAAACAGTTTAGCCTGTTAGGACGTTTAGATCGGATTGTTAAACTCGAAGAAAAACGTTTAAGTTTGGATGCGATTGAACAGACGCTGAATATTCTTGATGACGTTCAACAAAGCCATGCCTTAGTGATTGAGCATCAGCATCGACAGATTTTGGCTGCTATCGTGGTTTTGACACCAACTGCACAGCAACAATTGATCCAATTGGGTAAAGCCGCTTTTGTTAAAACACTCAAACAACAACTCCAGTTTCAACTGGAAACGCTAGCGATTCCAAGACAATGGCGCTTTCTGAGTCAAATTCCACAAAATGCCCAATCGAAACGAGATAAAAATTATTTAAAGGCATTATTTTCTATGATGTTACAGCCTGTGATGTTGTCGCAATGGCAAGCACAAGACAGTCAGTTTTTTAGTCTGGAATTTCCGTCTGAATTGGCATGTTTTAAAGGACATTTTCCGAATCAACCGATTTATCCTGGCGTGGGGCAAATCAGTTTTATCCAACAGTTTGCTAAACAGGTATGGGCAGATCTGGATTGGTGTCAGGGTTTCGAGCAGCTTAAATTTCAAAATCTGATTCGTCCTTATACCGTGGTGCAGCTCAAACTCAGTCGTAAAGAGCACAAGGTGAGTTTTGAAATGAGCACAGATCAGCATACACTGGCTTCAGGTCGTTTATTATTTTCTGTAGCGCGTGCTTAGGAGTTCAATCATGTTGGATGGTCTGTTGAAATACGGCATCGTGATTCCTGTCTATAATCATCCGCACTATCTCGCTGATCTGGTGCAGCATTTGCAACAATTTCAGTATCCGATCATTTTGATCAATGATGGTAGCCATGCCGCATGTAGTGAAATTTTGCGACAATTGGCGCAACAAAATCAACATGTACATTTGGTTGAACATGCGACCAATCAAGGTAAAGGTCAGGCTGTGATTACAGGGTTGCGTTATGCTACCGAAATGGGGATGACACACCTCTTGCAGCTCGATGCAGATGGACAACATCACTGGGAGGATGTTGCTAAATTTTTCCGATTGTCGCAACAACACCCCGAAGCAATGGTGATTGGACAGCCGATTTTTGATGCTTCTGTCCCGAAAAAACGCCTATATGGTCGTTATGTGACCCACTTTTGGGTGTGGCTCAATAGTCTATCTTTAGAGATTAAAGACAGCATGTGTGGCTTTCGGATTTATCCTTTGAATAAAACCATTCCTATCTTAGATAAAGCCAAATTTCAGCCACGCATGGGTTTCGATAGTGAAATTCTTGTACGCTTAAAATGGGAAAATACCCCGTTTATTAATGTGCCTACGCCTGTGATTTATCCTGAACATGGTATCTCCCATTTTAATGTATGGCGTGACAATATCGGCTTGAGTCAAGCCCATGCTCGATTATTTGCTGGTATGTTGATTCGCTTGCCTCAATTGCTTTGGCAAAAACGTGGTTCTGGTAAGTCTCGGGCAGATTAATGACAAACCCTCAGCACACGCCGAATGATACTTGGCATGACATTAAAGAGCGCGGCGGTATGTTACCGCTCATGCTCATGCTTGGCTTTTATCGTTGTGGCGGGCGTTGGCTATGTCGGGTGATTCTGTATTTTGTTATTATGTGGTATTGGTTATTTGCGGTAGCTGCGCGGCAGGCTTCTTTGCAATATTTGCAGCGTGTACATCAGTTTGCAGGTCCTCAGTCGCCTTTTACAACGATGCCAACGTGGGCAAATAGTTATGCTCATTTTATGCAGTTTGGTGAATGTATTCTGGATAAAATAGAGGGTTGGTTGGGACATATTCCAGAGCAAAAACTGGAATTAATAGGCCATCAGCATTTTCAACAACATTATCAAAAGGGTACGATTATTATCGTATCGCATTTTGGCAATATTGAGTTATTACGTGCGCTGAAATCCGAACATCCACAAAAAATTAATGTACTGGTTTATCAAAAGCACGCGACACAATTTAATCAGTTTCTCAAAAAGTTGAATACTAAAGCCGATGTAAATTTGATTGCTGTTGATGAACTTGGCATTGAAACCGCCATGCTGTTACAAGAAAAAATGCAGCAGGGTGAATGGGTGATTGTGGCAGCAGATCGCATTCCTGTGCAGTCAGATCGGGTGCAAAGTGTTCCATTTTTAGGTGAATCTGCCCAATTCCCACAAGGGGCTTGGATTTTGGCAAATTTACTTAAAGTGCCTGTTCTCGCTGTATTTTGTTATCGTGCACAGCATAAGTTTCAGGTGCATATTCATCATCTTGCAGATCAAATCGATTTACCTCGAAAAACTCGACTCAGTAGTATGCAACAAGTGACTCAGGCATACGTTGCCGTGTTAGAACAACATTGCTTGGCTGCACCGTATCAATGGTTTAATTTTTATCAGTTTTGGACAAAATAACGTGAATGCAAGTCAAATGGGATCAATGATCAAGCCAGTGGTGATTGTTGGAGAACAACCGCTCAGTATTGAAGACGTGGTAGCAGTTGCTCGAAATGAATGTCGTGTCGCACTCCCAGAAACAAATGCTTGGCGTGAATTAATTCAACGCGGTGCAGACTTTTTGGATCAATTACTTGCCGATGAAGGTGTGATCTATGGCGTGACCACAGGTTATGGTGACTCGTGTCTGGTAGAGATTCCGATGCACCAAGTCCATGAATTGCCTTTACATTTATCGCGTTTTCATGGCTGTGGCTTGGGCGAAAACTTGGATCTGATCACAGCGCGTGCCGTGGTGGTGACACGGTTATGTTCATTGGCTCGTGGTTATTCAGGGGTGTCTTTGGCATTGCTGGAACGTTTGGTGTGGATGCTGAATGAAAATGTGATTCCTGTGATTCCCTCCGAGGGTTCAGTCGGCGCAAGTGGAGATTTAACCCCACTGTCCTATATCGCAGGAGCATTGGTCGGCGAGCGTGATGTTTATGATCAAGATCAAAGTCGAGTTGTTCCAATTGCACAGGTCTATGTTGAAAAAGGTTTACAGCCCTTAACCTTACGTCCAAAAGAAGGTTTGGCGTTAATGAATGGCACAGCTGTAATGACCGCGATTGCTTGCTTAAATTATAAGAAAGCCGAGCAAATCAGTTTAGCTAGTACTTTGATTACTGCACTGAATGTTTGGGCATTGGAGGGCAATCCAAGTCATTTTGATGAAGTGTTATTTGCACAAAAACCACATCAAGGACAGCAACAGATTGCTCAACAACTACGTGTATGGCTGAATAGCGAAGTACAAACTGCGCATCAAAGTCCACGCTTGCAGGATCGTTATTCCTTACGTTGTGCGCCACATATTATTGGTGTATTTGAAGATTCAAAAACATGGTTACGTCAGTTTATAGAAAATGAATTGAACTCCAGTAATGACAATCCTTTGATTGACCCGATTCACTTACGGGTTTTACATGGTGGGCATTTCTACGGTGGACACATTGCCCAAGCGATGGATAGCTTAAAGATCATGATTGCCAATATTGCAGACTTGATGGATCGACAAATGGCGCAATTAGTTGATCATAAAATGAATCATGGTTTGCCACGTAATTTGACAGGTTCAAGTGCAGATCGTTTACCTTTGAATCATGGTTTTAAAGCCGTACAAATCGGTGTGTCGGCTTGGACGGCAGAAGCCTTAAAAAATACTTTAGCGGCATCTATTTTTTCTCGTTCAACTGAATGTCATAACCAAGATAAAGTCAGTATGGGAACCATTGCCGCTCGAGATGCCACCCGAGTGATTACCTTAACGCAACAAGTGCTCGCTGCTTTGTGCTGTGCCAGTGTACAAGCCGTGCATCTGAAAGGCGTGGAGTCAAAGTTGAGTCCAACTTTACAGGCTTTTGTCGCATGGACGTTGCAAAGCTTTGCATTGCTTGAAGAAGATCGTCCTTTGCAAACTGAATTACAACAGATCATTGATCGTTTCGACAATTTTGAATTGTTTAATCAGTTTGTGGATCAAGCTTAGGAGTGTCACATGCAGGCAGATGTCATTATTGAAATTCCTTTTCATGATGTGGATACCATGAATGTGGTGTGGCATGGACATTATTTAAAGTATTTTGAAATCGCACGGTGTAAGTTGTTGGATCAGTTTGCTTATAACTACAATCAAATGCGAGCATCAGGCTACGCTTGGCCTGTGATTGAAAGCCATGTGCGCTATGTGCAGGGCATTGAGTTTGAACAAAAGATTTGTGTGCGTGCCATCCTTAAAGAATGGGAAAACCGTTTGAAAATTGAATATCTCATTCTCGATGCAGAAACGGGCAGACGTTTAACCAAAGGTTATACCACGCAAGTTGCAGTGAATATGGAAACACGGGAAATGTGCTTTCAGTCACCCCCCATTTTATTGGACTGCTTAAAGGCATGGGATGAATTTAAGGAGGAGATAAAATGAATTTGGATTCAGTCAAAGTCTTCTGTTTTAAGGCGAACACAGTTCGCCCCTACACGGCAATATCATATAAATGTAGGATGCTTAAAGGACATTTTTTTAAAGGTCTATGCAGGGCGCTTTCGCTCTTTATCGTGCTTTCTCTATTTAGTGTATTCAGCTATGCCGATAGCGCGGCGGTGAGTACGATTTTTCAGCAGCTTGCAAAAAGTGATGTGGTGCGTGCTGATTTTGAACAACAAAAAAAGTTAGCTAGTTTAAATAAAACCTTTGTTTCCAATGGCACGCTGACCTTTGCCAAATCTAATGGTGTGCTTTGGAAAATCAAACGGCCTGTACAAGCCGATTTGATCGTGACGCAAAAGAAGCTTGTACAAAAAACCCAACGAACCTACAGCCAGATTCAGATTGATCAATCGCCATATAGTTCTGTTGCAACACTGTTTTTGCAGTTGATGTCGGGTGATGAAAAAGCTTTGGCGAAGAACTTTAATGTGGTTTCTGCCGATTATCGCCCTACAGGTTGGAATGTTGCATTAACGCCGAAGTCAGGTTTATTTAAAAAATTGTTTGTACGTATTGAGGCACAGGGGCAGCAGTATGTCGATAAAATTGTGATTCAGGAACAAGCCAATAATAGCACCACGATTTTATTCCGTAATCAAAATACCCCATTGAAACTAACGGCTGCTGAAGATGCGCTTTTCCAATTGGCAAAATAAATTTACTGCCATCTGGTTAATCCTGTTAACCGTTGTTGGACTAGCACTTGCGTTTGCATGGCTAAAAAAAGATATTCATATCCAGACCAATATTTTTTCTTTGTTGCCTGAAACGCAACAAAATCCTGAGTTGGCGAAAACCCAGCAATATATGAGTGATCAACTCAATCAAAAAGTGTTTGTGGTATTAGAAAGCCAAGATCAGCAAGCGATAGAACACGCTACACAATTGTTTGAAACACAACTCAAGAAAAGTGCGTTGTGGCAGCCGCTCAAACCACAACTTGATTTAGAACAATTTTCAAAGCAGTTATATCTGCATCGTGCAGGCTTGTTGAGTCCACAAGATCGTCAGCTTTTGCAACAGGCGGTACAACAGCAAGATTTTGAGGCTTTGACTGAACAAAGTTTGATGCAGCTCATGAGTGTCGGGATGCCGATTACGGCAGAATCTTTGCAACAAGACCCTTTGCTGTTATTTCCGCGTTATATGCTGAATGTAGCGACGCAAGCCTCAAGCGATGTCGAACTTGAGCATGGTTTTGCAACCATTCACGATGAGCAGAACGTTTCACGCTTATTGGTCTTGGAACTGACACAGAGTCCCTACAATATTGATTATCAGCAACTGGTGACAGCTTGGATTGCCCAAATGCAACCACAGCTCAATGACTTAAATGTGCAGTCGCATTGGACAGGCACGATTTTATTTTCCAATTTTGGTACGCAGTCGGCGCAAAAAGAAATTTCAACCATTGGTTTAGGTTCAACCCTTGGTTTGATTGTGTTGGTCTGGTTTGGTTTTCGTTCATTCCGCCCATTGCTGACTGAGTTTATTGCCGTTTCAACAGGAAGCTTATTGGCTTTTGCCATAACCCATCTGATTTTCGGTGAAATTCATCTGATGACTTTGGTCTTTGGCGCAAGTTTGATCGGGGTCTGTGTCGATTTTTCTTTCTATTTTATGGCGATGCAATCACAGCATCGTAAACTGGATGGTTTTAACGTTCTCAGGCCTTTGTTGCCGAGCTTGTTTATGGGCTTAATGACGACGGTTGTGGCATATATTTTTCTGAGTTTTACTCCCTTTCCAGCATTTAGGCAAATCGCGGTATTTTCGATCGTGGGTTTGGTGGCAGCATGGATCACAAGTGTCTTGTTATTGCCACGATTGCCATCACTGAATGCTCAGCCTGCAATTCAATGCTTGGGATGGATTGGGCAAGCACGACAATGGTTTCAGCAACAGCATAAAATGCGTTATGGCTTCATTGTTGGCATCATTGCCATGGGCAGCGTGAGCATTTTATTTTTACAGCCCAATGATGATATCCGTAATTTGCAAAGTATGGATGCCAAGCTCAAACAGCAAGATCAATATATTCGTTCTTTGTTTGGACAGCAGCAAAGCAGTGATTATTTTGTGGTGCAGGCCAGTTCAAGTACTGAACTGGAACAACAAGAATCACAATTATTACTCAAGCTTCAGCAATTACAACAGCAAGGGGCAATCGAAAGTTTTCAAGCTTTAGGTCAATGGATTCCATCGTTGGCACAGCAACAGCAAAATGTACAGTTATTACAACAAATTCCTGAAACGGCACTGAAAAAGTATGCAGCGACGATGGGCTTGAAATTTGCGGATGTACAACGTTGGCAACAGCAATTACAGCAGCAGCCTTTACTCACTGAACAGGTTTTTCAGCAGCATCCTTTGGCTTTTTTACAGCCGAGTTCAACCGAACGTTTGGTCATCGTAAATGGTGTGCAGCAGACAGAATTGTTACAGCAACTAGAATCCGCCAATATTCATTTTCAACAACCTGTTGATACACTCTCAACTGCCTTTGCTCAGCATCGCCAGCAAGCACAGCATTTATTGATCTATGCCTTGTTGGCTTTGGCGATTGGTTTAGGGGCTGTTTATGGTCTTGGCTCAGTTTTGCCTTTGGTGTTGCCTGTCTCTTTGGCTTTGCTCAGCACCTTTGCAGTACAAGCATGGCTCGGTGTGGAAATTAACCTATTTAGTATTATGGGAACGTTCTTGATTATTGGGATTGGGGTGGATTATGCCATTTTTTATCGGCATGGACATGATCATCCACAGGTGGTCGGCATGGCGTTGTTTTTGTGTATGATGTCGACCCTGTTGGGCTTTGGATTATTGTCGTTGAGTGATACTTACGCCATTCATTGTTTTGGTTTAACTGTTTTACTTGGCGTGATCTTTTCATTTATTTACGCAACTTTATTCACTCCTGCTGATCAAAAGCATATTGTCGACTTACCACATCGGAGCATAACATGAACACAATACAACAAACGGATGTGGTGATTATTGGGGCTGGGCCTTCGGGCAGTTCGGCTGCGGCGTTGCTCCGTCAAAAAGGCTATGCGGTGACGGTGATTGAAAAACAATATTTTCCGCGCTTTTCCATTGGTGAATCGCTGCTGCCACAATGTATGGTGTTTTTGGAAGAAGCAGGGTTGTTGGACACCATTCGTGAACATGTTGCAGAACGTGGTTTTCAGTTTAAAAATGGCGCGGCATTCCTGTGTGGTGAAAAACGCAGTCATTATGATTTTACCGAGAAATTTAGTGCAGGGCCAGGGACGACTTGGCAAGTGCGCCGTGCTGACTTTGACCATTTACTGGCGCAACAAGCGCAGCAATACGGTGCAGATATTCGCTTTGGTCATGAAGTCACCGCAGTTGATGTCGATGCTGATCAGCCGATGTTAACGGTCTTGGATGAGTCGCAGCAGCAATATCAAATCCAAGCCAAGTTTTTGTTGGACGCCAGTGGTTTTGGGCGCATTCTGCCGAAACTGCTAGACTTGGAAAGCCCTTCAAATTTCCCAGTACGTCGTGCCATTTTCACGCATATTGAGGATGGTATCGGAGATCGTGCTGATTTTGATCGCAATAAGATCTTGATTACCGTCCATGAAAACGATCATCGTGCTTGGTATTGGTTGATTCCGTTTGCGGATGGGCGTGCATCGTTTGGTGTGGTGGCAGAACAAGATTTCTTTAACCACTACTCAGTTCCTCTTGATGCCGATGGTCATGTTACAGATGTAACCCAAAATGAGCCTGAAGCATTATTAAAACGGATTTTGGCGGATGATCTAAGTTTGTCTCAAGTCTTGCAACATGCCAAATTTGATACACCCGTGAGAACATTGGTGGGGTATTCTGCCAATGTAAAGCAACTTGCAAGTCGTAACTATGCGTTATTGGGCAATGCAGGTGAGTTTTTAGATCCTGTTTTTTCATCGGGTGTGACGATTGCGCTGAAATCATCAAGTTTGGCTGTACCATTGGTTGAGCGAGTATTGAATGGCGAACAAGTCGATTGGATGCAGGAATATGAACTGCCACTGCGTAAAGGGATTCAAGTGTTTCGTGCCTATGTCGAGTCATGGTATGAGGGGGGATTTCAGGATGTGGTGTTTTCAACTCATCAGAATGAAAGCATTCGCCGTATGATTTCTTCGTTATTGGCGGGTTATGCGTGGGATGATCAAAATCCAATTCATAAAAATGCAAAAAGTCGTTTAAGCGCTTTGGCTGAATATTGCCGAGAGGGTTTAGCACAAGAAAAAGCCTTAGAGGTCTAATATGCAGCGAATCGGTATGCAACGGATTTGGCTCAGTCTATTGTGTTGTAGCGCATTGTTGTTGGTGGGATGTCAGCTCACACCACATGCGCAAGGTCTGCAAAGCAGTCACTGGACAGCACAACACTATCAACGCCAAGATCAAGTTGAAGTTCAATGGAAAGATAAAAGTTATAGTTTCCTACTCTACCAACAGCAACAAGGGCAGCAGTTAAGTTTGGTTGGCTTAGGTTTAACAGGGCAGCCTTTATTTGCATTACAATTTGATGGTCAACAGGTCAAAGTGCAGCAACGTATTCAACAAATGCGGTTATTGCCTTTTGAGTTTGTGGTGCGAGATATTTTATTTGCTACTTATCCCAATTTTTCCCAATTGGGTCAACAGGCGGTCAGTATTGAACATTCAACGAATCATCAGCGTGTGTTCATTGGTGGAAAATCCATATTACAGATTCAGCAACAGGAAAAGCTGATTGAACTGGATAATCTACAAGTACCTTACCGCATGACATTGAGTCCAATTGAAAATACCTTAAATGCAGATCAGCCTGAGCAAGCGGTGCAGCCATGAGTGAGTCACGATTACAAATGCCATGTGAGCAGCCTAAATTTCAAGCTGTTGGCATTCCATTCAGTGTTGGGCTTTCTGCTTTAGGGCAAGATATCGAACACATTCGTAAAAGTTTGGTTGAACCAAATAATACGTTGAGCTTGGAAGATGGATTATTGGCTGATCGTGCTGTATGGGTCGGACGTTATTCTTATCCACTGATTGAACGTGTACCTGAGTCATTGCAAGCATTTGATTCTAGAAATTTACGTTTTACGCTGACGGCTTTGGCAAAAATCGAGACTGAGATTCAGGACTATGTGGCACAGATTGATCCAAAGCGGTTGAGTATTGTGATTGGAACATCAACCTCTGGCATATCTGACAGCGAAGTACGATTGAAACAGTATTTTGCAGGTGACCAGTCGGTTGACATACCACATCAGCCACAGGAAATGGGCTGTATTGCCAAAGCATTAAAACAGTATTTAGGTTGGCAAGGCGCGGCTTACACCATATCAACTGCATGTTCATCCAGTGCCAAAGCCTTTGCCGCAGGGCAACGTTTGATTCAATCGGGTTTGGCGGATGCGGTTCTGGTGGGTGGTGTGGATACCTTATGTCAACTGACTTTAAATGGTTTTAATAGCCTTGAAAGTTTATCGGCTGGTCTTTGCCAACCTTGTGGTTCGAAACGTGATGGTATCAATATTGGTGAAGCTGCAGCGTTATTTTTACTGACTAAAGCGGCTGCGCCGATCATGTTATATGGTGCAGGAGAGTCGATGGATGCTTGGCATATTTCTGCACCGCATCCTGAGGGCATTGGTGCCGCGACCGCGATGCAACGTGCTTTAGACGTTGCTGCAATCACAGTGCAGCAGCTGGGCTATGTCAATTTGCATGGTACAGCCACGCCACAAAATGACGCGATGGAAATCAAAGCCATCCGCCATGTATTTCAAAACCATTCAGTTGCATTAAGCAGTAGCAAGCACAAAACGGGACATTGTTTGGGGGCAGCAGGTGCGATTGAAGCTTTTATTTGTGTTCAGCTATTAAAAGATCAACGTTGGTTGCCTGTTCATCAACAGACTGAAATTGATGCTGATTTAGCAGATCAAAACTATGTACGAGAGGCTCAACTGACGAAAAGCATTGAATATGTCATGAGCAATTCATTTGCCTTTGGTGGCAGTAATATCAGTTTGTTATTTGGTGTGGCTCAAGATGAGGGGCGTTAAATGAAACTTGATGCGATTCACTATATTCCGCATGAACAACCGATGGTATTTATTGATCATCTGATTGAGGCAAATGAAGGTTATGCCATTGCAGAACTGACCATTCGCCCTGGACTGATGTTTTGTGAAGCACAGGGTTTACCGACTTGGGTAAGCATTGAAATTATGGCACAAACAGTGAGTGCTTATTCAGGCTGGATGGGGCAACAATTACAACAGTCTCCCAAAGTTGGTTTTTTGTTGGGGACTCGGAAATTACAGTTACCCATTCCATATTTTGAACTGGGTCAAACCCTGAAAATTCGGGTGGAGCAGCAATATCTACATGAGGGGTTGGGGCAGTTTTCCTGCGAAATTTACGATGCTGAACATGTGATTAGTGCCATGTTAAGTGTGTATGAGCCGACAGATCAATCAACATTAATATTATAGGTTTTGGAAAAACAATGAGTAGAAGAATATTAGTCACAGGCTCAAGTCGAGGAATTGGTAAAGCGATTGCGTTGCAATTGGCGCAAGCAGGCTTTGATGTGACGATTCACGCACGTTCACGCGAGACAGAAGCGGCTCAAGTGGTTGAACAAATTCAGAACTTAGGGCAAAAAAGCCATTATTTACTTTTTGATGTCAATGCACGCGAAACGGTCAAAAGTTTACTTGAACAAGATGTTGAACAACATGGCGCATTTTATGGGGTGGTGCTGAATGCTGGACTCACCCATGACGGTGCATTTCCTGCCTTAACTGATCAGGATTGGGATGAAGTCATTTCAACGTCATTGGATGGTTTTTACAATGTACTCAAACCTTTGATTATGCCGATGATTCATTTACGTCAAGGCGGACGTATCGTCACATTGTCTTCAGTTTCGGGCATGATGGGAAATCGTGGACAAGTCAACTATAGTGCTGCTAAAGCTGGTTTAATTGGGGCAAGCAAAGCACTGGCATTAGAGTTGGCTAAGCGTAAAATTACCGTCAACAGTGTCGCCCCAGGTCTTATTGAAACAGAAATGGTCACAGATGAAGTCAAAGATCATGCTTTAAAAATGATTCCGATGCAACGTATGGGGCAGGTGGATGAAGTTGCCAGTGTGGTGAAATTTTTATGTTCAGATGAAGCATCTTATATCACCCGACAAGTGATTTCAGTCAATGGGGGGCTGATCTAATGAAACGTGTGGTTGTAACGGGAATGGCTGGCATTACCTCATTGGGCGAAACAGCAGATGAAATTTTTGCCCAGTTTCATGCGGGCAAAAGTGGTATTTGTTATATGCCTGAATGGGAACAATATCCAGATCTAAGAACCAAACTGGCAGGACCTGTAAAGACATTTCAAATGGCTAAGCACTTTAATCGTAAAGTGACGCGGGGTATGGGACGCGTGGCATTAATGTCGGTGATTAGTGCGGAAAATGCATTGCAAGATGCGGGGCTGATCGATCACGAGATCCTGAAAAGTGGTGATACAGGCGTGGCCTTCGGTTCTTCAGCAGGTAGTGTCGATGCGGTTCGTGAGTTTGGCAATATGCTAATTGATCAGGATATGAGTAAGATCAATGCGACGACTTATATTCGTATGATGTCACATACCAGTGCAGTCAATATGACGGTATATTTTGGATTGAAAGGTTTAACCTTGCCCACTTCAAGTGCATGTACTTCGGGTTCAATGGCAATTGGACAGGCGTACGAAGCGATCAAATATGGCAAACAAACCGTCATGATTGCAGGCGGTGCAGAAGAACTGAGTGCAGCAGGCGCAGCGGTTTTTGATGTATTATTGGCAACCAGTGGCATGAATGATCAACCCGAAAAATCACCACGTCCTTTTGATGCCAAGCGCGATGGTTTAGTGATTGGTGAGGGGGCTGGCTGTTTAATTCTGGAAGAATATGAACATGCCAAACAGCGTGGCGCAACCATTTATGCTGAAATTGTTGGCTATGCCAGTAATACCGATGGGCAGCATGTAACCAAGCCTGATAGTGAAAGGATGGGGCAATGTATGCAGATGGCGCTCAAAGATGCCCAGCTTGATGCCAGTCAAATCGACTATGTCAATGCGCATGGTACGTCTACCGATCAAGGCGATATTGCCGAAAGTCAGGCCTCAGCACGCGTTTTGGGTCGAAAGCCAATTAGTTCGTTAAAAAGTTATTTTGGGCATACTTTAGGTGCTTGTGGTGCGATTGAAGCATGGCTAGGCATCGAAATGATGAACCGTGGAGAGCTTATTCCAACCTTAAATTTGGATATGGTTGACCCACTTTGTGGTGATTTAGATTATATTACTCAACAAGTGAGAGCGACTGATATCAGTATCATGATGAGTAATAACTTTGCCTTTGGTGGCATTAATACCTCACTGATTTTTAAACGTATAACATAACAAGGGGCATCAAAATAATGTCAATCAAACAATTATTCTTAGCAACTGTTTTAACAACCGCTTTTACTGCATCCGTTCAGGCTGCAGATAGCGTGCATCAATTTGATTTTAAAGCGGCAGTTGATCGTGCAGTGGCTGATGGTACTTTAGATGGTTCGGTAAAGTTCTATCTTAAAGGCAACAAATCAGGGGGTAAGGTATTAGAGCAAGATATCGTGACCAATCAAAAGACCAATGGTTTTGGCAAGTCTGCTGAGAAATCATGTGATTGGGTGCTTCGTTCTGCACTATTACAATTGGATAAAGCAGCAAAAGCACGTGGCGCAAATGCTGTGACCAACATCGTCAGTTATTTTAAAAAGAATGAAGTTCAAAGTTCGACGACTTACGAATGTCATAAGGGTATGGCAGTTGCAGGTGTTGCTTTGAAAGGTGATATTGTTAAGTTCTAAAATCCTGCCAACCTCTCTTTTCACTGAGGGGTTTTATGAGTAAAGCCAATGACGACTACACGTAAAATCGAAATACATGTTCAGGCATTGGCTCAGCTTGTTGATCGGGATAAAGCTGACTTTGCTGATTTGCGTTCATTTAACCATTATAAGAAAGGTCAGATTCAAGCTTATCGCAACCAGCTACTCGCAAAAAAGTTAGCCTGCGACATTTCAGGTTTAAGCTTTTCAAAACATGAACAGGGCAAACCTTTTTTAAACTCGCACTCGCTGCATTTTAACCATTCGCATAGTCAACAATACTATGCTTTGGTCATGAGCGAGCGAGTAAAAGATATTGGGATTGATGTCGAAGAGTTGGATCGAAAAGTACGTTTTGATGCTTTGGCGCAACATGCATTCCATCCTGAAGAATATCAAATTTGGCAACAGCAAGCTCGAGATCAGGAATATTGGTTTAAAGTCTGGACCACAAAAGAAGCGATTTTAAAAGCCTCAGGCCTAGGTATTCGTTTAGATTTAAATAGCTTAAATACGCAAGTTCATCCATCTAATCATGGTGGAATGTGTACGCATCCATTGATTGGCACTTTCGCCTATCAGAATTTCATCTTAAATCGTGTCGTGGTGACAGTTGCATGGCGAGCAGAGCAGTCTTGTCGAGGTTTTCAGTTTCCACAGATCCAAATGATTCAGCATTAATTTTTTTTGCAACTTTTAGTTGGCTTTTTCATAGATATTCAAATCGCATACCCAAAAAAATGCCAGTGATTACACTGGCATTTTCTTTGAATCAAGAAGAGTGGTGAGATTTAAGGAATCTCGTCTTCTTCGAATTCAGGCTTCACTTGTACGATAAAATCTTGACGATCTAGACCACGCCATAATGCGTATGCAGTACCAATATAAATAGATGAATAAGTACCAACAAACACACCGACAATCATTGCTGCTGAGAACCAATGTAAGCCCTCACCACCCAAGATAAACATCGCAACCACAACCAATAATAACGTTGCAGAGGTATGGAGAGTTCGACGCAAGGTTTCGGTTAAGGCAATATCAATGATCTCTTGCGAACTGGTGTGACGGATCTTACGGAAGTTTTCACGAATACGATCCGATACCACGATATTATCGTTGAGTGAGAAACCAATAATCGCTAACAATGCTGCCAAAACGGTCAAGTCGAATGGCCATTGGAACAATGCAAATGCACCAAGAATGATGACAATATCGTGGAATAACGACATGACAGCACCCATTGCAAGCTTAAACTCGAAACGAATGGTGACATAGATCAGCATTAGGATCAGTGCAAGTGCAACTGCACCAGTAGAACGAACATAGAGTTCATTTCCGACCGCACCACCAACCGCATCTACTTTATGAACGTTAACCGTATTATTCGGTAACTGAACTGCTTTGGTAATGCTGTTGCTGAGATCTTCAACTTCTAGATCGTCCTGTACTGGCATACGAACAATCAGGTCCGTATTACTACCTAAGGTCTGTACAACAGCATCTTTAAATCCAGCTTGACTCAATGCTTGGGTAATCTGTGACGGTTGAACGGCTTGTTCATAGTTCAATTCAGCAGACACACCACCCGTAAAGTCCAAACCGAGATTTAGACCTTTGGTTGCAATAAAGAAAAGACTGGCAATCGTCAGTAAGATCGAGATAATTGCCGCTGGTTTGGCAATCTTCATAAATGGGATGATTTTTAAATCATCTGGACGACCGTATTGCTTTGAGTCACGTTGAGTCAGATCTGACATATCAATCTCCTTAAATACTCAACTTGGTCAAATTACGGCGTTTGCCATAAATGAGTTGTACGATTGCACGTGTGACTGTAATAGCAGTAAACATCGAACAAATAATACCGATCATCAACGTGACAGCAAAGCCTTTGATCGGACCTGTACCAATTGCAAATAAAATAAATGCAACAAGGAAAGTGGTTAAGTTGGAATCAACAATCGTGTTATAAGCGCGATCATAGCCCGCCACAATGGCTTGTTTTGGTGAGGCGCCCCAGCGTATTTCTTCTCGGATACGTTCACAAATTAGAACGTTTGCATCGACCGCCATACCAATGGTAATGACGATACCTGCAATCCCTGGAAGGGTAAGGGATGCGCCTAACCATGACATTACAGTCAAAATCATTGCCAAGTTAAACACAAGTGCAAAGTTTGCGATAAAACCAAATAGACGGAAGAAAACCACCATCCAAATTGCGACTAAGATAAAGCCGATAATGGTCGACTGAACCCCTTTCTCAATATTCTCTTTACCGAGACTAGGACCAACTACACGCTCTTCAACGAAATACATCGGTGCTGCTAAAGCACCTGCACGGAGCATAAGCGCAAGTTCAGCCGCTTCTTGTGGTGAATCTAAGCCCGTAATACGGAATTGTGAACCTAGAACAGCTTGAACCGTTGCTGCATTGATGACCACAGATTCGGTATATGGCGTGCGCACCTCAGTTTGTGCACCTGTTTCAGGATCGGTGACATAGCTGATTCGTTGTTTATTTTCGATAAACAAAACTGCCATGCGTTTACCAACAGCATTGCGTGTGCCGTCAGCCATCAGTTTGCCGCCAGCGCTATCCAAGGTAATATTTACTTCTGCGCCGCCTGAATCTTGGCTAAAGCCTGAGCTTGCATTTTGAACGCGTTCACCAGTCAAAATACGGCTACGATTGAGCAGTAATTGACGACCACTATCCAAAGATTCAAAAGCAAAGACTTCTGTTCCAGGAGGAACGGGTTGTCCATTATATTGACGTGTGTACGGATCAATATATTGATCATTGCTATCGGCAACTAAGCGGAATTCTAAGTTCGCTGTGCGACCTAAAACACGTTTTGCTTCAGCAGTGTCTTGTATTCCCGGTAACTCCACGACAATACGGTTACTGCCTTGGGTTTGTACCAATGCCTCAGCAACACCCAATTCATTAATACGGTTACGTAAGGTTGTTAAGTTTTGATTGACGGCGTAGGACTGAATTTCTTGACGACGTGTATCGGTATAATTCAGTCTCAGGCTTGCACCTGTCGTCGCTGCAATTGCTTGCTGATTAAACTCATTTCCGTTACGGCGTAAGAAATCGGCCGCTGCGTCGCGGTCTGCATTATCTGCAAATTGGACGGTAATGGTATTGTTACTTAAAGCGAGGTTATTGAATTTAATTTTATTGTCACGAAATTGACGACGCAAATCAGTCGCAGATGTTTCCATACGCTGACTAATCGCTTTATCCATGTCGACTTCGAGCAAGAAATGTACACCACCACGTAAGTCTAAGCCGAGTTTCATCGGTTTAGCCCCAATCTTTTGCAACCATTCTGGTGTTGTTGGCGCAAGATTGAGCGCAATCACGTAGTCTTCGCCTAAATCACGGCTCAGAATCGCTTTCGCCTTCAGTTGTTCTTCTGATGAGTCTAAACGTAATAAAGCTGCATTATTAGAGAAACTATTATCGTGACTGCTAATATTGGCAGTTTTTAAAATCTGCTCAGCTTTTTGCACGACACTCTGATCAATCTGAGTACCTGCTTTTGCGCCCGAAATTTGGACAGCAGGCTCATCAGGGTACAGACTTGGAAGTGCATATAACGTACTGATCACAAATACCACGATGATCAGTAAATATTTCCATGCAGGGTAACGCATTCGCTTTCTTCTTAAATGAAAAAGTCGTGCTGAGGCACGACTATTTTATGATTAAAGGTTATTGAGTGTGCCTTCAGGTAACACTGAAATAACACTTGCACGTTGAATTTTAACTTCTACACCACGGCTCAGTTCAACAGTTGCAAAGTCACCATCTAAGCGAATGATTTTGCCCATTAAGCCGCCAGCAAATACGATTTCACTACCCACACCAAGACTATCAACCAAACTACGATGCTCTTTGGCACGTTTTGCTTGAGGACGCCAGATTAAGAAATAAAAGATCGCAACAAATACAGCGATCATCAATATGTTAGCCATTAAGCTTGGTCCTTGTTGAGCAGCCTCAGCAGCGTGGGCAGTAGAAATGAAAAAGCTCATTTTGATTTCCTAAAGTTTAAAAAGGTCAAAAAATTGACAATAAGTTCCAATTCGTTTTGCAATGTACCTTGTCTTGGCTTTGCGTGCAAATCCAGATGAATTAATTTGGACAAGGTGGAACTTCTAATCCGCGACGTGCATAAAAGTCCTGTACATACGCATCAAATGTATCGTTATCCAGTGCATCACGCATCCCTTGCGTCAGGCGTTGGTAGTAACGGAGGTTATGAATTGTGCCGAGCATCGATGCCAACATTTCTCCACACTTCTCTAAATGATATAAATAGGCACGACTAAAGTTTTTACAAGTGTAACAATCACAATGTGGGTCTAAAGGACCTTGATCATGGCGATATCGACTATTACGAATTCTGACCAAACCATCAGTGACAAAATAATGCCCATTACGTGCATTACGTGTCGGCATCACGCAGTCAAACATATCAACACCGCGACGAACCGCTTCCACGATGTCTTCAGGCTTACCGACACCCATGAGGTAACGTGGTTTGTCCTCTGGCATTTTATTAGGTAAATAATCAAGCACCTTGATCATTTCATCTTTTGGCTCACCGACAGATAAACCACCAATCGCATAGCCATCAAAACCAATGTCTAACAAGCCAGTGAGTGATTCATCACGTAGATCTTCGTACATCCCACCTTGAATAATGCCGAATAGGGCATTTTTATTCTTAAGTTCATCATGATGGTGGGTTTTACAACGCTTGGCCCAACGTAAAGAAAGCTGCAAAGATTTTTGTGCTTCTTCATGGGTTGCAGGATAAGGTGTGCACTCATCAAAGATCATGACAATATCTGAATTGAGGACTTGTTGAATTTCCATCGAAATTTCAGGAGACAAGAAAACTTTTGATCCGTCAATCGGAGAGCGGAAAGTCACACCTTCTTCTTTAATTTTACGCATTGCACCCAAGCTAAATACTTGGAAGCCGCCGGAGTCAGTCAAAATAGGTTTATCCCATTTGATAAACTCATGTAGACCGCCATGCTCTTTAATCACTTCTAAGCCAGGACGTAAATATAAATGGAAAGTATTGCCGAGGATAATTTGTGCTTGAATTTCTTCAAGATCACGAGGCAACATGCCTTTAACCGTACCATAAGTACCGACTGGCATAAACACTGGGGTTTCAACCACACCATGTTCTAAAGTGAGTCGACCACGACGGGCGCGTCCCGACTGGCCTAATTTTTCAAATTTCATGTCATAACCCGAGCAAGATCGAAGTACCCTTTAAGGGAGTACTAGGAGGCGAAAAAACAGTTCGCTGATCAAAAACGGCTATTTTCCTTGATTATGGCGCGCAGTTCTACTACTAAATGTAGCTGGCGTTAAAAATTCGGTTTATAGTCAAAATTACGATCAATCACGGGATCACGGAAAGGGCGAATCGCTTTCTTTGATAAAGTGATGGTATTGACCAAATTGTTTGGAAAAACTTGAATGTGATTATTAAACAATTCGACATTGCGGTTAAAGATGGTAATCGCTGCACCGACATTTTCATTCAGTTCTTGAATATCATCCATCATCTTGCTGTATAGCGTATCTGCCTTCAGCTCTGGGTAATTTTCAACCACAACATTTAAACTACGCATCAAATCGCTATTTAATTTTTCGATGTGCTGTAACTTGGCAATATCGGTATCATTAATATTGAGATTCATAATCTGCTGACGTAAAGCAGTCACTTGCTCTAAGGTCGATTTCTCAAAGACCGTATATTTACTTAGCGTATCTTCGAGCGCTTCCAGTGTTTTGACTTTTTGGCGCTCAAAATTGGCAACTTCTGCCCAAGCACGTTTGGTGGCATTGAAATACCGCACGATCGTATTGCGGATATGAATCCCCCAAACGATGAGTACAACAAAAATCCCCAAGAAAATGAGTAAACCTGTCATTGCCATTCCCCTTTATTATTTACCGAGTATAACTTTTATCGTTCCTCATCCCTTATGCCGTTTTAGTGGTGGATCAGGGCTAGGATGAGTTATTTAATTAAATTGAGCATCAATTCTTGAAATCTTTGATATTGAGGCATGGTCATGGTACGAAGATGCCCACGTAGTGCTGGAATATCATTGATTTGATCGCGCTTACTCGTTGTTTGTAATAGGTTTTGTTCACCAACATAACAAAGAATTTGCTCTTGATGATGATAGATTAAATCGCCTTTAAAATGTTGAAAAAAATCATGTAATTTTAAGGTCATGCTTGGGCTAATGCTTTTAGCGAGTTCATGTTGGCTTCGCCCAAAAATTTTAAGATTACGATTGACTGAAATATCACTACTTTCCCACGCATGAGCATACGGTTCAAAAAAACGAGAGCGTTGGTTACTGACTGCAATCCCTAAAGCAGGCATTTGAAAAATAAATGCGCCCCATAAGTCTTTATGTATTTCTTTACTGATCTGTTGATTCTTATCACCATTGCTGAGAATGGGCAGTTCGCTGACATAATGATATTGGAAGATCAACACCTGATGTTCAGTGACACCATCATGCCATGTCGTGGAGGCGTATTGCGTAATGTCATTAGATTCCGTGCCCCGATGAAACAATGGAAAAAATTGTTTCAGTCGACTGATCACCAGTGTTGGCTGCGCCTGAATTGGGAGATAAGCAGGGAGTTGTTGGAAGTTTAAATGATAACGTAGGGTCATCAAGCGCTGTTCTAGATATTCTGTTACTTGTATCAAGGGCTGTTTCGGTTCATAAAGCAAATAGGCTAAAAATCCAGAAAGAAATGCGCCTAAAAAGCTCCAAATAAATTGAATGTGCGGATGAATAAAATAGCCGAAGACCAAACAGCATGCACTGATAATCGCAAGGAGTAGGGGCAGTATATTAAAGAAATGCAAGCTATGCGCTTCACCCCAAGGATGTAGTTTATCGAGCAGTTCTTGATCGGTTGTTGATTTATTTCCAATATCCCAAAGCCGAGCAATATTGCGAAAAACTTGAGCGTTTTTTTTACGTCTTATATGGAATGCTTGTTGTACAGTGTCGATCGGCATGGCGATGATCAATTCATTATATTAGATTGATGAGGTATAGATTATGCTTTAAATTTCAGAAACTAAGAAGTGCCTTGTGGGCTATTTTAATCAGTATAGATGGAATTAGAGAGTCTTGAGCAAACTGGTGAGTGCTTCTTGTAAACGTTGAAGTTTTGGCATTTTAAGTTGTTCGAGTGTTTCAGCAAGTTTATTAACCGTGATTGCCTGAAATAAATAATTATTCTCCGCTAAAGGGGATTCATTGAATAGCCAGCACATCACACTAGTTTGTGGGTGTACATAAAAATCTCCATAAAAAGTCTGCATCATTTTATCCAATGACAATACTCTTTCTGGCGTTAAAAACTTAACAAGCTCATATTCATTTACGCCAGTTTGCTGATGCTTTTTATTAAAGAGAATATCACTAGATTTCCACTCTATACCTAGATGACATTGATGTTTATAGTGAGCTGAGATGCTGATGCCTTTGAATGGAAAATTCTCCATCAGTACGCCCCACAGATCACAATGGGTCGTTTCATAGAATTCTTTGCCTTGATCATCGGTTATTCTTGTTTGATAGGTATAGTGATAGTTAAAAACAGAATAATGATATGTTTTTTGCTTAATCACTAATTGTCCATCTAGCAATATTTTAACAGTATTTTCTGTATCACCTAATTGAAATAAAGGATGATCTCGTAAAGTAGGATTTACGGGGATGTCATCATGATGAAACTTAACCTGATAGGTCTGTTCCAGAACATAGATTCTTAATTGTTCTTTTAGGCTGTCTAATTCAGTTGTCGGAATACGATAACGCACACCAATACTAAACAGAACAACACAAACAATTAGATAGTAGGCCGAGAACAAAAGGCCTGCCAATAAAAAAATCAGACTCAGCGTGCACATTGTCCAGTATAGGTAATTCTTGATATACAGGTTTTGCTCGCCATCCCAGTGTTTTAAGGTATTAATTAAAAGTTCTGGTGAGGGTTGTTTCTCTAGCAATTGGCGAATGGCCTCAATATTTTTTAAGGTCGACTGATTATGAGTAGATTGATTTTGAAAAGTTTTTTTAATTTTATTGGATATGAATGGCATAGTTTTTTAGATAATCATTCTGAAAAAATAGGCTAAACCATGATTTAGCCTATGAGTGATATTTATGCGAGTTGATCAATCAACATCGCATCGCCATAGCTAAAGAAGCGATAGCGTTGTTCAACGGCATGCTGATATGCCGCCAAAATATTATTCCGATTTGATAGGGCGGAAACAAGCATCAATAGCGTGGACTCAGGTAAATGGAAATTAGTAATCAAACGATCCACCATGCAGAACTGATAACCTGGGTAGATAAAGATTTGAGTGTCACCTGTCCACGCTGCAATTTTACCACCATTTGCTTGCGCTGCACTTTCTAAGGCACGTGTCGCAGTTGTGCCAACGGAAATCACTTTATTGCCTCGTGCTTTGGTTGCTAAAATTAAATCAATCGTCGCTTGCGGTACATCACACCATTCACTGTGCATAATATGGTTACTAATGTCTGTGGTGCGAACTGGCATGAAGGTTCCCGCACCAACATGCAAAGTGACAAAAGTTTTTTGAATGCCTTTTGCTGCCAATTTTGCTAACAAATCTTGGTCGAAATGTAAGCTTGCAGTCGGAGCAGCTACACTGGCGATTTTTTCAGGATCATGAAAAACCGTTTGATAACGTTCAGTATCAATCTCTTCAGCTTCACGATTGAAATAAGGTGGAATCGGTAACTGACCGTATTGATCCAACACCGACAAAATTGGCTGTGAAAATTTCACCACAAATAGATTTTCGTGGCGACCTTGTACGGTCACAGGAACTGCATCTTCACCAATATACAGTTCTGCGCCTGCTTTAGGTGAGTTGCTCGATTTGATATGGCAATGTGCTGTATGCGTATCCAACATACGTTCAACCAAAACTTCGATAGCACCGCCAGTGGCACGTTTTCCTTTTAATCGTGCTTTCATGACTTTAGTGTCATTCAGAACCAGTAAATCACCATCTTCCAATAAATCTAAAATATCGGTAAAAGCATGGTCGTGATATTGACCTTGTGCATCGATATGCAATAAGCGTGATGCGCTACGGCTTTCTAATGGGTAGCGAGCGATAAGTTCATCTGGAAGATCAAAAGAAAAGTCGGAGAGTTGCATACATCTAAAACATTGCAAAAAATTGGGCGTAGTATAGTCTTTTTTGTGTTTTTTCGCTGAGCTTGATGTTTATAGCTAAAAAAATATCTGAATGATTTAAAAGTGAGCAATAAGTGATGGATGGGGTTTGACAATAAAATCAAACAGGTTATGATACGCAACACAAAGCATCGCACTCTTCCCGAGGTGGTGAAATTGGTAGACGCGGCGGACTCAAAATCCGCTGTCAGAGATGACGTGTCGGTTCGAGTCCGACCCTCGGGACCAAGATTCAAAGACCCCAAGCTGGTATTAAAGGCTTGGGGTTTTTTTGTGGCGATTAAAAATGTTAGTCTAAGAAGCTTGTTTAATTTTTACTCTAGTTTAGGTCATGGTTACTTTATAGCCATAGGCGTAAATTTTTTGAAGAATAATCAGGATCTGTTGTCATTTTAATCGTTCATTATGTTATGCCTCGTACTGTTTAGGATTGCTTAAGTCTAAAACCCTTGAGTCGTCAGTATTTGTGTAATGTCAGCAGATCCTATGAAAAGGATAAATAATGAAGCCGTATCAAAGAGCTGCACTTGCTTTGGCAGTACTAAAGCTAGAAACCAATAACACAAAACGCAATATCTATGATTATACTCAGTCTTGTTATCCTCGAATTTCAGGTCATGCTGATAAAGCGTGCATAAAGTTTTTTGATTATGATCGAAATACCTATTTTGAGGGGCGGTTTAATGACGGTGAATATCGTCTTTATGACTACGGGCATGGTGAATACATCTCGATAAAACAAAAATCTGCTGGTTGTTACGAGGGGTATCATTATGGAAGCGGTCGTTATTATTCGATTGCATGTCAGGGAAATAAGGTGAGTTTTTACGATTATGGCACCGCGCTTTACTATAACTTTGCCTAAAAAGACTTTTATCTTCTAATGACTTGATAAATTTCATTCTTTCTATATCTTCTTGTGAAGAACATTTAAGACAGTAATCCTGACAAAGAGCAGTGATTTATGGCTGCTTTTTTTTGTTATTGATTACATTTGTTTTCTGCTTTGTCCTCGCAAAAGCTTTCGTCTATTTAGTTCCTGTTTCATCAAATATTTATGTTAATATTTGATGAAATTTCACGTTTTGTTTCGAAATAATGAGAAGCATTTATTGCCTTTTATGTTAAACTTTGTTAATACTAGGTGATAGTTGTCACATTTTCCTAATAAAACGTAAGCAACCGTATAATGATAATATTCGAGAGGCGGGCATGGCTATTCAATTATTAGAATTACAGCAGGCCGAGAAGTTAAGTGCTTGTAAGATTTCTTTGTCTTTAGGTCTAAACACTGAACAGAACTTAATTGAACAATTTCTGCAATTCAATTGTAAATTGATGCAGGCCAGTACCGCATTGCTTTCTTTTCACCAAGAGCCTTATCTTTGGCACCGTTGTCCTGAAAAATTACAAGCAGTTGATTCTACTACGATTGCAAAAAGTCTTAATACTTTATTTGTCAATGATGATCTGATCGATCATCAACATCCCCGATATCCGACTTTACTGGCTTTCTTGAACGTATTTAAACGTAAAGTTCAAAGTGCGATTGCACTGCATCTCAGACATCCTGATCAAACCTCTTTGGGTTACGTGGTGTTATTTGATGAGGATGCACAAGCGTTTAGTGAATTGCAAAAGCAACTTTTACAAGCACACTGCGTTAATTTTATGCAACAGCTTGAATTGAAATTTAGCCATGATGAATTAAAAGAATTATACGAACAAGAAGCGGCGTTGAACGTAAGTAAAACCAAATTCTTTTCGATCATTTCACATGACTTACGTGCTCCATTTCATGGCTTACTTGGCTTTTCTGAAATACTGGCAAAAGAACGCGATACCTTAGATGAATCAAGTATTCAAAATATCGCTGACTATCTCCATGAAACATCTCAATCAACTTATAACTTATTGGAAAGCTTATTGAATTGGGCAATGGCAGAGGGTGGTCGTTTTGTTTATCACCCGATTAATTTTAAGTTGCGGCAAATTACCAATATTGTCACTGATATCTTAAAAACATTGGCTTTGAAAAAGCATATTGAATTGGTCAATGAAGTCGATGAAAACTTAACTGTATATGCCGATATGAATATGATCACCTCTGTGATTCAGAACTTGGTTTCAAATGCCTTGAAATTTACTGACGTGGATAGTGCTGGAAAAGTCTTTATTCGAGCGCAAAGCAAGGGTGACCATGTGGAAATTTGTGTTAAAGACACGGGTTTGGGTATGACTCAAGCACAAATAAAAGATTTATTTCAACCCCGCATTACCGTTAGTTTAAAAGGGACAGCTGGGGAGAAAGGCGCTGGTTTGGGACTTGCCTTGTGTAAACGGTTCGTGGAAATGAATCTTGGTGAAATTAGTGCGAGCTCGAAGGAAGGCGGAGGTACTCAATTTACCGTCCTTTTACCTGCTGCACGTGAACACGTAGATTCATGCATCGAACAGCATAAAAGCCAAGAAAAATTGGTCTAAAGAGATTTTAAAGATAAGCATGTAACTGATATAACTAGAAAGGTCTACAGACCTCATTAAGATGACATTAGTCGAGCTTTTTTATATGAATGCAGAACAGCTACAAAAAACCTTAGTTGCCAGTCAGTATGCTGAACAAGTTTTAAATTTATACCCAATACAATTAGAACAAGATTATGCCGAAGATCAATTCCTTTGCGCGCTCTCGACAGAAAGTATTTTTCAAAAGGTTCAAGCTGCCGTTGCAGAGATCAGTGATGAACAAGCATGGATGAAAACGCTTCGTATTTTACGTGCCAAATTGATGTTTCGATGGATTTGGCAAGATGCCAATCAGCTGACGGATGTGGTTACGCTGACTCGTGAGCTTTCCGACTTTGCAGATGCCAGTATTTGTGCTGCGAAAGCCTTTGCACGTGCACCTTTGATTGCCAAGCATGGTGAACCGATCGGTTATTCTGGTCAGGTGCAAGATCTGATTGTCATCGGTATGGGTAAGCTTGGTGCACAGGAACTCAACCTTTCTAGCGACATTGATTTGATTTTTGCCTTTGATGAACAAGGTGAAACCAATGGTCGTAAGTGTATTGATGTGCAACAGTTTTGTATTTTATGGGGACAGAAACTCATTTACTTACTTGATCACATTAGCGCTGAGGGTTTTGTGTTTCGCGTGGATATGCGGTTACGTCCGTGGGGAGATGGTTCCGCACTGGCCATTAGCCACATAGGTTTAGAAAAATATTTAAGTCAGCATGGTCGGGAATGGGAACGCTATGCATGGATTAAAGCGCGGGTAATTACTGGTGGAAAAGAGGGTGCCGATTTAATGGCGATGGCACGCCCTTTTGTGTTCCGTCGTTATGTTGATTATTCTGCATTTGCTGCGATGCGTGAAATGAAAGCCATGATCGAGCGTGAGGTGATGCGCCGTAATATCGAGGATGATATTAAGCTCGGTGCCGGGGGGATTCGTGAAATTGAGTTTATCGTACAGGTGTTCCAGTTAATTTATGGTGGATCAAGACGAGAGTTGCACGATCGCCAATGCTTGGTCAATTTGCAGCATTTGGCTCAGGCGGAACTATTGGATCAACAGGCGGTGTCGGATCTTGAAGATGCATATCTATTTCTAAGACGCGTCGAACATGCGATCCAAGCACTCAATGATCAGCAAACACAATCTTTACCAACTGAGCCTGAACTTAGACAACGCATGTTGGACACTTTGGGCTTTGCGGATTGGTCATCATTTTTAAATGTTCTGAATCAGAAGCGCGATAAGGTTAAAGTCCAATTTAAACAATTGATTCAAGAAAACGAATTTTCTGAACCGGTTGATGATTTTGAGCAGTTGGAACAGCAGCTCAATACGGTATTGGATGATGATGCACAAAAACTGATTCAGAACTTCTGGCATGGGCAAGCTTTAAAGAAAATTCCTGCAAGTGCACTCGAACGCTTAAAGAAGTTTTGGCCACATTTGATTGAAGCGATTTTACAGTCTGATCAGCCGCAAATGGCGTTGTTACGTTTGATGCCTTTGGTTGAGTCGGTACTGCGCCGTACTGTGTATTTGGTTATGTTGATGGAAAGCCGTGGTGCTTTGCAACGCTTGGTGAAAATGGCAACGGTGAGTCCGTGGATTTGTGAGGAGTTAGCACAATATCCAGTATTGCTCGATGAATTCTTGTCGATGGACTTTGGTTTACCCTTACGTAAAGACTTAGAGGATTCTCTACGCCAGCAATTACTGCGTATCGAGATTGATCAAGTTGAAGATCAAATGCGTGTGTTGCGTTTATTCAAAAAGAGCAACGTTTTAACCGTGGCTGCTAGTGATGTATTGGCTGAAAGTCCATTGATGAAAGTTTCAGATGCCCTAACCGATATCGCGGAGGTCAGCGTACAAGCAACCTTGAATCTGGCCTATGAAGCGGTTGCGCAACGACATGGTTATCCGATGGGGAGCAATGGACAGCGTTGCAGTCTAGATGTAAAAGGCTTCACTGTGATTGGCTATGGCAAGCTCGGCGGAATTGAACTGGGTTATGCCTCTGACTTGGATTTGGTGTTTATTCATGCCTTTGAAGAACAAAGCGAAACGGATGGCAGAAAGCGTATTAGTGGTGCTGAGTTTGCGATTCGTGTAGCACAGAAATTTATGTCACTCATGACCACGCAAACTTTGGATGGACGTGTCTATGAAATTGATACTCGTCTAAGGCCTTCAGGTGAGGCTGGGATGTTGGTCACTAGCCTGAAAGCCTTTGAGCAATATCAACAAAAACATGCATGGTTATGGGAGCATCAAGCTTTGGTGCGTGCTCGTTCGATTGCAGGTGATTTGCAGCTATGCCAGCACTTTGAAGAGGTCCGGTGCAAAATCCTCACTCAAGTTCGAGATGAAAACGTAGTTCGTGAAGAAGTGATCAAAATGCGCCAAAAAATGAAAGATCATTTGGGTTCATCTTCTGAGCAAAAAAAACATGGCATTTTTCATTTAAAACAGGATGCGGGTGGTATCGTTGACATTGAATTTATGGCACAGTATGCAGTGCTTGCATGGAGTGGGACGAATACAGATCTCGCCCATTTTTCCGACAATGTGAGAATTTTAGAGGATGCTGCTAAAGCAGGCTGCTTATCCAGTGAAGATGCCACAGCATTAATACAAGCTTACCTCCGTGAACGAGCTGAGAGTCACCGTCTAGCGCTTGCAAATCAATCGATGCAAGTCAATGCTGCGGATTGGCACGATACCCGCGAGATCGTTTGCAAGTTATGGCAAAGATTAGTTGATCCAACTGCAATAGCATTGGAAAGTGAATAATAGTGAAAAAAATGGAGTATGTGCGATGAGTTTGGCTGATCGTGATGGTTTTATTTGGCAAGATGGAAAAATGGTTGATTGGCGTGATGCAAAGATTCACGTCTTAACACATACGCTACATTATAGTATGGGTGTGTTTGAGGGGGTTCGTGCTTATGAAACTCCGAATGGTACAGCAATCTTCCGTTTGCAAGATCATACTAAACGCTTATTAAATTCAGCAAAAATTTATCAAATGAATGTTCCATTTGATCAAGCGACTTTGGAACAAGCACAAATTGATGTCGTTCGTGAAAACAAACTTGCATCATGCTATCTACGTCCATTGATTTGGATTGGTTCTGAAAAATTAGGTATCGCTGCAACGGATAATACTGTTCATGCTGCGGTTGCTGCTTGGGGCTGGGGTGCGTATCTTGGTGAAGAGGCGATGGCGCGCGGTATTCGTGTAAAAACTTCGTCGTTTACCCATCACCATCCAAACGTGACCATGTGTAAAGCAAAAGCTTGTGGTAACTATACAGTGTCAATCTTGGCACACCAAGAAGTTGCCCGTGCAGGTTATGACGAAGCAATGTTACTTGATCCACAAGGTTTCGTTTGCCAAGGCGCAGGTGAGAACGTTTTCTTGATCAAAGATGGCGTGTTACATACCCCTGATTTGGCTGGTGGCGCACTTGAAGGGATTACCCGTCAAACAGTGATGACCATTGCTAAAGATCTTGGTTATGAGATCGTTGAGCGTCGTATTACCCGTGATGAATTCTATATTGCTGATGAAGCTTTCTTCACTGGTACAGCTGCTGAAGTAACCCCAATCCGTGAATATGATGACCGTGAAATCGGTTGTGGTTCACGTGGTCCGATCACCACTGAAATTCAAAAGACTTTCTTTGATGCTGTTCAAGGCCGTAATGATAAATATGCGCATTGGTTGACTTATATTAAATAAGCATAAACCAGTCGATTAAGCGAAGCTCAGGCTTCGCTTTTTTATTGCCTAGAATTTTATGATTGAGCTGTCAACAGATTGCAATCAAAGCATCATCAATCTTTCATTTAACTCGGCTACGTTGATCTCTAAGCACAATTAAAAAAAGAGAAACAATGAAAATTACGGTGGTTGGAGCAGGCTATGTAGGCTTATCAAATGCCTTGTTATTTTCTAAACAACATGACGTTATGGTATTAGATATTGATCAAACAAGGGTTAAGCACATCAATCAAAAAGTTTCACCGATTAGCGATACCTGTATCCAAAGTTATTTATCTGAGGCTCATCTAGAAGCCACATGTGATAAAGAATTGGCTTATCAGCATGCAAAGTTGATTATTATTGCCACACCCACCAATTACAATCCAGACACCAATTACTTTGATACATCGAGTATTGAAACAGTGATCACGGATATTCAAAGCATCAATCCCAAAGCGCTCATGGTGATCAAATCTACAGTACCCGTAGGTTATACCGCTGAAATCTCGAAAAAGCTAAATTTGAAGAACTTACTTTTTTCACCAGAGTTCTTAAGAGAAGGACAGGCCTTACAGGATAATCTTTATCCGTCACGGATCATTGTCGGTGAAAAATCTAAGCGTGCTGAGAAAATCGCCAAGTTGTATCTTAAAGCAACGATTAAAAAAGACGCTGTGTTGCTTTGTGTGGATTCGACCGAAGCGGAAGCGATTAAACTGTTTTCGAATACTTATTTGGCGATGCGAGTGGCTTTCTTTAATGAACTCGATACCTATTGTTTGAAGAATAAGTTGAGTGCTTTAGATATTGTTACAGGTGTTGGTTTGGATCAGCGTATTGGTGATCACTATAACAATCCATCTTTCGGTTATGGCGGCTATTGTTTGCCGAAGGATACCAAACAGTTGTTGGCCAATTATCATGATACGCCACAAGAGTTGATTTCAGCGATTATTCGTTCTAACCAAACCCGTAAACAGGCAATTATTGAGGATATTTTGAGTCGTGGTGTGACCAGTGTTGGCGTTTATCGGCTGACCATGAAAGCAAATTCTGATAATTTCAGAGAATCCGCAGTCCATGATGTCTTGCAGGGATTGGCAGATGCTGGCATAAAAATTGTGATCTATGAGCCAACTTTGGCAGTGAAAGAATACATGGGACATTCTGTTGAACCCAGTTTACAAAAGTTCAAATCGGCATCTGACCTTATTATTGTAAATCGTATGGTTTCGATGTTTAGTGATGTCATGGAGAAAATTTATAGTAGAGACTTGTTTGGGGTGAACTAGTGTTCAGTCTAGTAAAGCAGCGTCTAAATAATGCTAGTCGTTTGACGAATTTATAATAATCAATTTAATCATGCCTATGCTAAGATAGCTTAACATTCGGTGCATACTATTTAAGACTTTGTATCATCAAGAATCAAAGTAAAAATATTATCTCAGGTATTAGGGTTATCAGATGGTCGACACTCAACAAAATTCAGCAACACACGAAGAAAATATCATTTTGTGTATGAAATGGGGAACCAAATACGGTGCTGAATACGTCAATCGTTTGTATAACATGGTCAAACGTCACCTGACTTTACCTTTTAAAATGGTTTGTCTCACTGATCGTACTGAAGGTATTGACCCAAATGTTCAGTGTTTTCCGATTCCTTCTTTAGATTTGCCAGCAGGTGCGCCTGAGCGTGGTTGGAACAAACTTTCCACTTTTGAACCTGATCTATATGGTCTCAAAGGCAATGCATTGTTTTTGGATTTAGACGTGGTGATTGTTGATAATATGGATGGTTTCTTTCAGGAAAAGGGCGAGTTCTTAATTATCCATGATTGGAAACGACCTTGGCGAGTAACCGGAAATAGTTCGGTTTATCGCTTTAAATTGGGTACATTTTCTGGAATCTTGCCTTATTTCCGTGAAAACTTCGATGAGATACGTGAAAAATTCCGAAATGAGCAAGAATACTTATCTTGGTATGTACATAAAGAGGGTAAGTTAAGTTACTGGAATAAAGAATGGTGTAAAAGCTACAAGTATCATTGTTTGAGAAACGTTCCTTTTGCTTATTTCCAGCCGCCAGTGAAACCGAAAGGCGCAAAAATTATTATTTTCCATGGTGAGATTAACCCGCCTGACGCAGTCAATGGTGGTGGTGGAAAATGGTATCGCTATGTGTTGCCTTCAGATTGGATTAAAGACGCTTGGCAGTAATTGCGACCGCGATATGGATTAAAAGAGCTTGATTTATGAAAGATTCAATACAACCTATTGATATCGTAATTGCTTGGGTTGATGGTCAAGATCTCAACTTAAAACATAAGCGTCAGCAATTTATAAATCAATCTGCTGCCTCCAATGCGATCGAAGCCACTCGTTTTGCCAGTAATGATGAAATTTATTTTTGTATTGCGTCAATTCTAAAATATGTGCCGTATTGTGGAAAAATCTATGTGGTGACAGATCAACAGTCGCCACAATGGTTAGATCAATTTGAACAACAAAATCTCTGTGAAAAAGACAAAATTAGGATCATTGATCATACAGAACTATTCGAAGGTCATGAGTCTGCACTGCCGACGTTTAATTCATTAAGCATTGAAACCATGCTATGGAATATTCGAGGACTATCAGAGCATTTTATTTATTTAAATGATGATTTCTTTTTTAATAGTCCCTCTAATATTCATGATTTTTTAGATGCTGAACGTATGGTGATCTATGGTCATTGGCAAAATAACTTTATAAAAAAAATGAAGTATCTTATTCGTCGATTCCTCCAAGAAAAAATGGGAAAAATCGCACAACCAAAGTATTCAATTGCACAAATGTTAAGTGCAGATCTGGTTGGTTTAACTAAATACTATGAAATACATCATCGTCCGCATATTTTAAATAAAACGATTTTAACTCAGTATTTTCAACAGTATCCGAGTATTTTAGAAAAGCAAATTAGCTTTAGATTTAGACATATCGATCAGTTTTTACCAGTAGGTTTGTCAAACCATTTAGCTATTTTGTCAAATCAAACGATTCTAAAAGATGACATTGAAATTGCTTATTTAAAAGATGATCGTGATATTCAGCGATTTATCGATCAACTGACACATAGCGAAACGCAGTTTGGCTGTATCCAAAGTTTAGATCAGTTAGAGCAAAATGCTGAGCAAAAAGTACGCTCTGCATTGATCGACAAGTTTAAAGATGTTTTGCCAAATCAGATTCAGGCAAGTATCGCAGTATAAGGTAGAGATCTCATATGAAAGTCGTGACTTATCTGATCAATCTTGAGGGTAGTGATCAACGCTTAGCTAGTGCAACAGCTCAATTAAATCAAGAAAGCTGGGGGTTTAGCCGTTTCCCTGCATACGATGGTCGAGGCAAAGCGTTATCAGAGTTTGAGAATTATGATGATGATGCCGCCCAGCAAATTTTAGGGCGTAGCCTGATTAGTTCGGAGCTTGGTTGTTATCTCAGTCATTATGGTTGTGCTGAAAAATTTTTGGAAACTGATGCAGATTATCTCGTAGTACTAGAAGATGATATCGATGTTTTGCCGAACTTTAAACAAAATCTAGACTCACTGTTAAACTACCTTGATCAGCATAAAGAACTGGATTGGTATGTGGTCAATATTGCAGCAAAGAAAAAGAAATTAGCAAAAGATATTGTTCAAATTCAAGATTATTCATTATGGCATGCCTATTACTTTCCTATTCGTGGCGTGGGATTGGTGTGGTCAAGAAAAGGTGCAGAAGAGTTCGTCCGATTGGGTAAAATGATGCAAGTCCCTGTCGATATATTCTTCCAAAGTTGGTTAAGTAAAAACGGTAAAGGCTTGGGTGTGTGGCAACCCTTTGTGCAGCCTGCGGGTCTAGACAGTGATATTTTAGGTACTGTTGCGACTCAGGGTATCAAACGCAAAGATTTAGAAAACCGTAGTGCGTCACATGGTTTTAAGAAACAGAAAAGAATGTGGCGTGACCGCTTCTATGCGATTAAGCATTTGATATCTTGATAGTAAATGATCTTTAAGAATGACTTTAGTGAGCGGTTATGACTAAAGTTATTTTGTTTATAGCTGAGTAATATTTATGAAAATTTTTAAAAAGTTATTTTATTTGGCAAAATTTTATGTGATGTATTCTAATAAAATTCGACATAAGAATAAAAAAATTGATAATTATGCAGGTATGTTGACGTTCAATCCTAGTGAAAAAAATATTTTATTACCGAAAAAAATATGGATGTATTGGGAAAATGATATTCCAGGGTTCGTTGAGAAGTGTATTAATCGGATGCGCGAGAAAAATCCTAATTATGAGGTTTTCGTGCTCAATCCTGATAATGTCAACCAATATAGCCAAATTGACTTTAGTCTGCTTGAAAATGCAACGGCTCAGCAAAAAGCTGATTTACTTAGATTTGATCTAATGTATCGTCATGGTGGTATTTGGTTAGATGCCAGTATCATTTTGTATGATAGCCTAGATTGGATATCCGATATTATGCAGAAAAATAAGACAGAGAACTTTGCATATTATAGAAGGAAAAATACAATTAATTTAAGCTATCCAGTTTTAGAGAACTGGTTATTGGCTAGTGTTGGGAATAATCTTTTCTTTAAACAGTGGTATGATGAATTATATTTAGCAATCCAACAGACACCCAAAAAATATATACAGAATATTAAAACAACAGAATCGAATACAAAGGATATTTTTCAACAGATCAGTAATTTAGAGTATTTAGTTGCATATGTTGCTTGCCAAAAAATTATGAGAAAAAACTTCCCTAGTATTACTTTGATTGATTGTGATGAAAATGCATTCTATTACCAAGTCAAAAATAGATGGGTTAAAGAAAAAATATTAATCAATATGGCAATTAATTATCCAGCAGATGAATACCCGAAATTGATAAAACTGGCAGGGAAAGAACGTAACTATTTATGCCAGTTTTATAATAAAGGTATGTATTTCGAAGGTTCTTTAATTGACATTTAATATGCTGTCATAAGGCTAATCCAAAATAAATTGTTTTAAGGTTTCATATTTTGCTTGTTGTTCAAAATATTGGGCGGAAGCAAGCGAACCTATAATAGAGATATGTCGGCCATCCAGAGAATATGGGATTTTGTTTGTAGCCATTTGATTAGGTCTAAACAGCTCTTGTTGGGTTAACAGTATCGTATTTGGATGTTTGTTGACGATGTCATTAATGATTTTTGTTGCTCGTTTTTGTTCAGTCGCTTTGGGGTTGTTCATATAACTTTGTAAGCTGAGGTCTCTATGCAACCACATTGCTCTTTTAAAAAGTAGGCTAATATTTTTATTAAAAGCATAAGGTTCAGACATCACGATGACCTTTTTTTGATGCTTTTCAGCGACTTTAAGTAATTCAGCAAAACCATTCTGCTGATTTTGTTTTACGATATCTGACCAACGGCCCGCAAAAATCAAGACATCATATTGATCTATATGTTTAGACAAATATTCACGATTCAGTAAACACTGTTGATATGCTTTGGATTGTTTGTCACCTGTAAATTCTTTATTAAGACTTGGGTAACACCAGTTTGTCGTAATCGCTTGTATATCTAAGTTGAGTTTTTTTCCAATTTGATCCCAAAAAGGGCTGTTGTGACCTGCAAATGAATCGCCAAATAACAGTGCCGATTTTGCGTTTTGCTGTTTTGAGGCAATTGAGCACTCAAAACCTTGTGGACTCACCTTAAGACTATGATTATCTTTAATATTGTAAAAACACCATCCATTTTCAACACTTGGCATTTGCATTTTATCTATATTAGAGGAAATGCTAGCTTCCCCCCGATTTGCAAGACCATTTTCTTCAATATGTTTATAGATTGGATACAGTAAGAGGAGGACTGATATAAACAATAAATAAATATATCTTTTCTGCAGCCTCTGTAGAGGTTTTCGACTACTTTCGATGTATTTATAACTTAACCATCCTAGTAGAAAAGAGAGTAGGAGGGAGGTGCTTAAGCTAATAAAATTTAATTTAATAAAGAAATAATTCAATAAAAAGAACACAGGCCAGTGCCATAAATAGATGGAATAAGAGGCACTACCAATGTTTTGGATGATTTTTGCTTGAGTAAAAATTGAATCTTGACGGTTTGCTATTAAGATGAGCATTGTACCAATCACAGGTAGCAATGCTAAAAAACCCGGCCAATCTGTATTTTGATCGTATAGTACCAAACTAACAAGAATAAAGATAAAACCAAATCCCTCACTGAGTTTTTGTAGGGGGATTGTGAGTCGTTTATTATTAAAGTAGTAATACACAAGCCCGCCGGCAACTAACTCCCATGCACGCGTTGTCAGCTTAAAGAATCCATACATTGTATCTTTAGCCGTCATTAAAGTAGAAAATGAAAGCGAAATGATAAAGAGGAGACCTAGGAATATACCAATATATTTTAATTTTCTATCGAACTTTGCATAAATAAAGAGTATGAGAGGGAATAAAAGATAAAACTGCCATTCAACCGAAAGAGACCAAGTGTGAAGTAAGGCTTTATCATGAGTATCAGCAGCAAAGTAATCTCCAGCTTGACGATAATAAAGCTCATTTGATAGAAACGTTAGACTGTACCTGGCATCTTTTGCAAAACTCTTAAAGTCTTCTGGAATGAAAATGAACCAACCAAGTATGGTCAGAAATACAATAAGGAATAGAAGAGCAGGAAATATCCGTACAATTCGAGCAAGGTAAAAATCTGTAAAAGAAAGCTGCTGCTGATGCAGTTTTTCAATAATTATTTTTGTCATCAGGTAACCTGAAATGACAAAAAAGATATCAACCCCAAGATATCCTGCTGAAAAACCAAAGATTTGGAAGTGAAAAAGTACGACTAAAATTACCGCATAAGCCCTTAATCCATTAATATCAGTCCGAAAATTTTTGACGCTCATGCAACAATGATTTCTAAAAAAAGGTAATTATATGGGTTATTGGTTTAGAGGGGGCACTAGATTGTATCGATTTTTTTAAAAGACTTTATGGCACTCTGTGGTGAAAGGTTATAAACCTGAATATTTTGTTCTGTAAAAAATTGGGCAGCGGCATCAAATGCTGGAAAGATTAAATGTAAATATTGGTCTAGCATTGTGGGTTGCTTATTTTCGCTATTTTCATAAAAACGTGGTTGTGAGAAATTGTTCATATCTAGCCCAGCGATATAAATTTCTTTGAAACCAATAGCATATGCAACTTGTAATGCAACATACGGAACTGTTAAATAGTCAAAGACTGCATTGAATATATTGGTCGAGAAACCAAATTGTCCATATAAGTGGAAATATGATTTTTCTGGGTCGATCTTCTGTTTTTTGCCCATAAATGGTTCTACTGTTTTGTCTTGGAAAATCGTCTCTATTATTTTGATCTGACACTTGATTTGACTAGGATCAATTCTTTTTAAAATAATATCTAGACAACGTGGCGTCGTAAAAAAAATACAATTACTTTCAAGAACTTTTAATACTAGATCAAATCGCTTAGTCGTAAAATTAAAATCGATAATCACATAATATTTAAAGTGAATGTAATCGAGCGAGATAGCACCATTGACACCTATGTAGTCATAATCTGGATTGGAAAAAAAACGGTGATCTATTTCTTTGATTGATGGCCCTGTGGCAACTAATACACAAGTTTTTTTGTCACTCTTAAATGGCTGGGTATGGTCAGCAATCAATCTCTTATTAAAGAATAATTGTTCTAGGTCGCCCTCATCATTGCGGATCGTTTTGTAGTATGGCCAATAACGGCGATTATGCTTATATGCTTTGGAATGAAAAGACTTATATAGGAATTTTAAAATATTTTTGGTGATGTGATTAAAAAAAAACTGTTGCATTGAAGGTACTCAGTAATAAGTTTATCGCCATAGAAATGGTGGTAGACCATGATGAACAAACTAATTGTATTATATCATTAATATCAAGAATGATCAGTGAGTTAAAATCAGTATGGAATATTCCAATAAGAATACGACACTAAGCCATCCATCATCAGCGGAGGAATAGTGTCGGTTTAAAAAAGTTATCAAGATCTAATCATCTAAAGAAAATCTTTTCTTGTCTCTAAATGCAGATTTAAGGTATTTGATTGAACGATTGAACCAGTTCTTTTCATCTTCAGGGCGAGTTACCTTGTTACCGTGATAATTGACTTGTGTTGCCTTTTGAAATGTTCCATAAGGTTCTACAAGATAATTTTCCAGTTTAAAGCCATGATCCAACGCCTCCTGATAGTATTGATCAAATAATTCAGTTAAATCTTGTCTCGGATGTGGCATGATCTTCCCATCAAACCAATGCTTTTGCCCAGATGCTTCAAGGCGAGGTAAGGCATATTTATGACTAAACTGTGTACCCATATCAGAGTAATGCAAAATTTTAATTTGCTCAATCGGGAGACCTTCGCCATCAATATTGTTGTATGAATCTTGATAAGGTTGAACGAGTTCAGGCTTTTCTTTGATGAGCTGCATCAGCTTTTTATGCCCCTCAGGATCTGCTTGTAATTCTTTTAATGCAGGTAAATGTTGTTTCGCTTTTTCACAATCCCAAACACATGTACAAAGTCGAGCTGTACTTTTACCGCCTTTGGCGATGACGATTGCCTCATTATTCATCGGATGGGACCATAATTCAGCTATATCACAGAGTACGATGACATCAGCATCCATATAGATTGATCGCCCTTCAAAATTTGATGACTCAGGGATAGCCCAGCGGAAACCAGAGAATGGAGTTGCCCATTTTTCAGTATGCCAACCTTCTTGAGTTTCTTGATTACTGTACCATGGACTGTCAGGGTCATGGCTCAATTGCATCCAAACAATTTCAACAGGGTGTTGGGTGTGTTTTCGAATGCTGTAATCTAAAACCATCATTTGTTCTAAATCACAATTGTTGGGATCACAACCCACAAATACTTTAATTACTTCACTATTCATATCTGCAATACACTTCATAATATATAAATCAATGCAGTATGTAGAAATGAATCTCTAAAATGCACTGTTTGACGAATTAAAGCTATCATTGTAAGTCTATATTTTCAACATGACTAGCCTTGATATGTATTGAAAGAAATTAGAATGAACACTTGAAATCGTTTTTTATGGAATACAAATGAGATGCACTTTGTTGTTGAATTTACAATATATAATATGAATAATACTTTAGATTTACTATCTTATTATATTGTGACCCGTTGTGGTTGGTGAAGATTATACTATGAAAAATTTTGTGATTAGCCTTACGTATGCTAATCAGCGTCGCGATCATATTTCGTCTATATTCGAAAAACAATCAATTGAATTCAGTTTTTTTGATGCAGTTACACCAGACACGATGGAACAGGTTGCCAAGGATCTGAATGTAGATATTACAAAAACAGAGTTAGCAAAAAGTGAAATTGCCTGTTTATTAAGTCATGCGGCATTGTGGAAAAAGACGATTGATGAAAATCTGAGTTATATTGCAATTTTTGAAGATGATATACATCTAGGGGAAGAAGCTATTATTTTCTTAACTAAAAGTGATTGGATTCCTGAGGGGTGTTCAATTATTAAGTTGGAAGCTTTTTATCCTAAAGTGGGGGTAGAGTCTTCTTTTAAAAGTTTGCCTTCAAAGCGTAAATTATCTTTATTAAAGACCGTACATATGGGGTGTGGTGGCTATATTCTATCCCAGCAATCAGCCCGTGACTTACTATGTTTATTAACAAATTACGAGAAGTTGATTCCTGTAGATCATATTGTTTTTAAAGATTATATGATGACGTTTCCTGATCATGTATATCAGATGCTGCCCGCACTTTGCATCCAAGATCACCTTCTAGGGCAACATGTTAATTTTCCGAGCTTTTTAGAGCAGGATAGGAATATTCGTAAAGGTGAGTATGAATATCAAATTAAACCCAAGCTTAATTTTATTCAAAAAATACAACGAGAAGGACTGAGGCTTTCGGCACAAATAATTAAATTGTTGAGGGAGTTTGTTTTAATGTTGAAAGGGAAAAGACTCACAAAAGTTAAGTTTAAATAATCATTTTGAGTTGAGGGACTTATTTTTTGTACAGTTCATCTGATGCATTTTCCCCTCTAAACCGTTTATACCCCCACATGTATTCTGCAGGAAAGCGGTTGATCATCTGTTCAACTGCTTTATTTAATGCTGTCGTTGCAATCTCGATATCTCGATCATAAAGTTGAGGATCATTTAGATCATCACAATACACCTCAAAACCTTCGCCATCTTCACGACGGAAGCAACTCAACCCAACTAAACGACATTGGGTTTTTTGCGCCATTTTACTGGCAAGGGTACTGGTCAAGCATGGGATACCGAAAAACGGAACCACGACTCCGCCAGAAGGTTGTGGGACATGGTCGGGTAGAATGACACTAAAGCCCCCTTGTTTGAGGTTTTTAAACAACGCCTTGACACCATTAGCATCAGTAGGGACAAGTGTTGCATTCAATCTTTGGCGCGCATGGAGAGCAAAGGAATTAAAGCCACTATCTTTCATGGGTTTGTACATAATGGTTGGAATACCGTACTGATGTACCCAAGCATTCATCATTTCCCATGTACCAAGATGCGGTGTGATGATCAATGCACCCTTGGGATTATTGAGTGCATCGGTTAAGACATCTAAATTATGCACAGCACGAATCTGCTGAATACTCCACTCAGGCGGCATAGCCCAACATTTTCCTGATTCGATATAGCTTAGACATTGTTTGACCACACTTTCTCGAGCCAGTTGTTCTTGTTGTTCAGGAGTTAATTCAGGATAGGCTAATCCAAGATTGATTCGCGTTTTCCATAACATACTTTTATTTGGATTTTGATTGATCAAGTATGCTGCCACTTTTGCAATGCTACGCAAAAATGGCAAAGGTAGAAGACGAAGAAGGGTGCTGTAAAAGGACATTTGAATTAGTCTTGTTTATCTGCATTGCCTTTGAGCACCATATAAATCAGTGCGGCAAAAATCACTAGCGCACCAGCTAGACTGCTGACGCAAAAATATAAAATTCGTTGATAGGTGGTCATATTGAAGAGTTCATTCGACAAGATGTAACGCATAAGAAACCATTGCGCAAGTGAAAACACAATAAGGACAATTGTGTGTCGACGCACATCTGGACGCATGGCCATGGGCTGATACCTTCGATAAAAAACTAGTTTATTATGCCATTAAAGAGAATCAATCTCAATTTACAAAAAAGGCGCTGTAAACAGCGCCTCTTCTTTGCTTAAGGTCTTAAGCTTCTTTCTTTTGTTGTTCGCGTAAACGAATACCCAAATCACGCAATTGATTTGCTTCGACTGGTGCAGGTGCTTGAGTCAATGGACATTCAGCAGTTTTAGTTTTCGGGAATGCAATCACATCACGAATAGAAGAAGCGCCTGTCATTAACATCACTAGACGATCTAAACCAAATGCCAAACCACCATGTGGAGGCGCGCCATAACGTAATGCATTGAGTAAGAAGCTGAATTTTTCTTCTGCTTCTTCATCAGAGATACCTAAAGCTTCAAAGATCGCTTTTTGCATTTCTAAGTTATAAATACGCAATGAACCACCACCGACTTCAGTACCGTTGAGTACCATGTCGTAAGCAACCGAGAGTGCAGCACCTGGGTTGTTCTTCACTTCTTCAACACTTGATTTTGGTAATGTGAATGGATGGTGAACCGAGGTCCATTTACCATCATCCGTTTCTTCAAACATTGGGAAGTCTACAACCCAAAGAGGAGCCCACTCACACGTCGCAAGATTCAAGTCATGACCGATCTTGACACGAAGAGCACCCATCGCATCATTGACGACTTTAGCTTTATCCGCACCAAAGAACACGATATCGCCATCTTGAGCGCCGACACGTTCTAACAGTTCAAGTACGATTGGCTCGATGAATTTAACGATTGGAGATTGAAGACCTTCAATACCTTTTGCCAATTCATTGACTTTGATATACGCCAAACCTTTCGCACCGTAGATGCCGACGAATTTGGTATATTCATCAATCGCACTACGTGGTAATGATGCAGCGCCCGGAACACGTAAAGCAACGATGCGACCTTTAGGGTCTTTAGCAGGTCCAGCGAACACTTTGAACTCAACTTCTTGCATCAGATCAGCAACATCGATGAGTTTCAACGGAATACGCATATCAGGTTTGTCTGACGCATAATCACGCATTGCATCCGCATAGGTCATACGTTGGAATTTATCGAACTTAACACCAAGAAGTTCATCGAACATCTTCACTGTTAATACTTCCATCAAATCCATGATGTCATCGTCACTCATGAACGATGTTTCAACGTCGATTTGAGTAAATTCAGGCTGACGATCAGCACGCAAGTCTTCATCACGGAAACATTTTGCGATTTGATAGTAACGATCAATACCACCCACCATCAGTAATTGTTTAAACAATTGTGGTGATTGTGGCAGAGCGTAAAAACTACCATTTGAAACACGACTAGGAACGAGATAGTCACGCGCACCTTCTGGTGTTGCACGGGTGAGAATCGGTGTTTCAACGTCCAAGAAACCATTGTCTTCGAAATAGTTACGAATTAAGTTGGTTAATTTAGAACGGAAGCGTAAACGATCTAACATTTCTGGACGACGAATATCCAAGAAACGATATTTCAAACGGATTTCTTCAGAAATATTGGTATTTTCATCATTCAAAGGGAAAGGCGGCGTTTCTGAAGCAGCAAGCACTTCAATATCTTTGCCTAAAACTTCAATTTGACCACTCACCATATTGGCATTTTCAGTGCCTTCATAGCGGCGACGAACGCGACCAGTAATTTTTAAAACAAATTCTGAACGTGCTTTATCCGCAGTTGCGAATGCTTCTGGGGTATCAGGGTCAATGACCACTTGCACGAGACCATCGCGGTCGCGCATATCAAGGAAAATCACACCGCCATGGTCACGGCGACGATGAACCCAACCACATAAAGTTACGGTTTGATCGATTTGGGCTTCAGTTAAAGAGCCACAGTAATGAGTGCGCATCATATTGAATTATTTATCCAAACTATATTGGCTGTAAAGGTGAATGCGTAAACAGCGCAGCACCAATGAAGAGGGAGATTATGCCTTGTTGAGCGGATTGTCTCAAGTCTTAAGCGGGTTTATTGGCACTTCAAAAGTGCTGAGGTGATTTTCGATCTAAAAATAACAATAATAAGCAAGACAGTGTGAAGATTATTAGTGCTGTGTGAGTAAATTCATTGATTGATTTGCCGATGAAAAAATAAGGCTCTTTCATCCAAATCTCGGATGCGATATGACGGTTATAATCCCAGAGTGATAACAGGCCACCAATACTTGAAATGATCAAGCTGCTCCATACAAAAACTTTAAACTCTTTTGGAATAATCGTGTCTTGCTTATATTTTTGGAAATAGCTCAGACACATCCTAAAGATAAAAGGGAGTGCAATGATGGATGAGCCAATCTGTAAAACGAAATGTAATGGGTAGTTAAAGCCAAACAATGAGATTTGCTGAGCAAGTATTGTTTCGAATGCAAAAGTACGGAAATCTAAATGGGTGAGGCCATCCCAAATCAAATGTGTTGCAGTTCCGATGATGATTGCAAAACAACTCATCAAACTAAAGGCAACAAAACGGTCAAATGAGTGGATATGTAAAGGATCTTGGATCGCGAACAGACGGTAGATCACTGGGCGATAAAGTAAATACCACAGGATGCAAAAGAATAACCCAAGTGGAAGATTTGGAAATAAAATGCCGCTCCATTGATGGGTCAGTGCAATATTTTCTTGTGTAAATAAACGATAAAGATCTGGTGTCATGCAGCCGATGGCTAAAGCTGCGATGGGCAAATGACCTTTACTGATTTTTGATAATGGTGGCGCAAGAACTGCATGAGACAGGGTAAAAGGCATGTCGTTAGAAAACGAGTTTTTTAAAATCATGGAGCGACAGTGTAGCAAATGTTTTTTTCCGCTATGTTTTTTATTGCAAATTAAGTGAAATGTTATAGTATAACAATTAATATTTGAGCTGATCCGAGACACGGTATGTCATTTTCAAAAAGTATTCTGACTTTATCAATATTAGCTGCTGCATCAGTTTCATCATTTGCCGCAGAAAATGAGCAAGTTAAAACATTAGAAACAATACGAATTAAAGCGCATCCGCTTGAGCAAACTTCACAGGATTTTGCAGTTGCAGATACGGTGGTTGATCAAAAAACTTTAGCGCAAGGTGCGGTTACGATTGGGGATGCATTAGCCAATGAGGTTGGAATTTATTCTAATCAGTTTGGTGCAGGTTCAAGTCGCCCTGTAATTCGTGGGCAAGATGGCGCACGTGTTAAAGTGTTGCAAAATTCATCTGAAAATATTGACGTTTCAACGCTATCACCCGACCATGCTGTGACTGTAGATCCTGCATTAGCCTCGCAGGTTGAAGTGATTCGTGGGCCATCAACATTATTATTTGGCGCTGGCACCGTCGGTGGTTTAGTCAATGTAACGGATAGCAAAATCCCAACGAAAATGCCAGAAAAAGGCTATGAAGGAAATGTTGGCTTACGTTACAACACGGGCAGCGATGAAAAACTTGCAAGTGCAGGTGTGACAGTCGGTTTAGGCGATCAAGTCGCTTTGCGTGTTGAAGGACTCAAGCGCGAAGCAAATGACTATATTGCCCCTAATTACTTTCATGAAGGTGAAAAGGAGCGTCGAGTCGACAATACTTTTGCGGAAGGTCAAACCGTAAATGTCGGTTTATCTTGGATCTATGATCGAGGTTTTACGGGTATTTCATACAGCAATCGTCAAGACAAATATGGCTTACCTGGACATAATCATGAATATGAGAGTTGTGATGCACATCTAAGTGGTCGACCTCACTTACATTGTGGAGATCATGATCATGGGCATGGTGATCATGATGACGACCACGGGCATGACGATCATGAGCATGAACATGCACATGGCGGTCCATGGATTGATTTAAAGTCAGAACGTTATGATGTTCGTACTGAATTAGATGACCCTTTTGCAGGTTTTAAAAAGCTACGTGCTCAAGCGAGCTATACCGATTATCGCCATGATGAAATCGAAGAAGATATCATTGCAACCCGCTTTAAAAATAAAGGTTATGATGGCCGCTTAGAGCTGGTTCATAACCCACTAGGTGCATGGGAAGGGGTGATTGGTACTCAGTATGGTCATCAAAAACTCACATTAACGGGCGAAGAAGCGTTCTTGGTGCCAAATACCACCAAGAAATGGAGTGTATTTGCCTTAGAACATGCTCAATTTAATGATGTGCATGTTGAGCTGGCTGCGCGCGCTGAACAACAAAAAATTGATATTGATGATTCAAGCAAGAAAGATTTTGATGGCTCAGCCTATTCATTTTCAGGTGCGGCCAACTGGGAATTTGCACCAGACTACAAATTGTCTTTTGTTGCATCGCATCAACAACGTCTACCATTAGCACAAGAGCTGTATGCAAATGGCAAACACTTTGCGACCAATACCTTCGAACTGGGTAATGATCAGTTGAAGAAAGAGAAGTCAAATAACGTTGAGCTTGGTTTCCATTTTGACAATAACACCTTTGATTACCATGTACACGTCTACCATAACTGGTTTGATGATTACATCTTTGCACAAACTTTAGATCGTTACGAAGATTTCCGTTTGGTTGAATATACACAAGACAAAGCGCGTTTCTACGGTGCTGAGGCAGAAGCAGGTTATCAAATTTCACCAATCTATAAAGTCAGCTTATTTGGTGACTATGTGCGTGGTAAAATTGACAACGAAAATGCGCCTCGTGTTCCTGCTGGACGTTTAGGAACAAAAGTTAATGCAGACTTTGGTGATGGCTTTAGCGGTTCTGCTGAGTACTACCATGTGTTCCAGCAAGATAAAATTTCAGCGTATGAAACAGATACACAAAGTTATAATATGTTGAATCTTGGTGTGGCGTATTCAGGTCAATACAGCAGCATGGGCGACTATCGAGTTTTCCTCAATGCAAATAACCTGTTAGATGATCAGATTTATCAACATGCATCATTCCTTTCAACCATTCCACAAGTTGGTCGTAACTTTACTGTAGGTGTAAATTTCAGCTTCTAATTTTTCACTTAAATCTTATTGAAAAATCAAAGCATAAGCTCTAGCCTTAAACCATTAGGCTAGAGCTTTTTTTGTTTATATGCGTATCTTCCAACGAATCCATCAAAAATTAAACTGGTCAGGTCGGCGTTACATGGCAGTCATATTGAGCATTCTGGTGATTGGGTATATTGCTTCGGCGATTTACCACACTGTAAAACCACTCCCGAAAGGGTTGGATTTTACTGGTCAACTACGTCATGCCAATGTGAGGTTTTTAGCCGATCAAACTTATATTGATGGCGATGGTCAGCAACAAGTGGATCAACAGATTTTTAAAGAAGTGTTTCAATTGATTGAAGATGCGAGAAGCACCATTGTTTTGGACATGTTTCTTTTTAATCAAGAAGTTGGCGCATCCAAAATTAAGCAGATTCCATTAATGCAACAGTTGACTGATGCATTGCTGCTCAAACGTCAGCAAAATCCAAATATTCAAATTGTAGTGATTACCGATCCCATTAATTCAGTGTATGGTGGTCTTGCTCCAAAGCATTATGATCAACTTCGTCAAGCTCACATTGAAGTCATTGAAACCGATTTAAAACCATTACGTGCATCGAATCCGCTGTGGTCGGGGTTTTGGTATATCTGTTGTCAAGATGTAGGCAATAATCCACAAAAAGGCTGGCTAAAAAATCCATTTGGTGAGCAGAAGATCACACTTCGCAGTTATCTAGCATTGTTTAATTTTAAAGCCAATCATCGTAAAACCTTAGTGGTAGATACTGAGGCTGGTTGGAAAAGTCTAGTGACTTCTGCAAATCCGCACGATGGAAGTTCACATCATAGCAATGTGGCGTTAGTGGTGGATGGTGCAACAGCAATTGATATGCTACAAACTGAACAGGCGGTTGCGCAAATGTCGCAAGGGGGCAGCCCAATTGTGATCATGGGGGGACTAACGGAAGATAAAAGCTTGCCTCAAATTCAGGTGCTGACTGAAAAAGCAATCTATGATGCGGTATTGGAAATGATTAACACCGCCAAACAAGATGAACATTTGGATATCGCGATGTTCTATTTGTCTGAACGGAAGATTATTTCAGCATTAAAGCAAGCAAAACAGCGTGGTGTTCGCATCCGTATGGTACTTGATCCAAATAAAGATGCATTTGGTCGTCAAAAGAATGGTATGCCAAATCGCCAAGTGGCGTCTGAACTCAATGCGGTTGGTATTCCAATTCGCTGGTGTGATACGCATGGTGAGCAATGCCACAGTAAAATGCTGTTGAAATACAATTCCCAACAAGCTGAGTTGATTTTGGGTTCTGCAAACCTAACGGCCCGCAATCTGAAAAACTATAATCTTGAAACCAATATGCGTGTGATTGGTTCAACTCAAGCGCAGGTGTTTAAGGATGCTGGACAGTATTTTGATTCTTCTTGGAACAATGCCAATGGTCGTCAAGTAACGCTTGATTATAAAAAGTATGCTGACGAGTCGAAAACCAAATATTGGGTGTATCGTTTTATGGAATGGTCAGGGCTATCGACTTTTTGAAGAAAAAAGAAAAGAGGCGTAATGCCTCTTTTTAATTATGGACTTGGCGGAATCAGTTGATCCAAATCTTTATCGCTTAACGTTTCTAATTCGCTGAGATCAGTTTTAATAGCCCACTGTGTTTCATCCTCGACAGGGTTGGGCAAACGACCTTCTAACCAGTCACAGACGACATCAGGTGTAAAGTCTGCATGATTACATTGAATCACCCAAGCTAAAAAGTCTTTGGCTTCCCCATTCATATAAGGTGGGGGCGATACTGGGAAAAATTGTGTCGGTAAACGCTCATTGGTGGATAAATAATTCAGTACATGGCCCAGTTCCTGAACGGTTTGCCAAGCCAAAGGATGCTCTACATCAATGCTGAATTTAAACCACCATGCATGTTGACCATCTGTACCATGCGCAACGATACGTGATTCTTGCACGCTTGGAACCTTGCAAAAAAACTGAGAGAGACGATCAAAATTCATTTCAGACACAGATATAGCCTCAAAACGTAAAAAAAGAATTCTAGCATATTCCTGTGCTTGGTAGACTTTCATCGGTGATGGTGAAGTGTGTGGCTTATAGTAATCAATGTATAAAAAAGAGAAATAAAATCCCTCCTTATTTCATCCTCAATCTATGCGAAAACTATAAAATGGTAACAAATGTTGGTGGTTTTTTGCTCTAAAATAAAACAATGACACTTCATATGGGGAGAGGGCAATGCTGCAATCTAAATATTATCATTATGCTTTCTTAGGTATATTCAGTTGTTTCCCTACACTGTTGTATGCAGACAATGCTTGGGGTGGTTATAGTGGGACTGAGCGTCGTTCCTATCAGCAGACTTCGCCGTCTTATCAAGCGCCTGCTCAGGACCCATTTGCATTTTCAAATCAGCGCTATACCCCAACAGCCCCACCCAAAGGGTATTACTATCAGCCCTATCAAAATAGTCATCCTTATCCCCGCTATCCGCAACCAAGAGTTCGTATAGAGTACTATCCAGATACTCAAACGGAGCACCGCTATAGTCGCGATGCTTTTGTGGTTGGCAATGCCTTACCGAGTGAGTTCCGCAGCGAGCGTTATGTGGTTCGAGATTGGGGATATTATTCATTACGAGAACCACCTAAAGGACGACATTGGGTAATGGTGGATGGGCGTTACTTTCTAGTCACCAACGATAACTTCACCATTGAGATTATTCGTTGATGAATAGAAGTGCTGGAGATCAGCTCAGCTGATAGGTCTCCACAATTTCTTGGATATCATTACAAAGCTTTGCAATGTCCTTGGTTTTATTCATGGTTTCTCCTTGAGTTTCTTTTAATCTGAATTTAGATCAAAACACAGAGGATCAAATAATGAAAAAGACATTGGTATTACTTGTTTCAACTCTAATGCTAGGCATGTCTGCATGTGCAGTTGCAGAGCCATCAAACCGTTGGAAAAATGATCACAATGATCGTTATGATAATCGTTACGACCGTTATGACCATCGCCATGATCAACGTAAACCACCCCATTGGTCAAATGCGGATCGCGGAAATCATTATGGTCAACGTATTACATTTAAACGTGGTGAGCGTATTCCATCGCAATTTCGTAATAGTCGCTATGTAATATCGAATTATCGTCAACATCGTTTATATCAGCCACCACGTGGTTATCAATGGATGAAGATACAAGGGCATTATGTTTTAGTCGATTCTAAATATCGTGTGTATCGAGTTTCATAAACAGAAACTGAATTCAAGCAGGCTTTGGCCTGCTTTTTTTATGCGAACTCATTCTCTTGAAGTTAAGCATGTTATACAAGTTTTAGGCTGCTTTTTTAGAGGTTGATATAAAGAACTGCTTCAATCAAATAACTTCGGCAGTTCTATGGTTGGGATGAAAGATTATTTTAGGTGAGGGTACTGTCGATAGATTTCTTCAAGTGACACATGCCCTAAAAAGTTTTGAGCATTTTCAGTGAGGTGCTGCTGTTCAATCGCATGTGCAAATTTGACTGCTGGATCAGACTGTAGCTGTTGATAAATGCGATGGCAATTTGGAAAATGATGAATATCAATCACATTATGATATTTTAACCATCGTGCTATCCCTGCGTAGTAACCGTCGGCAAAAGATAGTTGGTCTCCCATCAGCCAAGTGTGGTTTGTTAAAGAGGCTTCTAATGCAGTGAATGCTTTTTCCACTAATACTTTTCCATAATCTTGGAGTGCCTGTTTAGAATCTTCTGGCATAGTGTATTCAACGCCATACCATAATGGAGCAAACGCATTGAATAAGGTGGTATTCAAGAATGCGAGTTTTTGATTAAACAGATTAAATGCCTCGGTCCCTTGTTGATAATGAAAAGCTGTATTTGAGCTTTTTGCTGTTATATGGTTCAAGATAGCCATCGTTTCGGTCACAATTTTACCATTACCGTAGATCAGTGCGGGCGTTTCGCCCAGTGGGTTAATGCGACGATATTCAGGCGTATCACTCTGTAATGGCATCTCGATTCTACAGAGTTGATAGGGCAATCCTGACCATTCCAATGCAACGATTGAACCAAATGAACAGCCTGAAGGAATACCATAAAATAAGGTTAAGTTTGACATGATAATGACTCTATCGTGGATGATAGAATTATCTTAAGATAGCGGGAAAGTTTCGAATAGTCAGGTATTATGCAACTTATTGTCTACATATATGGACATTGACGTATGTTACTCAGACAAAATTTAAATGACGTTTTTCTATTTGTTGTTGCTGTAGAGCATCAAGGATTTTCTGCGGCGGCTAAACAACTCAATTTGCCTAAATCCACCATAAGTAAGCGTGTTGCAATATTAGAGCAGAAGTTGGGTTTAATACTGATTCATCGTAGTTCACGCAGTTTTGTTTTAAGTGAAGCAGGAAAACTCTTTTACCAGCATGCAAAAAATGCAGTAGATGAGTTTCGTTATGCTGAAGAAAACTTATTGATGCAGCAGCAAGAGCCGAGTGGTATCGTACGATTAAGTGCTTCTGTCCCTGTGGCACAATATATTTTATCTGATTGTTTACCAGAACTTGCAGAGCGACATCCTAAACTATTGATACAGTTAGAGGTCACTGATCGATATGTTGATGTTATGAGTGAAAATTTTGATATCGTGATACGAAGCCATTTTCAAAGCTTGGCAGACTCTGGTTTGATTCAGCGGGTACTTAGCCACGAGGATATTATCGCTATCGCAGCACCTTCTTATTTAGCCAAAGTAGCTCCAATATATAAACCTCAAGATCTCGTGAATCATGATGGGTTATGGTCTGATATGCAAATGAATCCTTGGCATTTTCAGCATCGTTTAGGGGAGAAATGTTCTGTTCGTCCGAATATTCGGTTTATGGCAAATGAGACCGAGGTGTTAAAAGGGGCTGTTAAGCGAGGCATCGGGATCGCATTATTGCCCGAAGCTTTTTGTACACAAGAATTGTCTGATGGAAGCCTAGTGAATGTTTTACCTGAGTGGTATGCAGGTCGCGTAACTACGAGTTTGTTGATGCTGACGAGACGCGGTTTATTGCCTAGTGTCAATATTACGGCTGATTTCCTCGTTGAAAAGTTAAAAAGATAAAGCTGTACTTACCCCAAACGTTGATTTGATTTAAATATAAAAAAAGCGCCTGAATATTCAGACGCTTTTTGTTCACTTCAGTGATTAAGCTTGGTTAGTGAAGTAGTCTTCGCTGAAGTTCATCAGCAAGTCAGAACCAGCTTCAATTTTCTTAATACGAGACTCTAACTCAGGCAAGATACGCGTTACAAAGTATTGCGCTAAGGCAAGTTTGTTTTGGTAGAAATCACCAGACTTGTCTTTAGCTGCAGCAGCAATCTTAGCGAACATATAAGCAAAGCTGAGTAAACCAACTGCATGTAAGTAATCAACCGCAGCAGCATTTGGGAAGTCTACATTTTCAGCTGCTTGTTCAATGATGAACTGCGTGATTGCTTCAATTTCAGTTGCTGCATCCAAAGTGGCATCTTTAATGAAATTTAAATCAGCATCTAAGGTATTTGCAAAGTCACGGATTTCAGAGATGTATTCTGTGATGAATGCACCACCACATTTAATGGTTTTACGTCCGATCAAGTCTTGAGATTGAACGCCGTTGGTCCCTTCATAGATTTGAGCAATACGAAGATCGCGAATACATTGTTCCATACCCCATTCACGAATATAACCGTGACCACCAAACACCATTTGCGCATCTAAAGTCGCTTGGAACGCAGTATCAGTGAGGTATGCTTTTGCAATTGGTGTCAACAATGCAACGCGGTTGTTGGCTTGCTTCACTGCTTCTGCATCTGTTGAGAACTTAGTGATATCCAGTTGCTGACCAACATAGACTGCAAATGCGCGAGAAGCTTCGTTGTTGGCACGTACGTTGAGTAACATACGACGTACATCACCATGTACTAAGATGCTGTCAGCAGGTTTGTTTGGAGATTGAACACCAGCAGCGCTACGACCTTGTAAACGGTCAGTCGCGTATTGTGCTGCATTTTGATAAGCAAATTCAGAAGCACCAAGACCTTGGATACCCATCGATAAACGTTCGTAGTTCATCATCACGAACATTGCTGCAAGACCTTCATTTTCTTTGCCAACGAGGTAACCTTTGGCACCGTCAAAGTTCATCACACAAGTTGCAGAGGCTTTGATCCCCATTTTATGTTCGATAGAACCTGGACCCACTGGGTTACGTTCGCCTAAAGAACCATCTTCATTTACAAGGTACTTTGGTACGATGAATAAAGAAATACCGCGAGAGCCAGCAGGGGCATCAGGGGTTTTTGCAAGAACTAAGTGAATGATATTTTCTGCTAAATCGTTATCACCGCCAGTGATGAAGATTTTAGTACCTGTGATGTTATAAGTACCGTCTTCGTTACGTTCAGCTTTAGTCTTGATAATACCTAAATCAGTACCTGCATGTGGTTCTGTTAAGCACATAGTACCTGACCATTCGCCAGAATAGATTTTAGGTAAGTAAGTTTCTTTTTGCGCTTGCGATGCATAGCTGTTTAACGCCATACCAGCACCCACAGAAAGCAATGGGTACAGCATGAATGATGGGTTGGTCGCAAATAACATCTCATCAGAAAGTACGGTCAGCATTTTTGGCATTGCTTGACCGCCCCATTCTTCCTCAGCACCTAAACCAATCCAACCGCCTTCAGCGTATTGACGGAAAGCTTCTTTAAAGCCTGCAGGTGTGAATACTTCACCATTTTCCCAGCGCGCGCCTTCTTCATCACCTGTACGGTTAAGTGGGTGAGTGACGTTTTGAGCAAATTTAGCCATTTCTTCTAAAATTGCTTCAGCGGTTGCAGCATCTACATGAGCAAGTTTCTCATTAGACTGCCAAAATTGTTCTGCTTTGAATACATCATTTAAGATGAATTTCATGTCTGCTAAAGGCGCGTTGTAAATTGGCATAATCGTTCCCTTATACGCACAAGTGATGTGCAAAGTGATCAAATAAAACGAAGAAATAAAACAATGCTATAAATTTAGCACTGATTAAACAAAAAAAGGACGGTCAAAACTGACCAGTCCTTTTTTTGTGATGAACGTTGCATCCCATTCTAATCTATGATTAGAACGCGAAGTGTTCCGCATCAAGTTCAAACAATGGCTCAACACCAGTTGAAAGTACATCTACGTGAGAGCGAACACGTGGCAAGATCTTCTTGAAGTAGAAGCGAGCTGTCGTGACTTTCGCATTGTAGAAATCAACTTCTGTTGAACCTTCAGCTAATTTCTCTTGAGCAACAAGTGCCATGCGCGCCCATAAGTAAGCCAGCGTTACATAACCAGAGAAGTATAAGTAATCAACCGCAGCAGCACCAACTTCATCAGGGTTTTGCATTGCACGCATACCGATTTGCATGGTGATATCGCCCCACTCTTTGTTTGCAGCAGCCAATGGTGCAATGAATTCTTGCATCGCAGCATTGTCTTTATTTGCTTCAACAAATTTATGGATGATCTTAGTGAAATCTTTAAGCATTGCGCCTTGAGTTTGCAATACTTTACGACCTAACAAGTCAAGTGCTTGAATCTCAGTTGTACCTTCGTATAAGCAAGCGATACGTGTATCACGTACGATTTGTTCCATACCATGTTCAGAAATGAAGCCGTGACCACCAAAGACTTGTACACCGTGCTTCGCAGATTCAGAACCAGTTTCAGTTAAGAATGCTTTAGCAATTGGAGTTAACAAAGATAAGATGTTGTCAGCAAACTTACGCTCTTCTTCAGTTTCGCCTTTTTCAACGATATCTGCATACTGAGCCAATAAGTAAACTAGTGCACGACCACCTTCAGCAAATGCTTTTTGCGTTAAAAGCATGTTACGAACAGCAGGGTGAACAATAATTGGATCTGCTTCTTTTTCAGGCGCTTTAGGACCTGAAAGTGAACGCATTGCTAAACGATCTTTCGCATATGCTAAAGCACCTTGGAAAGAGCCTTCAGATGCAGCAAGACCTTGAACTGCCGTACCAATACGTGCAGTGTTCATGAATGTGAACATGCAGTTTAGGCCGCGGTTTTCTGGTCCAATCAAGTAACCTTTTGCTTGATCAAAGTTGATCACGCAAGTTGCGTTACCATGGATACCCATTTTGTGTTCGATAGAACCACAACGTACAGCGTTGCGCTCGCCAACTGAACCGTCAGCATTTACAAGGAACTTAGGTACGATGAAGAGTGAAATCCCTTTAGTGCCTTTAGGTGCACCTGGTAAACGTGCAAGAACGATATGGATGATATTGTCAGCCATGTCATGTTCACCAGCAGAGATAAAGATTTTCTCGCCAGAAATTGCATAGCTACCATCATCATTTGGTTCTGCTTTAGTACGAATAATACCTAAGTCTGAACCAGCATGAGATTCTGTTAAGCACATTGTACCTGTCCAAACACCTGATACAAGGTTTGGCATATAAGTCGCTTTTTGCTCATCAGAACCATGGTGTTCAATTGTACGAACTGCACCATGAGAAAGACCTGGGTACATACCCCAAGACCAGTTTGCTGTACCAACCATCTCAGAAATTGTAATTCCTAGAGAGTTTGGTAATGCTTGACCGCCAAATTCTTCATCAGCAGAAAGAGAAGGGAAGCCTAATTCGATATATTTTTGATACGCTTCTTTAAAGCCTGTAGGTGTAGTCACAACACCATCATTCCAAGTACAACCTTCACGGTCGCCTGTTTGATTAATTGGAGAAAGTTCATTCTCACAAAAATCAGCCGCTGCTTCTAGATATTGATCAACCAATTCACGGCTTACTGTGTCTTGAAATGCAGGAAGTTTTGCGTAGTGTGCTTCAGCATTTAATAATTCGTGCAATACGAACTGCATATCACGTAAGGGTGCTTTGTATTGTGGCATAGCGGGTTCCTCAATACTGGTTAAACCAGAGTTAGAATCTTAGTCAATGATAAATGTGCCCAACGGCACCATTTTGTACCGCTAATCGTGCAACAAGTTATAGTTCGGTACAAGCTCTTGCAGGTCATTTCTTAGTGACTGCTAAGTCAAAGTTTGTTAGGTCGCCTACTCAAGCCATTAGATTGTAGCGGTTTTATGGTTTTTTACTTCATTTCTATGAGCAAAATCGTAAGCAGCTGTGTAAAGTCGATAAAGCATGATTTTTATACTAAATTATATTGATAAAAAAGGCGCTTAAAAGCGCCTTCTATGGAGGTTGTGGGCTTAAGTTGTTGCATTTTGCTGACGTTTCAATTGTGATTTATCAGGTGTGAAACGAACTTCGCAGGTACCCTCGATTACACGATTATTCAATTGAACATTGACGCGCTCACCGATCCGTTTTCCTTGGCAAGCTTGGGTGATTTTAGCGCGTTCTGCTTGGTGTTTAAGACGCATTTGTTCACGATGTTCTTGGCGTTGTTCACGTTTGGCTTGCCACTCAGCGCGTTGTTCTGGTGTAAGTTCACGTTTGTGGTGGGCATGGCGATCAGCTTCTATTGATGGTTTTTGTGGTGGCGTTGATTGACAAGCAGTTAACACAAAAACAGAACCGAGTAGTGTGGTTATAAATGCAACTTTTGTCTTGTTCATTGTTCTATCCAGCAAAGAGGTTGTGATTTGGTTGTTAAAGATTAGATAATAAAAATGAAGAAACAATGGAGAGTTTTTTTGGACCATGTTGGTTACAATCCATAAATAGAACAATATTGAGACTAAGCTTTTGAATGTTCGTCGTGTCCCGATAGCCTTACGTTTATTTCTGACTGTGCTACTGACCACCTTGCTGATCGCGACGATTAGTTTGGGAGTCTTGCACTGGACCATGCAAAAGAACTTTGCACGTTATGTTGCTGATGTAGAAATGCAGAAGCTAGATCGACTCATTGCCAATTTAGCCAATGTATATACGATTTATCATGATTGGGGCAATGCGGTTCAGGCACAAATTTTACAGATTGAAGGGACGGCGGCACCTGACGATTATGACCGGTTATCTCAATGGTGGTTGCGCCGTCAATATGACATTGCATTACAACAGCGCTATTTTAATGAGCATACTTTATTAAACCTTTCTCCTACATTGACTCAGAACAATACTGAAATAAGAAATCGTCAGATTTTTAATGAAGAAGAGCTTAGTGTTCTAAAGCAAAACTTACCTTCAGAATATCAACCGTTTGAAGGTTTACGCTTTCCGCTAAGTCCAAGTCAGTTTCGTTTAAAGAAAGAAGATTCAGACAATACCCAGCAACGTAAATCCAATAACTCAAATGAGCAGGGAAAAAAACGTTTTGTGTCGATTCCTGATCGCTTGGGCTTAAGTTCTCGATTGTCTTTATACAATGAAAAACATCAATTTATTGTAGGCGAACCAACTACAGATCAAATTTCATATCGTCCGATTATGGTTGAGCAAAAGGTGGTTGGTTATCTTGGCTTAAAGCCCGTATTGGACCAAGATGATGCATCAAGTATCAATTTCTTTAGTAATCAAAAACGTTATTTATTTTTAGTATACGTCTTAACCGTATTATCGAGTATGGTTGCTGCTTTGTTGATGGCAACTTATTTTAAAAAGCCAATTCAGCGATTGCTCAAAGCGACTTTAGAATTAACGAGAGGTAATTATCAACATCAAGTGTTGATTAAACGAAATGATGAATTAGGTGATTTGTCCAATCAATTGAACCATTTAGCAGATATTCTACATCAGCATGAGCAGTCTCGTCGTCAATGGGTTGCGGATACTTCACACGAACTGAAAACACCGCTAGCCGTGCTGCAAGTCCAAATTGAAGCCATGCAAGATGGAATCCGTAAATCGACACCCGAACACTTAGCTGCGATGATGCGACAAGTGGAGAGTTTAAAGAAATTAACCCAAGATTTAGCCGATTTAGCGCAAGCCGAAGCACAACAATTGAAATGTTATTTTGCTGAGGTAAATCCATGGGATATCGTGTTACAAGAGCTTGATAACTTTAAGTCAACTTTTGAGCAGCATCAGCTTGAAGTTTCATACGTAGGCGAAGATGCTCTTTTATCTTTGGATCGTGATCGTTTTAAACAGATTATCGTCAATTTATTCGGAAATTGTGTCCGCTATACCGAACAGGGTGGAAAAATACAGATTCACACTCAACAAAATGAGCAACAATGGATACTGTATGTGGATGATAGTCCGTTAGGTGTGAATGATGAGCAGTTGGCACGCTTAGGCGAGCGTTTCTATCGTGTCGATGATTCGCGTACTCGTAGTACAGGTGGAACTGGTTTAGGTTTGGCGCTTTCATGTAAGTTAGCGCAAGCATTGGGTGGCTCGTTGACCTTCGATCATTCACCACTGGGTGGATTGCGTTGTGTACTGACTTTTCCAAAACAAATGAAATAACTTTGAGATCCTCTTTTGATTGAGGATGATGAACAGGATGAAAACCATGAAACATATTATGTTGGTTGAAGATGAAGTTGAACTAGCACAGTTGGTTCGTGATTATTTAGAGGCAGCTGGTTTTGAAGTCAGCATGTTTCATGATGGTCAGGATGCTTATAACCACTTTCAGCAACGTAAACCTAGCTTAATGATTTTGGATTTGATGGTGCCGCGGATGGATGGTTTGACCATTTGTCGTAAAGTGCGTGAACAGTCAGATTTGCCAATCATTATGGTGACCGCCCGTACTGAAGAAATTGATCGGGTACTGGGCTTAAATATGGGTGCGGATGATTATATTTGTAAGCCTTTTAGCCCGAAAGAATTGGTCGCACGTGTGCAAGCGGTTTTACGCCGTTTAGAACGCAAAGCCGAGCCTGAGCAAAATGATTTATTCCGTATTGATAAAGCACAGCAACGGATTTGGTATCAACAAAAAGCGTTAACTTTGACCCCGACAGAATTCCGTTTATTGGAACTGTTTTTAGAGCACTTAGGACAGGTGTATTCACGTGCTCAGTTGTTGGATCATATCAACCCTGATAGCTTTGATGTGGCAGACCGTGTGATTGATAGTCACATTAAGAATCTACGACGCAAAATCTCTGATGCTGCCGAAACGGGGAATCGTCATGAATGGATTCAAGCTGTGTATGGCGTAGGCTATCGTTTTGAATATCCTGATGAGTAAATAAAAGTTTATCCTGTGGGTAACCACAAGTTTATCCACAGAAAATGTGGATAGTTTTAAATAATTATGGATGAATTTTGATTTTGGTATTGTTATCCACCAATTGCCAGATTTCATCCATATCAATATTGCGTACAGCGATACAACCTAAAGTCCAATCGCCTTGCGGCATATAAGTTGCGCTAGAAGGGATGGATGTTCGATCTTTAGGGACTGTACCGTGAATCATAATATCGCCACCCGCAGATTGACCATGTTGTTGTGCATAGGCAAGGTCAGCTTGATTGGGGTAAGAAATATGCAGGGATTTATAAAAAGCACTTTGTGGATTGCGCCAATCAATTCGGTAATCACCTTCAGGCGTTTTTCCATCACCTTCAAATTGTTTATGTCCAATTGGATCGAAGCCTAAACGCATTGGGTAATCACGTACGATCTCATCATGGTGTTTAAGGTGAAGACGACGTTTTTCTTTAAAGACTTCGATCTCGGTAATTGGCTTGCTTTGTTTAAGCTGCTGAATCTCTTCATTCGAAAGTGCTTGGGGCACAGGGGTTTGCTGTGGTGAAATCGAGCTTGGGATATATTGTTTATAATGATAAATCGCAACGCCGATGATGATCATAAGTATAACAACGCATAGCGTCAGCCAAGCTTTCATGAATCCAAACCTCATTTATATAAAATAAATAGCTCACTTGAGCCACGATAGTGGCGCAAGTGAACCCAAATTGTTCGGAATTAAGATGAACAACTCACTACAACCTCAGGCACATCATTTGGCAATGGTGCGATATCTTGGTCGGTTTCTAAATCAGGTTGCTTCTGATAAGGTTGATTGAGCAGTTTAAATAGACGTTCAACTTCGCTAAAATCACCACGTTCAGCCAGTTCGATGGCTTTTTGCGCCATATGATTGCGTAAAACATAATGTGGATTTACTTGTTGCATTGCCTGATCCAATTCAACAGTATCTTGATGCTGACGAATGTTTTGATAACGTGTGAGGAAGTCATCAAACTGCTGCACATGAATACAATCATCTCTTAAAGCTTTGTAGTCGTGTTGCTGTAAACGAATAAAACTTTGGGTGTAATCCAGTTGCTCTGTTTGCAAAATTCCGAGGAAAGCAAAACTACAATCTAAACTGTCTTTATGAAAATTGGGTAGTCCCATTTTTTGACATAAACCCTGACCATAATATTGTAAAAATGTCGGTTCATATTGTTCTAAACATTGCGCCAAATCATGTTTGAATTGTTCCTTATCTTCAGGCTTTGCCAATGGAATCAGTGTATTTAACCATTTCCAAAGATTCCAATGTCCAATACTCGGTTGGTTTTGATAAGTATATCGTCCTTGATAGTCAGAATGGTTGTTGATCCAGTTTGGTCGGAAGCGTTCTAAAAAGCCATAAGGCCCAAAATCTAGCGTTGAACCAGTAATGTTTAGATTATCGGTATTCATGACGCCATGTGCAAAACCAACGAGTTGCCATTGGGCAATCATCAGCGCGGTTCGATCAATCACCGCTTGAGCAAAAGCGAGAATTGGTTGTTCAGCATTTAAACATTCTGGATAATGCCATTCGATACATTTTTGTGTGAATTCCGGCAAAAGCTCAGGTGCGTATTGATTGATCCACTCAAAATGCCCGAGACGAATATGACATTCGGAGGTGCGTAATAACATGGCACCTAGCTCTAATGTTTCACGTTGAACCCCTTGGGTCGAGGTGGTAAAACCAACCGCATGACTTGAGGCGATACCCAATGCATTGAGTGCATGACCCGCTAAATACTCTCGAATCACTGAACGTAGTACCGCGCGACCATCGCCCATACGAGAGTAGGGGGTCGCACCCGCACCTTTGAGGTGTAGGTCTATGGTTTGACCTTGCTGATTTAAAATTTGCCCGATCAACAAACCACGGCCATCTCCAAGCTGCCCAGCCCACTGTCCAAACTGATGGCCTGCATAGACCATGGCCAATGGGGTGAATTCAGAAAAAGTTTTTTGCCCACTACAAATCTCAACCCAGTTGGCTTTATCCTCTTCACTCCATTGCAATTCGTCAGCTAAGACTGCATTGAAATGCCCTGCTTTCGCACCACGTAATGGGGTGGGCTGTTGCTGATGATAAAGCTTGGAGTCGAGAGACGCATAACGTGGATTAAAATGCATAAGATAGAAATCTTGAAAGGGCAGAGCAAAGACTATAGCAAATTTTGATTTGAGTCGCGATTAAAGCAGTGTAAGGGCGGCAGCTTGTACATGCACGTAGGCATAAAAAATGGCCTCTTAAAGAGACCATTTTAGAAAGCATTGAGTTATTCAGAAACAGGCGTTTTTTTGATGTTACGCATTAATGTTTCTAAACATTCACGATGATGACTTAAGCGATGTTCAAGTAATTGGAAATCAACTTTAAGCTTGTGGTCGATTTGATGGATTCTTTCAGCCATCGCCGCCTTTTTCGCTTGAAGTTCTTGCTCTTTCAGCTTTGCCCAATCATTTAAAGTTAGGGTAAATGCATCATATTCTTGTGCGATACGTTGTTTCATTTGAGTAATGTCTGTGTTGACATCATGACCGTAAATCGCCAAATCCTGCTCAGCATATTTAAAGCGCATTGCAAGCTCAGCTTTTTTGATATTAAAGCTTGGAATACGACGTAAATTTTTGGCTAAACCGAGTTTAGAACTGGTCCAAATCAACCATTTTGTTGGGTCATACTGCCACCATTTCACGCCGTTACGATAATCGTATTGGAAAATATGGTGATAGTTATGATAGCCCTCACCCCAAGTGAAAATAGCCAAGACAAAATTGTCACGTGCAGTATTTTCATCGGTATAAGGACGTTTGCCCCACATGTGGCATAGTGAGTTAATGAAGAAAGTAACATGATGGCTAATGATTAAACGTAGTAAACCACCAAGTAAAACTACACCCCAAATGTCGCCGACAGCCCAACCAATACCCCCTAAGACACCAACATGGACAGCAATCACTAGTGGGACATAGTATTTGTGTTGGAACATCACCAGTTTATCATTCAATAAATCGGGTGCGTTTTTATAGTCAGGTTCAGATGGTGAGTGATCACGAATCATCCAGCCTAAATGAGCATACCAAAAGCCGCGTTTAATTGAATACGGATCTTGATCAATGTCATCGACATGACGATGATGAGTACGGTGACCTGAAGCCCAAAACAAGATACTGTTTTGAACTGCAAAAGTACCGCCAATCATCAGTAAGATTTTGAGTGGTAATGCCGCATCATAAGCACGGTGTGCCCAAAGACGGTGGTAACCTGCTGTAATTCCTAAGCTACTTAAAGCCAAAAGGAAAAACAAACTGACCCAAGCACTTACACTAAAATCATAATAATAAGCATATAAAGGGATTAAAATAGCAGCAAGAATTGGAGTTCCAATTAAGGTAATGCTAGCAGTCCAGTTAATGGGTGCTTTTTTGAGTGGGGCGGAATTCATATCCGTCAGCGCTCCTAATAATCTTGTTCACACAAGATAATAAAACTAAACGAGATAGCAAGACCAATCATGACGATATATTGCTATTTTAGTCCTGATATTAACATGCTCAAATCAATAAGCACTAGTATTATTCTACAGTTGTATCGAAAGAACCGTAACAGAATTCGTTTACCACATCGGCTTATCTATTAAAAGGTGAAACAAATCAATGTCTGAGCAAATTATCGTGAAAAATCCCATTTACGCTTTGAAGGCATATGTTCACAAAACTTTAATACTTTCTGCTGTTTTGATGCTTGCCGCTTGTCAAAGTCAACCAACTCAAGTGCAAAACAAGACCTTACAACCCAAACATGGTAACCAATTACCGAGTTTGCAGGTTCGTAAGAGTATAGATGGAATACAAGATGTTGATTGGCAAATTACCATGATTCAGAACAAGCGTGCGTTGTTCTTTAACCAATACCCGAGTTTTTCGCTGAACTCAATTAGCAAGAGTGTTTCTGGGCATACGGGTTGCAACAATATGTATGGGGGCTACACCTTCGATTTTGCTCAGCGTAAACTTGATTTTGATGTGAGAGCCGGTCATTTGAGTTGTAATAAAGCATTGGCACAAGAGGCTGATCTATTAGATGCCATTCAACGTGTTCAGCGTTTTCAATTTGATGGAACTCATTTGTATTTGCTAGATGCGAAAGGGCAGCGTTTGATTCAGGCACAAAAGAAAAAATAGAGGAAAATGGTGGAATTTATTCCACCATTTCTATAAGGATAAATGGTGCAACATGGTGCTTGGAATATCAGTAATTAAGCCATGGATACCTAACTGCTGTAAATGTTTAGCTCGTTCTATATCGTTGACTGTCCAAACACTGACATTTAGATCTACTTGGTGAGTGAGTTTAATCATCTCATCTGTTGCAAGTTGATCTTTCCAACCTATTTGATGACACCCATATTGCTGAGCCAATTCAATTGCATGTTCAGCGATGGGAATCTCAACCAATAAACCACGTTTAAAATGACTCTGATACTGTTGTAATGCAGCTAAAATTTTGACATCAAAGCTGGTAATAATTGCCGTTTGCTCAAATCCTTTAAGGTCTTGGTGTAGCTGGATAATCAGCTTTTCCGCAGCAGCTTCATCAGGCACCGCTTTGATTTCAACTTCGATATGCTCGAAGTCGGTTAAGCATGCCATGACTTGCACTAAACTCGGCGTGTATTCTGGTTCAGCCCAAGTTTGCCATAGATGGCGATGATCGAATTGTTGAGCCTGAGCTAAGCTGCAGCTTTCGACATGCTGCGACAGGCCTGTGGTACGAATAAAGTTGTCATCGTGAATTACAACCAGTTGCTCATCTTGAAGTTGTCGAACATCAAATTCGACAGCACGAACGCCAAGACCATGCAGATAATGAAACCCACCTAAGGTATTTTCTGGTGCTTCACCACGTGCTCCACGATGACCGATGATTCGCATTTATGTGCTGCCTAATATGGTTATTCTGGATCAATACTGTCATTAATATTTTTCTGCCACAACACTTCACTGCCACCTTCAGCACGTTGTAACGCACGAGAAGCGACAAATAACCAATCTGATAGACGATTGAGTAATTGTAATGCTGTTGCTTGAATATTCTGGTCACGCGCGTGCACTGACATCAATGCGCGTTCTGCACGACGACATACCGCACGTGCTTGGTGTGCATAGCTACACGCTAAAGTACCTGACGGTAAAATAAACTCTTTCAGCATCGGTAAGGATTCATTCATGCGATCAATTTCTTTTTCTAGAAATTCGATGCAAACAGGTTGAAGTAGGTGGTAATTCGGAATGCAGACTTCACCGCCTAAATCAAAGAGCCAATGTTGAATCAAGCTCAGGCTTTGGTCCCATTGATGTTTATCACTGATTTGACTCGCGCTAATTTGTGCGCGAAGCACGCCAATCGTCGCATTGAGTTCATCGACATCCCCCAAAGCGGTGATACGTAAGTCATCTTTGGCAACACGTGAACCGTCGCCTAAACCTGTTGTGCCTGAATCACCTGTACGTGTATAGATTTTACTTAAACGATGTCCCATCGGATTTCCTAAAATAAAAAAGAGGCAATGCGGTCAAGACATTACCTCGAAACTGGAGTTAAGAAAATATGTTTATGATGTTATCGCAAGATTAATAACGGAATGTGACACCTGCTGAAGCTAAGCGACCGCCATTGATGTAATAACTGCCACTACCATATGCTGTACGATATTTTGAATCACCTACATTTTGAATGTTCGCAAAGATATCGACATTTTTATTTAATTTGTACTGTCCATGCATGTCTACGCGGAAATGTCCAGGGATTTGAACATCGTCAAAGGCACTGTTGTCGTAATCATCATTCGCAAGCATTGTGGTCGAGAAAGTATATTGTTCATCTGTCCAACCTGCAGTCAAAGCAATATTCTGACGAGGGCGACGGCTTAAATCTTCATCATTTTTCTTATTTTTAGCACGTACATAGTTATAGCTTAAATTGGTAAAAAGGTTTTCACCTTGCCATTTTACATAAAGCTCACTACCTTCCATTTTAGCTTTATCAAGATTTCTCATTTGATTAAGAACACCATCAAAGTCAATTAGATTATCGACTTCAGTGGTATAGAGAGATAAACCTGTTGAAATATTGTAGGCTAGTTTTTGATCTAAACCTATTTCATATGAAAAGCTTTCTTCTGGTTTGAGATCGGGATTTCCGCCGTAAGCATACATATCATTCAGTGTTGGTGCTTTAAAGGCAGAACCAATATTTGCATAGATACTAGTTAATGGAAGAACTTGATAACGGACAGAGCCTTGAGCAACGGTATGTGTACCGAATTTTTCATTGTCTTCAACACGGATACCAACTTGGGTATTTAATCCAGCTTTGTCATATTTGTGTTGGATATAATAACCTGTTGAATCAATATCTTCTTGATATGGTGAGCCATACGAAAGAACATCACCATCAATATTTCTTTGTGTTATACCGACCAAAATCTGTTGATTTTGGGTAAAGCCCCATTGGCCAAAGATTTCAGATTCTTGCGTTTTGCTATGTACGAAATCAGTTGAATTATTCTGATCTATTTCATCTTTAAATTGAGAGAAACGGGCATGTAGAGCTAAATTCTCGAGAACGTTGAAACGTCCTTTGACATTAATGATTTCGTTTTTAAAATTTTGTGAAATCAGGTTGCCGTAGCTATCGTAATCGCTATAACCTTTGTTCTCGCTATAATCAACTGACATAGCATATTGTTCTTTATCTAGCCCAACTTTTGCACTGTAACCTTTTTGATCAAATGAGGCATTAGGTGCATTTTTTACTTCTTTTACAGGTGTACCATCTGTTTCTAGTCGTTGACCACGAATTTGTGCATAGAAACCATTTTCGGATAGGTCTGCTCCGACTACTGATTTGTAAGTTTTGTCTTCACCGATTTCACCTGTCACAAAAGCAGCCGTTTTTTCAGGTGTTTTTGAAATCAGTTGTACTACACCAGAAATTGCATCTGTACCATATAAAACAGAAGCTGGGCCTTTTAGAACCTCAATTTGTTTAATATCTGTTGTATCAATAAATGGTAAAGAGGCTGCACCTGAAGTTGCTGAATTTAGACGGACACCATCTCTTAGAACAAGAGTTTGTTCTGACTTGCCGCCACGTAGAAAAATTGATGCTGTTTGCCCATAACCACCGCTTTGGACCATATTGATCGAAGCGTCTGTTTGTAATAGTTGTGGTAAAGATGCAATTGGAGATTGCTCAAGGATTTTTGGTTCGATAATGTTAATTCGAGCAGGTACTTCACTGATTTTCTGTTCAGTACGAGATGCTGTTACAACAATGGTATCAAGTGAAGCTATTTTATCAGTTGTTTGTTCTTGAGCAAAAGCAGGAGAGGAAAACCCCATCGCAATAGCGATAGCACCAACTAAACGAGTCGGTTGAAAAGTAGTAGACATGATGTTGCTCCATACATTCACCCTTCGTGAATGTTTGCGTAGAAGATAACAACAAGCAGGTCTCCGGACTTCACTATATCATCACAATGATGATGCTATTAATCATCTTCCCACATCATTCAGATGCAGTGATTTGGCGTAGAGCTAAGATTAATAATACGGTGTTACCGTTGCGAGGGCAGTGTTGGACTTACACCAACTTCCCTATAAGCAAAAGAAATTGCTTTAGACTTGTTGCAAAATTTATCAAAGTATAAAGTGTTAACGTTTTTTAAACAATCGCATTTCGGAATGAACTTTGCCCTATGATGGTCAAATTGCATTACAATACGATGGTTTAAAAGTATTCATTTAAAATTGGACATGACATGCGCCAAATCCAACTGCGAACTCGCGCCAAGATTTGTGGAATTACCCGAACACAAGATATTCACGCTGTTGTGCAAGCTGGTGCGGATGCGATCGGTTTGGTATTTTTCCCACCGAGTCCACGTCATGTCAGCATTGAACAAGCTCAATCATTAGCAGTGCTCGTTCCGCCGTATGTGCAATTGGTGGGCTTGTTTGTGAATGCAAGCCCCGCAGAAATACAAACGGTGCTTGATTCAGTTCCTTTGGATGTATTACAACTACATGGTGATGAAACACCTGAACAATGCCAACAGATTGCTCAACACTGCAAGCGTCGTTGGTATAAGGCGATTCAGGTAAAACCAGATATCGATGTTGTGACCGAAATTCAGCGTTATCAAGCTGCGGGCGCTAGTGCAGTCTTATTAGATGCATGGCATCCTGAGCTAAAGGGTGGAACAGGGCATAGCTTTGACTGGAATCAATTTCCACAACTTGATATTCCACTAATTTTGGCAGGCGGACTAACCCCTGAAAATGTGAGTGAAGCTATTGATACTACAGCTGCTTTTGCTGTGGATGTCAGCGGAGGCGTAGAGTCCGCAAAAGGTATAAAAGACCAACAACTCATTGAAAAATTTATGCAAGGAGTCCAACGTGGATCAGCAAAATCTTAGTCAAAAAAATCAGACAATTGACTATACCCAGTTTCCAGATGCTCGAGGGCATTTTGGTATTCATGGTGGACGTTTTGTGTCAGAGACGCTGATGGCTGCACTTGAAGATTTAGAAAATCTTTATGGTCGTATGAAAAATGATGCACAGTTTTTGGCAGAATTTGACCGTGATCTTGCGTTCTATGTTGGTCGTCCTAGCCCACTTTATCATGCAGAGCGATGGTCACAGCAGCTCGGCGGTGCGCAGATTTACTTGAAACGTGAAGACTTAAATCACACAGGTTCACATAAGGTCAATAACACCATTGGTCAGGCCTTATTGGCAAAACTATCAGGTAAAAAACGTATCATTGCAGAAACAGGTGCTGGTCAGCATGGCGTTGCGACGGCAACGATTGCAGCGCGTTTAGGCCTTGAGTGTGTGGTATTCATGGGTGCGGAAGACGTTAAACGTCAAGCGATGAATGTATACCGCATGCGTTTACTTGGTGCCAAGGTTGTGCCTGTGCAAAGCGGTTCAAAAACATTGAAAGATGCCATGAACGAAGCGATGCGTGATTGGGTCACCAATGTGGATAGCACTTATTACGTGATTGGTACCGTGGCGGGTCCACATCCCTATCCGCAGCTAGTTCGTGATTTCCAGTCGATTATTGGTCGTGAAGCGCGCCGTCAAATCCAAGAGCAAGCAGGGCGTTTACCTGATGCCTTGGTGGCTTGTGTTGGTGGTGGTTCAAATGCAATGGGCTTGTTCTATCCATTCTTGAATGATCAAGATGTGAAAATGTACGGTGTTGAAGCTGCAGGCTATGGTATTGAAACAGGTAAGCATTCGGCACCATTGAATGCAGGTCATGTGGGCGTATTGCATGGTAATCGTACTTACTTGATGTCTGACGAACAAGGTCAGATCATTGAGACACATAGTATTTCAGCAGGTCTTGATTATCCAGGTGTAGGACCAGAACATAGTTTCTTAAAAGATATGCACCGTGTTGAATATGTGCCGATCAATGATGAAGAAGCGTTACAAGGTTTCCGTGATTTAACCAAGATCGAAGGGATTATTCCTGCGCTTGAAAGCTCTCATGCCATGGCCTATGTCACCAAACTTGCGCCAACGATGTCTAAAGATCAAATCATTATCGCCACTGTTTCAGGTCGCGGTGATAAAGACTTGATGACTGTTGCACGTATTGATGGTGTGGAAATGGTTGAGATGTAAATCTCAGCGGAATAAAAAAACAGGGAAGCAAATGCTTCCCTGTTTTTTATTGTCTAAAACCTATTATGGAATCAGCTTGATACGATTTGTCGCAGGTGCATTAAGCGGTGAGTTTTGAGTCACGTATTTCTCTAAAACATCAATATCTTGTCCGCCACCGATTGGGTTCTTCCCTTGTTTTAAAACAGTGAAGTTATCACCACCATCGGCAATAAAACTATTCACAGTAACGCGATAGACTTGAGTATCGACCAAAGCTTGTCCTGCAATCATGATATTGCTGGCGCGAGGAGATACTGTGGCATCTTGTTTATACGAATAACTGAATTCTTTTGACGGCTGTAATATCCGAGTGGTTGCCGCATTGGCACCAGACCATTGTTGTTCTAATAGCTCACGAATTTGTTTGCCTGTGAGACTCAGGGTGACTAACGAATTACCAAACGGTTGTACGCTGAATACATCACCGAAGGTAATTTGATTACTACTATTAATCAATAAGTCTGCGCGTACACCACCCGCATTCATCAATGTAAAATCCGAACCTTGATTGCTGGCTACAAGTGCTGCCGCTTGTTGAGCATCCGCAATCAAATTACCCAGCGCGGTTTCGCCACTTTCAGTACGATTACGATCAATAACAGTGCTTGCTGATCCAACTACACGCCCGGAAATTGTCGCAACGGCTGGACGGTATTTATCTAATATCGCTTCGATACTTGGTGTTTTACTAAACTTTTGGTATAGATCCGTTAAGCTGACCGTGGTCGTCCCAGAGGTATAGCTTTCGCTTTGCACGGGAACTTGGGTCGCGTCTTTCTTGATCACATCACCTGTTTTTCCATCTAGTTCGAGTTGGATATTGGTAATGGCCGTACCATATTGTCCAGCAGATGTGAGTAAGAACGGTTTTTGTGGGTTTTGGGTTGCATAGTCACAGATATAAGATTGATGTGTATGACCCGATACCACAACATCAACCGCAGGATCTAAGCGTTCCAATACATCGATTAATGGGCCACTCAACCCATCACAGGTTTTCTTGTTGAATTTGGTACTTGGCGCAACGCCTTCATGCACCACCACCACAATCGCTTCAATCCCTTGTTTCTTTAACTCAGGAATCAATGCATTGACGGTATCTGCTTCATCATGAAAGTTGACATCGGTAATGCCAGCAGCAGAAACGATGCTCGGAGTTGCCTCTAAAGTAAGCCCAACAAACGCAACAGGGATGCCACCATAAGTTTTGACTTTATAGGCAGGAAAAAGCGTCTTGTTTGGATCGGCTTTCATGGAAACATTGGCAGCGAGGAAGTTAAACTTTGCCCCAGTGAAGTTTGGATTGATTTGACATGGCTTAGTACTGGTGTATTGCTGACAGCCACCATTTTGTAAACGACGAAGTTCATCGGTTCCACGATCAAACTCATGATTTCCCACCGCATTAAAATCGATTTGAATATCATTCATTACTTCAATGGTCGGTTCATCTAAGAATAACGATGAGATTAATGGGGAAGCACTAATTAAGTCACCAGCCGAGACCACAGCATTATTGGGATATTGTGCCCGTAATTTTTTGATTGCATCGGCAAAGTAGCTGACACCACCAACAGGTATTTGTACCGTTTTACTATGGTCATGTGGATCATCTGCTTCAATAAAGCGTTTAGGTGGTTCTAAATTGCCATGAAAGTCATTAAAGGCAAGAACATTGATACTTTGATTTTTTCGTTCGGTTTTAGGTGCTTGATTATCATCATTATCATTACAGGCGGTTAGCGCCAACAGCATTACACACAGTGCATTTACTTTAAAAATAGTTCGCGTCTTCATGATTTTTTGATCAAGTGGTATAAGATTGTTTTTAAAGATAAAACCTCAGTATGAATGTTTGATGAAATATTGAACTTTAATGTGAATGAAATAAAGATCGAGTGAAGTTGAAATGTGCTCAAAAATTGTGAACGGTTTTGAGTAAATATTATGAATTAGCGGCTATGATAGACAGGATGCTCTCATGCGGTCACGGAATCAAAAATCATGGATTTGATACAAGCCAATGGTCAGCCACGTTATGGGCGTTTTGATCAGGTACCCTCTGGAATTAACCTCGATGACTATATCTATAAAACGCCGTATGGTCAGATACTTAAAGGCTGGCGTAAACAGTTAAAATATAAGAAATTCAAGTTTTGCGGTATACAGCATGAGCACTACAGTATCGGCGTCGCAATCGTTGATTTATCGTGGGCTGGACATGCTTTCTTTTATATCTATGATCATCAAGCTGAACAAGTGATTGAATGCAATGCAATTCAACCTTTTGGCTATCAAACCAAGCTGGATGAACAACCGCTATTTAGTCAAAGCTATTTTAAAAAATCAGGTTATTGTTTTAACATGAAACACACCAATGGTGTGCGTTATATCCAAATCACCAGACATGGTGAAGTTCAGCTTAAAGCGCGTATCTTTTGTGCGGGAACTGATGCACTGAGTTTATGTAGTCCAACTGGGATCAATGGTTGGACGTATACGCAAAAGCAAACCACCTTAGCGGTTGAAGGTTATTTTATAAGTCCAAAACAGCAACAGATAAAATTTAATGCACAAAGCCTTGCATCATTAGATGATACCTGTGGTTTTTTACGCCCTGAAACGGCTTGGTTTTGGTTGTCTTGTCAGTTCCGTGATGAACAAGATCGTCGTATTGGACTTAACCTTGCATCGGGTGTGAATGAAAGCTTTGGCAATGAAAATGCCTTGTGGGTCGATGGTCGCTTATATCCACTCACGGATGTTTTATTTGAACAGCAGAATGAAAAGTGTTGGTCAATTCGCTCTTTGGATGCCCGATTAAACTTGTTGGTGCAAACAGGGTGGTGTCGTTTTGAAAATATTAATTTACGTTTGATTGGAAGTCAGTTTAATCAATGGCAAGCCAAAGTGAGTGGCACGATTGAGCAAGAAAATGGTGAATTGCTGGTGTTGAGTGATCAGTATGGTTTATTGGAACAGCACTATGCAAAGTGGTGATTATTGAGAAATCTTTCCAAACCTCCCTTTAAAAAAAGGGAGGCGCTAATGAGATTTTATATTGCTGCTTGCCAAAAAGCTTCACCCGCTGCAATTGGGTCATTGGTTTTGGCTAAAGTATCAATCCAAACATCGTATTGACGAATAATTGGGTGTTGATTTGGATGGAAGTCTTTTTTAAACCAGTCGCTATATTGCGCTCTTTTTGCCGTCAAAATACCGTTGCGACCAAAGAACCAAGGTAAGCCTTTACGCGCCATATCAAAACGTTGTCTTAAACTAAAACCATCACATTTTAGCATCACGTCGGTACGGTAAAGGGTAAATCCAAACATTAATACCGTCGTAATTACCAATGCAGATTTACGGGTAAACTCAGGCACTTCGCCGACTTGTTGCATTACATCAAATGCCACATCACGATGTTCCATTTCTTCAATAGCATGCCAAGCAAACAGGGCACGAACAAAAGGATCTGCATCCGCTAAGGTTTCTTTTTGGCTATAGAAAGTATCCGCCATCAGTGCAGTTAAATGTTCTGCTGCGGCAGTCATGGCAATATTGTATTGTGGAGAACGATTCTTCAATTCAAATTTAAATATTTTCTTTAAACGATGGGTGAATTGATCAACAGGCATACCTTGTTGTTTCATGACTTGGTTCATTTTGTCATGCGCAATCCCATGTTGAGCTTCTTGACGAATGAAGTCCGTGACGCGTTCCTGCAATTCAGGATCATTGATTTTGTCACGAAATAAGCGGACACATTCAATGAAATAGCGCTCACCATCAGGAAATGTGAGGCTCAAGGCGTCAAACATACGGGTACGGAACGGATCGCCTCCAAACCAAAAACGAGGTGCTTCATTTAAGTGGAAGTCTAAGTTCGTTCTTACGATTGGATCAACCTGATAGGATACATGTGCATTCATCGGTGCTCTTCCTTTTCTTTTAATGTACTCAGTATGGCGAAAGTTCGATGAAATGTTTTGACAGTTACAGCCAAGTTTTATACAAATAGCGACAGATTAGGATGAGATTGGCGCATGTCAGTTAAAATAATTATTGGATACTTACGATTGTTAAATCGTGTTTTACAACAAGAACACATTGATTTATCTGGAGTTGTTGCACCTGAGCTTTGGCAGGATTTTGCTGCGTGTTTAGAAAACCCAGATGAACAAGAGTTTGATGTCGAGCGTTATGTCGTACTGTTACGCGCTGCTCAACCTTATTTTACCCGACCAATTACGCTTGTTTTAGCTGAACATGCCAATTTACAAGATCTCGGTTTAATGGGGTATTTGGCTTCAACCAGCTTAGATCTACAGCAAGCGTTACAGTTATTACAGCGTTATTATTCTCTGATTTTTAAACAGACCAATTTAGAACAACTCGATGTACAACAATTTTCAGATTATATTCAAATTGTATGGAATGCCTCGTATCCTGATTATCGTGAGATGTATGAATTGAACTTGGCGCTGATTTTTAAAATTGCCGAATCAATTGCACAAGATACGCTCATTCCACCACAAATGATTCAATTTGGTTATGCGCCGCATACTGCGTTATATCATTTTGAAAAGTTTTATGGATGTTCAATACAAGTTCATGCTGGACAATACGCTATTCGCTTTCCTCATCAGATTTTAAAAGCCAAGAGTATTGCAGCAGATCAACAGCTCAATCAGGTTTTATCGAGTCAAGCACAGCAATCCTTGAATAGCATCAGTTCCGTTGAAATACAGCAACAACAATTTAAACAGAAAATTCAAAGTTATATTGAGCAAGGTTTATTGCAGCAAGAAGAAGTTTTGCAACGTTATGTCGCCAAGCGGTTGCATTGTTCTGAACGAACTTTACAGCGCCAGCTTAAAGCCTATCAATTGAATTTTCAGGAAATTTTAGATCAATATCGGTTGGAGCAAAGTAAGCTTTATTTGCAGCAAGGCAAGTCATTTTCTGAGATTGCAGAACGTTTAAATTATGCGGATCAAAGCGCATTTGGGCGTGCGTTTAAGCGTTGGACAGGTTTTACACCAAAGCAATTTTTAAAGTCTCTTTAGTTTTCAGAACAAAACTAAAGAGACTCATATGAATTTTTAAGATGTTCTTAAGCGTGGATAATTAAATACAATTGCCAGTATCGCAAAGATAGCTAAAATCCAGCAATAGTAGATATGTCCAATCAATTCTATAGGCGAAAGTTTGGCTATCGAGCAGGCAAGAAGTAATTGTGCGCCATAGGGGATAATCCCTTGGGTTACACAAGAAAAAATATCAAGTAAAGCGGCACTACGTTTCGGATCAACCCCGTATTCTTTGGCGACCTCACGTGCCATATCTCCCGATAAAATAATCGCAACAGTATTGTTGGCAACGAATAAATTTGAGAAGACCACAAGGAAACTAATGCCTAATTCACCTGCACGTTGTCTTCCAAATTTAAATAAGCGAGTAATCGCGTAGATCCGTTGGATTAACCATTGTAAACCGCCTTCTTTTTGCATCAAAGCTGACAGTCCGCCAAGGAGCATGGAAAGTAATGCCACCTCAAACATGCCCACAAAACCGTTATAAATTGAATTATTCAATTGCAGCAGGTTGAATTCTGGCTTTTCAATAAGCCCCATAACCCCAGATAAAACCACACCAATCATTAAAACAGCAAGTACATGTAAGCGACTAAATGCGAGGAAGAAAATGGCTAGATAGGGCAGAATTAGCCATAAATCATACGGCTTTGATTGAATCTCCTCGGCATGCTGGCTTAATGAAACATAAACAATCAAGCTGATCAATGCAGCAGGCAAAGCAATCCAGATGTTGACTCTGAATTTATCTCTTAATTCAACATTTTGGCTGCGTGTCGCGGCAATAGTCGTGTCTGAAATCATCGATAAGTTATCACCAAACATTGCACCACCTACCACGGCACCAATGGCATAAATAGGAGCAATATCGGTTGCTTGAGAAAAGCCAAATGCAATCGGGGCACAGGCTGCAATGGTACCCATTGACGTTCCCATTGCTGTTGCAATAAACGCGGAGATGATAAACAGCATGGGTAAAACATACTCTGCTGAAATCAATGAAAGCCCTAGTTGAACCGTAGCATCGACACTGCCAATGGTATTGGAAACGCTGGCAAATGCGCCCGCCAACATAAACACCATAAACATCAAAATCAAGTTAGGATGACTTGCGCCCTGTAGGAAATCTTCAATAGCAGTATTGAGTTTTTGTTTGTAGAGGAGTAGTGCAAGAATCACTGCTGGAACAGCAGCGACAGGGGCTTTTATTTGATAAAAGGCAAATTCTGTCCCAATCATTGAATGATAAATACCACTCCCTAGAAAGATGATCAAAAATACCAATAGAGGTAGCAACGCAAGCGCATTACTGTGCACTTTTTCCTGAGAGTGGGAAGACATAAAATCAAAAGAACATTCAAAAATTGCGCATAGTATAAAGGAGCTTGGCCAATTTCTAAAATGTAGTGGGATTGGACTAAAATTAGGAAGCTTTGATCATTGAGAAAAAATCCAAAATATAGATAAATGTATCAGGGCTGTTGTTGGTGGCAATAATCAACACTGCAATCATCTCAAACGCTGTTCAATGTACAAAAAATAGCGTTACAATGCAGTGTTTTTTGTACGACTACAAACAACTCCTCAACATAAATCAAGGAAAGCATAATCCTATGTCACGTCTTGCCACTCGTTTTGAACAGCTTAAATCTCAGCAACGTAAAGCGCTTGTTTCTTATGTGATGGCAGGTGATCCGCATCCACAGGTAACCGTTCCATTACTTCACCAAATGGTTGAAGCGGGCGTTGATGTTATTGAATTGGGTCTACCATTTTCAGATCCAATGGCAGATGGTCCAGTGATTGCCTTAGCCGCTGAGCGTGCTTTGGCTGGTGGAACCAATACCTTAGATGCGTTGAATATGGTCAAAGAATTTCGTCAACAAGACCAAACGACACCTGTTGTTTTAATGGGTTATCTAAACCCTGTTGAAGTGATTGGTTATGAAAAGTTTGCGGCTTATGCGAAAGACTGTGGTGTTGATGGTGTTCTTCTCGTGGATTTGCCACCAGAAGAATCACAGCAGTTGGGAGACATCTTAAAACAAAATGAGATGGATCAAATCTTCTTGCTTGCACCAACTTCGACCGATCAGCGTATTCAACATGTGGTCAATCAAGCCAGTGGCTTTGTTTACTATGTGTCACTCAAAGGTGTGACTGGTGCAGCGACATTAGATACCTCAGAAGCAGCAGCGCGGATTGCAAAAATTAAATCTAAAACTAATGTGCCAGTCGGTGTTGGTTTTGGGATTAGTGATGCAGCGTCTGCAAAAGCCATGGGACAAGTTGCCGACGCTGTGATTGTAGGCAGTGCTTTCGTTAAATCTTTTGCAACATTGCCAGCCGATGAAGCTGTGCAACAGACGGTGAATAAAGTGAAGGAGCTTCGAGCTGCGCTCGATGAGTTAGTATGAGTCAAGACGTAGAAATCATAACAGGGAAAGTATTGCATCCTGCAACCCCTTGGACGGAGCGTGAAGTTCCTGGGATTCAGGTCGCGGATCAACAACAGATATTCAAAGCGACGTTTACTGAGCCAACGATTGAGTGTCCTGAGTGTCATGCACTGGTTACTCGTACTGCGATGTCATTCAATGCTTATGTTTGCCCACAATGCGATGAACACTTACGCATGCGTGCGCGTGATCGTTTGAATTGGTTTTTTGATCAAGTCAACACTGAGTTAGGTCAAGAGTTTAGTGCCAAAGATCCATTGAAGTTTGTGGATACAAAGTCTTATCCAGATCGTATGCGTGAAGCACAAGATAAAACGGGTGAAACAGAAGCACTCGTGGTCATGCAAGGTTCTCTGAAAGGTTTAGATTTAATTGCTTGTGCTTTTGAATTTGATTTCATGGGTGGTTCAATGGGTACAGTTGTGGGTGATCGCTTTGTACAAGCGGCTGAACGCGCGATTGAACTGCATCAACCTTTGATTTGTTTTGCTGCTTCGGGTGGTGCACGTATGCAAGAAGGGATGTTGTCCCTCATGCAAATGGCACGTACCTCGGCTGTGATTCAAAAAATGAAAGAAGCACGTGTACCTTATGTAGTGGTATTGACGCATCCGGTTTACGGTGGCGTAACGGCATCATTGGCCATGCTGGGTGATGTACATATTGCTGAGCCTAAGGCCATGATTGGTTTCGCAGGTAAACGTGTGATTGAGCAAACGGTGCGTGAAAAACTGGAAGAACCTTTCCAACGAGCAGAATATTTGCTTGATCATGGGGTAATCGATCAGATTGTTCACCGTCATGCGTTACGTGATACTGTATATCGACTTGTTGCAAAGCTGATGAATTTACCTTGAAACCGCACGACCCACATTCAAAAGATACATTAACAACATGGCTCGATTATTGGAGCCATGTTCATGTTACAGGCATTGATTTAGGCCTAGAACGCGTCATCCCTGTCGCTGAAAAGTTAGGTGTGATGCAGCCAGATGCGAAAGTATTTACAGTCGCGGGTACCAATGGTAAAGGTTCAACCACAACCACGTTAGCCGCTATTTTAAATGCACAAGGCTATAAAGTTGGTCTCTATCAGTCACCGCATATTTATCGTTTCAACGAGCGTGTGAAGTTGGCTGGTGTGGAAGTCGATGATCAAACTTTGATTGATGCTTTTGTTTTGGTCGATCAAGCTCGCCGTGAATGTGGTTTATCACTCTCTTTCTTTGAAGCAACCACTTTGGCTGCTTTCGTTATTTTTAAACAGCAACACTGTCATGTTTGGGTACTCGAAGTGGGTTTGGGCGGGCGGCTTGATGTGGTCAATGTCATCGATCCAGACATTGCTGTTATCACCAATATTGGCTTAGATCATACTGACTGGCTTGGTGATAGCATCGAAAAAATTGCGTTTGAGAAAGCAGGCATTATTCGCCCAAATATCCCCGTTATTTTTGCAGGACAACAACAACTACCTCAAGCAGTTCAAGATAAGGTGACTGAGACTCAAGCTCACTTGTCTGTTTTAAATCGAGATTATTTTTATCAGCTCAATGATGATGGTCAAACATGGTCATTTGCATCATCAGGAACGACATTGCAGCTCCCAGTCGGGCAGTTAGCGCTTGATAATATTTCTACGGCTGTCGCTGCTGTGCTCCTGAGTGGTATCGAAATATCCCAAACAGCAATAGCACAAGGAATCCAACAAGCAGCTTTGCAGGGACGTTTTGAAATACGTCAGATTCAAGGTAAAACGGTGGTTTTCGATGCAGGTCACAATCCGCATGGTGTTGAATTTTTATTGAAGCAGTTGCGAAAATTCCTAAAATACAATAAACAGTACACAGAAGTTGTTGCAGTATTTTCAATGTTGGCAGATAAAGACATTGCATCGGTCACTGATTTACTAAAAACAACAGTAAAAAATTGGTTTATTGCTAATTTAGATGTGCCTAGAGCCGCGCCAGTGCAACAGTTACATGATGCATTGCACGGTCAACAGGTACATGAGTTTGGCAGTATCCAACAAGCTTTTGAAACTGCGCTGAACAAATGTAATAACAATCAGCTGATTTTAGTCTGTGGTTCGTTTCATACCTTAGAAGCGGTCTGGGAGTATTTAGAACAATGTCAATGAATAACAAACAACGCTGGATGGGCGGCGTTGTTTTACTTGGAGGTGGTGTTTTATTGGCAGCATTACTTCTTAAAGGTAATGAAGAAATAGAACAAGACAAGACACAAGCTCAGATTGAACACCCCAGTGCTCAAACTGAGTCTAAACCAAAACTTGCACAGCCTGCTCAAGATAGTGAAATGGTGTCATTGCAACCAATGGCTGTTGATATCGAAACAGAAAAACGGTTGCTGGAAGAACAGCGTCATGCACGTGAGAAAGCTGTTGCTGAACAAGAAGCGCTTGCCGCTGATTTTTTAAAGATGCAACAAGAAGCAGAAGCTGCTGCTGCACGTAAAGCCGCAGAGGAATATGCTGCAATTAATGCCCGTCGAAATGCTGCACAAGAAAGCTCGGATAATATTCCACCAGAGTTGATTGAGGATGACAAAGTCAAAGCACAACGACTTGCAGAAGAAAAGCGTAAGTTGGAAGAAAAACGTAAAGCTGAAGCAGAGAAAAAAGCCGCTGAAGATAAACGTAAAATTGAAGCAGACAATAAGTTAACTGAAGAAAAACGTAAAGCCGAAGCAGAGAAAAAAGCTGCTGAAGAAAAACGTAAAGCTGAAGCAGAGAAGAAAGCTGCTGAAGAAAAACGTAAAGCTGAAGCAGAGAAGAAAGCCGCCGAAGATAAACTTAAAGCCGAAGCAGAGAAAAAAGCTGCTGAAGAAAAACGTAAAGCTGAAGAAGCCGCGAAGAAGAAAGCGGATGCTGAAAAGGCACGTGAGCTTTTGGAAAATGGCGATAAGAACTGGATGGTACAGGTGGCATTGGCTGCAAACCAAGCCAACGCTGATGCAGTGGTATCTAAATTACGTGCGAAGGGCTACAAAGTCACAACCAGCCCAACCTCTAAAGGGATTCGTATCATGGTTGGTCCTTCAAAGGATCGAGAAACTGCCGATGCCGCGCGTAAGAAAATTGCGGCAGATGAAAGTTTAAATATGAAATCAGCTTGGGTGATTGATTGGGTGCCACTTGATCAACGTTAAGTGAAACACCCTTAGTCTCTTTCAAATGGATTCTACAGTTGCTGTTGAATCCATTTTACATTTTCAGGGCTAAGCAACTGATCAATATTCTTCCAAATGACATGATAGCCGTAGCCACCTTGCTTCATTTCTTGTTTTGCATCATCAATTGACCAGTTTTCGAAGATAATACGATACATTGCGATCGTAGCGCCTGTACGATCAGAGCCATGATAGCAATGTACCAAGACTTTTTGATTGTGTTGTTTTGCTGTTTGAATGGCACGCATGGCCTGTAAAAGGTCATTACGATTGATCGCCCATGTATAAATTGGAATGTGCACAAGATTAAAGGCTTGATCATTGAGAACAGTGGCATCTTTATTTTTTGCTCTGAGGTTGATCACCGTTCCAATCTGATGCTGTTTCAAACTGGCGATTAAATCAGTATCTGGTTGATCGCTACGAAATATATCTGGGCTAATTTGATAAAAATTATGAGTATTGGAAATGAGTGTCCCCCAGTTTTGAGGGCGTTGGTCATCATTTAAACTTGGGTGTTTCATACAACCACCCAAGTTTAAGCTAGAAATTAGAATAACGGTAATAAGTGCTTTTTTCATCTTGCTGATAAGGATTAACTTCGGCTGGATAATGCGCACAAATTAGCTGAATACTTAGTGTATGTTGAGCTAGATATTGTAACTTTTTACGTAATCTCAGAGCATGAGTCTTATAAGACTCCGCACTTCGTTTGTTTTGCACTTCGATTAAAGCATGTATTACTTATCTTTTAACTCACACATAGCTGTTCAACTTCTTGCGAAGCTTTAGCCGCTTCTCAGGAACGAGCGTTGCTCGTTTTATCCTCACTCAGGCTGGGGTGTTAATCTTAAATATGGCTTTACCGCTTTATAGCCTTGAGGAAAACGTTGTTTTATTTCCTCTTCATCTTTAAGCGATGGAATAATGACCACATCCTCACCTTGTTGCCAATTTGCTGGTGTTGCAACTTTATGTTTGTCCGTCAACTGTAATGAGTCGACCACACGTAATACCTCATTGAAGTTCCGACCTGTAGAGGCAGGATAGGTAATAATCAAACGCACTTTTTTATTTGGGTCAATAATGATCAATGAGCGTACCGTCAGTGTTTCACTGGCATTGGGGTGAATAAACCCATACAGCTCAGAAACTTTACGATCTTTATCTGCAATAATCGGGAAGTTCACTGTTGTATTTTGGGTTTCATTAATGTCTTGAATCCAGCTTTGATGAGATTCAACATCATCCACAGAAAGTGCAATCGCTTTGACTCCACGTTTTGCAAATTCATCTTTAAGTTTGGCAGTATAGCCAAGTTCAGTGGTGCAAACGGGCGTAAAATCCGCTGGGTGTGAAAATAAAATACCCCAACTGTCAGCTAAAAACGCATAAAAATCAATTGTTCCATCGCTTGATTGTTGCTGGAAATTTGGGGCAATATCGCCTAAACGTAGTGTCATATCAATTCTCCATCCATACTTTAAGTGCTCAGTGTTTATTTAATATGCAGTATCGGTTTTATAAATAAAATTATTGTTTTTTCATATGTTTATGATGTTTTTAGATATTGGTGAGTGATGTTGTTAAAAAATTGATCAGGAATTCACATTTAAATCGGTGTAACTTAAATGCAAATTTGCTACATTAACGCTCTTTAGTTGTGTGATGTCAGAATCGTTGGGCAGATTTTTTTACCTGTTTGAATGTAAAGCCCTTGTAGTTCTTATTTCTGACTCCATAATAACAGCTAAGAAAAAATCACCTATTTAAATTTAAACAAACAGGATTAGAGAGTTCTTCATGTTGGCAAGTCTGATCGGAGGTATCTTCGGTACTAAAAATGAGCGTGAGCTCAAACGTATGCGTAAAATCGTCGAACGAATTAACGCGCTTGAACCGACGGTATCTGTTCTTAACGATGCAGACCTATCTGCAAAAACTCAAGAATTCAAACAACGTTATAAAAACGGTGAAAGTTTAGACCAATTGTTGCCTGAAGCATTTGCGGTTTGTCGTGAAGCTGCAAAGCGTGTCATGGGCATGCGTCATTATGATGTACAGCTCATCGGTGGTATTACCTTACATGAAGGTAAAATCGCTGAGATGCGTACAGGTGAGGGTAAAACCCTAATGGGTACCTTAGCATGTTATCTCAATACATTGAGTGGCGATGGCGTGCATGTGATCACTGTGAATGATTACTTGGCACAACGTGATGCTGAACTCAACCGTCCATTATTTGAGTTTTTAGGGTTAAGCATTGGCGTGATTTACTCCATGCAAATGCCTGATGAAAAAGCGCAAGCTTATATTGCCGATATTACTTACGGAACCAACAACGAATTTGGTTTTGATTATTTGCGTGACAACATGGTGTTTTCTTTACAAGAGAAAAAACAACGTGGTTTAAGTTATGCGATTATCGATGAAGTCGACTCAATTTTGATTGATGAAGCACGTACACCGCTGATTATTTCTGGGCAAAGTGAAGATTCATCGCATCTTTATCAGTTAATAAACAGTATTCCACCAACGTTACGTCCACAGAAAGAAGAGAAAGTGGCTGATGGTGGGCACTTTTGGGTAGATGAAAAACAACGCTCAGTTGAAATGACCGAAATTGGTTATGAAACAGTTGAAGATGAACTGATCCGCATGGGCTTGTTGGCTGAAGGTGAGAGCTTATATTCAGCAACCAATTTGAATTTGGTACATCATGTTTCTGCTGCGATTCGTGCACATTACCTCTATCAAAAGAACGTGCATTATATCATTGGGGTTAATCCACAAACGCAGAAAGAAGAAGTCATTATTGTGGATGAAAGTACAGGTCGTACCATGCCTGGTCGCCGTTGGTCAGAAGGTCTGCATCAAGCGGTTGAAGCCAAAGAAGGTATGGAAATTCAACCTGAGAATCAAACCTTAGCGACGACAACATTCCAGAACTATTTCCGTCTGTATAAAAAACTATCCGGTATGACGGGTACTGCTGATACAGAAGCAGCGGAAATGAAAGAAATTTATGGTTTGGATGTGATCATTATTCCAACGCATCGTCCAATGGTGCGTAAAGATCATAATGACTTAATTTATTTAAATCGTAATGGTAAATATAGTGCGATTATTGAAGAAATTGCCAATATTCGCCAGCAGGGTGTTGCCCCAATTCTGATCGGTACAGCAACCATCGAAGCCAGTGAAATTTTATCTTCTAAGTTATTACAAGCGGGTATTCATCATGAAGTTTTGAATGCAAAACAACATGAGCGTGAAGCCGATATCATTGCACAAGCAGGTAGTCCAAATGCAGTCACGATTGCCACCAACATGGCAGGTCGTGGTACTGATATCTTGCTGGGTGGTAACTGGAAAGCCAAACTGGCAAAAATCGAAAATCCAACCCCAGAAGATGAAGCGCGTTTACAAGCACAATGGGAAAAAGACCATGAGGACGTTTTAAGTTCTGGTGGTTTGCATATCATTGGTTCTGAGCGTCATGAATCTCGTCGTATCGATAACCAGTTGCGTGGTCGTGCTGGTCGTCAAGGTGACCCTGGTGTTTCTCGCTTCTATTTATCGCTTGAAGATGACTTGATGCGTATCTTCGCGGGTGATCGTGTGGTTGCTATGATGCGTGCGATGGGCTTACAAGAAAATGAAGCCATTGAACACAAAATGGTCAGCCGTTCTATCGAAAATGCACAACGTAAAGTTGAAGCACGTAACTTTGATATTCGTAAGAACTTATTGAAGTATGACGATGTCAATAATGAGCAACGTAAGATTATTTATGCTCAGCGTGATGAAGTCCTCACTGAAAGCTCCCTACAAGATTATATTGAAGAGATGCATCGTGATGTGATTAAAGGCGTGATTGCAAACTTTATTCCACCAGAATCTGTACATGATCAATGGGATATTGAAGGCTTAGAAACTGCTTTACGTACGGATCTAGGTGTTGAATTGCCAGTGCAAGAGTGGTTAGACCAAGATCGTCGTTTAGATGAAGAAGGTTTGATTGCACGTATTTCTGATGAAGTGGTGAAACGTTATATTCAACGTCGTGAGCAAATGGGTGCAGAGTCTGCGGTCATGCTTGAGCGTCACTTTATGTTGAACTCACTTGATCGTCATTGGAAAGAGCACTTAGCTGCGATGGATTACTTGCGTCAAGGTATTCATTTACGTGGTTATGCACAGAAAAACCCTGAGCAAGAATATAAAAAAGAAGCATTCAATTTATTCGTGAATATGTTGGGTGTGATCAAATCTGATGTGGTTACCGATCTATCTCGTGTACATGTTCCGACAGCTGAAGAGCTTGCAGAATTAGAAGCACAGCAACAACGCCAAGCGGAATCGATGCGCCTTTCGTTTGAACATGATGATGTTGATGGTTTGACGGGTGAGGTGACGATGTCTGAAGAGCCTGTTCTAACACATGCAGATTTCCCAGTTCCAGAAAGTCGTAATGCGCCTTGTCCTTGTGGTTCTGGTTTAAAATATAAGCAGTGTCACGGCAAAATCTAAGTTTAGGTTTTGTTTAGCTATTAAAAAAAGCAGAGCATAGACTCTGCTTTTTTTACGATAAACTACTTGAGTCGAATCAAGCTTTGTAGTTTTATTATCAGACTTACAGTTCTTCGTTGAATTGATATTAAAAGCGGGAAGACAATGAAAAAAGCATTACAACTTTTAATTTTGGCAAGTGCTTCGGCATCGGGTTTCGCACTTGCAGCAGATGCTCCACAAACTACAACTGTAGATAAAGTGGCTGCAGCAAAAGGAGAGACTTCTGCTCAAGCACAGGTTAAGCGTGATGTCACCACGGTCATCAGTCCACGAACAGGTATTCGCTATACTTTAGGTGATACAGGTAATCGTCCGATTGTGTTGCAAACAGCTGCGATTGCGCCAGCAAATTCTGCCAATATCAATCGCATTGTGGCATCAAATCCTGCGCTCTCTGAAAAGAGCCAAGAAAAAGCCAAAATTGCTTTAATTGGTGAAGCTGCAGTACAAGCAGCAAATGCAGCAACCCAAACTGCGAGTGCGCAAGCACCACAGACAGCAAGTGCTCAAACTGTAAAAACAAATTGATTTTATTGTTCCAATAAAAAAGAGATGCTGATGCATCTCTTTTTTATTGCGTGCTTATCTCATAAAAAACTTGGCAGTAAGATCAAACCAATAATGATCGCAAACATTAACCATTTCAAAGCATAGTATAGCGGGCGATTACGCTGTTTTAAGCCACGACCATAGTGGTGTACAGCATAACCATATTTGAAAATACGGTTAATAAAACCGGTTTTATCTTGATCATCGTTGGGTGAGCTAGCTGCTGACATAACATTACGACCAAACCAGTGATTAAATTTTTGTGCCCAGCGCCATTTCATCGGACGTTCAATATCACAGAACAAGATGATCCGAGTTTGATCGGTTTTATTATGTGCCCAATGTACATAGGTTTCATCAAATACAGTGGCTTCGCCATCTCTCCAACTATAGCGCTCCTGATCGACTTCGATAAAGCAATCATCGCTATTGGGCGTCACTAAACCCAAGTGATAACGAACTGAACCTGCGTACGGATCACGATGTTTCCCCAAATAGCTTCCAGATGGAAGTTCGGTAAACATTGCGGCTTTAACTGATGGGATGCCTTCCAGTAATGCCACTGTTTTTGGGCAGAGTTGCTGAGCGGATGGATGGCTATCTCGATACCATTTTAAATAGAAACGCTTCCAGCCACGTTTAAAGAAGGTGTTAAAACCTGCATCATTATTTTTTTCAGATGCTTTGATTTGATTTTGAAGTTGAATCGCTTCTTCCCGAATGACTTGCCAATTATCTTGTAATGGTTTGAGTTCAGGAAATTGCGCTACATCAAAAAATGGTTGATTTGGTAACTTAGAGAAACCAGTCATAAACATATTGATGGGCGCTAAAAATGTCGAATGGTCGAATAATTGTCGAGATGCTTTTAATCTCTCTTTGCCACGATAATAAGTATATAAAAAACTGACTAAAAATACGGCAACGATAATCACTGCGTACATAAGTGCAATCATCTAGAAAATGGGAGGCGGCCATTTTAGCATAAAAAATATTATGTAGAATGTTGCGATAAAATCAATTTTATCTATTGGTGCATCAGGTGATGAATGGGTGTTAATTCACTGGGTTTTGAGGTGTATTTTCACAACCTCCCTTGGGTAAGGGAGGTGTACTTCGGTGATTAAACTTGGTTATTCACATCTTCATTTTTGGTCTCACGCATCAATAAAAATGCGATTAGAGATAAAATTGAAGCTAAGCTGAGATATAAACCAACAGCACCTAGCCCATAACTTTCAGCCAGTTTAGTTGCAATATATGGTGCAAATGAAGCACCAAAAATTCCAGCTAAGTTAAAGGTCAATGCTGAACCTGTATAGCGAACTGAAGTCGGGAAAAGCTCAGATAAAATCGTACCGATTGGACCGTAGGTGAGCCCCATGATAGATAGACCAATACATAAGAATAAGAATACTAGTATTGGATTGCCTGAATCGAGTAAGGGGGCGAAACACAATCCAAATAAAGCAGAAAGTATGCAGACTGCGATGGAGGTTTTTCTACGACCAAATTTCTCAGCAAGAATAGCTGCAATCGGGATAAATGCAGCAAAACATAATGTTGCGACTAGTTGTAACTGAAGAAACTCACCACGTGCATAACCCAGTTTTGTGGTTCCCCAGTTGAGTGCAAATACGGTAGTAAGATAGAACACTACAAATGTACAAATTGCAGCCACTGTACCGAGTACCAACATCGGGAAATGTTTAGTCATCACTTCTTTAAAAGGTACATTTACTTCTTTTTGCTTATCCAATACTTTTTGGAATGCAGGCGTTTCATGTAGTTTTAAACGAATATACAGGCCAACCAACACCAGCACAGCACTTGCAATAAATGGAATACGCCATCCCCATGCCATAAATGCTTGTTCAGACATAAAGGCGTTGAGCAATAGGAATGAGCCTGTTGCGAGAATAAAACCTATTGGTGCGCCCAATTGGGGGAACATTCCATACCAAGCACGTTTTCCTTCAGGGGCATTTTCAGTGGCGAGTAGAACCGCACCACTCCATTCACCACCTAAACCTAAACCTTGTCCTAAACGACATAAGGCGAGCAGTAGCGGCGCAGCAATACCAATTTGTACATAGGTTGGAAGTAACCCGATACAGACGGTAGAAATACCCATGGTAAGCAATGCAGCAACTAAGGTGGCTTTACGGCCAATACGGTCACCTAAATGTCCGAAAATCGCAGCACCAATCGGACGTGCAATAAAGGCAAGTGCGAAAGTTGCGAGTGATTGTAATACTGCCGCACCGTCGCTACTTTCAGGGAAAAAGAGATGGGGGAAAACCAGAACTGCGGCTGTGGCGTAGATATAAAAGTCAAAAAACTCAATCGTGGTACCAACAAGACTGGCAAATAATACCCGTACTTTCGAGTTGCCTGCCGCTTCAGCGGTGGCGGCTGTAGAGTTTGACGACATACAAGACCTTAATTCTCATCATTCAAGACTGGATTTGATGTATTGTCTTGAACCTTCCTTTTAAAATGCGGAATTTAACTCAGCAAACTTTATGTTATGGCCTAAGCGTCAATAGACTCGTTTTAAAGTACATAACAGTAGATCGCTAAAAAGTGTAAACCTGCTCCTAACAGCACAAAAACATGCCAAATTGCGTGGGTATATCTTACCTTTTTTAAGGCATAAAACAATGTACCGACGGTATAGGCAAGCCCACCTGCAATCAATAGCTGTAAGGCATCTTTAGAGAGATAGACTCGCATATCATCCATTAATAAAATCGCGAGCCAGCCCATAACCAGATAAGCTGCGAGCGAAAGTTTCTGAAAACGGTGAATAAACACCAATTTAAATAGTGTTCCAATGAATGCGATAACCCATAATGCGATCAGAAGGTAATCTGCTTTTGCAGTTGGGATCGCGATACTTAAAAAAGGCGTGTATGTCCCTGCGATGAGATAATAAATCGCCGTATGATCTAGTTTTTTATACCAATATCGTTTGTTTTCGTCTTGGGCGAAGTGGTAGAGCGTGGAGCTAAGGAGTAATAGCACCAGACTAAAACCATAGATCCATAAACTCATCCATTGAGCTAAAGGGAGATAGTAACCTTTGATAATGAGAAAGATCGAGGCAATTAAAGCGAATATTGCACCAATAGCATGACTATAGGCATTGAGTCGTTCTTCTTTTGGATCATAATCCAATAGGGAGTTCATGTTCATGGCAATATGCTTTGCATAAAAATACGACTGTATCGTAATGCAATTTCCCTTTTAAAGTAAGACGCTTTAAAATTTAGTTTCTATTTGTTAGGTTTTCATTATGTTTGCGCCGAATTTTTCTTTTGAACAAGAACAGCAGTTTTTTATAGAGGTACAGCAAGCGATTGAAAATAAAAGCTTTGATCGCCTGATTCTCAGTCAGTACAAAGGCGAAGTGGCGCAATTAGAAAAAATCACTTTTCGTGTGATTGAGCTACAAGGGCAAGCGACTTTATCTTGTTTATATCATCACACCACACAAGATATAACCAAGAACTATATAATTCCTGAAGGTTTAGAAAAAATTGCGGAATTATTAACGCAATCCAAACAGGCAAATTTATTTGCGCTTGATCAGGACGTACAACTCAAGAAAAATAAAAAGAAAGCCATGTTAAATACACAAAAAAAACAAGCATCAGAAACCCAAGTCGAGCAATATCAGCACAATCGTGAAAAACAACGTTATGTCCAGCAGCAAAGTCCATTCTTAACACATTTGGGGATTACCGATGAGAAAGGGCAAATTATTCCGAGCATGGCGCGGAAATGGAAACAGATTAATAAGTTTATTGAGATCTTTTCCAATGCCTATGAACAAATTGATGCCTCACAACAAGCGCTGAATATTGTCGATTTTGGTTCAGGCAAAGGTTATTTAACGTTTGCCTTGTATGATTATTTGCAAGCACAAGGCAAGACACCATTGATCACTGGGGTTGAACTCCGTTCAAACTTGGTTGAGTTTTGTCAGAAAGTGGCTGATGAGGTGGATTTTAATCATCTTGGTTTCTTTGAGGGGGACGTTCGGAGTTATCAACCTGAAAAACTTGATGTCATGATCGCACTACATGCCTGTGATATCGCCACTGATTTTGCGATTCATACTGGGATTCGTCTCAATGCATCAATGATTATGTGTGCGCCATGTTGTCATAAAGAGTTGCGTCCACAATTGAAAAGTCCAGAAGTCTTGCAACCGATGTTGCAGTTTGGAATACATGCAGGGCAACAGGCGGAAATGCTCACAGATACTTTACGAGCTTTGCTGCTTAAGGCGTATGGTTATGAAACTAAAGTATTTGAGTTTGTCTCTTTAGAACATACCAGTAAAAATAAAATGATTTTGGCGACCAAGCGTAAAGATATTCAACAACCTGACCCTAAAATTATGCAACAAATTCAAGCCTTGAAAACCATGTATGGGATTGAAAAGCAAAGTTTGGAATTGTTGTTGCGTGATCAAATGCCTATCGAAAATGTAGGTTGTAAGTGCTAATGGAAAATGCAATGCATCTATTCTGTGTGAAACATGGCCAATGGGATCAATTACAACTACAGCATGATGCCAAACATATTCGTGAGCTGGTATTTATCCGAGAACAAAATATTTCTGAACAGGATGAGTGGGATGAACAAGATCAACTCTCAGAACATTTTGTCGTTTACGCACAAGATCGAGCGATTGCCACCGCTCGATTGTTACCTGACCATCATTTAGGGCGGGTTGCCGTTTTGCAAGAATATCGAGGGCACGGTATAGGGCAATTGATCATGCTCGAAATGATTGCTTATGCCAAATCTCAAAATCGACCATTTCTACAGCTTTCTGCACAAATGCACGCTACTTTATTTTATGAGAAATTAGGTTTCGTGGCACAAGGCGATGAATATGATGAGTGTGGCATTCCACATATTGAAATGATCATGCCAATCACAGAAAAGGTATAACCGGTAAGATTGGCATTTATCGATCTGATTATTGTTTAGATTGTGCAGTCACTTCAGAGCTTGCAGGAGAGGCTTCCTGAGAAAGCTCTTGCTGTTGCTGTGCCTTACGTTGCGCGCCAGGCATATAATCAGGCTCTTGGGTCATGGCCAAATAGAAAAAGCTTAAAAAAATTGTGCTTAATACCCCAACAATGATGACAAACTTCCATCCCAATACCGTTTCATTGGAATCTTTTTGTGGCGATGGTTGATTGCTCATAATAAATTCCAAAAATAAAAAATGTGATTTTGCGCCTTTTTTCTATCCGTTGACAAGGGAATGACTTGCAGAAGTTTATGCTTTGTTATGCAACATCCTAAATAGACTTCTTGCACGATTGTTTGTGTTCCTCCTGATAGAAGAAACACAAAGTGGGGGTGATTAATGATGGAAGCGATCTAATCGTTTCTTTTGTTTAGCTTATAAACTTGGAAGATTTTCAGGTCTAGAGAGAATGCCAGTCTTCAATGGCTTTTAGACCTGTTTCGACGCCGACGTCATAACTATAGCGAATCTTTACTTTATTTTTGGAAAGTCGACTTGCCATGTTTTTTAAATCAGGTGGGCAGATTTCGAGGATTTTTTGTTCCGATGAAGAACGTACGAAGTTGACTGCATCATTATAACGTTGGGTTCTTGCTAGTAGACTTTGAGCAAAACCACGTTGTTGTTTAAATAAATATTTAGCCAGAAACTGATCGCCTTTACTGCTGGCTTTATAATAATTTTTAGGGCGTGTTCGTAATACCATCAGTTTGGAAACATGATCTTGTTTGGCTGCCCAATGCACAGGCAAAGCATCTGCAACACCACCGTCAAAGTAAGGTTCACCAAAGACCTCAACGGCCTGACGTGTCAGCACAGGAATAGAACTAGATGCTCTTAACCCATCAAGAATATTGTCTCTAGACGCTCTGATATAGGTTGCTTCACCTGAAATGGCATGGGTCAGCACCATATAAAACTCTGGATGATTAGAAAATAGATGGCTTTGATTTAGTGGATGCTCTTTTTCCACCACATCCCACATCCATTTTAAATCAAGTAAATCACCGCCTTTGAAAAAGCGACCATAATGGATAAATTCAGAACGAAGGGAGTGATCTAAACAAATTTCTAATGTGCGACCGTGTTGGGCTGCAAGATAGTTGGCAACATTGGTTGAGCCTGATGAAACACCAATACATAAATCGAAAGGATTAAATTGTTGCTGTAAAAATGCATCTAAGACACCGCTGGTAAATGCACCACGCATTCCGCCACCTTCAACGACGAGTGCCTGACGATTTTGTTGAAGCATTGAAAATCTCGAATAACATGATAAATCCCTGTTTAACACGGATTTATCATGTTCGACAATAGCACTTTAGTGCTGATGATGCTCTGGTTCAGGAGCAACTGTTGTTGTTTGTGCATTCTTTTTAGCCGCTTCTAATGCTTCTGGAGACATTGCAGGTGCTGTTTTCAATGCATGTTGCTGGCTACTGGTCTGTTTGTGACTTGGCATATAGTCAGGTTCGTTGGTAATCGCTAAGTAAAAAATAACCATAAAAACAAAGCTTAGAATGATCGTAATAATCAGCGCTTTCCACCCCCAAGGTGAAGTTTCTGGGCACAATTTTTCAGACATAAGACAAATTTCCAAAGGACAAAAAATAAGGCAGAATTAAGAGAATTTATAGCATAATTCGTGATGTATTAGGCAGAAGTTTTGAAGGGATTTTGTCGAGTAGTAAAAAGCCCATATCAATCATACTGAGCGATATGGGCTTTAACTTATTATAAAGAAATCAATTATTGGATAATTTCTTTCTTCTGTGCTTTGTCTTTCAACAATTGTGGTGGATTGAAGCGTTCACCATATTGAGCAGCCAATTGTTCAGCACGTTGCAATGATTTTTCAATACCATTCTGATTTAAGAACTGAATCGCGCCGCCAGTCCACGGTGCAAAACCAATTCCAAAAATCGAGCCGACATTGGCATCAATCACAGATTCCAAAACGCCTTCTTCATAACAACGCAAAGTATCAAGTGCTTGAACAAACAAGAAGCGATCAATCATTTCTTGTTCAGAAATGTCATTGTCTTTGCTCCAACGGCTGAGTCCATCCCATAGGTGTTTTTTGCCATTTTCAGGATATTCATAGAAACCCGCACCCGCAGCTTTACCTTTACGATCTAACTCGTGAACCATGCTGTGTACCACATCATCCACTGGTGTTTTTGGTAGATCTTTACCTTCGGCTTGCAGTGCTTTACGAGTTTCATTGGTAATGTGTTCAGTCAAAGTGAGTGACACTTCATCCTGAATGGCGAGTGGACCAACGGGCATACCTGCTTTCAGTGCCGCCATTTCAATTTTGGCAGGGTGTACACCCTCAGCCAGTAAGCGCATACCTTCTTGAATAAACGTACCAAACACACGACTGGTAAAGAAGCCACGGCTGTCATTTACTACAATTGGGATTTTGCCAATTTGTTGAACGAAGTCATAGGCTTTCGCTAAAGTCTCAGCAGATGTGTTTTTGCCTTTGATAATTTCAACCAATTGCATTTTGTCGACTGGGCTAAAGAAGTGTAAGCCAATAAATGCTTTGTCATCTTTGCTAGCTTGCGCTAAACCTGTGATAGGTAATGTCGAGGTATTTGATGCAAAAAAACCACCTTCTGCCAAATACTGTTCAGCTTCTTGGGTGACTTTGGCTTTGAGTGCTTGATTCTCAAACACTGCTTCAATAATCAAATCACAGCCTTGTAGGTCTGCTGCATCTGCTGTGGCGGTAATCAATGCTAAAACCTGATCACGTTTTTCTGCAGTCATACGACCTTGTGAAACACGTTTATCCAACAGTTTCTGCGAATAAGCTTTGCCTTTTTCTGCATTTTCGACTGATACGTCTTTGAGTACGACAGGCGTGCCTTTGATCGCGGTTGAATAGGCAATACCTGCCCCCATCATACCTGCACCAAGTACACCGACTTTGCTCGCTTGCCATTTTGCGACATCGGCAGGACGACTTGCGCCGGACTTAATCGCATTTAGACCATGCCAAAATGTACCAATCATATTCTTGGCGACATTACCAATTGTTAATTGGGAAAAGTAGCGAGACTCGATGCGTAAAGCGGTATCAACATCGACTTGTGCCCCTTCAACTGCCGCGGCCATGATTGCTTCAGGCGCAGGGTAGCAGCCTTTGGTTTTATCGCGTAGCATGGCTGGCGCAATCGCAAGTACTTGAGCAACAGCTGGAGTCTTTGGATCACCACCAGGAATTTTGTAGCCTTTCACATCAAAGGGTTGTTGAGACTTTGGATTGGCTTTAACCCAAGCAATAGCCTTATCTAACAGCTCTTGTTCATTCTCAGCCGTGTCATGTACTAAGCCTAGTGATTTTGCTTTATCTACACCAAATTGCTTACCTTCCATGAGGAATGGAAAGGCATTTTGTAAGCCGAGTAGACGTACCATACGGACAATACCACCACCACCCGGAAGTAAGCCTAAGGTCACTTCAGGTAAACCGAATTTGGTTTTCGGATCATTGATGGCAATACGATAATGACAACCTAAAGCGATTTCCCAACCACCGCCGAGGGCAGTGCCGTTTAAAGCTGCAACGACAGGCACACCTAACGTTTCAATGCTGCGTAAATCACCTTTGAGCTTTTCAATCATGTTGAAAAATTCAGTGGCATGTTCAGGTTGAACTTGAATCAGTTCATCAAGATCGCCGCCAGCAAAGAAGGTTTTCTTGGCTGAACGGAAAATAACACCTTTGAGATCAGTTTCAGCTTTGAGCTTTTGACTCACTTCATCTAAAGCATCACGGAACTCTGCATTCATGGTATTGGCAGATTGACCAGATGAATCAAGGGTAAGAATTACAATATTGTCAGCGTTTTTTTCGTATTTAATAGCGCTCATACATCATCGTCCTAAATTTATTTCTTAAAAACGCTGGCGAAGCAGGGCTTGCAAGGCGGAAATATCTGAAAAAAGCGCAGTTTACGATATGTAAATGTGCATTTTTGAAGATGTTTTCAACGTGGCAAGATCAATGCAGCCAGTTTTTATACCAATTCGATAATCGTAGCGATGCCCATACCACCACCAACACATAAAGTTGCCAGACCACGTTTTTTGCCTTGACGCTCTAATTCATCAAGTAAAGTGCCTAAGATCATTGCACCAGTTGCACCCAATGGATGGCCCATTGCGATTGCACCACCATTAACGTTGACTTTCTCAGCAGGAACTTTAAGTTCAGTGATAAAACGCATAACCACTGCGGCAAAAGCTTCATTTACTTCAAACAGGTCAATGTCATCTATGGTTAAACCAGCTTTGGCTAATGCTTTACGTGCAGCAGGTGCAGGACCAGTCAGCATAATGGTTGGATCTGTACCCACCAATGCGGTTGCAAGTACTTTGGCACGAGGTTTTAAGCCTTGTTCTTTGACTGCTTTTTCAGAAGCAAGCAATACAACTGCTGCACCATCCACGATACCTGATGAGTTCCCTGCGTGATGCACATGGTTAATTTTTTGCGCTTCTGGATATTTCTGTAGTGCAACTGCATCGAAACCCATTTGTCCCATCATTTCAAAGCTGGCATTCAGTTTTGCCAAACCTTCAACGGTGGTGTTGCCTCGAATGAACTCGTCTTTGTCTAAGATCATTACGCCTGAATGATCTTTGATAGGGACTACAGATTTATCAAAATATCCATTGGCTTGTGCCGCTGCCGCTTTCTGTTGTGAAGCTACAGCAAAAGCATCAACGTCTTCACGGCTATAACCATCAAGCGTTGCGATTAGGTCAGCGCCAACACCTTGAGGAACAAAAGATGATTTTAAGTTGGTTTCAGGATCAAGTGCCCAAGGACCACCATCTGAACCCATTGGAATGCGTGACATTGACTCAACGCCACCAGCAACCACAATATCTTCCCAACCTGAACGTACTTTTTGTGCTGCCATATTTACAGCTTCTAAACCAGACGCACAGAAACGGTTGATTTGGACACCTGCAACATCATCATTCCAACCTGCTGCAATCGCTGCGGTTTTGGCAATATCACCGCCTTGGTCAGCAATAGGGGTTACACAACCTAAAACGATATCATCGACTTTTGAGGTATCGAGTTGATGACGTTGTTGTAATTCATTGAGTAATGTTGTGAGTAAAGTAATAGGTTTGACTTCATGCAGTGAGCCGTCTTTTTTTCCTTTTCCGCGTGGTGTGCGAATGGCATCAATAATATAGGCCTCGCTCATAGCTTTTCCTTGTGTCACCTTAAAATTGTTGTGTATTGAGTGTACTCAATTTAAATGTCAGTGCAATGATGATAAACATTGGCAAATCTGATGTTTTTCGCCAATTTATTGGATTGTCTAGCAAGTGAATTGTTCAGTAAAATAGACAGCCATAATTCAACATAATTATCTTGATGAAATTCATTAATGTTGTAGGAACAACTGCTTCTGGCAAAACAACGTTTTCCCGTCAGTTAACACGAAAACTAGGATTCATGCTTATCGAAATGGATGACTTATTTTGGTTGGATGATTGGCAAGAAACATCAGATGATGAATTTTTTTCTAAATTGCAAAAGCAAATGGACCAAGCAAAAGATGGATGGGTTTTGGATGGTAACTATTCACGGACTCAAGATATAAAATTAAAGTATATTGATACGATTATTTGGTTGGATTATTCATTTTCTTTAAATCTTTATCGTTCAGTAAAACGAGCAATCATCCGAGCCGCTACGCAAAAAAGATTATGGGCTAATTCTAACAATCGAGAAAGTTTTAGGAAAAGTTTTCTATCTAAAGATTCCATCATCTTATGGATGATCAGTCATCATGCCAAAAATCGAAAGAAATATTTAGAAATGATGCAAAATCCCAAATATCAGCATATTCGATTTATTCGTTTAACTTCACCTAAGCAGGCGGCAGTATTTTTACAGCAGATTATGGATATGTCGGAATGACATCTTATTTATCCAAAAAGGAAAGAGCAGTGGTGAATCGCAGAAGAATAAATAGCCTGAATATTCTCAGGCTATCTATAAAATTGATTAAGAATGATGTCCATGTAACTGGCGATATAAACCCGGCGTGACACCTGTCCATTTCTTAAAGGCACGGTGGAAAGTACTGGTTTCACTAAAGCCGACCTGTTGAGCAACATCTTCAAGAGTGAGATTCGGTGTCAACAATAAGTGAATCGCAGCATCACGACGTAATGCATCTTTCACACCTTGATAGCTCTTACCTTCGGCTGCTAAACGACGACGCAAGGTTTGTGGAGATAAATACAACATTGACGCAACATCATTGAGTGTTGGCATTTCCTCGCCAATTTGGCTTTTTAGCACATCACGAATACGTGACGTCAGCGAGTTGGTGTTTTTGAATTTCACCAATAACTGAGCTGGCGCAGCTTTCAAGAATTCTTCTAAACTTTTGTCATCTTGACGAATCGGTAAATCAAGATAATCTGCAGCAAAAGTAATTTCGGTACGTGGCGCATCAAACTGCATCACAGGCGCAAAAAACAGCGCATCATATTCATCGGCATGATTTGGACGCTCATAACCAAAATGAACACGTTCTAAGGGTAAACGACGTTCAATCAACCATGAGGCAAGTCCATGCCAAATCATCAGCATACTTTCAGTGATGAAATGATCTGGGTCTAATGCTTTAGGAATATGTGGAACCAAACGCGCTTCATGTTTATCGCGCTCTAAGCTTACTGACCATTCATCCCCAAACAGTTTGTAGAATTGGGATGACAGCTCAAGTGCTTGTCCAAGTGTCTTCGAGTGAATTATTAATTGGCACATGATGGCAAATGTACCCAAACGACGTGGTTGAACATCGAAACCAACATGCTCGTCTTGGGTGACCATCCATAACATTTTGACAAAGCGAGTGTATTGCTCTGGGGAGATCCGTGCTTTGGGTTGTCGCAGCAGTTCAGCCTCTATACCGACATGTGAAAGTAATGTTTCAACGTCCATGCCTAGGCGTTTTACACCTGTTAAAGCCGCATTCACGAAGTGGATGCTGATCGTATCACGGCTCATATTGAATCCTTCAGTTTCTTTACTATTCACGATAATTGACCTAAATAACCGTCTAAAATATCAAATTGGGCAATTGACAATAAAAATAATTGCCTAATGCGTACATGTTAAATTGCCGAAACTATCAAGGTAAATGGCTGAACATGACATTGTTTTTGTGTTTATCCACACCTAGTATAAAAGAAAATTTGAACAAATTGAGTAAAAATTATTATGCCATCTGCACTAAAGGGATTGAAAGTCCTCGATTTTTCCACATTATTACCGGGTCCATTTGCCAGTATGTATCTAGCAGACATGGGTGCAGAAGTGATCCATGTTGAATCTCCAACGCGTCCAGATCTTGTGAGGATTATGCCACCCTATGCCAATGGTCAAGCCACTGCACACAGTTATCTCAACCGAAATAAGCAATCGATTGCATTGGATTTGAAAGATGCGGCAAATATTGAACTGATCAAAAATAAAATTTCTGAGTTTGATATTGTGCTTGAGCAGTTCCGTCCCGATGTGATGCGCCGTCTAGGTCTGGATTATGAAACCTTGGCAGAGATAAATCCACGTTTAATTTATTGTTCGATCACGGGCTATGGTCAAACGGGAGGATATAAGGATCGAGCAGGGCATGATATCAATTATTTAGCTCTGGCTGGTATTTCAGGTCATAGTGGACGCCAAGATAGTGGACCACCGCCAATGGGGATTCAAATTGCTGACGTCGCAGGTGGTTCTTTACATGCGGTGATTGGAATCTTAGCCGCAGTTGTCGAGCGGCAGCGCAGTGGTTTAGGACAATATATTGATATTTCCATGACCGATTGTGTGGCGAGTTTAAATAGTATGGCGGCTTCAGCAAGTCTTGCTGGGAAAACGCCACAAGCACCTGAAGCTGGAATGTTAAACGGTGCGAGTTTCTATGACTATTATGAAACCAAAGATGGTCGCTATTTTTCTGTAGGCAGTTTAGAACCACAGTTTATGGCGGGTTTAGCAGCAGCATTAGAGCTACCTATTTTGATGGCAAAAGGTGCATCCTTTGATCCCGAAGATCGCCAAGCATTAAAGCAGGCACTACAGGAAAAATTTAAGACTCAAGATTTTGCAGCGTGGCAGCAGCTATTCCAAAATCTCGACATTTGTGTTGAGCCAGTACTCAGTCTTGATGAGGCATTGGTATCGCCGATTGCTCAACAACGCGGTTGGGTGGTAGATGTTCCAGTGGCTGAAAATGCTGAACAGACAGAGCCTCAATTGGGCTGTCCGATTCAATTTTCACGTTCAAAAATGCAGTACGCTTTTATTGGTCAGGGCTTGGGTGAAGGTAAATGGTAGAAAATATGTGCATTTAATCACTGATTGTTAAAATATTGTACAGATTGTTAACATTTTGAATAAATTGTTATTTAAAAATCGGAGTAACCTTTTATAGACAATAACATAAAAGGTTACGTAAACATGACAATCTCTAAATCTTTGATTGTTTCTTGTTTATCCGTTCTATCATTGAGTCTTTTCACACAATCTACTCAAGCAGCCGCAGCATTTGATCCAACTGGCCAGTGGATGTTTGGTGATTGGAACGGTCAACGCACGGCGTTACAAGAACAGGGTTATCAGTTTTCTGCAGATTACACGGGTGAATTCGCAAGAGTTTTAGACTCCAAACAGCATTCTAGTCATGGTAGTGAATATACTGGTCAACTTGCCTTAGGTACACATCTTGATCTAAATAAAATTTTAGGTTGGGAAGATACCGAAGCACAACTCACTTTAACTTATCGTGATGGCCAGTCTCTATCGCAAACTGCAGATGGCTTACAAGGGCATTTAAGTTCAGTACAAGAAGTTTGGGGGCGAGGTCAAACTTGGCGCTTAACTGAATTGTGGATCAAAAAGAAATTTTTAGATCAAGCACTGGATATTAAGGTGGGTCGTTTTGGTGAAGGTGCAGATTTCAACAGTTTTGATTGTGATTTCCAAAACTTAGCGCTATGTGGCTCACAAGTCGGTAACTGGGTTGGCGACCAATGGTATAACTGGCCAGTGAGCCAGTGGGCATTGCGTGTGAAATACAATTTACAGCCTGACCTTTATGCGCAAATTGGGGCATATGAATATAACCCTGAAAACTTACAGCGCGGCAAGGGCTTCAACTTAAGTACTGATGGCTCACATGGCGCGATTATTCCCGCAGAACTCGTTTGGACACCAAAGTTAGGTGCACTTGCTTTAGCTGGTGAGTACCGTTTTGGCTATTACTACAGTACCGCTGATGCAGAAGAAATTGCGAATCCAACGCGAACCTCACATAAGCAGGGTGGTTGGTTTACTGCGAAACAACAGTTAACCCGTCATGATGGCCAATCTGATCGTGGTCTAACAGGTTTCGTCAATGTCACGGTGCATGATTCTAAAACCAACTCAGTCAAAGACATGCAAAATGTCGGTTTGATTTACAAAGGTTTACTTGATCAACGCCCCCAAGATGAACTTGCTCTGGGTGTTGCACGTATTCATGCAAATGACAAAAACAATAGTTTATTGAATGAAGAATACAACACTGAATTGTATTACGGCATTCATGCGAATAACTGGCTGACCATTCGACCAAATATTCAATATGTACATCATGTGGGTGCATTGAAGAATGGCGATAAAACTTGGGTTGGCGGTATTAAGTTCCAAACTATTTTCTAATTCTATATTCGAAAAATTTTGCAGATTTGCTTTTTATCTTAAATCAGATCTGCAAGGTTTTTCGTTGTGATTTGAACTCGACCATTCGCAAGATTGATGATCTTGTTGATGGACCTCAAAATACAAAAGATGCAAGGTGATCGTATGAATCAATCTGCTTCAAAATCGGGGCTTAGAACATTGACGGTAATTATCATTGCCCTCATTGCGTTGTTCTTGCTGATTGGCGGTATCTGGCTCGCAGCAATTGGCGGGTCTTTTTATTATATTATCGCAGGGGTGTTGCTACTCATCGTAGCGGTGCAACTGTATAAGCGCGCATCAGGACCTTTATGGGTTTATGCAGCTTTGATGTTAGGTAGTGTGATATGGGGTGTCTGGGAAGTTGGTACGGACTTTTGGGCATTAGCACCACGTCTAGATATATTAGGTATATTAGGCTTATGGCTTTTAGTTCCTGCGGTAACGCGAGGAATTGATAACCTCACCTCAAGTAAAGTCGCGTTATCATCTACTTTGGCGATTGCTATTGTGGTGATGGTGTATTCGATCTTTAATGATCCACAAGAAATTAATGGTGTGATCGAAACGCCTCAACCTGAACAAGCAAAAGCGATTGAAGGGATTGCGCCTGAAGATTGGCCAGCGTATGGTCGTAGTCAAGGTGGTGAGCGTTATTCTCCACTTGCACAAATTAATGATCAAAATGTCAAAGATTTGAAAGTTGCTTGGACTTTCCGCACAGGTGATTTTAGAACCGAAAATGATTCAGGTGAAACCACCAATCAGGTTACACCGATCAAAATTGGTAATAATCTGTTTATGTGTACACCACATCAACATTTGATTGCGATTGATCCTGCAACAGGTCAAGAAAAATGGCGCTTTGATCCAAAATTGAGATCGGATAAAACCTTCCAACACTTAACCTGTCGTGGCGTGATGTACTACGATGCGGATAATACCACCAAGTTTGCAACAAGCTTACAGGCTAAAAAATCAAGCTCGACTGAATGTCCGCGTAAAGTCTTTGTTCCTGTGAATGATGGTCGTTTAGTTGCGGTCAATGCAGATACAGGTAAAGCATGTTCTGACTTTGGTGATAATGGTGAAGTCGATTTACAAGCCTTTATGCCTTTTGCCTATCCAGGTGGATATAACCCGACTTCACCAGGTGTTGTATCCGGTACAACCGTCGTGATCGCAGGTTCTGTGACAGATAATCATTCGAATAAGGAACCGTCTGGTGTCATTCGTGGTTATGATGTAAACACAGGCAAATTGCTGTGGGCATTTGATACGGGTGCCGAAAATCCAAATGCCTTGCCAGGTGAGGGCGGAACTTTTGTTCATAACTCTCCGAATGCATGGGCACCACTTGCCTATGACGCAAAACTTGATATCGTTTATGTACCGACAGGTGTGGGTACGCCTGATATTTGGGGTGGAGATCGTACCGAGTTGAAAGAGCGTTATGCCAACTCAATGCTAGCAATTAACGCAACCACAGGTAAGTTGGTCTGGCATTTCCAAACTACACACCATGATTTGTGGGATATGGATGTACCATCGCAACCTTCGCTGGCTGATATTCAAGATAAATCTGGTCAGACCGTGCCTGCGATTTATGTTCTGACTAAAACAGGAAATGCCTTTGTTTTAGACCGTCGTACTGGTGAAGCGATTGTTCCAATTAATGAGAAACCAGTACCGCAAACGGTGAAATGGGGTCCACAAACCAAGGGTGAATTCTACTCAAAAACTCAGCCATTCTCTGACTTTAATTTAGCGCCGAAAGACAAATTAACAGATAAAGACATGTGGGGCGCCACTATGTTTGATCAGCTCATGTGTCGTGTGAAGTTTAAACGTCTGAATTACGACGGTATTTATACGCCGCCATCTGAAAACGGCACTTTAGTTTTCCCTGGTAACTTGGGTGTATTTGAGTGGGGCGGTATGTCTGTGAATGCTGATCGTCAGGTTGCAGTCATGAATCCAATTGGTTTGCCATTTGTCAGTCGTTTAATACCAGCAGACCCAAATCGTCAAGCGGTTGCGCGTGGTGCAGGTACTGAACATGGTATGCAGCCAATGTATGGCACACCATACGGCGTTGATATTAGTCCATTCCTATCTCCATTTGGCTTGCCATGTAAGCAACCGGCTTGGGGCTTTGTTGCTGGTGTGGATTTAAAAACTCATGATGTTGTTTGGAAGAAACGGATTGGTACGGTTCGTGACAGCTTGCCACAATTGTTCCAATTACCACCTATGAAAATTGGTGTACCGGGACTAGGTGGTCCAATTTCAACGGCTGGTAATGTGATGTTCGTAGCTGCAACACAGGATAATTACATTCGCGCATTTAATGTCAGTAATGGTGATAAGTTATGGGAAGCACGTTTACCTGCGGGTGGACAAGCAACGCCAATGACCTATGAAATTAATGGCAAACAATACGTGGTGATTATGGCCGGTGGACATGGTTCATTTGGTACCAAAATGGGTGATTATCTCGTTGCGTATGCATTGCCAGAGAAAAAATAACTACTTTTAGAAATAATGTAAGAAAGCCCAGATTCATCTGGGCTTTTTTGTGGGTCGTCATATAGGCTTATCAATAAAACAGTTATTAAATATGCAAAAAAAGCATTTTGTTGATGAAGGAAAGCTGGTTATGCTAGTCGCCTTTATCATGAATTTACTAGCCGTACGCCATGTATTTATATACTGATTTCGATCAACAATTGATTAATCAACGTGTTGCTCAGTTCCGTGATCAAACAGAACGCTATTTAGCGGGAAAATTGACTGAAGATGAGTACCGTCCATTACGTTTGCAAAATGGTTTATATGTGCAACGCTATGCGCCAATGCTGCGTATCGCTGTGCCGTATGGCTTAATGAATTCTAAACAGTTACGTAAACTTGCAGAAATTGCGACTGAATATGATCGTGGTTATGCTCACGTCTCAACACGTCAAAATATCCAGTTGAACTGGCCTGCATTAGAAAATGTGCCTGATATTCTTGCTGAACTTGCAACTGTGCAAATGCATGCTGTTCAAACCTCTGGTAACTGTATCCGTAACACCACAACTGACCAATTTGCAGGTGTGGTTGCAGGTGAGGTCGCTGATCCACGTCCGACATGTGAATTAATTCGCCAGTGGAGTACTTTCCATCCTGAGTTTGCCTTTTTACCTCGTAAATTCAAGATCGCTGTTTCTGCTTTAGAAGAAAAAGATCGCGCGGCGACTGCATTCCACGATATTGGTATTTATCTGGTACGTAATGAAGCAGGCGAAATGGGTTATAAAATCATGGTTGGTGGTGGTTTAGGTCGTACACCAATTATTGGTAATGTCATTCGTGAATTTTTACCACGCGAAGATTTGATTGCTTATTTAGAGGCAACCTTACGTGTGTACAACTTACATGGTCGACGTGATAACAAGTATAAAGCGCGTATTAAAATCTTAGTTAAAGCATTAACGCCTGAAGTATTTGCACAAAAAGTTGAAGCTGAATTTGAGCACACCCGTGAAGCATTAAAGATTCAACCTGAAATCTTGAAAAAATTGGATCAAGAATTTACGCCATTTGATTATCAAGATTTAGAAGACCAAGATTTTACTGCATTGTTTGCTGAGTATCCAAAATTCAAACAATGGTTTAACGTCAACACCAATGCCCATAAGGTTAAAGGTTATCGTATCGTGACGATTTCTTTGAAACGGGCAGGTATTGCACCAGGTGATGTGACTTCTGAAGAAATGAACTTAATCGCAGATTTAGCGGATAAGTACACTTTTGGTGAGTTCCGTACCACACACGAACAGAATATTTCACTGGTCGATGTTCCCCAAAAAGATTTATTCGAATTGTGGCAAACACTTGACCAAAACGATATGGCGCGTGCGCATATTGGTTTTATTACGGACATTATTTGCTGTCCGGGTGGTGATTTTTGTTCATTGGCTAATGCCAAATCGATTCCAATTTCAGAAGCAATCACACGCCGTTTTGAAGACCTAGATACCGTCTATAATTTAGGTGAGTTGGATCTGAATATTTCGGGTTGTATGAATGCCTGTGGTCATCACCATGTCGGTAATATCGGAATCCTCGGTGTCGATAAAAAAGGTGCAGAATTCTATCAAATCACTTTAGGTGGGCATGCGGATCATGATGCATCGATTGGTGATATTTTAGGACCATCATTCGCTGCTGACGTTGTGCCTGATGTGATTGAAGAGATTTTGAATACTTATCTTGATCTACGTACAGAAGGTGAGCGTTTTATCGATACCTATCGCCGTGTTGGGATTCAACCATTTAAGGAGCGTGCTTATGCTTAATACAACGCTACAAGTGCTTTCTAAAGATGGCACGATTGCCGACAATACTTATCAAGTCATCACTGAAGATGGTGTGATTCCTCAAGGTGATGTGATTGTAACAACTGCACAAATCGATCAATTGGAAAATGTGCAAGGTAAAAAAGCACTTTATTTGACTGTGAATGATTCTCCTGAAACGCATCAATTTCCATTAAATGATTTTGATGCCATTTTTATTGAGTTTGCTGGCTTTAACGATGGTCGTGGTTATTCATTTGCTGCGTTATTGCGTCGTCAAGGTTACCAAGGTGAATTACGTGCGGTGGGCGATATCTTTAAGGATGTTTTAAATTATTTAAAACGCTCTGGATTTGATACCTTTGTGGTGAAAGAAGGTAAAGATATTCATGAAGCAGCAGCTGGGCTTCAAGATTTTACCAATCCTTATCAAGCTTCAACGGCTGTACCACAAGCAAGTTATCAGACTGGTGCATAAGTCGTCTGAAAAATAAAAAAGCTGAACTACGGTTCAGCTTTTTTTATGCGCAATATTTGAATGACATCATGATCGGGATCGTTATTCCGCATCAAGTTGACAGTTCACCATCCATTTCACGCCAAATTGATCGGTAAAAGCACCATACAATGCGCCCCAAAAGGTCTTTTCTAATGGCATTTCAATTTGACCATTGACGGACAGGGCGTCAAATAAACGTTGAGCCTCATCAATTTCATCAGCATCTAAATTGATGGATATATAGTGGTTATTTCCTTGTGTGAATACGCTATTTGGGGCACAAAATTGATCATTGACGTCTGAAGCCATCAGTACTGTAAAGTCATTGATCGGTAAAGAGACATGGAGAATGGAGTTTTTTTCCTCCTCAGTCAACGTTACACCTTCTTCCGGTGGTAGGTCACCATAGCGGCTGATCATTGCAAATTCACCACCAAAAACTGATTTGTAAAAGTTAAATGCTTGTTCGGTTTGTCCTTGAAAATTTAAATAATGATTCAGTTGCATGGGATAGCTCCATTGTTGTTTTTTTATACAATGCATAACATAGCGGGAATTTAACGATTGGTTGATTATTATTTTGTAATTCTGAAAATAAAAGATCCTGCATTAAGCAGGATCTTTTATTGAATCGCTTAGAGCTTAGATCAATTCGATCGCTACAGCCGTTGCTTCACCACCACCGATACAAAGTGCTGCAACACCTTTCTTACCGCCAGTGCGTTTAAGTGCATGGATCAGTGTCAGGATGATACGCGAACCTGTAGAACCCACAGGGTGACCAAGTGCACATGCACCACCATTGATATTTACTTTTTCTGCGTCGAGTTTGAAATCATCGATTGGGCACATGGTGACCATCGCAAACGCTTCATTGATTTCCCAAAGGTCAACTTCTTGTGCATCCCAACCTGCCTTTTTCAAGACTTTTTCGATTGCTCCAACTGGCGCAATGGTAAATTCAGATGGATGTTGAGAGTTTGAAGCCGTTGCTACGATTTTTGCTAAAGGTTGTAAACCACGCTGAGCGGCAACATCACTTGATGTTAATACTAAAGCAGATGCGCCATCAGAAATTGAGCTAGCATTGGCAGCGGTAATTGTACCGTCTTTAGCAAAAGCTGGTTTTAATGATGGAATTTTATCAATTTTTGCATTTAATGGTTGTTCATCTTGATCAACCACAACATCACCTTTGCGGCTTGATACAGTAACGGCAACGATTTCATCTTTGAAATAGCCTTCAGTAATGGCTTTTTGAGCACGTTTCAAAGAACGGATGGCAAAGTCATCCATTTGCTCACGAGTGTAACTACGCTGGTTTGCCATATCTTGGGCAAATGATCCCATTAAACGACCAGTTTCAGCATCTTCTAAGCCATCAAAGAACATGTGATCTTTAATTTCACCATGTCCCATGCGATAACCCGCACGCGCTTTCGGTAAAACATACGGTGCATTGGTCATTGATTCCATACCACCTGCAACCACGATTTCTGCACTGCCAGCTTTAATCATATCGGCTGCTTGCATAACCGCTTTCATGCCAGAACCACACAGCTTATTAATGGTTACTGCACCTGTAGAGTCTGGTAGACCCGCTTTACGCATTGCTTGGCGAGCAGGACCTTGTTTTAAGCCTGCTGGTAAAACGCAACCCATGATGACTTCTTCGACATCAGTTGGTTGTAGGCCTGAACGAGCAATTGCTTCTTTAATTGTGATTGCACCTAATTCTGGTGCAGTTACGCTTGATAAAGCACCTTGGAAGCCGCCCATTGCTGTACGAGCGCCGTTGACAATTACGATGTCAGTCATTATGTGTCTCCAGACTTATAGTTTGTAGCAAATAATTCGTTTGCAGAGAATGTTCAAAACCTATGCAGTATAGTAAAAAAAAGCAATGAAGAAAGTGTTTTACATCGCTTAAGCTAGACTGAACAGTTCTTAGCACGTGGCTAGAGGTTCAGGGGTAATGTGTCCCATTTGGCTTAATTTTATTCGAGTATGATATTTAGGCGAATTGGCGCAATAAAAGAAACTGCCATTTGAACCTCTCGGTAACCCACTATCGCCTTGGAAAGTAATCGAATTGATTCTTAGTGTGCCTCTCCAGTCTAAGCTTCCATATTTATAGTTGAGTGGTATGGCATAGAGGAGGGTTTCACTGGGGTCACGTTGTCGATTGTTATTTGTATCTATGAAGCTTATAAATCCTTTATTCCAGTCCCGATCACAGGTCAACAAATCTTGACTTGCGCACAGCGTCACATTTCTTCGGAGAGTTTGTGCATCCGATTTTGATTTTTGTATATGAATTGTGAGTGTTCTTTTAAGTTGATGAACTTCATTTGAAATCATTAAGTCATTAAAATGGGGCAGACTAAGGCTGACTAAAAGAGCAAGAATAGCGATACACGTGATTAATTCACTGATTGTAAAACCTAAAATTTTAAACATTGTTTGACCCATATAATGTTTCTGTAATTTTTTTATTAACAAAGTGTTAAGTAACCTTTGTATTTATTCGGTTAAGTTTAGTATTTAGACAAACTAATGATTACTTCGTACAGCAAAGGCTGCTAAAATCGAAAGAGTGAACAATAAGCTATTTAGGCTTTAGCTTTGAATTAAAAATTACTGAACTACAACGGAAATTGTAAGAAAATTTGTCAATAATTTACGAGGTTAAGGTTATCAAGCACTTGGAAAATTCATCAAGTGTTTGTATGATTCAAAGTGAAGTGAATAGCTTAAAAAAAATACTGTAGAACATACCTTGTTCTCAGGGGCCAAAAATCATAGGCTGAGCTTGAACAACAAACAATTGTTATCTCTGGAGGATATCCATGAAATTGAGTCGTATCGCACTTGCTATGCTTGTTGCTGCTCCCTTAGCTGCTGCTAATGCGGGCGTAACAATTACTCCATTATTGCTTGGTTACACATTCCAAGACACTAAACACAACAATGGTGATAAGCACTTAACTAACGGCGGTGAATTACAAGACGATTTATTCGTTGGTGCTGCTATTGGTGTGGAATTAACACCTTGGTTAGGTTTTGAAGTTGAATATAACCAAGTTAAAGGCGACGTTGATAGCGCTGCTGCTAACTCTGAATATAAGCAACAACAACTCAACGGTAACTTCTATGTTACTTCTGATTTGATCACTAAAAACTATGACAGCAAAATCAAACCTTATGTTTTATTAGGTGCTGGTCATTACAAATACTCGTTCACCGATGCAACTGACACTCAGTTAGGTCGTGATGGTCGTGGTTTGAAAGAAGAAGGTACTTTGGGTAATGCTGGTATCGGTGCTTTCTGGCGCTTGAACGATGCTTTATCTCTTCGTACTGAAGCTCGTGGTACTTATAACATCGATGAAGACTTCTGGAACTATACAGCACTTGCTGGTTTAAACGTAGTTCTTGGTGGTCACTTGAAGCCTGCTGCGCCAGTCGTAGAAGTTGCTCCAGTTGAACCAACTCCAGTTGCTCCACAGCCACAAGAGTTGACCGAAGATCTTAACATGGAACTTCGTGTATTCTTTGATACAAACAAATCAGACATCAAGCCACAATACAAGTCTGAAATTGCGAAAGTAGCAGAGAAATTAGCTGAGTACCCGAATGCGACAGCTCGTATTGAAGGTCACACAGATAACACTGGTCCACGTGCATTAAACGAACGTTTATCA
>NZ_SGIM01000011.1 GCF_004208515.1 Acinetobacter halotolerans
GAACCATCACCCAATACTTCAGTACTTAATGCATTCAGAATCACGGTGGTATTTGGCAAACTATTTAATTTGTTCTGTAACACTTGGTCGGCACGAAGTTTGGTATCAAATTCCACCAAAGTGACATGCTCAACAATACCCGCAAGGTCAATTGCAGCTTCCACACCAGAGTTACCGCCACCAATCACTGCAACACGTTTACCTTTGAACAGTGGACCATCACAGTGTGGGCAATACGCTACACCACGAGTGCGGTATTCTGCTTCACCCGGTACATTCATTTCTCTCCAACGCGCACCTGTAGAAAGAATAATGGTTTTTGATTCGAGCTTTGCACCATTTTCAAGTTGAACTTCAACCAAGCCAGTTGCTGTTTGATCTGCACCGATGATTTTGCTGACACGTTGTAGATTCATGATATCGACATCATATTCACGCACATGCGCTTCCATCTCGGCAGCAAACTTAGGGCCGACGGTTTTTTGTACAGAGGTAAAGTTCTCGATATCCATGGTATCCATCACTTGACCACCAAAGCGTTCCGCCACGATACCGGTATTGATCCCTTTACGAGCCGCATAGATCGCTGCAGTTGCCCCAGCTGGACCACCACCAATCACCAAGACATCAAAGGCATCTTTGGCATTGATCGCTGCCGCATCTTTCTCTGCTGAGTTGGTATCTAACTTGGCAATGATTTCTTCCAAAGTCATGCGACCTTGACCAATGTGTTGATCATCTTGGAATACCATCGGTACAGCCAAGATTTTGCGTTGTTCCACTTCGTCTTGGAAGAAGGCACCATCAATCATGGTGGTGGTGGTATTTGGGTTGTTGATCGCGATCAAGTTCAATGCCTGAACCACATCTGGACAGTTATGACAGCTCAATGAAATAAATACATCAAAGTTTGCCGCAAGATTTAAGCCTTTAATCTGATTCAACACTTCATCAGAGACCTTAGGGGCATAACCAGACACTTGTAATAATGCCAAGATCAAAGAAGTGAACTCATGTCCCATCGGCAAGCCAGCAAAGAATACACGTGGCTGTTCACCTGCTTTAGCTACCCCAAAACTTGGACGGCGAGCGTTTGAACCATCAAAACGTGCGGTCACCTGATCAGACAATTCCGCAATTTCGGTGACAAGTTCTTTGATTTTTGCGGCTTTGTCGGAATCATCTAAAGCAGCAACCAACTCGATCGGACTTTCTAAACGTTCTAGGTAAGCTTTTAATTGCGTTTTAATATTTTGATCTAACATCGATGTCTCCAAATTCTCAACAATTCAAGTCGGCTAAATTCATTCAATGCGGCTATAGTACGCAAAAGCACTAAATAGGTAAAACAGTATGTTTTTATGGGTTTGATCGGTTTTTGGGATTAATGCTGCCGTTATCGCATTTTTTGATCATTGATATCTTTAAAAGTTTGATTAGGATTGATCTTGTTATATAAATGCAATCATTTCATGGCATAACTAAAAAGGTAAGCGAAATGGCGTTACAACGTGGTATCTATCAACATTATAAAGGGCAGCTTTATCAGGTGTTTAATGTGGCTCGACATAGTGAAACAGAAGAAGAACTGGTGGTTTATCAATGTTTATATGGTGATTACTCGATGTGGGTACGTCCATTCGCCATGTTTACTGAAACTGTGCAACTTGATGATGGACAAATTATTCCACGATTTAAGTTGGTGCAAGCGACCTAAACTCGATATTTTATAGTTTGAGCATCATGGAGAGTCAGATATGACCAACACTGTTTTTTTGCAACGTATTGCTGATTTATATGATGAATTTAAACAACATGATGCTCGACAGTCTGATCGCCTAAGGCGTTATCGCAATATTGAAGCAGAATCAGCTAAATTACTGGCAATGCTGGTACGTACTCAGCAATCAAAACGCATTCTTGAAATTGGAACTTCCACAGGATATTCCACCTTATGGTTGGCAGAAGCAGCCAAAACTGTTCAAGGGAGAGTGCTCACTTTAGAAATCAATGCATTTCGGAGTGCGCAAGCTAAAAAATATGCAGAAGATTTTGAGTTAGAAGGGTTTATTGATTTTTGGGTGGGCGATGCCGCTGACTATTTGAAACAAGCAATGGAACCCTTTGATCTCATCTTGTTAGATGCAGAACGTGGCAGTTATGTGAGTTATTGGGAAGACTTAAAACGATTATTACAATCCTCTGGCAGCACCTTGATTATTGATAATGTCATTTCGCATCCAGCCGAAGTTAAGCCAATGTTAGAATTGATTAAACAAGATGAACACTATATGAGTAGTATTTTACCGGTGGGAGCTGGTTTATGTATGGTGGTTGTCAAATAACTGACTTCTACTTTGATACTCTAAACGATAAGCCTGTGGACTACACCCTTGTATTTTATTAAAAGCGCGGGTGAAGTTGGCTGGGTTTGAGTACCCTAATTCATAGGCAATATGGGTAATGGTAAACTTGGAATTTTCTAATAGATCAATGGCACGTTCGGTACTGATCTTTTGCTTTAGTTGGTGGAATTCGACACCGTACTTTTGCAAATAACGTTGCAATGTTTTGGTCGAAATATTTAAGACTTTGGCACATTCATTTAATGTGGGTATTTGATTCGCTTGACGAAGCATCATACTAACCCATTCGACAATTTCTCCCTGATGATAAATTCTTTGAATTTGCTCCTGACAACGCTGTTCGACCACTTTTAAACTATAGGCATCGGCTAAAGGCAAGGGAAGTGAGAGCTGCTGTTGATCCATCATCACACGAACGCCTGTAATCCAATGATCATTAAAATGAAAATTAGCTTTGATTAAATGGATATACTGTTCTTTATATTTTGGTTCGGGTACACTGAGATAAACCTGATATCGCTGTAACTGATTTCCAGCTAATTCTAATAAACTGTAATAAAAAGCCACTGCAATCGCTTCAATGTGAAAGGCGAGACACTGTTTATTCATTTGTAATATCGGTTCAAATAATAACTCAACTTTTTGCTGATCATGTTGAAACTGAATCGTAAGCTTAAAACTTGGCATAATCAGCCGGAAGTATTGAGCGATCAGACGTAAAGCATGTTCAAGATCAGGGCTGGTCATCAGGGCGTAACCGACCAGACTATGTGAGCTTAGCTTGATATTTTTGCCTAATTGGAATGCAAGATCTGCGGTATTGGGGAGGTTCAAACCCATTTCAATAAATTGTTCAATCTGTTGAATCGTAAGGAGTTCAGTCGTAGAAAGTTGATCACGTAGTAATGTTAATGAGTTGTTATCATATTGATTTGTTTGGATTAAAATATCAATCAATCGTATATAGTAACGCGAAGGAATAACTGGAATTTGTTGGTTTTGCACAATTAACAGTCCATGTAGTCTTAAAATGATAATACCAAGTCTTAAAATGATAATAAAGACTCACTTTAAAAGAACACAATTGATGGAAGCAAGAAGAGTAATTGATTGAGGAGTTTCTAATGAATATGCATACTCAACTAGATGTAGCGCACGCAACAACACGGTTCAAAGATAAAAAACGTCATTGGTGGTTATTAGGTTTGGCTGTACCTGCAATTGCCATGAGTGGCTTAGCTGGTTATCAATTTGGTCCTAAAAAAACGAAAAAGTTTTTTGCTTCATTTGGTCCTTTGTTTTTGCATGGTGTCATTCCAAGTTTGGATAAACTGATTGGTGAAGACACTGAAAATCCACCGATTGATGCAATCGCAGATCTGGAAGCTGATCCATATTATGCACGTATTGTTAAACTGTATATTCCCTTGCAATATGCTGTAAATATCTACGGCACATATCTCGCAAGTCGAAATAATACGTCTGTCGCTGATCAAGTTTTATTGGGAACATTAATCGGCATGGTGAATGGTGTCGCGATTAATACTGCACATGAGCTGAGTCATAAAAGTGGCAAGCTAGAACATTATTTATCGCATTTGGCATTGGCACCATCAGGGTATAATCATTTTCGGATAGAACATCCTTATGGTCACCATCGTCGTGTTGCTACACCAGAAGATCCCGCTTCATCACAATTTGGCGAAACTTTTTGGAAGTTCTTGCCTCGAACTGTCATTGGTAGTTTTAAGTCTGCGATTGAAATCGAAAAGAGCCGTTTAGCTCGTAAAAAATTACCATTTCTATGTAAAGAAAATGAGCTTTTACATGGTTGGGCAATGTCAGCCATTTATCATGCAGTGATGTTTAGCAAATTTGGTGCACGTTCAATACCGTTTCAAGTGACTCAGGCGGCGTATGCAGTAACGCTGTTTGAATCAGTAAATTACATCGAACATTATGGTTTGAAACGTGAAAAGCAAGCCAATGGAAAATATGAGCGAACATTGCCTGAGCATAGTTGGAACAATAATAATGTGGTGACCAATTTGTTTTTGTACCAATTACAACGACATTCGGATCATCACGCCAACCCAGCGAGAAGTTTTCAAACCTTACGTCATTTTGACGATGCACCTCAATTACCCGCAGGCTATGGTGCAATGATTCTCCCTGCATTTGTTCCTGCATGGTGGTCAAAAATTATGGATGATCGAGTCGTGCAGCACTACAACGGTGATTTAGCTAAAATCAACATGCATCCGAGTGCCAAAGAAAAAATGTTTGAGAAATATGCAGAGCAAACGGATGTTGCGTGATTAGGGACTATAGATCTCCTCATGTTAGCAACAGAAATCAGCCCAAATCGGGCTGATTTTTTTATGAGGAAGCTGAAATAGAGAGTCGTTTAAAATGTAGGTCAAATTCAAGATATTTGTGTACAAATGCAGCTTTGTCAGTAGAGCGGAGTAAATTATCGTAAATAAATTTTGGGACAGGATGGTAAAGTTCACCTGAACCATTGTTATAAAATATTTTTAAATAACGTGAAGAAACGTCATATTTCCAAGAGGTTACAATAACAGTTTTTTCCATACATTTGCCCCCATATCTACAGTAGACCCATGTTCATATAAAAAACGCTTTATTCCATCATTTGACAGTACCCCAAGTCTCAGAAGCTGACAATTGATAAATGAACTTTGCTATGAAGTTATAAGTATAAGAATTGTAAAAAAAATGCGATTAAATCGAAGTGTAAATGAGCAGATATTTATAGTTTTTTTTGATAAAAAGAAACCACCCAGAAGGGTGGTTTCAGACTTATAGGTTGAATCTAATGAATTAGATTTTACCAACTAAGTCGATAGATGGAGCAAGTGTTGCTTCGCCTTCTTTCCATTTCGCTGGGCATACTTCACCTGGATGAGCGTGAACGTATTGTGCAGCTTTTACTTTACGAAGTAATTCTTGAGCGTCACGACCGATACCACCAGCGTTGATCTCAACGATTTGGATTTTACCTTCTGGATCGATAACGAAAGTACCACGATCAGCAAGACCAGCAGACTCAATTAAAACATCGAAGTTTTTAGACAATGTCCAAGTTGGATCGCCAATTAATGGATATTGGATTTTCTTGATCGCTTCTGAAGTGTCATGCCAAGCTTTGTGCGTGAAGTGAGTGTCAGTAGAAACACCGTAGATCTCAACATTCAATTTTTGGAATTCAGCATAGTTGTCAGCCAAATCTTCTAATTCAGTTGGACAAACAAAAGTAAAGTCAGCTGGGTAGAAGAATACAACAGACCATTTACCTTTAAGATCTGCTTCAGTAACTTCAACGAATTGACCATGATGGTATGCAGTTGCTTTAAATGGTTTAACTTCAGTATTAATTAAGCTCATCATTGTCTCCATGATTGCGGTATATCTTTAAACTAGGAACGTGTTTACGAGATATAGAATAGATAATTTTTCATTATTGGGGAAATAGTATTTTTACATGACTAGAATCGGAAAAATGAATTGATCGATTTAAATCTATATTTTCACCCAATCTATCCTGATTTGACTTCAAGTTCATGACGTCAAGATGACAGGACATTTTAAAATTAATGCGTTAGACAACATGCAGTCTATATCATCAAAATTCAAGGGTAGGATTGAAAAATTTATAAAAAATGTTTGATTTCTGAACTATAATTTAATTTGTGAGCTTTTTTGCTCGAGATAGCGAATTAACACCAACAATGACTGATCACTTAAGAACAAGATTCGAAAACTTAGAACTAAATATGGGTTTGGGGAAAATTAGCGCTTTTATTTCAATGTCATTGGGTTTGCTCAGTGCATTCGGCGCTTTGTGTTTTTTATTTCCTACTGTATTTACAACACCCGAACTCCGACCATTTTATGCGCAATATTATGAAGTCTTTTACTTTAGTTTAATATTGGCTATTGTTCTGAGTGTCGGTTTTGGCGCATTTAGCTCAATCATTCGTCAAAATCGATATGGTTTTTACGGATTATGTTTTGCTTTAGTTGCCGCTGTCCTTGGCTGTGGCTTAATCAAAGCGCCGATGCTTCCAAGTCTTCCTTTTTATGCTGGAATTGATTATTTCGTCCTGACGCTTGTAATCTTGGCTGTTATATTTATTCCGCTTGAGGGCTTTTTCGCCAAGAATCCTGATCAAAAAATTCTAAGAGTGGGTTGGGTGACAGATATGAAATACTTCATGTTTAGTCACATCGGTATTCAGTTGTTCACTTTTTTAACGGTCATGCCAATCCAATATTGGATCACTCATTTACCAAATAATCCAATTGTGCCTTATGTGCAGGCACAACCGATTTGGTTACAGTTCATCGAGTTGCTTATTGTTGTGGATTTTGTAGTGTATTGGCTGCACCGAGCGATGCATGAAGTGAATTTCCTTTGGCGTTTTCATGCTATTCATCATTCTACTGAATATATGGATTGGCTGGCATCTTCGCGTTTGCATGCTGTTGAAGTGTTAATGACACGTTTTTTAGCAACTTTACCTATTTTTCTTTTGGGTTTTCATACTTCAGCGGTGTTTGCATACCTGATCTTTATTTCTTTTCACGCCATATTTATTCATTCCAACGTGCGTTTTCGATTTCCTTATTTACGTTGGGTTATTGCGACACCAGAGTTTCATCACTGGCACCATTCTTCTGAAAAGCCTGCAATTGATAAAAATTATGCAGCATTTATCCCTGCGTATGATGTCATTTTTAAAAGTGTATATATGCCAAATCATTTGGCAAGTGTGTATGGCACGGTAGGCTATAAAATTCCAAATAGTTTTGTGAAGCAGTTTACTTGGCCCTTTAAAAAATACGTAAAACGTTTTTTTCAACGTTTTGATTCGTCATCTAAATCCTGAAGATATTGATCAATCTGCATCAATTTCCCAACAGGATTGGTGCAGTTGCTTTGCATAGCAACACTTTAAAGCGTAAAATAGCCGATTATTTTATTTTCAGGAAAGCTGTTCAGTGCAGAGTCATTTAAATGTAGATCAATGGGTTATGGCACGTGACCGTCACCGTTTAAATCGACTGCGCAAAGATAAAAATACCGAAACAGCAGAAATTGAAAAGCTATTTGCACAATCAAATCAAAAAGTTAAACAACGTTTAGCGCGTCTCCCAAAGATCAAACTCAATCAAGACCTACCTGTTACCCAGTACGCTGATCGTTTGATTGAAGCAATTCAAAAACATCAAGTAATCATTGTGGCTGGGGAAACTGGCTCAGGAAAAACCACACAGCTTCCTCAGATCGCAATGCTGGCTGGTCGTGGTTTGACAGGCATGATCGGGCATACTCAACCGCGTAGGTTGGCGGCACGCAGTGTATCGCAGCGTATCGCAGAAGAAGTGGGCGAAAAGTTAGGCGAATCCATCGGCTTTAAAATCCGTTTTAATGAGCAAGGGTCACAAGACTCTATCGTTCGTTTAATGACGGATGGTATTTTGCTTGCTGAACTGACGCATGATCGTTTTTTGTCGAAATATGACACGATTATTATAGATGAAGCACATGAGCGTTCGCTCAATATTGATTTTATCATGGGCTATTTAAAGCAACTTTTGCCGAAACGCCCAGATTTAAAAGTGATCGTGACCTCAGCTACGCTTGATGTAAATCGTTTTAGTCAGTATTTTTACAATGCACCCATATTTGAAGTTGAAGGGCGGAGTTTCCCTGTTGAGCTTCGTTATCGCCCAATTTCTGAACTGAATATTGTCGGTAGTGATGATGATGAGTTTGATGATTTTGAGGAAAATTTACCGCGTGCGGTCGTACAAGCGGTAGAAGAATGTTTTGCTGATGCGGATAGCAAAGGTCATCCTGAACATGCTGATATTTTAATTTTTGCCAGCACTGAGCAAGAGATTCGGGAATTACAGGAAACCCTGCAAAAACATGGCCCTCGTCATACCGAAGTGTTGCCTTTATATGCACGTCTAGCGATTGCAGAACAACAAAAGATTTTTAGTCCGAGTGGAAAAGGGCGACGGATTATTATTGCCACTAACGTTGCTGAAACGGCACTTACTGTACCGAATATACGTTATGTGATTGATAGTGGTTTTGCACGTCTTTCACGTTATAACTATCGTTCGCGGGTACAACGTTTACCGATTGAGGCGATTTCACAAGCTGCGGCGAACCAACGTAAAGGGCGTTGTGGACGTATTGCAGCAGGTGTCTGTATTCGCCTTTATAGTGAAGATGACTTCCTTAGCCGCCCAGAGTTTACCGAACCAGAAATTAAGCGAACCAATCTTGCCTCTGTGATTTTACAAATGCAAAGTTTGGGATTGGGCGATTTGGAAGATTTCGATTTTATCGAGCCACCTGATTTCCGTTTAGTCAATGATGGACGTAAGTTGTTGGTTGAGTTGGGCGCTTATAATGAGCACACTCAATCCGCCCATAAGAAGAAAGGCGGGTTAACCAAAATCGGTCAAATGATGGCACGTATGCCGATTGATCCTCGTTTGGCGCGTATGATTATTGGTGGTGCGCATTTTGGTGTGCTGAAAGAAATTTTGGTGATTGTCAGTGCTTTGGCTGTTCAAGATCCGCGTGAACGTCCTGCGGATAAACAAATGCAGGCGGATCAAAAGCATGCCTTATTTAAAGAAACCGATTCTGACTTTTTATTCTATTTAAAGCTATGGGATACCTTACAAACCAGCCCAGAGACACAATCAGAAAGTAAGCGTCGTCAATTTGCGCGGAACCATTTTTTAAGTTGGTTGCGTTTACGCGAATGGAAACAAACTTATCAGCAGTTGGTTGAATTGGCTGAAGGTTTGAAACTTAGCTTTAATGAAAAACCAGCCAATTATGAGAATTTACACCGTGCTTTGTTAACAGGTTTACTTTCCTTTATCGCCAACAAAACGGATGAACGAAATACCTTTATGGCGGTGCGCCAACAAAAAGCGAAGGTATTTCCAGCCAGCACTTTACATAAGACCAATACCGCTTGGGTGATGGCGTTTGAGATGGTGGAAACGTCTCAAGTCTATTTGAGGACGTTGGCGAAAATTGATTCTGAATGGATTTTATTGGCTGCTGGCGATTTATTGAAACACCACTATTTTGAACCACACTGGTCGAAAAAAGCGGGTATCGTCAACGCCTATGATCAGATTTCATTATTTGGGTTGATTATTGAACCTAAGCGGCTGATCAATTTTGAAAAAGTGGACCAAGCTGCTGCACATGAAATCTTTTTGCGAGATGCGTTAACGACAGGGCATTTGGGGATTACTCCGCCATTCCTAAAGCACAACTTATTAAAACTTGAGGAAGTTGAGCGCGTTGAAGACAAATTACGTCGTCGTGATTTGGTGGTTGATGAAGAAACGATTTATCAGTTTTATGCCAATAAAGTTCCGACCGAAATCGCCAGTCGTCGTAGTTTTGAAGATTGGCGAGCAACGGTAGAGCCTGAACATCCACGTTATTTATTCGTTGATGATGACGCCTTGTGGATGAATGATCGCCCAACTACACAACAGTTTCCTGACTATTTACATAATGGACAATTACGCTTAGCGGCCAGCTATCGTTTTGACCCAAGTCATGATGAAGATGGTGCGACCGTGAAGATTCCTGTGCAAGCTTTAGCGCAAGTTGATGAAAATCAATGGTCATGGGGCATTCCAGGTTGGCGACAAAATTTAATTGAGGCGCTGTTAAAAGCATTGCCAAAAGATAAACGTCGTAACCTTGTGCCTATTCCTGATACCACGAGAAAGTTGATACAAGGCATAGATGCAGTTCATTTACGATCGCATCTATTTAGTTACTTGGCATTTGCTTTACGCGGTGAGCAAATCACTGAAAAAGATTTTTCTTTTGAACGAATTGATCAATACCTTATTCCTTTTATTAAAGTTCTCGATGAAAAAGGTAAATTAATTGCCCAAGGTCGTGACTTGGATGAGTTAAAAGCGCGTTGTCGTGTAGAAACGCATCGCGCTGTAAAGCAACATGAGGGTGAGTTTAAAACTTTTCCTGAGCATTTTGTTTTTGAGGCTTCACAAAAAGTGACGGGTGTATTGGTGAAACAATATCAAGCACTTGTACCAAGTAAAGCATTTGCTGATTTGGATGTAAAAGACGAATCAGGTGTTGTGATTCAGACTTTTAACGATCAAGAAGAAGCAATTAAACAGCATAGAGAAGGGGTAATTCGCCTTGTTCACATGCAACTTGGTGATTTGATTCGTCAGTTGAAGAAGCAAATTTCTAAACCATTAGCATTGGCTTATTCACCATTAGGTGATAAAGCAAAGTTGGAACAAATGTTGGTTTACGCGACTTTGCAAGTTTCGATTCAAACGCTTCCTATTGATGCTACTGAGTTTGAAAGCTTATTAGCGAATACCAAAAAGCATTTTTTATCTTTGGGTCAGCAGACATTGACTGATTTGACTGAAATATTTACGCAATGGCAGCAAGTTCGCCGTGAATTGCTCGCCCTCGATCAAACCATTTTCACTCGCAGCGTAGATGACATCGAAGATCAACTGGATCTTATGTCCCTCGCAAACTTTGTTTATAGTCGTCCCGCTGATCTTTGGCAGGAATACCCGCGTTATTTAAAAGCTTTGCTATTGCGTTTAGATAGATTGCCCAATAATCTACAAAGAGACCTTGCGGCAATTGATGAAGTCGATCCTTGGATGGACAAGCTATTTAAATTTAAAAATGATCCTAAAATCAAAGAATTGTATTTGATGATGGAGGAGTTGCGAATTTCCTTGTTTTCTCAACCGATGAAAACAAAGATGCCAATTTCACCAAATAGATTACAAAAACTATGGGATCGATTATCAATCGGTTAAACTGAGCAATAATGAAAGCTAGAACCATTCTTTACAGGAGTTTTACATGGGCATTCGTATAACAGGTACAGGGTTATTTCACCCGACCGAATCTATTTCCAATGCAGAATTGGTGGAAAGTTTAAATGCTTATGTAGAACAATATAATCAAGAACATGCTGACAAAATTGCAGCAGGTGAATTAGAGCCATTACGCGGTTCAAGCCCTGAGTTTATTGAAAAAGCATCAGGTATTCAGCGCCGTTATGTGGTTGAGAAGTCTGGTATTCTTGATCCAAAGCGTTTACGTCCTCGTTTACAAGAACGTAGCAATGATGAGCTTTCACTTCAAGCAGAGTGGGGTGTGATTGCAGCAAAACAAGCGATGGAAAATGCAGGTGTTACCGCAGAAGACATCGATGTTGTGATTTTAGCTTGTTCAAATATGCAACGTGCTTATCCAGCAGTGGCGATTGAGATCCAATCCGCACTTGGCATTCAAGGTTATGCGTATGATATGAATGTGGCTTGTTCTGCCGCCACGTTTGGTTTAAAGCAAGCCTATGATGCGGTGAAGTGTGGTGCCCGCCGTGTTTTACTGCTCAATGTTGAGATTACATCAGGTCATTTAGACTATCGTACCCGTGATGCACACTTTATTTTTGGTGATGTTGCGACAGCATCGATTATCGAAGAAACTGAAACAAAATCAGGTTATGAAATTTTAGATATTCATTTGTTCACGCAATTCTCAAACAATATTCGTAATAACTTTGGTTTCTTGAACCGTAGTGAAGATGCGGTGGTGGATGATAAATTATTCCGTCAAGATGGACGTAAGGTATTTAAAGAAGTTTGCCCACTTGTTGCAAAAATCATTACTGCGCAATTAGAAAAACTCGAATTGACAGCTGAGCAGGTTAAGCGTTTCTGGTTACACCAAGCCAATGCCAATATGAATGAACTGATTTTAAAATTAGTTGTGGGTAAAGAGGCTGATTTAGCACGTGCGCCAATTATTTTAGATGAGTTTGCAAATACCTCATCTGCTGGTGTAATCATTGCGATGCATCGTACCGGTGAACAGGTCAATGATGGTGAATATGCCGTGATCTCTTCGTTCGGTGCTGGTTATTCAGTGGGTTCGATCATTGTGCAAAAGCATATTGCATAAATTTTTATAAGTTAAAAAAACACCGCATTTGAACATGCGGTGTTTTTTATTAAGACAATAAATAGTATTTACTTCAACATAATCGCGAGGTCTATCAGTTGTGGGGTAGTGCTGCTACCAATTGTTGAAGCCGCCAGATTTGGTGTACCGTCTACACTAATGGCGAGTCTAGCTCTTGGTGTCATAATCGTTGTATCGCTGTTTAAATCGATGCGATATAAAACGGATGGTCCGGTCATTCCAGACACGGTCGCTAAAGCAAAACCATTGTCTCCACCCGCAATGTCAAAGCCATTATCTAGCCCTAAGTTGATGCCTAAAGCACCAATTGAATTGAGTACACCATCATTTGGTGGGCTTTGTTTAACTAAAAGTTGGTTGCCTTGATCTAAGTTAAATAGTTCTGTGCCAATCATTGTGATAGGTGTTTGGAAACTGTTGGTATAGGCTGCTGCGCTGACAACCGCATCATCGATACCGTTTAAGTCACCATCAGTAATGGTGTCACCTGTATCAACATTGATGCGTAAACTTTGTCCTGTATTACTAATGACACGTAAACGATCAGCAGCAGGGTTAAAGTCAACAGCAAAGCTTGTACCAAGTAGAGTTGTGAAAGGATTGTCATCGCCCATCGCTGCTTTCAGTGAGGATTGAAGTGTTGCCATACCTGTTTGAGTATTGATGGTATATAGATTTGATTGGTCACTGAGACCATATAACATGCCAGATTTGTCAGTTGTGGTTTTAAATCTAAAATCGATTCCAATAATCTTTTCTGCCACTTTTAAACCGGTAATATTGGTTTGTTTAACTGAATTTGGTGTATTTGCCATAAAATGAATCAACTGGTTGTTGGCACTCAAACCATATGTATGTGCGCCGCTATCGGCAGCACTTGCGAGTGCTAAACCTCGAATACCAGAAGTCTGAAATACATTTGGCAAGTTTTTGCTTTCAACAACGGCAGCATTTTCTGAGCCGACGGCAGCAACATTGAGGTGGTGGAGTTGATATGTGCCTGCTACTTTAAGGGCGGCATAGCCAACGTTATTAATCGGGTCAATATCAAAACCACCGCCGCCTTCAACATCAACACCTGATGCAAGCATCGCTGAATTACCCAATGTGCCAGCATTTGCATTTTGTAGATAGATACGATCAGTGTTTTGGTCAATACTGAATAATCGTGTTGATCCAGTTCCCGCGATTGCGTTGGTATATGCAGCAGCAATAACAGCCACTGATTCAGCACCTAAACTAATGTTGCCATCTGTGATCGTCGCCCCCGTATCAACATTAATTCGCAGATTTTGTCCATCATTGCCGATGACTCGCAAGCGATCCGCTGCGGGATTAAAATTTACAGTCATCAGGTCAGGATTACCTGTGATTTTGTCAAATGGTGCATTGCCATCTGTAGTGTCCGCTGGATCAGCAACTAACTTACTTACCCAAGTCGCACGTCCAGTTTGAGGGTTCAGCGTATAGATATTGCCCATAGTACCGATGGCATATAATTTTCCATCTTTTGGACGGTGGTCTATGCCAATCAGTTGTTCACCAGATTGTAGATTTGTGATTTTTAAATTAGAAACCAACATTTCAGGTTGATCACGATTGATTGAACTTATCATCCCATTGCCCGTCAAAATCAGCACATCGCCTGTATTCGTGGGAGAGGGATTGGAATTATTGTTTGAGTCATTATTACAACCCAAAAGGAATAGGCTGCCTAAGACAGCAGTGGTCAATGATAGTATTCTTGTATTCATTTTTTAAATCCTGATTAATATTTTTGTTCATAAAAAGCCTTAAGAAATATTCCTTATTACTTATAAAACTTGGGGCTTTTGTGATTGAGTGACTTGTTTTAAATAAAGATATAGCGCTTTATTTTTGGCTGTTAATTTAAAAAAAATTATTAACTAGAATCAGCATATAAGTGCTGATATTGAAAGTAAATCAATGTTTTTAAGTGATTTTTTTGTAGTTGGGTTTTGAGTTGTAATTATTCACGCGGACTTCACGGCTGATCAGAAATTTTAATTTTTAGGATGTGGTGATTTGTGTGTGTTAGGATTTTTAGATATAAAAAATAGAGAGAATCATGGGATTCTCTCTATTATTTGGGAGCGATTATGCTTCTACTGTTTGAACTGCAATTTTTTTAGCAGGATCGGCTTTACGTCGAACAGCAGGAACAGGTTCGCCACGATATTGGCGATCAGCAAAATAACTAGAACGCACCATTGGTGCAGACCAAATATTTCTAAAACCTAATTTACGTCCATGCTCAGCATAACGCTCGAATTCTTCAGGTGTGACAAAACGATCAATTGGCGCATGTTGTTTAGATGGCTGTAAATACTGACCAATTGTGATGTAATCTACGTCATGTGCTCTAAGATCATCCAAAAGGGCAATCACTTCTTCTTCAGTTTCACCAATACCAACCATCAAGCCACATTTCGTTGGAATATCTGGACAATATTCTTTAAACATTTTTAACAGATTTAAAGAATGTTGGTAGTCAGAGCCTGGACGCATGGCTTTATATAAGCGTGGCACTGTTTCAATGTTGTGGTTGAAAACATCAGGCGGGCATTCGGTCATGATGCGAAGCGCAATATCGAGGCGTCCACGGAAGTCTGGAACTAAAATTTCCAACAAGGTATTTGGACTAAGCGCGCGAGCTTCTCTGATACAGTCAACAAAATGTTGAGCACCGCCATCAAGTAAATCATCACGGTCAACTGACGTGATCACGGCATATTTTAAGCCGAGATTCGAAATCGTTTCAGCCATGTGGCGTGGTTCATCCGCATCAAGTGCATTTGGACGACCATGCGCAACGTCACAGAAAGGACAGCGACGTGTACAAATATCGCCCATGATCATAAAGGTTGCTGTACCACCACCAAAACACTCTGGTAGGTTGGGGCAAGCAGCCTCTTCACAAACAGTATGCAGTTTTTGCGAGCGCAAGGTTGTTTTGATACGTTGAACCTCTTCTGGTGCAGCCATCTTGACGCGAATCCAGTCTGGTTTACGAGGTACTTCAACCGTAGGAATCACTTTTACAGGAATTCTTGCGACTTTTTCAGCGCCACGAAGTTTTAAGCCCTGTTCAGCTTTACGGTGTTCAGACATATCTTTTCTACAACCTTTAACTTGAGATATCTAGACATTATAGTCAAATTTACGAGTGTATAGGACGAAATAGGTATTCATTTTAAAAATGTGTATATATAAAATATATGGTTGAGAAATACATCAATTCAACGCATATTGGTTATCATGTATATAGTAGTAAACGTTTAACAGTCAAGGAGCTTTGAATGCCACGTAAGAAAGAGGTCGTTGGTGGGAATATTGTAAAATATGATGCAGTCATTCTCGGTTCTGGCCCAGCTGGTGAAGGCGCGGCAATGAAGCTGGCAAAAGCAGGTAAGCGTGTTGCGATTGTTGATGTTCGTGATCAACTCGGTGGTAACTGTGCGCATGTCGGTACGATTCCAAGTAAAGCATTACGTCAAACAGTTTCAAGTATTATTCGTTATCAACGTGATCCAATGTTTCAAAAAGTAGGTGAGTGGAAACAATTCACCATGAAACAGGTGTTACGTAACGCGCACAAAGTGATTCAACAACAAGTCGATACGCATACACGTTTTTATGATCGCAATAAAATCGAAACTTTTCATGGTCGTGCGTATATCCATGACAAAAACACAGTCTTGATTTTTAGTCAGGATGGTATTAAAGACACGATTATTTGCAAACAAATCGTGATTGCTACGGGCAGTCGTCCTTATCAACCCCAAGGATTAGATTTTAATCATCCACGTGTATTTGATTCAGACAAGATTTTAGATTTAGATTATACGATTCAAAAAATTATCATTTATGGCGCGGGTGTTATTGGATGTGAATATGCGTCTATTTTCATTGGATTAGATCATAAGGTCGACCTAATCAATACCCAGCAAAAGTTATTGAGTTATTTGGATGATGAGATTGCTGATGCCTTATCTTATCATTTGCGTGAACAAGGCGTTTTGATTCGTCATAATGAACAAATTGATCGCTTAGAAACTTTCGATGATCATGTGGTATTGCATTTACTTAGCGGTAAGAAAATCAAAGCTGATGCGATCTTATGGTGTAATGGTCGTTCAGGCAATACCGATGGTTTAGGTTTGGAAAATGTTGGTTTAGTGCCAAATAGCCGCGGTCAGTTGATGGTTAATGATCAATATCAAACCGAAGTAGAAAATATTTTTGCTGCGGGTGATGTCATTGGTTGGCCATCACTAGCATCTGCTGCCTATGACCAAGGGCGTTGTGCTGGTGCAAATATGGTTGGCGAAAAAAATGTCAAACCAATTAAAGATGTGCCAACTGGAATTTATACCATTCCAGAGATTTCTTCGATTGGAAAAACCGAGCAAGAGCTGACTGAAGAAAAAATCCCATACGAAGTAGGACAGGCTTCTTTCCGTCATTTGGCACGTGCGCAAATCACAGGTGATACGGTCGGCGAATTAAAGATTTTATTCCATCGTGATACTTTGGAAGTATTAGGTATTCACTGCTTTGGTAATAATGCGGCTGAGATTATTCACATTGGGCAGGTGGTGATGCATAGCCCAAACAATACCTTGAAGTATTTTGTAGAAACGACATTTAACTATCCGACAATGGCAGAAGCATATCGTGTTGCTGCCTTGAATGGGATGAATCGTCTATTCTAAGTGTGCTAGACATTGTATGATCTAAATGCCAATCAAATTGATTGGCATTTTGCTATTTTGTATTTGATAAAAAGGTTGCTATGAAAACTCAGAAAAATAATATGTTCATCTTGATCATTGTTGCTTTGCTGATCTTTGCTTATGTCGGTTTAGATCTGAAGCAAAAGGGTACACAACTCGGCGAGTCTTCATCTCTTGAACAGCGTACCGTTGATGACCAAGCCAAGATCATGCAAGCCTTTCAGCAGCAACGAAGTAAGCTTCAGGTACGTTCACAAGGAACGGTGAAAGCGATTTTGCCTGATGATAATGATGGCTCAAGACATCAAAGGATGATTTTAGAGTTGGACAATGGTTTGACGGTTTTGATTGCCCATAATATAGATTTGGCACCACGAATAGAGGGGCTACAAAAAGGTGAAACGGTTGAGTTTTATGGGGTGTATGAATATAACAATAAAGGTGGGGTAATCCATTGGACACACCACGACCCAAGAAGAAAACATATTGATGGATGGTTGAAATATAAAGGAAGCATGTATCAGTAACCATCTTCCTTTATAAGTTGTTGTGAAGATATGCGCTAAATCAGCTTGTAAGCGCCAATTTCTGACGAGATTTCCATTTAGGTAGGACTTTAGCTAAATAAGCGTCCATACACCATACAGGGCCAATCAGGAGGAATTGTAAGTCTTTAAAGAAAGATGGTTTTTTGCCTTCCACTTTATGCCCGTAAAATTGACCAATCCAAGCGATGACGAATATGCCGATATAGAAACCGATGCCTACAGGTAAGATAATAATCAGCCATGCCATAACAGCGAGTAAAGCAGCCATTGCAACCGCAAGCACAATATCTAGACGAGCATAGAAAACTAAAGTTAAAACCAGTAATAGCGCGGTTAATAACGTACTAAAGTGCGCAAGAATACCAATAATCGAAAAAAGAATCGCGGGAACACATACCCAATGGATTTTTTTATTGGTTTGGTTTTGATGACTTTCACTGTATTCGTCGAACCATTCGTCGATTGATTTCACAGCGCTCTCCTTGCGATCTTGGTTATTTTTAATTATCTCAATATACCGAAGAAAGATGGATGGGTCAAAATATCTGCAGGGTGGTATGGTGTGTGTTGCTGTGTAAAAATACTAAAAGCCACACTAGGTGGCTTTTATGGATGGTGTGACTGACTGTAACTTAAGAGTTAGGTCCGTCTACACGTTCGATGCTCACTTTACCAAGACCTGCATTTGTAAGTCCGATTTGCTTCGCTGCACCATAAGATAAATCAAGAACACGATTACCATGGAAAGGACCACGGTCATTTACCTTTACTACAACACTTTTACCGTTATCGCGATTTGTTACACGGATATAACAGTTTAGTGGAAGGCTACGGTGAGCAGCGGTCATTGCATTCATGTCGAATGTTTCACCACTTGCTGTTTTACGGCCATGAAATTGACGACCATACCAAGATGCAACGCCAGTTTGGCTAAACTTACGAACTGTGTTCGAAGCAACTGCATTTAGCTTTTCAATCACTGAAGGCTCTTCTTCAGGGATGTCAATTTTTGCTGCAATCGTTTGGCGACGTACTTGGTCACCCGAACGCTCAGTGATTGAAAGACTATTGACGTTAGAAAGACGCGAATTAAAATTTTGAGAATCTTTACTTAAAACACGAGCGGCTAAGTTTGATCCTTCCACATCATTATTTAATGATGAAGATTGTACCATTTCTGCATGTAACGGGCTTAAACTTAAGCCGGCTGTCAGCGCTAGAATATATTTTAGCGAAAACTGCATTGTATAAACTCCTAGAGAACATGCTTTTCTATTTCAATCAAACTGTCTGAAATATAGTGCACATGTCTAATTATTCACTTTTGCAATTTGCAATTTGGGGGCGGTTGTAACCACTTAAAGAGTTTGAACAGCCCGTACACTTGGGGTGGATAATATTCATCGGTTATGAAGTGTGTCTAGTCAATAAAGATAAATAGCAACAAAAAGAACAAAAACATACAGTTTTTGATTAAAAAATGAACAATATTGTAACTAAATATGAATTTGGTCCAAAAAATGCACTTTTTTAATAATAAAATTATTGACTTTGTTTAAAAGTTAAAAAAGCTAGTCTATCGACTAGCTACTTCAGTGCCTAATAACCATACAGCAGTCGCATACATACGGCTTCTGTTGTAGGTCGTAATGACTTGGAAATTTGGATAAGTTATATAATAGATAGGACCAGAACGATCTTGTAATTCAATGACATTTACAAGGTCTAAATCATCGATTTTTACCAAAGGGTTAACAGGCGATATACCCAAGCGCTTGAGTTCACCGTAAGGTCTAGGTAAGGTCAAATCCTTCGCAATTACACTTTCTGGATCATTTCCTAAATAGCGAGCAGGGAAGCCAATTGGTCGATCTCGTTCCCAACCATGTTTAGCTAAATAGTTAGCGATTGATCCAATTGCGTCTACAGCAGAGTTTCTTAAGTCAATATGACCATTACCATCATAATCTACGCCGAGTTTTTGAATATTACTTGGCATAAATTGTGGATAGCCAATTGCGCCAGCATATGAGCCTACAATACTATTGGTTGGATAGCCTTCTTTATGGGTCCATGCGATCAGCGCTGCTAGTTCATCACTAAAGTAATCAGCACGACGAGGGTAACCAAATGCAAGCGTTGCTAAAGCATCACGGGTGACAAAAGAGCCTTTATTTGCACCGTATCCTGTTTCTACCCCTAGAACCCCTAGAATGACGGCTTTAGGTACACCAAATTGCTGTTCTGCACGATTGAGTATATCTTCGTATTGATTTTTAAAACGGACGCCACGCTGAATCGTTCCTTCAGCTAAAAACATCGAACGATAGTCGTACCAAGGTTTACTTTCACCAGGACGCGTCATAATGTTGAGAATGTTAGGAATATTACGCGCACCACTCATCGCAGTATCGATTTGTTCACCGCTCAAATTATATGTTGTCATCGCTTTTTGTTTAAAAGCCATATAATTTGGATGGGTGTAAAATTCATTTGCATGTGCCCAATTACAGCTTAGAAATAAACTGGCACTCAAGCTAAGAAATTTAACTGTATTATTTAAAGTTTTATGCAACATATGTTTATAAGATTCCTCGTTATCGATGCGTATGAATGGACATAACCAGTCCAAAAGTAGACATCAGCGTTATAATCGCAGTTCCGCCGTAACTCATGAATGGCAAAGGCACACCCACTACGGGTAAAATACCACTGACCATACCAGCATTTACAAATACATAAACAAAAAATGACAAACCAAATGCTCCAGCAATCAAACGTCCATAGTTATGGAAGCTTTGTAACCCGATTTGGAATGTTCTAAAAATAATTGCTAAATATAGAAAAATCAGTAGGGTGACACCAATTAGACCAAATTCTTCAGAATATGCGGCAATAATAAAGTCGGTATGACCTTCAGGAAGAAAATGCAGATGGGATTGAGTGCCTTCTAAGAAGCCTTTTCCAGAGAGCCCACCTGAACCAATCGCTGTTTTTGATTGAATAATATTCCAACCTGTGCCCAAGGCATCAGCTTCTGGATTTAAAAGCGTCAGTACACGTTGACGTTGGTAGCCATGCAGTAAAAATGTCCATGCAATCGGAATGATAATGGCGACAGCACCTGCTGCTGCGGCGATTAGCTTCCAAGATAAACCACTTAAAAAGAGCACAAAGATACCACTTGCAATAACCAGTAATGATGTGCCTAAGTCTGGTTGCTCTGCGATCAGTAAAAAAGGAATAATGATCAGGACTAATGAGAGCATGACTTGAGAAAAGCTAGGGGGCAGAGCTTTGCGAGACAAGAACCATGCAATCATCATCGGCATGCCGACTTTCATAAACTCACTGGGTTGCACACTACCGAAGCCCGGAATATCAATCCACCGTTGTGCGCCCATACGCACTTCACCAAACACCATGACGGCAAGTAGTGACAACACACCAAAAACGTAAAAGTAAGGAGAGAAGGCTTGATAAACTTTGGGTGGAATTTGAGCTAAGCTCAACATCACTCCAAAACCGATAGCAAAACTTATTGCTTGCCTCGTGACTAAGCCAACATTCTGAGCGGAAGCACTATATAAAATAGTCAATCCAAGGATGGCATTTAAGATCAAGAAAAGGCATAGCCAGGGGTCAATATGTAATTGTTGCCAACGAGAAAGCTGCGTGGCTGTACTTAAACCATCGCGGGGTGCTTGACGCAGAAATTTGTATTGTGAGCTTGGGGACATGTGATTCTAAATCAGGTAAAGCTACGCTCCGAGAATGCTAACATAAACGCTGATTTAGACAATGAAAATTTAGAATTTGTGACACTTATACGTTTTATTTGGCATAAAAAAACGGCTATTTTGTAATAGCCGTTTTTTCAGGAGCAGAAGATTATTTCTGTACCAATAATTGATCGAAATGTTTAGCAAACACTGCAAGCTCTGCTTGGCTTAGGCTCGGAATTAATTTCTTAATTACGATGTGAACAGCTGTCTCTACACCACTAGTTGCCACACTTGCTACACCGCGTTTTACCATGCCTAGACCAAGTGTTTTATTGTACTCGGTCATAAAATGATGAATTAGTGCATCTGCGAACGTTTTAAACTGTTGTGTTAACGCATCACGTTGTTCTTTGCCATTACCAGCTTCAACTTCAGCAAAACTTTTTTTCATATCAGTAACAAGACTATCAGGTAGTACAGTACCAATACGTTGTTTACCTTCATTGTCGATAAACAAGCTTTTTTCCATAAACTTCAATGATTCTAGAACCTGATCATTGGATGTTTTGCCTAAGAGCTGCTTCATTAAAGTTGAAACAATGCTACGAATTTTTTGGGCAAGTTCTTCAGTGGTATCTCGTTTGTCACTTGGTGGAAATTGTTGAACCAAATGAACCAACATGGTGTCAATTAACTCATCAGTAAGCTGTAGAGAAATTTTATCACGTAAAGGGTATTGTGGTTCTTTACTGTCACGATTGGCTTGCGCAAGTTGAATATCCTGACTCAAGCTTGCAGAAGGAAGAATACCGAAATAACTGGTCATTGAAGAACGTCCTCTATATCAAATTTATTCGTTTTATTGTCGTGCCAAGCGAATTGGCTCGGGCATCCATGACAAATCTGAAACTCGGCATGGATTAATATCCAATCCTCCACGACGAGTATAAGTTGCATAGACCATCAGCTTTTCTGGTTTAAGCAATTGCCAAATATCCGCAAATATTTGTTCAACGCACTGCTCATGAAAACCATTATGCTGACGATACGAGATAATATAAGCTAATATGCTGCGATAACAAGGTCTTTTGCCTTGAAAACGAATAAAAACAGTGCCCCAATCTGGTTGTCCTGTCACAGGACAATTACTTCTGAGTAGATGGGAATAAAGCTCAACTTCTACATCGTCAGGCGTCGCAGTATCAAGTTGCAACAATGTTGCATCAGGATGTTCAGATAAACGTTCAGGAATAAGATCATCAATACAAATGCCTGTAGGTTTGGTTATCTCTAGATCATCCACGTGAAACAATTGAAGCTCCACACTTGCGCCAGCGGCTTTGGATAAATCCCCTTGAACAGTTTCAATGAATACTTGTCTAGACGCAAATTGAGTGAAATTCAAACTATTAAAATAAAGCTTGAGTGATTTAGATTCGATCAGGTTTGGCGAGCTTGCAGGCAAGGTAATACGGCCAATCGCGACTTGAGGTAATCCTTGTGGATTTAACCAAGAAATTTCAAACACATGCCACCAATCTTTACCTTGCGTGATCCCTTCAACATCTGCATATTGGTGACGAGATTCAGCACGAGAGATTGGAAATAAAACTTCTGGCTGATATTGAGTCGGATATTGGGTCTCTTGCCCCAATAAAGAATGTTCTACACTCATTCACGCATTCCTGAACCACGAGATAATAAATGGTATGCAATTGCATAAAGGACAACACAGCATAAGGTCACAATGGCTAATGAAAGTGAAACATTCACGTCACTATGCCCTAAAATACCAAAACGGAAGGCATTGACCATATATACAATTGGGTTAATTAAAGATAAGTTTTGCCAAAATGGGCTTAACGCACTAATCGCATAAAATACACCGCCTAAATAGGTCAGGGGTGTCAGTACAAAGGTTGGGATAATTGAAATATCATCAAATGACTTTGCATACACAGCGTTGATGAAACCACCAAGTGAAAACAATAACGAAGTAATAATGACAGTATAAATGGTCACAAAGAAATTATGAATTTCTAAATGGGTAAAGAATAAACTCATGATCGTCACAATCAAGCCAACCAATACACCACGAGAGACGCCACCAATCACATAACCCCACAGGATTAAATGTAGAGGTACAGGACTCATAATCAGCTCTTCAATGCTTTTTTGGAATTTCGCACTGAAGAAACTCGAGGATACATTGGCATAGCTGTTGGTGATGACCGCCATCATAATTAAGCCGGGGATAATAAACTGCATATAGCTAAAGCCGCCCATTTCACCGATGCGTGAGCCGACTAAGTTGCCAAAAATCACAAAGTACAAACTCATCGTGATTGCAGGGGGCAGTAAGGTTTGTGGCCAGATCCGCATAAAACGGCGAATTTCTTTAACGACTAAAGTCCACAGTGCGGTTCTTAATTGACTAAAGTTCATTGATCCGCTCCTGCAAGATTCTTCTCAACCATTTTGACGAATAATTCTTCTAAGCGGTTCGATTTATTTCGCATACTACTGACGTGGATATTTTGTGACTGTAACAATAAGAATAAATCATTCATGTTATGTGCTTTATCCATCGTCACCTCTAAGGTCACAGGATCAATTAATTTAAAGTTGAACCCAATAATATTAAAATCAATCGAATTGATCGGTTCTACCAGATCACAAATGAATGATTCTTCATTCATTTGATTCAGGAAACCTTTCATTGAGGTATCTTCTTTTATTACGCCACGGTCGATGATCGCTATACGACGGCATAACATTTCAGCTTCTTCTAGATAGTGGGTCGTCAGAATGATTGACGTTCCATTCTCGTTCATTTCCGTCAGGAAATCCCACATCGAGCGACGTAACTCAATATCGACACCAGCCGTTGGTTCATCCAGAATCAGCAACTTAGGTTCATGCATCATGGCACGTGCAATCATCAAGCGGCGTTTCATACCACCAGAGAGCATACGAGATTGAATGTTTCGTTTGTCCCATAAGCCAAGTTTTTCTAAATATAATTCGGCACGTTGTTCCGCCAGTTTTTTTGGAATACCGTAATAACCTGCTTGGGTCACTAAAATATCAAAGGTTTTTTCAAATTGACCAAAATTGAATTCTTGAGGAACAACACCCAGACATTGCTTAGCATGTGAAGGGTGGGTATCTAAGTCATGCCCAAAAATTTCAACTGAACCCGATGTTTTTTTGGTTAAAGAGCTAATGATACTAATCGTCGTCGATTTACCTGCACCATTAGGTCCTAATAATGCATAAAATTCACCTTCAGGCACGGTCAAATTAATACCTTTTAACGCCTGAAAACCATTACGATAAGTTTTGGACAAATCGCTCAACACCAAAGCATCAGTCATGAACGTCTCACGTTGTTAAATAGAATGAGTATTCTGAGCGATATGGAAAAATAAACCAAGTGGGAAAATGGTTTATCTTGTTCTATATATAGAACAGCACTACAACAGCATTGTTGTAAGATGATATAAGTACAAGTAATTAGAATGATGGGACCTATACGACCAGAATCATGTAAATAATCATTCATTAATTAAAGGGCATATCAAGCGTTAATTTTATTGAATTGCTTAATCAAGAAATCAATGAAAATTTGTAACTTCTTCGAAATATTTTGACCATTTGGATAGAGAGCATAAAAGTTCATCATTGGGCTATGGTAGTCTTCTAAACATCTGGAAATTTCTCCAGCATCAAAATATTTTTTAGCGATGAAATCTGGTAAAAAGACGATACCATGTCCTTTGGTGCATAAATCCAGCAAAAGGTCGCCATTATTGCAGATGAATTTTGGATAACATTGAATCAACTCAGTTGTTTCATTTTTACTTAGGGTGATTCTATTGTGGCTGTTTTTTTGGCTATACAGCAAGATATCATGTTGTTTCAGGTCATCGATCGTCGTGGGCATTCCTTTTTTTTCTAAATAATCTTTTGATGCATAAAAACTACGTTTATATGTCGCGATCACAGTATTTTGAAAGTTGTTATCCGCTTTATCATCTACTCTTAATGTCAGGTCAAATTGTTGTTCATAAATATCTACAAAGCTGTCTGTTAAATGTAAATCGATTTTAATATAGGGGAACTGACGGATAAACTCTGAAATGATATCCGTCAACACATCACGGCTAAATGAGAGTGGCGCATTAATTTTTAATTCACCTTCTGGATATTGTTGATCATAACTAATCTCATATTTCGCCCATTCTAATTCACTCATCATGACTTTCGCGTGTTGATAAAACTTTTCTCCACATGGGGTTAGATTCATTCGTCGAGTTGTTCTGATGAAAAGTGAAACCTTCAAATCATTTTCAAGATATTGAATTCTTTTGGAGACTAAATCTCTTGAAATATTTAAATTTTTTGCTGAAGCACTAAAGTTTCCATGTTCTACGACGCTTAAAAACGTATTGATGCAATCGATTCTGTCCATAGTTTATCCATTTGAAAATTATTAAATTTATATTCATGTATTTAACGCAACGAAGCAAGTTTGTTTCTAATTGTCTTTAAATTACAGACAAACTGATTCAATTTCGCCATCTATTTTTTTACATTACGTTTTGTTTTCATAATAGTACGTTGTTTACATCGAACGAGTTAAAAATGAACAAATCACTTTTAGAACAATTATCGCCAACTAACTGCCAAGTTATTTTTATTGATCACCAACCGCAGATGGCTTTTGGAGTTCAGTCAATTGATCGTCAAGTATTGAAGAACAATACTGTGGGTTTGGCTAAAGCAGCTAAAGTCTTCGGGATTCCTACTACGATTACAACGGTTGAAACAGAAAGTTTCTCTGGTCATACCTATCCAGAGTTATTAGATGTTTTTCCAGATGCGCCTTTGCTTGAACGTACTTCAATGAACTCATGGGATGACCAAAAAGTTCGTGATGCCTTAGCTAAAAATAACCGTAAAAAAATTATTGTGTCTGGGTTGTGGACCGAAGTGTGTAATAACACATTTGCTTTCGGTGCAATGCTTGAAGGCGATTATGAAATTTATATGGTTGCTGATGCTTCAGGTGGGACTTCAAAAGAAGCACATGATTATGCAATGCAACGTATGATTCAAGCAGGCGTAGTGCCTGTGACATGGCAACAAGTTTTACTCGAATGGCAACGTGATTGGGCGCACCGTGAAACTTATGATGCGGTAATGGAGATTGTGCGTGAACATTCGGGAGCTTATGGTATGGGCGTAGACTATGCTTATACAATGGTGCATAAAGCACCTGAGCGTACAACGACTAAACATAACGTTATTCCACCTGTTCCTGCAAAATAAAAACGCTATAGAAAGGCATGATCTCATGCCTTTCTTTTTAATCATTACACAAATTGGTGGGGTGAAAGTATGTCTCAAATTGATTTAATTCTAAGAAATGCAAAAATTACCACGTTAAATCCACAGCAACCAGAAGCTCAAGCGATTGCAATTACTGAGGGTAAGGTTGTTGCTGTTGATAATAATGATGCGATCATGAAAATGGCAACGGCAACTACTAAAGTGGTCGATTTAAATGGTCGTCGTGTAATTCCAGGTTTGAATGACAGTCACTTACATTTAATTCGTGGTGGTTTGCATTACAACATGGAATTGCGTTGGGAGGGTGTGCCTTCTGTTGCTGATGCATTACGCTTGTTAAAAGAACAGGCTGAAAATACTCCAGCGCCTCAATGGGTACGTGTTGTGGGGGGCTGGAATGAATTTCAATTTGTTGAACGTCGAATGCCGACATTAGATGAAATAAACAAAGCTGCACCAGATACGCCTGTATTTATTCTACATTTATATGCTAAAGCGATGCTAAATCGTGCGGCCTTGGATGCACTAGGTTTTAATAAAGATACGCCAGATCCACCTGGTGGAACGATTCAACGCAATGAAAAAGGTGAACCGACAGGCCTATTGTTGGCAACACCGTCAGCGATGATTCTATATTCAACTTTGGGCAAAGCACCAATCCTTGAACGAGATGATCAAATCAATTCTACGCGTCACTTTATGCGTGAGTTGAATCGCTTAGGTATTACCTCGTTAATTGATGCAGGTGGTGGCGGGCAAAACTATCCTGAAGATTATGATGTCATTCAACATCTGCACCAAAAAGAGCAAATGACGGTACGTGTTGCTTACAACCTATTTGCCCAGAAAGCAGGTCAGGAATATCAGGATTATCAAAAGTGGACTGAGATGACCTTTCCTGGTGATGGTGATGCATTCTTACAAATGAATGGTGCAGGTGAAAACTTGACATGGTCTGCTGCGGATTTCGAGAACTTTCTCGAGCCACGTCCAGAACTGGTTAAGAGTATGGATGCAGAGTTAGAGCGCATCGTAGAGTTGCTTGCTGAGAAAAAATGGCCATTCCGTATTCATGCGACTTATGATGAAAGTATTGAGCGATTCCTCGATGTATTTGAACGCGTCAATGAACGCAAACCTTTTGCCACTCGATTTATTATTGATCACGCAGAAACAGTGTCAGAAAAGAACATAGAGCGAATTGGTGCTTTGGGTGGTGGTATCGCAATTCAACATCGTATGGCTTTCCAGGGTGAATATTTTGTTAATCGTTATGGTGCTGATGCAGCCAAAGCTACGCCACCAGTGAAAAAAATGCTTGAGTTAGGTGTGCCAGTTGGGGCAGGTACAGATGCGACCCGGGTAGCGTCGTACAATCCTTGGATTTGCCTATATTGGTTAACGACAGGAAAAACCGTAGGTGGACTACCGTTATACGATGAGAAAAATTTATTAGACCGTCAGACTGCATTGAAACTTTGGACCAAAGGTTCTGCATGGTTCTCAGGTGAAGCGAGTGTCAAAGGTGCTTTAGTGCAAGGTGAGTTAGCCGATTTAGTTGTCCTATCCGATGATTATTTCTCAGTTGAGGCTGAAGAAATAAAAAATATTGAATCAGTAATGACCGTTTTCGGTGGAAAAATCGTATATGCGGGTGCTGAATTTAAACAAGATGATTCACCGTTACCTCCAGCCTCACCAACATGGTCGCCTGTGAGAAAATTTGGGGGGTACTGGCGGGCTACAGAAAATCGCAATGCACCTTCTAATCAACCATTGCAAGCTAAGTCTGCCGCTTGTGCATGCACCAATAGTTGTGGCATGCATGGTCATAGTCATGCTTGGGTTCTCGATGTTCCTGTGAAAGATAAAAAATCTTTCTGGGGAGCATTAGGCTGTTCTTGCTTCGCATTTTAATCCTTTCTTTTGCTGAGGTATGACTTGATTGGTCATACCTCTGAGATTTCCGCGATGAAAATGTACCTCTTATCTTTGGGAGTGGGGTTGTTGGTCGGCGTGTTGTATTACGTTTTAAATGTACGTTCGCCAGCTCCACCAATTGTTGCTTTAGTTGGATTGTTGGGTATGGTTGTGGGTGAAAAACTCATACCTCTGATTAAAGACTTTTTCCCTTCATAGCCTATAACGCTAGGTGTGATTTAAAAGCATATAAATTATTCAGTATTGTAGATCTTTAAATCATACATCTAGCCTCTTTTTAATTTCTTTTGTAGGGGGAGTGATGAAATATCTTTCGATTCAAACAAGAACAATGGCGCTTTGTGGTTTTTATCTTTGTAGTCTGACTACATCGACTTATATCTATGCAGATGAATTTTATTCACAAAATCGTCAGTATTTATTAGGAGATTGGAACGGAAAGCGTAACAATCTATCTGATCAAGGTATTGATTTTAATCTCTCTTTCACCAATGAAACCGCGACCAATATAGATGGTGGCTTTAACGATGATTCAACTGTTCGTAATGCTAATCAGTGGACTTTTGGAACGACTTTAGATCTGGAGAAATTGAGTGGTTGGCAGAATACTCAAGCAAAAATTAGTATCAGCAAACGAGATGGTCGATCATTATCTACGGACCGTATAGCTGATCCAAGAACTGGTCAATTTAGTAACGTGCAAGAGATTAGTGGACGTGGCCCTGTTTGGCGATTGAGTCAGGCTTCGATTCAAAAGGGTTTTGAGCAACAAGGAATCACTGTAAAGCTAGGTCGAATGAATATGGGGGAAGATTTCAATTCTGCACCCTGCGAGTTCCAAAACTTAACACTTTGTGGCTCTCAAGTCGGTAAAACTGTTTCTGAACTCTGGTATAACTGGCCCATTACGGTTTGGGCTGCAAATATTAAATATGATCTCAATTCCGCTTCAACTTTAGCTATAGGCGTGTATGAATCCAATCCTGAAAATACAAAAAGGAGTAAAGGCTTTAATCTAAGTACGGATGGTTCAAAAGGTGTGTTAATCCCTGTGGAGTGGGTTTGGAGACCACAGCCAAATGGTCTAAATGGCATCTATCGCTTCGGTGCATTTTATAGTACGGCTGACGCGATTGATGTGTTAAGAGATGCGCAAGGCGAAGCCCAATTATTAGCTCAACAACGACAAGTACATTCAGGCAAATACAATACTTGGTTTGTGGCACAACAACAGTTGACACAACATTCTGATGATCCTAAACGTGGACTAACCTTTTTTCTCAATTTAAATATCAATGATAAAGCCACTTCAGAGCTGCTGAGTTCACAACAGATTGCTTTGCAATATAAAGGCTTATTTAATGCACGACCAAATGACTCGATGGGATTGGGTTTAGCAAGAACGGAAGTAAATAAGCGATTACGAGTACGGCAGGAATTGGAAAATAAGGTCAATCAAATTACAGATTATCAAAATCCAGCATATGTGCCTGTTCAATATGATGAAACAAATGTTGAGCTGAATTACACATTTAATTGGTCACCTAGTGTGATGTTTCGTCCTAATCTCCAGTTTGTACATCAGGCAGGTGGTCTCAAAGAGGTCAAGGATGCTTGGGTTTTTGGATTAACCACACGTTTAAACTTCTAATCAAACAATAAATAAGGTGGAAATAATGCAAACCGAATTTGAGAGAAAACATAGTGTCTGGAGAACATGCCGTGATCCTGTTTTACTGACGATAGTTGGTGGTGCGATTGATACGATCGGCTTTATCGCTTTATTTGGATTTTTTACAGCACACGTAACAGGTAACTTGGTTTTAGCTGGTGCTGCTTGGGTTAAAGGCGGTGCAGGGTTGTGGATTAAATTAGCCGCTATTCCGCTATTTATTCTAACTGTTGCAATCACTAAATATTTGATTGATAAAAGTAGTCAAAAAAGTAAAACCTTATCTGCTTTATTTCTGGCGGAAGCAATATTTCTAACAGCTTTTATGCTGGCGGGTATTTATTTTGAACCTTTTACCAACCCAGATAGCATTACCATTGCGGTGACTGGGGGATTAGGACTTATTGCTTTGGCGATACGTAATACTTCGAGTAAAACACTGATTAAGCATATCAGTCCAAGTACGATGATGACAGGGAACACGACTCAACTCGGCATTGATATTTCTAACTATCTTCGGAATCGATCCGCAGAAAATCGAAGTAAGCTTGAGCATAGTCTAAGTATTGTTTTAGGTTTCGTTATTGGGGCTTTTTTAGGTGCATTGCTATATGTTTATTTAGATTTTTGGAGTGTTGCATTCTTTATTTTACCAGTCTTGTATCTATCATTTTTAGCTTCTCAAGACCTTTTTATTATGCCTGACACTTAGAGGTTAAAAATGAATAAAAGTAGATTGGAAGCAATTAGTGATGGCGTAATTGCTATTGTCATCACGGTAATGTTAATTGAGCTTAATATTCCGCAGGGTAATACTTTTGCAGCTTTACAGCATGAGTTTCATGCGATTCTCAGCTATGTACTGAGCTTTATTTATCTAGGTATTTATTGGAGTAATCATCATCATTTGTTTCAATTAGTCAAAACGGTAAATGGAAAAATCATGTGGGTTAATCTACATCTCATTTTCTGGCTCACCATGATTCCTTTTACAACAGCGTGGTCAGCGCAGAGTAATTATGCACCCATCCCAACAGCGACTTTTGCTTTTATTTTATTCATGTGTTCGTTGTCTTATGATATTCTCCAAAGATTGATTATACGCGAGCAAGGTGAAAGCTCTATAGCTCGGAAGGTCTTGGGCAAAGATAAAAAACTTGCAGCTTCTGTTATCTTGTACGCCAGTTCTATTTTTTTGAGCTTTGTTGATACCCGTATTACGCTATTTATCTTGATTTTGTTGGCAATGTTGTGGTTTTTTCCAAATAAGCATATTGAAGATTATTGTTCAGCAAAACAAGAATAAGCGTTGTTTTTATTGAGTGAGAGGAAAATTTGCAAGATGAGCTATTCAAATTTTCCTCTGATGTTGGGCTGTCTGTTTTTAATCAGCGCATGTCAGGCGATTCATTTAAAAGAAGAAAAATTAAGTCACTCATTAAAGAGTAAAGTTGATAACTTTCTACTCACCAATAAATTTAGTTATCAAACGGAAAACTTACTTTATTTGACGAAAACCAATCAAGCGCAATGCCTGAATAATGTAGATGATTGTGTTAATCAAATCAAAAATATTAATGATAAAAAAGATGATTTCTATGCAGCGGTGAGTGAAATTTATTTGGCTAAAGCGATGAGCATGAATACTGACAGGTGCGGTATGCTTGGTCAAATGAGTAGTTGTCTAGATCAGAAATTACATTTTTTAGATAAGAGTCTTCGCTATAGTTATGTTTATCTCTTTAAGTCAAATAGCTCAGCTCAAGAACGTATCTTTGATTATCGGTTGAATCAAGTACGAATTATTTATAATGTCTCGATTTCCCAAATGCTTACAAGTGCATTTAAACGTGATGGTCGACTGAGCGATATTTGCTTTGAATCACACTGTTATATTTTAGATTTTAAAAAATATCCAGCGTTAGAAGCACTCCCGCTCAACTCATTTAAATCTAGTTATAACATGAACTTTTCTGGATTTAATATTGTAAATCGTCAGGATGGTTTAGGCGCTGAGTTTGTTGCGGAGCGTGAAGAAAAACCGATTCAGCCGAAATTTATTTTAAACCCACATGACTATTATAAAGGGCAGCCGAATCCTAATATCCATGCACCTAAATTTTTTCCAATTACTGCGATAGCAGAACCTAAAAAAGCCAGTTCAATCAATGAAATATTAGGAAATTCAAGCTTTAAAATACATTTATTTGATCCTTTTCAGACAACACGGTTTGACGTTGAAGGATACCCTTATGTCATTACAGGAAATTATTCAGCGCCGTATGGTGCTTGGCTTGCTAAATACAATTTAGGTGCACTTGGTTATTGGACTTTAATTAATAAAGAACGAAATTTAATCATGCCACATTTGTATATGTTGGAGCCTTATAACCCAAACAAACGCGTTATAGTTTTGATTCATGGACTTGCCAGTAGTCCAGAAGCATGGGTTTCGCTTACCAATGATATCATTGGGGCTGATGATTTAAGAGATAACTATCAAGTTTGGAATGTTTTTTACTCAACAAATATGCCAATTTTCGAAAGCCGCTACCAAATTCATGCTTTGTTGCAACAAGCATTTAATCAACTTGATGCTTCAAGCCAAGCTGCCCATCAAGCTGTTTTGATCGGTCATAGTATGGGTGGGGTAATTAGTCGATTGCTTGTGAGTCAGGCTGATATCTCATCAGCAGCTGTAGAGAAAATGAATACAGCGCAGTTGGCACAATATCAACAACAAGCCGTCATTAAACAACGTTTTCAATTTGAGCCATTAACCAACTTTTCCCGAGCTATTTTTATTGCTGCGCCTCATCAAGGCACGCAATATGCTGATCGTTGGTTTACACAATTTGCCCGTAAAATTATAAAATTGCCACATGAGTTTTATACTGCGGTTGAGCAAGGTCAGCAGTTGAGTAGGTCAAATGAAAAAGGTTTGATTGAAAATGGTGCGGGTGATTTGAGTCATGGTTCTAAATTTATGCAGCTCAGCAAAGAGATTCAACCTAGAAAAAATGTTATTTATCATTCGATTGTCGGTAATTCAACTTCAGGACAATCGGTCGATAGAATGACAGATGGTATAGTGCCTTATCAAAGTTCTCATTTACCCAAGGCTGCTTCAGAGTTGATTATTCGTGGTGGGCATTCTATCCAAGAAACACCAGAAGCTATTCTGGAAATACGACGTATATTACGTTTACACTTGGCTCAAATAAAAGCTGAATCATAAAGAAATCCCTAAGATCTTCACTTAGGGATTGAGCATAAATTTATGGAGCAATAAAGTGACTTACCTTGGGTGGCGTATCACCACGATGTAGTGCATGTATCTCAGCTTGTAGTTTTTGATCCTCAAAAGTGACTCTTTCATGTTGACGTAAATGTTCTACCCATGAGCTTACCAAGAAATATTCAATAAACTTGCTGTCATTATTTGAATCTTGAAAAATCCCCCACGAGTAAGCACCATCTCTATATCGTTGATGTTTAAACATATCCATCAGTTCAACAAATTTATCTCGATTTTGTGCTGAAATCTGGTATTCAATAAAAATCATCACAGGTCCTCGATCTGGACGAATTTCATCTATGACCAGCGGGGCAGGCCAGTGTGAAGATGGTGCTAAGTTCAGCTCTTGTCCCTTAGCTAAATTAAAGAAGCGGCTAATCGGTAAAACCAAACATAAGCAGATTGAGGCTGTTAATAAGCTGGTTTGAATACTGGTAATAGAAGCAAGTTGTCCCCAAATCAAACTGCCAAGACTCATGGAGCCGAAGAAAAAAGTGACAAAGATTGCTAATCCTCGAGCACGAACCCATTCAGGTAATGACACTTGGGCAGATACATTGAGATTGGTGAGCACTGTAAGCCAAGAAAATCCAGCGATAAAACTAGCCATATAAGCCAAACCCAGATTCGGGATTAAAGCAAAAACAAACATGGCCAGTGCTGTGCCTAAACTACCAAAAACTACCAATTGATCGGTATTTAGCTTCTTTTTTAGCTTTGGCAAGGTAAATGCACCGACGACAGCACCGACACCGACCAATGCCAAAAGTGTTCCGTAGGTGGATGCACCACCTTTCAAGACCTCTTTTGCGATTAAAGGCAACATCGCCCAATAGGCGCTGGCGAATAGGAAAAAACTGATCGCACGAAATAAAGTGTTCTTTAATGCCTGACTATGAAAAGCGTAGCGTATACCAGTACGAATCGCGCCGAGTAGGTCTTCTTTGGGTAGTTGCCGTTGCAGCGTTGGTGCTGGTTTCCACCAAAATAGCGCGGTGATTACGACTAAAAAAGTGAGTGCATTTAAGAAAAATGGGTAAGCTATACCCAAGGTTGTAATGATCAGACCAGCGATTGCAGGGCCAATTGCTCGACTGATATTAATCCCCACGCTGTTTACAGCAACTGCTTGTTGCAAAGCGTCTTTGGGAACAAGACTTGGAACGATTGCTTGCCAAACTGGTGCAGTAAATGCCGTACCAACTCCCATTAAAAAGGTAATGCCGATAATCGTGAGTGGTGTAACTGCATTAATATAGACTAAATATCCTAATAATAATGCGAACAGCGCTAAAAATGACTGAGTGATCAGTAGAATTTTTCGTCGATCAAAAATATCAGCGAAAGCGCCTGCGGGTAACGCTAATAAAAATATCGGTAATGAAGTAGCAGTTTGAATGAGTGCGACCCAAATCGGTGAGTCGGTTAAACCTGCCATTAACCAGCCCGCACCGACATCATGCATCCATGTGCCAATATTGGAACAGACGGTTGCTATCCATAGAATTGTAAATGTTTTAGAGTGAAATGGATTTGTTGAATTAGACATTGGACCCACGCCTAAAGTAATTTTATATCATATTGTTATAACGTTTTTTTTAAATTGAATCAGTGAATTTTTATCTAAATTAAAGAAGAATTGAAAATGATCTAGTTCAGTATATTCTTTAGAATTAACTTTAATTTTTTATCTGTAAACCAGATAACTTTGTTTTGACATTTACGGTAACTTTTTTAAATAATTTATCGCTTACCGCAATCAGTATCGTTATTTATGCGGTAATTCATGAGAAAGCATGAATAATAAGTAAAATTAAGTATTGTTGTATTACAATGTTTTTGAGAAGTGGCGAAAAGCAAATGTGGTGCGCTCAGCGGGACTCGAACCCACGCCACAGGCTTCGGAGACCTGTACTCTATCCAGTTGAGCTATGAGCGCATGTGTGCCACATCATAGGCAAAAAATACTTATAGGTAAATATATACCTTTAAACAAAAATGCTTCTTGATTATTAAAACAACGATTTTACTCTTATTTAGAAATACTCATCCCGATATACACTATAAATGCTGCACTGAGTAATTAATCAATTTCAACGTTTGATTCAACTGACTTGGTGCAATGCGAGATTCCTGTAGAGACGTAATCCATTGCATCTGACAAAGTTTGAGTTGAGATATAGTTTTGCTTTGTTGTATCTGCTGAATCAATGGTTTTGCCATTAAACCGCAATAGGTGGTTAGTGTTTGAATCATGACTTGCTGAACTTCGACAAAAGAAAGTTTTTCTAACGCAAGCACCTCTTCAATATTTTCATTGTTCGTCGGTATTGTTGTATCTACGCTTTGTGTCGGCATAGATTGCGTTAAATTGTTCGTCTTATGATTTTCTATGTATAAATTTTCTTGGATCTTAGTTTTTGTAGTTGATGAAGTTTGCTCAGCCAATAAGCCCATGTCGATTAATTGTTGAACCAGCTCAGTTGGGGCAATTTTTTTCTTATAATCGTGATCAAGTGTCTGGAAATCTTCATGATCAATCAGCAGTAATAAACGACGTTGACGCGCATTCAGAGCAATATTACGTTGTTGGAGCGCGTGTTGTCCAAGTTCTGTCTTAAAAAAATGTGACATCTTTTTTGTATCCCCCAATCAAAAAATTGATAGGGGCTAAGATACGTTTGAATAATGACATTTATGTTAATAATTTATTAAATATCATTGGGTTGATATTTTATTTAATGAGTTTGGTCTCTAAAGCTTTACGTAAATAAATATCTAAATCATCTTGGCGTAGTAACCATTGAATATAGTCGGCTGGTAAGTCTTGAATGGCGGTACCTTTATGTTTACCAAAAGTGATCGTTTTAGGAATACGTGCTTCTTCTGAGGCAAGATAAAGTTGTTCAATATTTTGAATGTCCAACTGATGAATAATGTGCATCAAAATATTGGCTGTTAAGATGATATCAGCATCAGCACGATGCGCGCCTTTTAACATTTCTCGTGCCTTATCGCTGCCTTTCGCGATTAAATAAATTAAAGCTGAAATATTGTGTGCTTCAGCATCTTCCCATACTCGTCGTGCGAGCGCTAATGTACAAATCGGTTTTAATTTTGAAGTATCCACACCACATTTGGCGATGGCTGTCACATCATAATCAACATTATGACCAATGATATAAGTGGTTTGTTCTGGCAGTTGGAAGGTATTGTAAAACGGTTGATCGATTAGATCTGATTCTAAAATATGATGCACCGCCATTGCGGCAAAGGAAATCGGTTGACCGACTTGATAGAGCTGATCAAAGATTTTCTTTTTATCTAAGCTTAATTTTCCATTTTCTATTTCGATGGGTGCATAAGCGATTTCAATCGGCAAACCATTTAGCGTATGTGTTTCAGTATCTAAGATAATGGCTTGCATGATGTTAAACCTAAGACGAATTTAGAATTTTATTATCTTACAAGAAATTCTATAAAAGCGGGGCGAATGATCGATTGTATTGCTTGATATTTTAAAAAATTGAGAGCGCGTTGCATAAAGAAAAGTCAAAAAATAGAATAAATGATAAAAAAGTACTTGAAACAATTTTGTAATAGGCGTAATTCTTGTTGCTGTAATTGCCTTAGAGGAGTCATTTCTAAGGATAAAATCATAAATAAAATAGTTAAGGAAAAACGAGATGCATATGAAGTTATTAACGGTTGCGATGCTGAGTACGAGCTTATTACTTACAGCTTGCGGCGGCGGTGACGATAATGGGACGACGATATTTGTTCCAAAACCTGAAATTCCTGAAAATAATATAAAAGATCCTGTTGCAAGTATCCCTGAACCTTATACGAAGTCAGACTTTAGTGCTGTTGCTTCTGAAAGTTTAATTCTGACGTATAAGATGTTGGGCGTGAATGGTAAAGAAACATTAGCAACCAGTTTGTTGTTTGTACCTGGTGGACCAATGCCAGCAACAGGCTGGAAGATTGTTGCTTGGGCACATGGTACAACAGGGGTTGCTGATCAATGTGCACCGAGTCGTAATGCAACAAATGATTATATAAAAGGTATGATCAGCCAATTACTTGCCGCTGGTTATGTCGTTGTTGCACCTGACTATGAAGGACTAGGTGAGCCTAGTGGTCGCGAACTACATCCATTTTTAAATGTGAAAAGCGAGGCATATTCAATTACTGATGCAGTTGTTGCTGCTCGTGCTTATTTATCTGGGCAAGGTAAACTTACTTCACGTCAATGGATGACAGTAGGGCATTCTCAGGGAGGTCATGCCGCTTTAGGAGCTGCACAATACGCGAGTCGTGCCAAACTTGATTATAAAGGAACGATTGCGGTTGCGCCTGCATCCAATCTCGCAGCGATCTTAGCATTGGGGGAGCAATCTGTTGAAAATGCACCTGTAAATCAACAAATTCCAGCGTATGCACAACTGGACACCTTTACAGCACTCATTACCGCTGGTCTGCGTAATCAAGAACCTACTTTTGGTTATTCAAATATTTTTAAATCGCCAACTGATCTAATTGCGAGTAGAGCAGAACAAGATTGTGCAGATGTACTAGGAGATAAGTTTGGTGCTGCTATGCAGGAGCATTTAAAAAGTAATGTTAATTTAACAAATTATCCACGAACTCAAATGAATTTTATGACCATTCCTTTGGTTAAATCGTTCTTAGAAAAGGATTCTCAACCAGCCCAAGTAAAACTAAATCAACCTGTGATTATTTATCAGGGTGGGAAGGATGCAACCGTTCCCAAAGCGGCCACGGATTTGTTGGTATTAACCGCAAACAATAAGGGTTCAAATATTCAATATTTCACTAACGCTGAATGGGATCACGGCACAGCTTATGCTCTTAATATCAATAATATTGTGAATGATGTTAAAGCAACAATGCCAGCTAATGACTAACTCATCGGGAATAATTTACAAATAAATTATTCCCGAATTTTTACTTTTAAGTAAGAAATATCTGAACATATTGTTCCAGTCGACTTGTGCTTGTAGATTTCTGATTTAAAATCAATTTTTTCAATGTCATTGAAACCGAATGTTTTATAAATTTGCATACTTTCATGAACTGCTTGTTTATATAGTAGTCCAGCCGAAAAATATGCGATTAAGGCTAAAGATAAACTTATGAGAACAGCTAATGCTGATTCTATAAAAATTTCTTCGTGAGATTCCCATTTAACTAAAAAGAAAATATTTATTAAAAAACCTAGTATAAAGAATGACAGTCCAATTGTTTTCTGTCTTTTTTTTAAACCTTCTATAGTGAAGCCATGTTGAGGAAGTGAGTAAATCAATTTTTGTTCTGGGTGGTAGATTGCATATGCAAGGCTTATGTCAGTAAAGCTATTGGGATCGATAACGACGTAGAGTTCATCGCCTTCTTGAAAAAAAATATGTTGAGCAATCCCCATAACTGTATGGTGAGCAATTTTAAAACTATATATTTTATAAGTTTTATTTATCCTATAAGCTAAAACGCGAGCATCAACATCAAACAACTTTGCCATGAGTGTTTGTGCTAAAGCAGCTTGCTCTTGTTCTATCTGAGTTTCATATTTTCGATTTCTAACACAGTAAAAATCATATATTTTTAAATGCTGAATTTTTCCGTTGATGCGAATCATTTTATCTAGACAATTAATTATAAAGCTCAATAATAAGTTTAAGGAAAAATCCTAATTAATCAAAAGTGAAATTTTTATCAACATGAGCGAGTTTTATTGATAATTAAGCAAACTTCATTCTTCTTACTTATAAACTTCATGCTATAATTCGCACCAATCTTTAGCACGGCTTAAAAGCCCTAATTTATAGGACCCTCCGCTAATGTTTGCCAATATTTCTATTGCTGAATTTGATCCAGAAATTGCTCAAGCGATTGCTTCTGAAGGCGTACGCCAAGAAGCTCATATTGAGTTAATTGCATCTGAAAACTATTGCTCTCAAGCTGTGATGGAAGCACAGGGATCAAAACTTACTAACAAATATGCAGAAGGCTATCCTGGCAAACGCTATTATGGCGGTTGTGAATATGTGGACGTGATCGAACAACTTGCAATTGATCGTGCAAAAGAATTGTTCGGTGCTGATTATGCAAACGTTCAACCACATGCGGGTTCTCAAGCGAACTCTGCCGTTTACTTAGCGCTTCTTAATCCAGGCGATACAGTATTGGGTATGAGCTTGGCGCATGGTGGTCACTTGACGCATGGTGCTAAAGTTAGCTTCTCTGGTAAAACTTATAATGCGATTCAGTATGGTTTAAATACTGAAACTGGTGAAATCGATTATGAAGAAGTTGAGCGTTTAGCCCTAGAGCACAAACCACGTATGATCGTGGCGGGTTTCTCTGCTTATAGCCAAATCGTTGATTGGCAGCGTTTCCGTGACATCGCTGACAAAGTAGGTGCTTATCTATTTGTTGATATGGCGCATGTTGCTGGTTTAGTTGCTGCTGGTGTTTATCCAAACCCAGTGCAAATTGCTGACGTAACAACCACAACGACGCATAAAACCCTTCGTGGTCCGCGTTCTGGTTTAATCCTTGCGAAAGCAAATGAAGAAATTGAGAAAAAACTTCAATCTGCTGTTTTCCCAGGTAACCAAGGTGGCCCTTTGATGCATGCGATTGCTGCTAAAGCAATCTGTTTCAAAGAAGCGATGTCAGAAGAGTTTAAAACTTACCAACAACAAGTTGTTAAGAATGCTCAAGCGATGGCTGAAGTCTTCATTTCACGTGGTTACGATGTTGTTTCTGGTGGTACAGAAAACCATTTATTCTTGTTGTCATTGATTAAACAAGAAGATGTAACTGGTAAAGATGCAGATGCTTGGTTAGGTGCTGCTCATATCACAGTAAACAAAAATGCCGTTCCAAATGATCCGCGTTCTCCATTCGTTACTTCTGGTATCCGTATTGGTACGCCTGCGGTAACGACACGTGGCTTCGGTGAAGCTGAAGTACGTGAACTTGCTGGTTGGATCGCTGACATTATTGATAGCAAAGGTGATGAGAAAGTCATCGCTGATGTTAAAGCTAAAGTTGAAACTGTTTGTGCAAAATTCCCAGTATATGCAAACTAATTTGTGTCTAGCCCTGAAATAGGTTGATACTTATTTCAATAAAACGCCTGATGAATTTCGTTGGGCGTTTTTTATATAGAAGGGCGATCTTCGATTACGGTATAAAAAAAGCCCAATTTAACGATTGGGCTTTTTTATGAATCTTTGATGTGCTTTTTCATGGATTAATATAGAAGTAGATAACAATAAATATGAGTAAAAACGTTGCAGAAATTAAGTACGTATTAATCGTATGGAAACTCTTTATAAATTTTAGCATAACGCTATCCACCTCCTACAAAAAAACAAAATGTAAAAACATATAATATTTATATTCTATTGTTTATTTGGGTTTTTTTTCAAATTATCTTGTGGATTATTGATGGTTTTAATGTTTACATTTTGTAGCATTGGCTTTCTAGACGTGATATTTTTTAGTTTTTGTTGGCAAAGGTTTTAACTTTCTTATCAGTTTCATAAATTCAGTAACCTAATCTTTCACAGGTTAAGCCTATATGACTTAGACCTGTGATTTTTTAGCTAGGTTTGATCTTTAAAGGCGAATATTCTCTATAAACTTTTTCATGATTTTATGAGATTGTTGTTCTGACTGTGCGGCATAGCATAGGTTATCTTGTCGGAGTTGCGGAATAGATAGGCCAGCATGACGTATTTCGCAGGTATGACCAATGAGCCATTTTTCAAAACTCTGCTCTGCAATTTCTAAGTGAAATTGTAAAGCTAATATATTATTCCCAATCGAAAAAGCCTGATTGGGATAAATGTCAGAACTTGCAAGTAAAGTGGCGTTCTCAGGCAAATCAAAAGTATCACCATGCCAATGTAGGACGTGAGTATCTTTCAGTGGCGATAGAATATTAGGCTCATCAGCTTTAATTTCGAGTAGACCCCAACCAATTTCTTTTTGATGTCCAGCATAAACTTTGGCACCTAGCGCATGAGCAATTAACTGAGCACCTAAGCAAATACCAATCGTTGGTTTATTTGCAGTCAAACGTTGTTTGAGTCCTGCAATTTCATCGACTAAAAAAGGGTAGTCTTCGCTTTCATACACCCCAATCGGCCCACCTAAAATGATGGTTAGACCCTCATAATTGAGCGCGGGGCTAAGATCATCTACACCCGCCTCAAAATAGCGAACTCGGAAACCAAGTTGGTAAAAGGTATCTTCCAATGAGCCTAAATCTTCAAAGGCAAGATGTTGGATAGCATAAATAGTTTTAGGTAAGGATTCAGTATTTATCATCGAGTTTTATCTAGTCATGATTAACATCAATGCAAGTATAAACATTCTATACTCAAAGAAAAGTGTGTGAGAAATAAAGTATCTATCGCATTTTTGAATATCGATGCTGAGCTAATCGTTGCTTGAGTCACGGAAAAAGAGTTGCCTTTTTTGATGCTGTTCTACAACTGGAATTTGATGCTCATCTTTTAACGCAACGCCAGAGCGTTGTATCTGCTTTGACTTTTTCATCAGCGCGAATAAGCGTTGTGCAGCGATCTCAATACTTAAACCTGCTGTACGCACATTAGAAATACAATTGCGTTCTGAATCGATGCTGCCGACATGGGCTTGCCAAGTGTAATAAATGCCCATGCTATCTGGGGAGCTTAGGCCTGGGCGCTCGCCAATCAGCATAATAAGCATCGATGCGTTAAAAATTTGTGCTACTTCATCGCCTAGTGCAACACGACTACCTGTTGCAATTGAGATGGGGGCAAGTGTCCAATTCTCTTGTTTCATATAGGTGTGTAATTGATGAACAAAAGGAATGGCGTTTTCTTCAATGGCACGTGCAGACAAACCATCTCCAATGACGATGCAAACATCAAAGTTTGAGGTGAGTTGAATATTTTTTAATTTTTGACGAGACGTTTCACTGAGTTGACGGCCTAAGTCAGGTCGTTTTAGAAATATTTCTTTGTTGTCGGCACAGCTTTCAACATGTGTGGTTTCAAAACCAAGCTGTTTCAGTTGATCTGAAATGTGATCAATATTGAGTGATTGATAAACGGCATCTTTGGCTTGTGCGTGAGAGAGTTGAAATTCAAGCAGTGCTTTGGTTGGAACACTACAACCTGTTCGTCCAAGTGCGATTCTTGCATCGGTAAATTGCTTGAGCTTTTGCCATACATCAAGATGGGGTTGAGCTGGAAAAGTTTGATCTTTGTTCAGTTTCATCCAAAGCTCCTAGTGCATGAGTAATTTGGCAAATTGATCGGGCATATGTTCTGCCCACTGAATGTGATGCTGTTGTTGCCGTAAAATGCCTTGTTGTTCTAACCAGATAGAAAACTCAGGTGCAGGTTTCAAACCCAATAGTTGCCTTAAATACAAGGCATCATGAAAGGAGGTCGTTTGATAATTCAGCATGATGTCATCTGATCCCGGAATCCCCATAATAAAATTGATACCGGCTGTTCCAAATAGGGTGAGTAAATTGTCCATATCATTTTGATCGGCATCAGCATGATTGGTATAACAAATATCGCATCCCATCGGTAAGCCAAGTAGCTTGCCACAAAAATGATCTTCTAATCCAGCACGAATAATTTGTTTACCATCGTAAAGATATTCAGGTCCGATGAAACCAACGACGGTATTGACCAGTAAAGGGTTGAATTTTCGTGCAACGGCATAAGCCCGAGTTTCAAGCGTTTGTTGATCAACGCCATGGTGGGCATTACTGGATAAAGCGCTGCCTTGTCCTGTTTCAAAATACATGACATTTTGGCCGACTGTGCCTCGTTTTAAAGCGAGGGTGGCTTCATGACCTTCTTGTAAAAGTGCCAAAGAAATACCAAATCCTGTATTTGCCGCTTGTGTTCCAGCAATCGACTGAAACATGAGATCAATCGGAATATTCTGTTCCGCGAGTTGGATGGCAGAACTGATATGCGTAAGCACGCAAGACTGAGTCGGAATTTGATATTCTTGAATGACATGATCAAGTAGCTTTAACAGCTCAGCCAAATTGTGCAAATTGTCGGTTGCTGGGTTGATCCCAATCACTGCATCACCATTTGCATACATCAGTCCATCTAAAATACTGGCAGATATACCTAAAATATCATCTGTAGGATGATTGGGTTGCAAGCGTGTTGAGAGATGTCCTTTCAAACCAATGGTATTGCGAAATTGAGTCACCACCTCACATTTGCTAGCGACTAAAATCAGATCTTGATTCCGCATAATTTTACTCACCGCGGCAACCATTTCTGGGGTTAAACCTTTGGCGACAAAACGTAGTTTTTCCGTGTTGGCATCTTCACTTAATAACCAGTTACGCAAATCACCTACGGTAAAATGAGCAATAGGCGCAAAGGCATTTTTATCATGTTCATCAATGATCAGTCGGGTGATTTCATCTAGATCATAGTCGATCAAGACTTCATTTAAAAAGTTTTTGAGGGGAATGTCTGCCAAAGTCATTTGAGCAGCCACACGCTCAGTGGCATCGTGAGCAGCGACACCTGCAAGCTCATCACCTGATCTCAATGGTGTCGCTTTGGCCATGACACTTTTGAGATCTGCAAAAACGTATTGTTGATTGGCGATGATATTTTTATAACGCATCGGATATCCCCAATTATTTTAATTCTTGTTGTGAGCTTTGCACCTTGGCAAACTCTTCTTCAGGTGTTCCTGAGACCAAGTGATGTCGGCTATATAGCATGAAGTATGCAATAAATAAGGCATAAATAGCAGCCGCAATCAGCCAAACTTTAGGATTGACTAAAAAGCCTGCCAGTACCGCAAGCAATGCAAAAACCAATGCAATACTCGAAGTCAGAATACCACCAGGCGTCTTATAAGGGCGATGCAAATTTGCTTTGCTTAAACGTAATTTGAGATGTGCCGCCATCATCAACACATACGAAATCGTTGCGCCAAACACAGCAATTAGAATCAGCATGTCGCCTTCTTTGCTAAGTGAAAGTAGAAAACCGATAATGCCCGGCACAATGATTGCCAGATAGGGGGCTTTATTCTTATTGGTGAGTGATAAGACCCTTGGTAAATAGCCTGCACGAGACAGCGCAAACATTTGACGCGAATAGGCATAGATAATTGAAAAGAAACTGGCAATCAAACCTGCTAAGCCGACGAAATTGACAAAACTGGTAACCCAGCTGTTTTGCCCATAGACAATAGCCAAACCTTCTACTAGTGGTGCAGCCGCATTTTGCATGGTACTTGCACCCACTGCACCCGCACTTAGGAAAAGTACCAGCAAGGCAAAACAAGTCAAAATCAACATTGATCCAATCAAGCCACGAGGTAGTGATTTTGCAGGATCTTTAGCTTCTTCTGCTGCGAGTGGTACACCTTCAACAGCGAGAAAAAACCAAATCGCAAAAGGCACGGCAGCCCAAATCCCCATATAACCATGTGGAAGAAATAAGCTTGCACCCGTTTGTGTACCTGCGGCGATATCAAATAAATTTTGCAATTGAAAATGGGGCAGCATCGCAATGATAAAAACCAATAGCGCCATGACCGCGATCAGAGTAATCGCAAACATGAGTTTGAGTGCTTCACCTGCACCTTTTAAATGAATCGCCATAAAAAGCAAATAACAGGCGAGATAAACTTGCCATCCATTCATGCCAAATAAGGATTCACAATAACTACCAATAAAAACAGCAATGGCTGCTGGTGCGATTGCGTATTCGATTAAAATCGCCGTGCCCGTTAAATAACCACCCAAAGAACCAAAAGCGACACGCGCAAAACTATATCCTCCTCCTGCCGTAGGAAGCATGGTTGCCATTTCTGACATAGACAGACATAAGCAAAGGTACATGATCGCGACCAATATCGTAGCGACAAACATGCCGCCCCATCCACCTTGGGCAATTCCATAATTCCATCCAGCGAAGTCTCCTGAGATTACATACGCAACGCCCAGACCGATCAAAAGTAACCAGCCAACAGAACCTTGTTTAAGCTGCCTTTGGGCAAAATATTCGGTGGATGCGACCTCTGAGGATGGGGGTGTTATAGCGGTAGATTCTGATTGGCTCATGCAAAACTCCAATGAGTTGGTTTGAATGAATCAATGCAAAAGCAATGCCGAAATGTGTTTGGTTTTAATTTTCTGCCTTATTTTTATTCCAAATGGTAAAAATACTCGGGAATTACATGTCTAAAAATGAAATAGCCATAAAAATGGAAAAGCAAGCAGGTTACACTGCTTGCTTTTTGTCTAAGAGAAATCAGAATGGATCATTATCCTAATTTGATATGTTCCATTTTAGTGCAACATATTAGAAGAAGCCCATTGGCTTAGTTGAATAACTCACCAATAGATTTTTGGTTTGTTGATAATGATCTAGCATCATGCGATGATTTTCTCGGCCTATACCTGATTTTTTATATCCACCGAAAGCGGCATGTGCAGGATAAATATGATAACAATTGGTCCAAACACGGCCTGACTCTATCGCACGTCCAGCACGATAAGAAGTGTGTGCTGAGCGTGACCATACACCAGCACCTAAACCATACATGGTGTCATTCGCAATTTTGATGGCATCATCGAAATCTTTAAAGGTGGTCACGGAGAGAACAGGGCCAAAAATTTCTTCTTGGAAAATCTGCATGCTGTTATGACCTTTAAATATGGTCGGTTCGATATAAAAACCATTGCCCACTTCTTTTCGATCACCGCCACCCACTAAAATCTCGGCACCTTCTTGTCGCCCAGTATCGATACAGCGTAAGATTTTCTCTTGTTGTTCCTGTGAGGCTTGAGCACCAATCATGGTTTCTGTATCAAGCGGATGACCTGTTTTAATACGTTTGACTCGCTCAATGGCTTTTTCGAGGAACTGATCTGCGATACTTTCTTGTACCAGTGCTCGAGATGGACATGTACAGACTTCACCTTGGTTTAAGGCAAACATAGCAAAACCTTCAAGCGTTTTCTCTAAAAAGTCATCGTCTTTATCCATTACGTCTTCAAAGAACAGGTTCGGTGATTTACCTCCAAGCTCTAAAGTTACTGGGATGATATTTTCAGTTGCATATTGCATCACCAACTGACCGACTTGGGTCGAACCTGTAAATGCAATTTTGGCGATACGAGGACTGGTTGCCAGTGGACGACCTACTTCAGCACCATAACCATTGACGATATTGAGCACACCTGCAGGTAAAATATCTTGAATAAGTTCAGCCACCAACAAAATACCCACTGGAGTTTGTTCAGCAGGCTTGAGCACCACGCAGTTACCCGCAGCTAAAGCAGGCGCAAGTTTCCAAGCTGCCATTAAGATTGGGAAATTCCAAGGAATAATTTGTCCAACAACACCGAGTGGTTCATGGAAATGATAGGCGATGGTATCTTCATCGATTTCAGAAATGCCGCCTTCTTGGGCACGGATACAGCCAGCGAAATAGCGGAAATGGTCTATGGCTAATGGAATGTCAGCGGCAAGTGTTTCGCGAACAGGTTTGCCATTGTCCCAAGTTTCTGCAACAGCAAGCATTTCTAAGTGAGCTTCTAAACGATCTGCTATTTTAAGAAGTAGGTTAGAGCGTGTGGTTGGAGATGATTTGTTCCATTCGATTTTGGCTTTATGAGCTGCATCTAAGGCCAATTCTACATCCTCCGCCGATGAGCGAGGTATGCGGGTAAAAGCTTGACCATTAACAGGAGAAATATTGTCAAAATATTGACCTTTTACAGGTGCAACCCATTGACCGCCAATAAAATTTTCATATTGAGATTTGAATTGAATTTTTGAACCAGATTGGTTCGGATCGATATAACGCATATATGTATTCCTTTGCATTTTAGGACTAAAGACTAACAAGAACCCTGTCAGTAGGTACTTTCGTACTCTGTGTATTTAGTATATAAATAAGAAGGTTGGAGAAAGGTTGGAATACCAATGTGGATATATAAGGAACTTACAAATGTTCACAAAAAAGGATTTAGTGCAGCAAAGGGCATTGACTGATCAACTGCGCGCGCAAAATAGTCTCTCTCCTCAAAACGCAGCCAAACTCGGTCAAAGTATAGCCAGTTCATGGGAACGCTCTATATCGGCTGATATTCCTAAAGAACGTATGGCAGCACCATTACTCGAAAAAAAATCTACTTCACAGAATACTTTAGACTTAGCATTACAACGATGTGCTGATGATTTGCGTCATATTGCGGAACAATCTTCTATGGTGATCGCTGTGGGAGATATCGGTAGTACTATTATTTGGACAGCACCCAGCCCTCAAATGCAAAGTGCTGCTGAACAGGTTCATTTTGTGAAGGGTGGACAATGGCGTGAAGAATTAGTTGGTACCAATGCTTTGGCACTGTCACTCAAAACACAGCAATCGAGCTGTGTTTTTTCCAATGAGCACTATATGGAATCGTTGCATGATTGGGTATGTTATGCCGCACCCATTATTGACCCATATTCAAAACAAACACTAGGTGTGGTTGATTTATCTACCACGTGGAAGAATCATAATACGTTTGGGATTTTAGCGGCTGAACGCTGTGCATCCATTATCCAGTCCGCTTTACTTGAGCAACAACGTCAGCATTTATATATCCGTGCATTTGCAACACCACAAGTCAAATTCAATGGTAAAAGTCTGTTATTAACGCCTCGCCAAATTGAAATCTTGGCGATTTTGGCCCTATGTCCTCATGGGCTAACGCTTGAACATTTATATCAGGCGCTTTATGGCGAACGTAAGGTGAGTATGGGAACGTTGAAGGCAGAAATGTCGCAACTAAGAGATGTTTTAGGTGGTTTGTTAGGCTCACGGCCATATCGTTTGCTGGTTCATATTGAGGCTGACTTTTTGCAAGTGGAACAAGCCTTAGATGCTGGATATCTCAGTTCAGCGTTACAATTGTATAGTGGAGTGTTTCTAGCGAAAACAGAAAGTCCATTTTTATCTGCTTGGCGAGATTGTCTCGAATCTCGGTTGAGTGATGCAATTTTTAAGACGCAAGAAACAGATTTGTTGCTTAAACATTTAGCACATTTTCCAGAAGCAATTGATGCGGTAGAACGTTTAATGGAGTTATTACCCATTGAACATCCTGCACACCAATTACTTGCTAAATATGATGAACAACTAAAAAGAAGTTAGTTGATTTTCTGCTCTAGCCATTGAAAGAGTTCTTGATAAACTTGTTTACGCACGGGTAGAGCGGAAAGGACTAAATCATGCAAGCCATTGTGAATTGAGACAATAGAGATATCTCCTTTCATTTTCTTCGCGTATTTTTTAATGTGTTTAACATCTAAAATGACATCACTTTGAGTTGCATCAACGCCCCATTTTTTTGGGTTCTTGGTTTGATGCGAGTGCATAATTAATGCTGGAATATTTAGTTTTACGCCACGATGAATCTCTTTTTGTGCCGTATGAATTGCATGTACAAAACTGAGTTGAACTGTTGGTGCGCTGGTCGGTTTCCATTCTAAATTGAAATCCCACTCACCCTTGAGATCTTTGTGCAAGCTTGTGGTATACCAACGATTGAGTTGGCTTGGAAATTTTACTTTGGGTAGTTTTTTTCCGATACGACTGAGCATCGGGATACCAAATTTTCTTTCTACCAGACTTAAATTAAAATCATAAAAAGGGCTATTTGCCCATAGACCTTTAATCAAAGGATGGTTCGGGTGGTGTGCAGCATAAAGTGTAGCGGTTAAGCCACCAGTTGAATGTCCAGCGAGTAAAACTTTGTCGTGTTTTTCTTGGGAAATAATATCTAAGGCTTGGCTAATCTCAGCATCATATTCATGCAGATCTAATACATTATAAAAAATTTGATGCGCTAATTTAGAACGCCCGTATTTTCTTAGATCTAATGCATAAAAGTCATAACCCTGTGCATTAAACTGTGCTGCCATTTCCGTCTGAAAGAAATAATCTAAGAATCCGTGAATGTAGAGCACTGCTTTGGTGGTTGGTTGTTTTGATTTTTTACGGATCAGTGTGGCGACGACTTGGCCTTCATAATCATCAGGATAATTCAGGACTTGTTGTTCATAGCCATCTCCTAAAAGATCAGGAGTGTAAAGGTTTGAAGAAAGCTGGGTTGTATTCATTTTTATTGAGACTTTGTATTAAGACATGCTGAGTATCCTTTAATGAATTTGGCGAATTGTCAATCGATTTTGTTTTGTTGAAGCTAAACGTGAATAAAAAAAGGGGGATGCTAGGAAGTACACTCCCCCAAAAAGTAAGCCAATGGTCGGAGAGGTTTGACTTACCATAACGTGGTTTTGTGACTCGAGTTTGGTTGGGGTTATAGCGCTGCTTTAAAGATTTCCACGACTTGAGCATGGGTCGCTTTACGCGGATTCGTTAACATGCAGGCATCTTTTTGCGCATTTTCAGCCATGATCGGTAGATCTTCAGGTTTAACGCCAAGTTCAGTTAAACCAGAGGGGATACCAATAGAACTTGAAAGCTCCTGAATGGCATCAATTGCGGCGTATGCTGCTTCAGCAACGGTTAAACCTTGAATATTAACACCCATTAATTCTGCAATCTTGGCATAACGATCTTGGCAGGCAATCAGATTAAATTGGCTTACATGTGGTAATAAAATTGCATTACAGACGCCATGCGGTAGGTTATAGAAACCACCTAACTGGTGTGCCATAGCGTGTACATAACCTAAGGATGCGTTGTTAAATGCCATACCTGCAAGGTATTGGGCATAGCTCATCGCATCACGTGCTTCAATATTTTCGCCGTTTGCAACGGCAGGTTGTAGCCATTGGCTAATCATACTGATGGCTTTCTCTGCACAGGCATCGGTAATCGGATTGGCTGCTGTCGATACATAGGCTTCGATTGCATGGGTCAAAGCATCCATTCCCGTTGCTGCCGTTAAACCCGCAGGTTTTGCCACCATAAGTTTAGGGTCATCAATGGCAATCAGCGGTGTACAACGCCAGTCGACAATCGCCATCTTCACGTGGGTGTCTGTGTTGGTGATGATGCAGAACCGTGTCATTTCTGATGCTGTTCCAGCAGTTGTATTGATTGCAATTAAAGGGGTCATCGGTACTTTGCTTTTGTCGATACCTTCGTAATCGCGGATATGTCCGCCACCTGCGGTGACCAAACCAACCCCTTTTGCACAGTCATGCGATGAACCGCCACCCAATGACACAATAAAATCACATTGGTTGTTTACATAGGCCGCTACGCCATTATGAACATTGATATCTGTTGGGTTCGGTTCTGCGCCAGCAAAAATGTGGCTTTCTATACCAGCCTCGGTGAGATACTGTGCAATAGTATCTGCGACACCAAATTTGAATAAACCTTCATCGGTTACAATTAACGCTTTTTTGGCATCTAAATCTCGTGCTTTGCTTCCAATTTCTTTGGCGCAACCTGGTCCAAAGAGTGATACGCAAGGAATATAAAAACCGTTTGTTTGATCTGCAATATTTTTAAAAGCCATGGAGTGAATCCTTCTTCCATAAGTCCATTGTTTGTTATAGATGATGCGTTGCACCATGAACCCAGTATTGTGATTGCATTAAATATTTACTACCTACCAAAGACCTACCAAGTAATACTCCCGATTTATCTGCATGGATTGAGTGATGTTTTTTATAAAATTTGGCTTCGCCGTTTCACTTTTTATTGAAACTCGTTAAGCTATGTGCTGCGAGAAGGTAGGTAATTATGAAACAAGAGACTGCACTGAAACTTTTAAAAGCAGGTGAAAATGTATTTTTAACTGGTTCGGCGGGTGCAGGTAAAACCTATACATTGAATCAATACATTCATTATTTGAAAGCACGTAAAGTCCCTGTTGCGATCACTGCTTCAACGGGTATTGCTGCAACACATATGAACGGTATGACCATTCATACTTGGGCTGGAATTGGTATTAAAGATCGTTTGAGTGATGATGACCTCAAACGAATGAAAGAACGAAAATATCTAAAAGAACATTTAGAAAATGCCCAAGTGCTGATTATTGATGAAATTTCAATGTTGCATGCCAAACAACTTAATTTAGTCAATCAAGTTCTAAAATTCTTTAAAGAAAGTGATGAAGCCTTTGGCGGCATACAAGTGATTGTAGCGGGTGACTTCTTTCAGTTGCCTCCTGTCGGACGTAATGGTGAAGCAAATCGAGATAAATTTTGCTTTATGTCTGATGCGTGGGTAGAGGCAAAGTTTCGAGTATGCTATTTAACCGAACAACATCGTCAGGATGATGAAATTCTGAATCAGATTTTGAATGCCATTCGTGCACAAAATATTCAGCCAGATCATATTACGGCTTTACAACAATCACGCCAGCAGGATATTGGCGACACTTTTACCCGTTTATATACGCACAATATGGATGTTGATAATATCAACTATCAACATTTAAATGGTATCGAGAACGAAAGTCACCAATTCAATGCAGTTATTGATGGTAATGAAAAACTGATTGAAACCTTAAAATCTTCTGTACGTGCGCCTGAAGAACTAACCTTAAAAAAACACGCCAAAGTCATGTTTGTAAAAAACAACTTTGATATGGGATATATCAATGGCAGTTTAGGTGAAGTGATTGGTTTTGAAGATGATGATAAACAGGGCTTGTTGCCTAAAGTTAAACTCACCGATGGCACGACTTTGTTGGTTGAACCTGAAACTTGGTCGATTGAAAATGAGGCGGGTAAAGCCATTGCCAGTTTTCAGCAAATCCCTTTGCGTTTAGCTTGGGCGATTACCATTCATAAAAGTCAGGGGATGACCCTAGAGGCGGCAGAAATTAACCTCACCAATACCTTTGAAAAAGGTCAGGGCTATGTTGCATTATCTCGATTAAAATCGCTCACTGGTCTTCGGTTATTGGGTTTTAATGAGCAGGCTTTAGCACTGGATAGTTTGGCAATCAAAGCAGACCGCCGTTTTCAGGAATTGTCTGATGAAGCAGAAACAAACTTTGCAAATGAGGATCTGACTACTCAGCACAATGCATTTATTCGGCATTGCGGCGGTACATTAAACGCGACCGAAATCAATCGCAATGAAAAGAAACTTTCAAAAGGCAGTAAACAGAGTTATGCCGCAGCAACTTTAGATGAAACACGTGCTTTATTTGAAGAAGGCTATGAGATTGAAGATATTGCACATGAACGTGGTTTAACACCTGCCACGATTATCAATCATTTGGCGCGATTACATAAAGAGCAGAGCTTAGATATTTCTGTGGCGAGCCCAGGGGAAGAGGTGATCGAAGAAGTACGTAAGATTTATAAACGTTTGCACAAGAGAAAAAACCCAGAGCATTTTACCGATGATGGTTCTATCAAACTACGCCCAATCGTGGAAGCAACGAGTCCTAGAATGGCGTATGATCAAGTGCGTTTGGCGTTGTTGTTTGTAGAGTAGGATCGAAAAATGCCACATATCATTGCAAATTATTCAGCAAATTTAACAAATTTAGATCAGCAAAAATTACTTAAACAAGTCAATGCTGCTTTGTATGAGACGGCATTATTTAGTGCAAATGATATCAAGTCTCGTATTTTCAAAGATGAGGTTTTCTTGATTGGTTTGGGTGAAACTCAAGAAGCTTATATCCATTTGAAACTCTATTTGCTAAGTGGTCGAACTGAACAACAGAAGAAAACTCTAGGTGATACGCTGTTGGCGATTCTTGAACAAAAAAGCTATATGAAAGCTGAGATTGGATATCCGATTCAGCTTTGCGTTGAAGTCATTGATATGCCAAGAGAACATTATTTCAAGTCAACAGCTTAGTTTTGAAGATTCTAGGTTTCATTATGCAACAGCGATGATCGCTTCCACTTGTAGCAGCAACAAGCCTTGAAGAACGAATGTTTTTTAAATATAAAATCAATCAATATCAATGATCTGCTTAATAAACTCGCCGTTTGAGTTCAGAATTTCTTTATACATATAAGCAATATGCGTATCACTGAAATTGACCTCTCTAAAGCTATTCTCAGTGAGTTGCAGCAGTTGAATATTTGGCATTAGCATGATGATTGGTGAATGTGTTGCAATGATAAATTGCGCACCTGCTTGACTTAGTTGGATCACTTTTTCAATAAAATTGATTTGATTACTAATCGAAAGAGCGGCTTCGGGTTCATCTAAGATATATAAACCCTCTGCTCGAAAACGATGATCAATCAGCGCTTTCATTGCTTCACCATGGGACATCATGTGTAAATCTTTACCACCATAAGCATTTCGTATAGGCGGACTAAAACTGGCTGCTGCATCGAGCTGGCGCATTTCCGTGAGAAAGTTATAGTACGTTTCTGATCGATAGAAAAAGATATCTTTGATCCTGCGTGCAGATTTATGGATACGCAGGTGGGGGCTATAATCAAAATGTGTATCTTCAGTTTTATAATTAAAGTTGATACTCCCACCTTCAGCTGCACAACCAAATTTTAACGCTAAAGCCTCCAAAATCGTTGATTTTCCACTTCCATTTTCACCCGTGATCACGGTGATATTTTTCTTAAATTCTATTGGATAAAGATGTAAAAACGGAAAGTCATCTGGAATGGTATTGAGAAGTTCAACTCGAGTGAGAAATGGTTTCATAATTCAAAAATATTAATATTGAATAATCAGATGAATCATCATATATAGAATTCCTCTATTCGAGTGAGATCAATCTGTAAATGTCTACGCGTATTAGACGGATTCAAGACATTGGATACTATGATATTGGCGTATTAAGTTTTCATCTAACATATGAACATAATCCAAAAACATCACATTAAAACTCCCCACATTTTGTGCTTGATCATAGGCCAGCCGACCAGCAATGGAGAAATGAATATGTGAGGCAAGAGCTGCAATGGTTGGTGAACTTACAGCACCGTAAGCCGCTGTTAAGGCACCTAAAGCACAGCCAGTTGCGGTAATCTTCGGCTGTAAATGGCAGCCACCATTCACCTGAATCACTATGCCGAGTTCCTTAGAAATAATATAGTCAGATTCACCTGAGATCGCGATACACTCAGTATGTTGGAGCAAACTTTGTGCTTGAGCATACACATCTTGACTATTGAGCGTGCTGTCTACACCTTTTGATTGGGTTAAATTACCTGCGAGTGCACTCATTTCTGAGGCATTACCGCGAATGATAGTCGGTTGAAACTGGAGAAGTTGATCCACGGTTTCGCTACGCCATTTTAAAATCTCACCATAACCGACAGGATCAAGCACCCATGGCACTTGATGTTGCTGGGCTGTTTTAGCTGAAATCAGCATTGCTTGGGTTTGTTCTGTGGTAGGTGTGCCGACATTAATATTTAACGCTGAACTGATTTGGGTAAAACTTTCAGCCTCAAAGGGATTGTCAATCATGGCTGGTGATGCGCCCGCAGCCAACAGCACATTTGCCACATAATTGTTGGCTACGCTATTGGTAATACATTGAACCAATGGTGATTGTTGTTGTAAGGCGTGCCAAGCTTGGATCACTTGATCAATCAGTTGTTGTTTTTGTGACATACTAAATCCTAGATTTTTTAACGTGTAAAATAATGATCTTGATGTTTACACTGACGACAGATGAGGGAAACATAATCTTCGGCATCATAGTCCACAATCAGATCATTTGAACCACAATACATGCAACGTTTTACTGAATAGAAATTTAAACGAGGTTCTATTTTTCGCCAAGACTTCCAAACAGGCTGAAAAAAGACACTTTCATCATAACCCAAGAATTTAAATAATAAAATTTCACTCATTTTACTCAATGGAATGTTATGAGGTCTTGGTAAGGTTGAGGTTTCCCAGCGTTCGGTTAAAGCACGTTCGCGATATTGCTCTAGGGTTTTTTTTAATAAATTGGTATTAATAAATTTATCATTACGAGCTTGTAACACTTTTTGTTTATGTAGGTATTCGAGCGCAGTTTGAATCAGATAATAAATCTGTCCTACAGCTAAACCTTCCATCAAACGAAAACAGAAGGTTTGGAAAGGACGGTTGCCTGCAATCTGAATTCCCCAAGTTCTGCAGTAGAACTGCGTGAACTGAATGATCTCCTGATATAGCACCATATAGAGTGTATCTTTCACCTCTTCCGTGCTTTTAAAAGGGATACCAGAACTCAGGTTTTCATAAAACCAATAGCGTAATTGTTGAGCTACGCTAAACAGGCTAGGATCTGAATAACCATCTAAACGAAGATTTAAATAAAAGTGCTCTGTCTCTATATCTGAATCTTGTGGTCTTAACACACCCAGCTTAAGTAATTCCTGAACAATCTGATGCTGAAATAAGTAGTTAGGCGTAAAGTGATGATATTTAATCTGCTTCCAGTGAATCAGTTCGTCATGTTGAACGTCTTCACGGGCATAATTATCCAATAGGCTCAATAAGAATAACTTATGTAAAAAACTAAGCTGATTGAGACCATAAACAACGTCATCTTTTATTTTGTATTTACGCTGTTCTTGTAGCAGGGTTTGTTGCGTTTGTTTTTTACGTTGGGTGGTGCACTGAGCACAGTGACAATTTAATTTACTATCACTGCTAAATACCCGATGTTGGCAATGACTACACTCATGAAATTGAAAGTCTTGGGTATATTGTTCTGCCTCTATCCAAAACATAGATGCTTGGCACAAAGGGCAATGGCTACTTTCATCTAACTGTTTTTGTAGAATCTGTAACTCCATTGATACTCAACTTGCAATTTGTAAAAAACAGATTATACATTGCTGACAGCAGAAGTGATGCAAAGATTATATCGCTGTGTAAGTGCGGATTGATGATGGTTCGGATCAAAAAGTTTAATGTAAACTCATGATGCTTTGATTATAAATATGTGAATAGGTTGGTGTTTTTATTGAATTTAATCAGTTAAATATCCTTATATTCGGTTGACTGCTGCTGAGCATTGGCATGAAAATATAGAACAGATGGATCTGTGTCGCATAATGGAGCAATGTATGCAAAAAAAATTACTCATGAATGGAATCATGGGAATCTCTTTGGCCGTCTTGACTACAATGGGTCATGCTGCAACGCCAGAAGGTTTTTGGAAAAGTATTGATGATCGTAGTGGTGAGCTACTTTCGATCATTGAAGTCAAAAAGAAAACGGATGGAACTTACACGGGCACAATTGCCTATCGCTATCCAGTCCCTGGTGGTGGCACCGTTCTAACGAACTGTGTTAAATGTCCTGAGCCTTTTAAAAACAAACCCATATTGGGGTTACAAATCGCTTGGGGCTTGAAACAAGACCCACAAAATCCAGATCAATATATTGATGGCCGAATACTTGAACCTAAAACAGGTAATATTTACAAGGGCAAAGCGCAATTGAGCGCGGATGGCAAGCGTATGCGTATGCGTGGATATATGGGGATTTCAGCACTTGGGCGCACACAGGTTTGGATTCGCACTGACAGTGCTAACCCTTAAATTATAATTTTAAAATTACACTGTACGTATTTGATTGTTAGAAAATTTATATAGTCAAGTACTGGGGCGTACAGTGTAAGCTCTCTTTAAATATGCTATTTTTTTAATCATTAAATCTATAAATATAAATAGGTTACTTTTTAATGGGGTTAATATGTATAAGCATGTCTTCATGGGGCTTTGTATTGCGTTCGCAAGTACAACGACTTTCGCTGCCGCTATCGAGGGTTATTGGAAAAGCATCGAAGAGAGAACGGGTCAACAGCTTTCAATTATCGAAATTCGAAAAGGTGATAATGGGCAATTTAATGGCAAGATTGTGTATCGTTATCCAAATGCGCATGGGATCTCGTTGAGTAATTGTACCAAATGTCCAGCGCCTCACACGAATAAGCCCCTTGTTGGTTTAGAAATTTTGTCAGGATTTAGACAAGATCCAAATGATCCAAATGCATATGTTGATGGTCTTGTATTGGAAGCAACCAGTGGCCGTGTATACAAAGGCAAAGGCGTGGTTTCAGGTGAAGGTAAGCGTCTCCGTATGCGTGGTTACATGGGCGTGTCCGCTTTAGGACGCACTGTGGTTTGGATTCGGACCAACAGCGCAAATCCATAAGTTATTCTTGAAAAAAAACCTCAAATCAGACGTTGATTTGAGGTTTTTTTATTGAGTGAGAACGGAAATGTTAAACAGGGCATGGTAAGTTTTCATCCTCCTGACTGATTTTCTTGGCAGCGATGAGTGCTTGTACTTTTTTACTCGGCACTTTTTCTTTCCCAAGAGCGTCATAGGTATTTACAATATTGGTTACTTCTAAGGTGGTGAGTTCAATTCCTTCTGCGGACAAAAAAACAGAGATCACATGATGATCAACACCTGCGGTTGCAAGATCATGGATTGCTTTAATGTTTTCTAGACGATACAAATGTGCTTTTAATTCCATCGTTATAGCCCTCGCTTGTTATTTTATTTACCTAGATTGGCATAAATACATAAGCAATAACCGTGCACAAAATGTATAACTTAAGCAAAGAATGTAAGCTGAGCAGGCAAAGATCATGGATTTTGTCATTTTTATTTAATAATAGAAAATGATGTTGTAATTTTGTCTAAACGATAGGCTGATGCTTCAAATTCTATTTGAAAATGCTTGGTCTCAACCCAATAAAAATTTTAAACGCATGTCAGGTCTTACAGACAGCTTTTATTTGTTGGCGTATGATTTGTGCAGATATCTGAGATAATCGCAACCACAATTGTTTTGAATGCGATATTTTTAGACCAAACGGCATAATTTATGCTAGTAAAAGACGCTTCAAGAAGTCTTGTCAACAAGACCATGTACATGAAATTATGAAAGATAAGGAATACTGATGAATATCGCGGCTCAACCTCCTGTTCAAACGGATCAAACCATTTATTTAAAAGACTATCAAAAGCCATCATTCTTGGTTGAATCAATTCATTTAGATATTCAAGTTTATAGTGATCAGACCATTGTCGATTCAACACTAGTGATGAAGCGTCAAGCAGCAGGTGCAATGGTACTATTGGGTCGAGATTTAGAGCTAAAGTCGATTCAACTAAATGGACAATTACTCAGTGCTGATCAATATCATTTAGATGATGAACAATTAGTGATCGCTGATGCACCAGATGAGGTCATTCTTCAAACGCAAGTGATCATTCATCCTGAGTCGAATACCCAGCTTGAAGGGCTTTATAAAGCGGGTGATTTATTCGTTACGCAGAATGAACCTGAAGGATTCCGTAAAATCACCTTTTATCCAGATCGTCCAGACATTTTGGCTGAATTTACCACTCGTGTGGAAGCCGATAAAAAATATCCTGTACTACTTGCCAATGGTAACTTGCTTGAAACAGGTGAGGCGGGAGAAGGTCGGCACTATGCGATTTGGCAAGATCCAACCAAGAAACCAAGTTACTTATTTGCATGTGTGATTGGTGATTTAGCGGTCTTAAAAGATCGTTACACCACTTCAGAAGGTCGTGATGTTGCTTTAGAAATTTACGCGATCGAAAAAGATATCCCTAAATGTCACATTGCGATGGAAGCATTAAAGCATTCGATGCGTTGGGATGAAGAACATTACGGTCGTCCTTATGATCTCGACAATTATATGATTGTGGCGGTGAGTCAGTTCAACATGGGTGCCATGGAGAATAAAGGTTTAAATATCTTTAATACTTCATGCGTACTTGCTGACGAAGAATTCACCACGGATGCCGCGATCATGCGCGTACAATCTGTGATTGCGCATGAATATTTCCATAACTGGACAGGCAACCGTATTACCTGTCGTGACTGGTTCCAGTTGTGCCTAAAAGAAGGCTTAACGGTGTTCCGTGACCAATCCTTCTCTGAAGATTTACAATCAGCAGCGGTACAAAGGATTGATGATGTAGCGGTATTAAAATCTCACCAATTCCCCGAAGATGCAGGACCATTGTCACATCCGCCACGTCCAGATCATTTTGTAGAAATTAATAATTTCTATACCGCTACGGTCTATGAAAAAGGTGCGGAAATCAACCGCATGATGGCGACCTTATTAGGTAAAGAAAAATACCGTCAAGGTACAGACGAATACTTCCGCCGTCATGATGGTCAAGCCGTCACGGTTGAGGATTGGGTTGCTGCATTAAGTGCGGGCTCTGGTGTTGATTTATTTAACTTTCTTACTTGGTATAATCAACCGGGGACACCAAAGTTAGATGCCAAAGGTGAATATGATGCTGCGACACAGACCTATCGTTTGAGCTTAAAACAAAGCCTTAAAGCACATCCTAAATATCCGAACTTAAAAGCAGTGCCAATTCCTGTGGCTTTGGCTTTGTTCAATGCCCATACAGGCGAACAATACACTCTGCATAGTGCTGATCTGTTTGTAAATGATGTCAAAGATGGTGTGTATTTGTTTGATCAAGATGAAGCAACGATCGAATTTACTGGGGTGACTGAACAACCTGTTGCATCGTTGTTGCGTAATTTCTCTGCGCCAGTCAATTTGGTGTTTGATTATTCAAATGATGATCTTGCATTTTTGATTCAACACGAAACCAATGGTTTTAACCAATGGCAAGCGACTCAAACCTTGTTAGAGCGTATTCTGTTAGAAGATCATCAGGTGGATACTTATATTCAGGCGATTAAAAACACCTTGCCTGAATTGGTAAACAAAGATCCATTGCTCGCATCACGTTTGTTTGATGTGCCAAGTGAAAACTATTTAGGTAGTCGTATTGATCAAGATTACGAACCTGAACTCGTCCGTGAGAAACGTGAAGCGGTATTGAATCGTTTAGCACGAGAACTGGGTTCTTTCTGGAAAGATACTTATTTAGCTTTAGACCCAGATATGCAAAAAGAATTTTCTTTGGCAATGGGGGTTCGCGCATTGAAAAATATCATGTTAAGTATGTTGGCACGTCAGGGTGATGCTTCGGTATTTGAGTTGGCGGACGCACAATATAAAAACACGCGGAATATGTCAGAACGTTTAGGTGCTTTACGCGTACTGGTATGGAATGATGCGCCACAAGCACAAGCAGCATTGGACGATTTCTATAATCGATTTAAAGATGAAGCCTTATCTTTAGATCAATGGTTCACGATTCAAGCATCCAATCCTTGTGCGACAGCGAAAACGATTGAATATCTCACTCAACATGCAGATTATGATTTAATGACTCCAAATCGTATTCGTTCAGTCAGCGGTGGTTTGGCCAATAATCCAGTTAATACATGGAGTTTTGGTGTTGCTCATTTTGTACAGTTGGCAGCTTATTTAGATGAGAAAAATCCAATTTTGGGTTCTCGTTTATTACAAGTACTTTCCCGTTGGTATACCTTGATTGAACCACAGCGCAGTCAGGTACAACAGGCGTTAATCGCTTTGCAACCAAAGGTAAAATCGAAGAATGTTTCAGAAACTTTAAATAGCTTGTTAAGTATTTAAGCGCAGGAAAGTTTTATAACCACAATCGTGATGACGGTTGTGGTTATGTTTTTTTTATTTAAATTTTAATATGGACGTTCCCATTCTTAAAAAAATTAAAAAAGTAAAACGGGATAACATAGGACAATAATATATGGCATTAAGCGTGTTTGATCTTTTTAAAATCGGTGTCGGGCCTTCAAGTTCACATACTGTTGCGCCTATGCGTGCGGCGTATCGCTTTACTCAAATATTGAAAGTTCAAGATATTTTAAACAAGGTCGCGAAAGTTCAGATTTTTTTATACGGTTCATTGTCTTCAACAGGCGTAGGGCATGGTACTGACAAAGCTACCCTTTTAGGTTTGATGGGAAATGATCCTGAAACTATTGATATTCCGCTTAGCCAAGTTCTTTTAGAGGATGTGTTTGAATCCAAAATACTCAAAATAGATGCGATTCATGCGATCGACTTTGATCCACGCCAAGATATTATTTTTATTGATGAAGCTTTGCCTTATCACCCGAATGCAATGATGATAAAGACCGAAGATGCTGAGGGAAATGAGCTTTATTCAAACATATATTATTCAATTGGTGGTGGATTCATCATCGATGAGAGTCAAATAGATCAAGGAAGTTTTATTGATGATCATACGGTCGTTCCTTATCCATTTCAGAGTGCTAAAGAATTATTGGCGTTGTGCAAAACCCATCAATGTAGCATCAGTCATTTGATGTTGGAAAATGAAAAGAGTTGGCGCAGTGAAGCTGAAATACGTGCCAAAATTATGCAGATTTGGCAAGTCATGCAAGTTTGCATCCAAAATGGATTGCAGCATGAGGGGATTTTAGCTGGTGGATTAAATGTGAAACGCCGAGCTAAAAACATTCATCAACGCTTACTCAAAAAAGAAAATGAAAATTTGATTGCAACCACATTTAATGCGATGGAATGGGTGAATCTATACGCACTTGCAGTCAATGAGGAAAATGCCGCGGGTGGGCGTGTCGTCACTGCACCCACCAATGGTGCAGCAGGAATTATTCCCGCAGTTTTATCATATTACGTGAATTTTTCTCACGATGAGTCTGAAGACACCATCGTTCGATTTTTCTTGAGTGCAGCAGCTGTCGGTATTTTATGTAAATTGAATGCCTCAATTTCTGGGGCTGAAGTAGGTTGTCAAGGAGAGGTGGGGTCAGCTTGCGCGATGGCTTCGGCTGGATTGGCTGAAATTTTAGACGGTACGCCTGAACAGGTTGAACATGCTGCTGAAATTGGGCTGGAACATAATTTAGGACTGACCTGTGACCCTGTTGGTGGTTTGGTACAAGTGCCTTGTATTGAACGGAATGCAATTGCAGCAGTGAAAGCGATTAATGCTGCTCAGATGGCATTACATGGTGATGGTGAGCATTATATTTCGCTGGATAAAGTGATTCAAACTATGAAAGAAACAGGCAAAGACATGTCTGATAAATATAAAGAAACCTCAAAAGGTGGTTTGGCGGTCAATTCGATCGAGTGCTAAATTTTTTAATTACCCTTGGTATTTAGTTATTCATTTTTAATCATAAAAAAGGAGGTCGTCAGACATCCTTTTTTATTTGACAATTAATATTGTCACAAATAGTATGGATGTAATTTATATAACATAGATCACTAAAATGGAAATAAAAACAATCACTTTACCCACTCGTCAAATCGAAGTTGAGGTGTATACACCGACTCAATCCACTGAGAAACTCCCCGCGATTCTATTACTGCATGAATTATATGGCGTCATTGATGCTTATCGTGAAGATGCGCAAGATTTAGCAGATCGAGGCTATTTGGTTTATGTGCCGAACTTATATAGTGGCGGAGTAGTCAAATATTGCATTCGAGCAATGGTGGCTAAAGCAGGTCGTAGCAATGCAGCAGACAGTGATGTCAATAAAGAAATTCATGTATTGTTAGATGCATTAAAAGTTGATCCAAGATCAAATGGTCGTTTAGGCATGTTAGGGCAGTGTTTAACAGGTGGATATGTGATCCAAATGGCGAAGCGAGAAGATATGTTGGCGCCAGTTGTCTATCACCATTCTTTGGGGATTGAAGGAGCGGGAGTACCGAAAACAGAATCATTAGACGAAATTCGCTTACTACAAGGTCATTGGTCTGATCAATTTGATCCATTTTGCCCAGCTAAAAAGCGTAATAAGTTGATTGAGCAATTGGGTGATCGTGTAGAAGCTTATACTTATCCGATGCCACATGGTTTTCGTACAGTTAGTCGAGATCGTCCTGAGTCAGCATTGGTTTGGCAGCGTACAGTCGAGTTTTTTGACCGTGAATTAAAACAAAAGGTAATATGATTTATTGCATCAACAGTTTATTATTTATCAGTATTTGTCTTTAATTTTAATATAGAAATAAAAAGTGAGGGGAAAATGTCTCATAAATATGAGTATGCAGGTTTTTGGATACGCTTTGGTGCAGCGATTATTGATAATATTATTATTGTTGTTGCTTTGATTCCTCTTACTATGCTTTTTGGTGGCGGTGACACTACGGCTTCGACAAATGGCTATTCTTCATTTCAGTTCATGTCGACATGGGATTGGTTTTGGCAAATTTTTATCGCAGTTTATTGTATATTTTGCTGGGTCATATTCGCAGGAACACCAGGCAAACGTTTATTACGTTTAAAAGTGTTGGACGAGAAAACTGGTGAACAGGTGTCTGTTGGTCAAGGTATCATTCGCTATATTGGTTATTTCCCTGCAATGATCGTATTGTTTATTGGTTTAATCTGGGTGGCGTTCGATCCGAAAAAGCAAGGCTGGCATGACAAAATGGCTAAAACAGTTGTGGTGAAAGAGCTTTAATATCGAGCGTTTTTTCGGCACAAGTTTGCCTTGTTATAAAAAATTCACATTATAGGGCTTGTTTATGCGTTAACGCGCCCTATAATGCCGATGAGTTTATTCAACGGAGATCCTAAATGGGAAGTTGTTCGAGGTTCGGGTTTAGTTATCAATCAAACCAAAGCGAATACTGAGCAATATAGCCTTTTAGGTCGGCTATCTTGCAATGGGATAGCTTTGATTAAAATTGTATTAACCCTTCTATAAAATTTTTATCTATCTGCAAAAATTTATTGTATTTGAATACGACCTGTTTAGTTTCTCACCTAAAATGGGGAGAAGCCTATGTTTTTTCATGCTTCCATTCAATATTACGGTGTTATCAGTATATTGGCGCTGTGTGGATTATTGCTGCCTACTCAACAGAGCAAAGCAGATCCATTATTAAATACCGACGACGCTTCAATTACAGACGCTTATCGCTGTCAATTAGAAACATCTTATTTATATTTAAAAGACGGTGCGTGGTCATATCAAGCCACACCTGCCTGTAATCTAAATCAGAATTTAGAAGTTTCAATTGGCTATCATGCGACTAAAGAGCTTGATCAGATACGCGGTTTTTCAGCACAAGTAAAAACTGTCGTAAAACCGATGGAAAATGACTGGGGTATTGCAACCAGTTTGACGCTGTCCAGAGACAATCAGGCAGAACAGCGTACTGATTTGGATTGGTTTTTAAATGTACCTGTAAGTTTTAATTTTCTAGATCAACGTTTAGCGCTGCATAGTAACTTAGGGTATCAATATGCTCAAGATCATGCACGGTTATTACGTTGGAGTATTGCCACAAATTATGCGCTAACGGATCGTCTAGCTTTAAGTGTTGAAACTTATAATCAAGATCGTCAAGCGCCACTCTTTCAAACGGCTGTGCATTACAGTCTTATTCCCAATGTCTTAACTTTAGAAGCTTCTTTGGGTGATCGTCTCCATGATTTAAGACAACGATGGTTTGGATTCGGGCTAAGTTTTACCCCTGCATCACCATAAAGATTCATTTCTTTATCATCTAAATTTTCTATATTTACCCATTATTTGGATTGCCTAAATGGGTCTAACACAATAGGCAAAAAATATGTATACCCGTCGTTATGGCTGGCAATAATGATTAGAGGCATCTAATGCAATTAAAATTTCTACAAAATATTGATTTAATCAATACCGTTGATACGCTAATTAGTCTTAGCGTCGCCTTCATTTTAGGCGCACTCATTGGTTTTGAAAGACAATATCGCCAACGAACCGCAGGATTAAGAACCAATGTGCTGGTCGCTGTGGGTGCTGCGATCTTTGTCGATATCGCAATCAATTTAACCGGTGCAGATGGGGCAGTCCGAGTAATTGCTTACGTGGTATCAGGTATCGGCTTTTTGGGCGCAGGTGTGATTATGCGTCAAGAAGGAAACATCCATGGATTAAACACAGCCGCAACTTTATGGTGTTCGGCAGCAGTGGGAGCATCTGCGGGCTCAGATCTGATCATAGAAGCAATCTTGGCGACATTATTTATTTTGGCAGCAAATACGTTATTGAGACCCATCGTGCATGCAATTGATCGTCGCCCATTAGATGATGAAACGGAAGTGCTGCATGTGATCTATATTGTTTGCGACCGCAGTCATAGTAAGGTGGTGATGGATGAACTAAATTCGACGCTTAAACATCATAATTACCCAGCTAAAGACATTGATGTTACGCCCTTTGGTGAAAAAGAAGTGGAGATAGAGGTGACTTTGATTGCTACCTCAATCGAGGCTGATGAGGCACAACACATCATTAATCATTTGAATGCAATGCCACAAATACGCCAAGCTTTTTGGGATAAGAATGCAACCGACTAAGAACGTTGGTGGCTGTCTATGCAAATAAATGGGATGCATTATCCCATAAATGCGCTATCCGTCTTTTATTCTTTCAAATAGAATAAAATCAAATTGATAACAATGAGAACAGTATGAGTTCAGAGGCTGATTCAATAAGTTTAATTGCTCCCGTCGTTTTATTGGCTGCGGCGGTGATTGCTGTACCCATTTTTAAGCGAATTGGACTGGGTTCGGTATTAGGTTATCTAATTGCTGGTTTGATTATTGGGCCATTTGGTTTGGCCTTTTTCCATGAATCCACATCCATCCTGCATATTGCTGAATTGGGCATTGTGATGTACTTATTCGTGATTGGTTTGGAAATGCAGCCCTCACATTTATGGAGTCTTAGGCGGGAAATCTTTGGTTTAGGTACTTTGCAAATCATAGTGAGTGCTTTGGCTTTAACGGGCGTGGGCATTTTATTTGGATTTACATGGCAAATTGCTTTTATTGCAGCAGCAGGTTTTGTACTAACCTCAACCGCCATAGTGATGCAGTTACTGGGTGATCGGGGAGATATTGCTCAACCTCGGGGGCAAAAGGTGGTTTCAATACTATTATTTGAAGACCTTCTCATTGTTCCGTTATTGGCTTTAATTGCATTTATGGCACCTAATCATGTGGTAGAAACAACTTCAGCACGATTAGAAACCATTGGTATCGGTTTGATTGCGATAGCTGGTCTTATTGCAGCAGGTTACTGGTTACTCAATCCGCTATTTAGGCTCTTGGCGGCAGCAAAAGCCAGAGAAGTTATGACAGCCGCAGCGCTTTTGGTGGTATTGGGTGCGGCATTGTTGATGCAAGTCAGCGGTTTATCTATGGCCATGGGTGCATTTCTAGCGGGTGTATTGTTATCAGAGTCAACTTTTCGACATCAAATTGAGGCAGATATTGAGCCGTTTCGAGGGTTGTTACTGGGGCTCTTTTTCCTCGGTGTCGGGATGTCACTTGATTTATCCGTAGTTGCACAAAATTGGCAGCTCATCATTAGTGGCGTTTTAGCCATGATGTTTGTAAAAGCACTGATGATTTATATCGTTGCGCGTGTCACGAAAAGTTCTCATATCGATGCTTTGGATCGTGCTTTACTCATGGCTCAAGGTGGTGAATTTGCGTTTGTACTATTTGCTGCGGCCGTCAGTGCACAAGTCATTGATAATACAATTAGGTCAAACCTTACCGCGATTGTGGTACTTTCAATGGTACTCACGCCTATTTTTGGTATTATTTTCAAACGATTTACAGAGAAAAAAGATACGATTTCTCTGGAAAACGTCAATATAGCAGAAGGTCTAAGTGGCAGTGTTCTGATGATTGGATTTGGTCGTTTTGGTCAGGTCGCCAGTCAGTTATTGTTGGCTAGAGGCGTTGATGTCACTATTATTGATAACGATATTGATATGATTCAAAACGCAGAGAAATTTGGTTTTAAAATCTATTATGGCGATGGTGCACGTTTAGATATTTTACATGCCTCGGGTGCTAAAAATGCACAAGCCATTGTAGTTTGTGTGGATAGTAAGGCAACAACCAATAAAATCGTCGAATTGGTGGGGCATGAATTTCCACTTGCAAAACTACTTGTGAGATCTTATGACCGTGAACATTCGTTGTATTTGGTCAAACAGAAAGTCGATTATATGGTCCGTGAAACCTTTGAATCAGCCATTAAGTTTGGTGGGGTGATTTTAAAAGAGTTAGGTGTTGATCAGGATGAAGTGAAACGTATTAGCAATGAAATTCGTGACCGTGATGATGAGCGTTTTGAAACTGAAATTGCAGCAGATGATGTTTATGCTGGCGTCGGTTTACAATACTCGCATACACATCCACGGCCTACAGAACCACTGATTCGACCAAAACAGGCTGGACGAATCTTAAATGATGAAGCATTAAAGGATCTAGACGATAAATAGATTTAAGTGCTTTTTTGCAATGTAAGTAAATAAGCCTTAGTCGAAACTAAGGCTTATTTTTAAATCTAAATAATATTAAGACAAAAATACCCAGAATTAGCCCCCAAAATGCTGAACCTATTCCCCAAAACTGGACACCAGATGCACTACATAAAAAGGTCAGTAGGGCAGCTTCGCGTTCTTCAACGTTGGAAAAAGCAACTGCAATGTTATGGCTGATGGTGGCAAATAATGCAATGCCTGCAAGTGCCACAATAAAAATTTGTGGAAATGACATGAGCAGGCTAACTAAAGTTGCTGCGAAAAGCCCCATTAAAATATAAAACAGCCCACAACTAATCCCCGCGATGTAGCGTTTGCTTGGATCGGGATGAACTTGATCATCTAAACTCACTGCGGCACTAATTGCTGCTAAATTGACCGAAAAACAGCCAAAAGGTGCAAAAAGGGTATGCGCAACACCTGTCCAACCCACGAGTTGATTGACGTGAGGGTGATAGCCATAACTTTTAATCATCGCTATACCGGGTAAATTTTGTGAAGTCATATTGATCACAAATAACGGAAGCGCTAAACCAAGAACGGCAGACCATGAAAATGCGGGTTGCATCCATACAGGTTGAGTCAAAGACCATGTAATTGGTTGCAGCTGAAAATCAATAAACAGGGGGCAAATTGCTGCACCTAAAAGCACAGTCAAAACGATGCTATAGCGTTGAAATAAGCGCTTAGAGACAAGATATATCACTAACATGCTTAAGATGAAACCAAGGTGGCTTTGTAGACCGCTAAAGATCTGAATTCCAAATTTGAGTAAAATTCCAGCCAGCATGGCGCAAGTTAAACTGGTTGGGATATGTGCCAATAGTCTTTGAAAAACGCCAGAAAATCCAACAATCGCAATGGCAATACCACAGATGACAAACGCACCGATGGCTTCATAAAGATCATAATGTCCAGTAGAGGCAATGATGAGTGCGATACCGGGGGTCGACCATGCAGTAGCAACAGGATATTTATATTTCCAAGAGAGGATTAAACCAGAAAGTCCAATCGCTAAACCGAGTGCCCAGAACCATGAACTGATTTGTGACGTGTTCGCACCTAAAGATTGGGCACCTTGAATGACGAGAACAGCCGAAACACTAATGCCAATCAAAAAGGTGATAAAGCCAGCAAATACCGCAGGGATCGAAAAATCTTGAATTAGGCGTTGCATTATATGCATCTATACTTGATTAAAATTTGTTGAAAAGTATATCGTTAATATGGCTTAAATCGTAGTTCAAAGATGATTGAATAAATTGATGACTCGATTAAAACAGATGGGGATGAAACATCATGAGCTACTTTCTTGGCGTGAATTTAATGTTGATCTAGATCAGGACAAGGTTGAAGTTGCGAGCCTTAAGCCGAAGCCGAAGAATAAAATCCCGACCAAAAATACACCGCCTGCTGCGAGTTTATAATTATGTTTGAAAAAACCAGCTAACTTTATGCCTGAAAAAATAAGCGCTGTTAGATAACTAAAGCTGACGATTTGTAAAATCAATGCCAGTACCAAGAAACTCAACATTGGATAGGGATAATTTGGCTCAACGAATTGCACAAAAAACGATAGGAAAAATAGAATTGCTTTGGGGTTCAATAGACTAATGCTAAGCGCAGTTCGATAGGGATGCACTTTATCTAATTGCGGTAAATCAGCCATTTCTGCGTGATGTGGCGGTTTCTTCCACGTTTGATAGGCACTTTGTAGCAGTTTGAAACCCAAATAAGTGAGATAACAAGCGCCTGTTATTTTGAGAATAACAAACAGAATCGGGAACGCTTTTAATAAAGATGCCGCACCTAAAACAGTACAAATAATTAAAATAAAATCGCCAGTAAACACGCCGCAAGCAGCAGCGTAACCTGTATGTATTCCATAGCGGGAAGCAACAGACATAACATAGATAGAATTGGGACCCGGTAATAACACGATTAAGAGCGTACCAATAATATAAGTCGTTAAATCTGTGATACCGAACACACTGAACTCTTAAAAAAACCGATTTTCACTAATATAGCAAAAATCGGTTTTTAATAGGTGAAAATTCAGCTAATTATGGGCTGATTTCAGCATCAATACCAAAAGATTGACGAAGGAGTAAACTTAATTGGTTTCGCGCTTTAATAAAGCCATCTATTCCACCTTGGAGCAGCTGAAATGCCATTAAATCGTGTTCCAGTTCAGCTTTAAAACTTTCTTTTGTCTGAGCAGAGCGTTCGATTTTGTCAGCTTGTTGAGCGGAAGTAGTTGAGAGTTGAGCTTCAACGACTTGTTGATCTTTTTCTAATTGATCTAATAAGTTTGGAGCAATGGTTAATAAATCACAACCTGCTAAGCCAAGCACTTGAGCTGTGCTGCGAAAACTCGCTCCCATGACTTGAGTTGCGATCCCTTGTTGTTTGTAGTAGTTATAAATTTTCTTAACAGACAAGACACCAGGATCTTTTTCGATAGGATATTGATCCACGCCTTCAGCTTTTTTATACCAATCTAAAATACGACCTACGAACGGTGAGATCAAAGTCACTTTTGCATCTGCACAAGCTTGTGCCTGATGTAAACCAAACAATAAAGTGAGGTTACATGGAATTCCTTCTGCCTCTAGCACCTTAGCAGCTTGAATGCCTTCCCATGTAGACGCAATTTTAATCAAGATACGTGATTGTTCAATTCCATAATCCTTATAGAGTTTGGAAAGTTCACGAGCTTTAGCAATCGTTGCTTCCGTATCATAAGACAGTAAGGCATCAACCTCAGTTGAAACACGACCATCAATCAACTTTAAAATTTCAACGCCAAATTTGACTGTTAAAATATCAATGGTACGTTCAATTAACACATCACTTTGATAACCTTCTTGTTTTGCTTGTGCATAAGCATCTTCAATCAGTTCTTTGCTTTCTGGCTGTTCAGCCGCCGCAGTAATCAGTGATGGATTTGTTGTTGCGTCTAATGGACGAAATTTTTCAATTGCTTCCAGATCACTACTATCTGCGACAACAGTCGTTAAATTCTTTAATTGGTCTAATGCGGTTTGAGTCATTGATATAACGTTCTTTCTTAAACAATATTATGGGTGACTTCATTTATAACACAATCCACAGGAAAGCAAAGCACCGCATTTTAGAGAAATGTTGAGGGTCTGTTGACCGAGCTATTTCATTTTTTGACGTTGATTCCGAATATGTTCAATCAAAAAACGTGCGGCAGCGCCTAACTCACTTTCACGACTCCAAACGAGATCAACGTAGTATTCAAATTTTGGACTAAAATCGTATAAATTTAAGATCTTGAGTTTTTTCTTTAATTCAGGATTTTCATTGAACATTTCTAAAGGCAGAACACCCCAACCTAAATTACGTACAATCATCATACAAGCTGAGTGGTGGTTATCTGTCCGCCAATAGTCTTTGGAAAAGAGTAGTTCAGGTTTGATGTTTTTATCACGACTCGCGACAACGATTTGACGTGTTTGCACCATTTGTTCAAATGATACTTTTTCAAGTTGAGCCAAAGGATGATTTTCAGCAATTACAGGAACTAAAGCTTCTCGTTTTAGTTCAACAAACTGTTCACGACTATCTAAATGTTCTCGTTCAAACATTAAAGCCAATTGTGCAGACTGGTCGAGCAACATTTGCAGCGCATCTTCTTGCGGAGCAGAAACGATATTAATCGCAAGGCTAGGGAACTGTTGTTCAAGTAGCGTGATGTAATCTGTCCAGTTGGTATGTAATAGCTCTGATACCACGACAATATTTAAAGTCGATTCTAAACCTGTACTGAGTGCATAGGCATGCTGTTTCCATTGATTCATTTCAATCAAAAGTTGTTGTGTTTTTTCGTAAAGGACGATTGCTTCTGCTGTTGGCGTTGGCTCGCGTCCAATACGATCAAATAGGTTGAGATTGAGATCTATCTCCAAGTTCGCAATCGACATACTTACCGCAGAAGGCACTTTACCTAATTTCCGGGCGGCGGCGGAAAATGAACCTGTTTCAATGACGGTTTGAAACATGAGGAGTTGTTCTTGATTTATATTCATTGATCAAAGATGCTCATCTATCAAAAAAAATGAAAGAACCTGATTAGATTAATCAACATTATAAAAATAAAATGAGCCATATCCAAACAATAGAGTGTTTTAAAAATGTTGATTTCCAAAAGAAGACTCATTCATGCGATTGTCTATGAAGTGATTTTATTGGTCATCATCGCAATTGCGTTAAGTTTTATTTTTAGCATGCCGTTAGAAGTTACGGGTGTTTTAGGTACGATCATGGCCGTTATTTCCGTATTTTGGAATATGGTTTTTAACCATTATTTTGAAAAGGTTGAATATAAATATCAGTGGGAAAGAACGATTCCAGTGCGTATTTTGCATGCGATTGGCTTTGAGGGCGGTTTGATGCTCGCAACAATTCCAATTATTGCCTATATGATGCATATGAGCTTCATTGATGCATTAATCTTAGATTTTGGTTTGACCATGTGTATCTTGGTTTATACTTTTATCTTCCAGTGGTGTTATGACTCAGTAGAGGGGCGTTTCTTCCCAAATGCGAAGTTAGCCGCGCAATAACGATTGATAAAAAAGCATTCTTTAAGCCTAGCGCTTTAAGAATGCTTTCATGTAAATAGCCTAAGTAGATGGGGTTGGGATAAATGAGTATAATTAAATTAATTTCCCTTGTTTTATTGATAATTAGCCCTGCGAGTTATGCAGGTTATAATGTCTATATAACGAAAAAGGAATTTTATTTGAATGAAGGTAAGTGTATTACACCAGTAGAATGGCGATCCTATTTGGAAACTGATCCCTTTGTAATTGTTGATCCTCATAATTCAGAACAGGATTTTATAGTTTCTGTAAATGAGCAAGTATTCCCATTATGGTATAGCTACGACTCTTGTGATCTATTTACAAAAAATCCAAGTCCAGAAGCGATTAATAAAATGATAGAGATTGCGAAAATGCTCAATGCAACTGTTCAAGGCGATGAGCTGGAAATTTATATTACACCTGATAATGTGATCAGAAAATAATGATATAGCCTAAGTAATATCCAAATTTTTTTAAAAAAATCATAAGACTGTAAGATCTAATAGCGAAATCAAAATATATATAACGTTAGATCATAAGAATTATCTGTGCTTGATTAAAGTGGCAAACAAAAAAATAACTTTAGGTCAAACTGAGAAAAGCAAGATAAGTTATATAAGAGTAATGAAAATAATTAGGTAAAAGAATGAAGGGTTTAAAAGGGAAAACGATTGTAATCACTGGTGCATCGGGTGGGATTGGTGAACAGGCTGCCATTCAGCTTGCGTTGTTAGGTGCTAAAATGTGTCTGATCGCCCGCCGTGAAGATGAGTTAAAACGAGTTCAGCAGATTATTCAAAAACGTGGTGGTCAAGCATGGATTTATCCTGCTGATATTACAGAGGATAATGCTTCAAAAAATTGTATTGAACAGATATTAAAAGAACATGCGAAAATTGATGTGTTGATTAATAATGCTGCTCGTTCTATACGTCGTCCTATTATTCAGGCATTGGATCGTTTGCACGATTTTGAGCGTACCATGCAAATTAACTACTTTGCGGCAGTACTTATGACATTAGGCATATTGCCACACTTTCTTTTAAATGGGAGTGGGCATGTCATCAATATTTCAACAATGTCTACTCAAGTTCCTATCCCATTGTTTTCAGCCTATTTGGCTAGTAAATCAGCATTAGAGTCATTTTCTCGTTCGATGGAGATGGAACTAGGTGAGAAAGGGATTGATGTGAGTATTGTATATTTCCCAATGGTGAGAACACCGATGTCCTCTAAAACAAAAATTTATAAACATATGCGGATGTTAGACACATCTACCGCAGCAGAATGGATCGTTAAAGCAGTGGAACATAAATCATATCGTATCACCAGTACCAGTGGTGCAATTGCAAATGTTTTACTCAACATTGCTCCAGCTACTGTGATGAATCTAACCCGACCATTATTCCGCTTGATGGATCAGCAGCTAGAGAAAAAATTAAAAGATAAATCCAGTTAGTCTTCTTTCTAGATTCATATCAACATAAAAAACATCATGCTAAAATAAGCCACTTGTCATTATAAATTGCACGATTTTCTCTATGTTTCAGCAAGAAATCTCTCAATTAAACCTACAACAACTCAAAGCAGGCGAAAAACGCTGGATTGGTTCACTACTTGGATCGTCGGCAGCACTATTATTTAAAGAAATCGCGACTCAAAGTTCAAATCTATATGTGATTGTAACGAGGAATAATCAGCATCTTGCCCAATTAGAAAGTGAACTCGAATTTTATGGCATAAAACCAATCATTTTCCCGGACTGGGAAATTTTACCTTATGACCGATTGTCTCCGCATCAAGATATTGTTTCAGAGCGATTGGCGATTTTATCTAACATGCCACAAAAGGGCATTTTACTTGTATCCGCTAGTACATTAGCACAACGAGTCGCGCCTTATTCATGGGTGGTCGGTGAACACTTTGATATAAAAGTGGGACAAAAACTAGATTTAGAGGTTCAAAAGAAGCAACTGGTACAGGCCGGTTATCGTTTAGTCGATACCGTTTATGATCATGGTGAGTTTGCTGTTCGAGGCAGCATCATGGATATTTTTGCGTCTGGACAAGAGCAACCGATTCGAATAGATCTCTTTGATGATGAAATTGAAAGCCTGAAATTCTTTGATCCCGAAACCCAAAGAACGACTGAATCTTTAAAAAACTTCACAGTTTTACCTGCAAAAGAATTTCCTTTAAAAGAAGGGCGCTCTACTTTTAGAGATCGTTATGCGGAAAGTTTTCCGACGGCCAATCCGAAGAAAAATCCCATTTACCAAGATGTATTAGAGGGGATTGCAACACCAGGATTGGAGTTTTACTTACCATTATTTTTTGATAAAAAGATAATGGAAGCACAAAGTATGCTAACGACGTACTTACCAAAGAATTGCATTGTCATTACAAATAATGAAATTGAAGATGAATTAATCAATTTTTGGAAAGAAGTCGTACGCCGTTACGAAGACCGCCGTCACAATATTGATCAACCTATTCTTCCACCTGAAGAATTATTCTTGATGCCAAATCATGTGTTGCAGGCATTGAATCAACTTCCACGTATTATTGCTTCTGCTGATGCTTTTGAAAACAAAACGGGCGTACTTAATTTAGCGGCAGAGCAACCCACTAAACTTGCAGTGGAACCAAAAAAAGAGCAGCCCTTTGAAGCCGTCAAACGCTATGTAGATCAAAGTAATCATCCTGTTTTATTGGTGGCTGAAAGTGCGGGTCGTCGTGAAACCTTAAAAGATGCATTACGTTCTGCGTTGGGTGAGATTACGACTGTAGAAAGTTTTGCTCAATTCCAAAAAGAAAAGTTACGTGTCGCGATTACTAATGCACCTTTAGATCGTGGATTATTGTTAACGGATCAATTGACCGTTATTTCAGAAAATCAGTTGTATGAACATCGTGTCGTGCAACGCCGTCGAAAACGTCAACAAGAAGTTTCTGAAGAGTTTTTAGTCCGTAGTTTGACTGAGTTAAATATTGGCGCACCAGTCGTTCACATTGATCATGGTGTGGGGCGTTATGCAGGATTAATTACACTTGAAATTGATCGACAAGATCATGAGTTCTTACAACTTGATTATGCTGATAGCGCAAAAATTTATGTACCCGTTACCAATTTACATTTAATCAGTCGTTATAGCGGTGGTGATCCTGATCTTGCGCCTTTACATAAAATTGGTACAGATACGTGGAGCAAAGCCAAACGCAAAGCTTTAGAGCAAATTCATGATGTAGCTGCTGAGTTGTTACATATTCAGGCCCGTCGTCAAGCTAAACCAGGTTTTGCATTTGAACTTGATCAAACAGCGTATATGCAATTTTCCAGTGGTTTTGCTTATGAAGAAACGTTGGATCAAGCCAATGCCATTGATGCCACATTGCATGATATGCAACTGGCTAAACCGATGGATCGGCTAGTGTGTGGTGATGTTGGTTTTGGTAAAACCGAAGTTGCAATGCGAGCGGCCTTTGTTGCTGTTCAAAATGGCAAACAAGTTGCTGTATTGGTACCGACCACATTATTGGCGCAACAGCATTTTGAATCATTTAAGGATCGCTTTGCCGATACTGCCGTCAGAATTGAGGTTTTATCTCGTTTTGGCAGTAACAAAACCCACTTAAAAATCATCGAAGATTTGGCGGATGGTAAAGTCGATATTGTGGTTGGTACACATAAGATTCTTCAAGAAAATATCCAATTTAATAATTTAGGTTTGATGATTGTGGATGAAGAACATCGCTTTGGTGTTCGAGACAAAGAGCGAATCAAGGCTTTGCGTGCTGATGTCGATATGCTGACTTTAACGGCAACGCCGATTCCACGTACGCTTAACATGGCCTTTTCGGGCATGCGGGATTTATCAATTATTGCCACGCCTCCTGCACGCCGTCTAGCGGTCAAAACCTTCGTACAAGAACATACCGATGACTCAATCAAAGAAGCAATCTTACGTGAGTTGTTACGTGGGGGGCAGGTCTATCTTCTGCACAATGAAGTGGAAAGTATTGAGCGCGCAGCAGAAACCATTCGTACCTTAGTACCTGAGGCTCGTGTCGCAGTCGCGCATGGACAAATGCGAGAACGTGAACTTGAACAAATCATGCAGCAGTTTTATCACAAAGAATACAACGTTTTAGTTTGCTCGACGATTATTGAAACAGGGATCGATGTCCCAAATGCCAATACGATTATCATCGAACGTGCAGATAAGTTAGGTTTAGCACAATTACACCAGTTGCGAGGACGTGTTGGTCGTTCGCATCATCAAGCTTATGCTTATTTACTTGTACCTTCACTGAAACACTTAAAAGGTGATGCAGAAAAGCGTTTGGATGCGATTCAGCGCGCCTCGACTTTGGGTGCTGGTTTTATGCTGGCGACAGAGGATTTGGAAATTCGTGGCGCGGGTGAACTGCTCGGGGAACAGCAAAGTGGTTCAATGCACGCCATTGGATATAGTTTGTATATGGAAATGCTTGAAAAAGCGACCAAAGCAATTCAAAAAGGTAAAACGCCAAACTTTGATGCGCCGTTGTCGTTGACTGCTGAGATTAATCTGCATATGCCAGCACTCATTCCAGATGATTATTTGGGTGATGTACATCAGCGATTGCTGTTCTATAAGCGTATTAGTAATACCGATACTCAGGAGAAGTTGGATAATATCCGCATGGAATTGATTGACCGTTTTGGTATTCCACCACAACCTGTTAAGCAACTCTTTAGCGTTCATCAAATCCGCTTAAGAGCTGAACAACTTGGGATAACTAAAGTTGATGTCAATAGCAATGGAGGCTATGTTGAATTTTCACCTGATACGCCAGTACAAGCGGTTAGTATTATTCAATTAATGCAGAAAAATCCGACTTATTATCGGATGGAAGGTGGTCAGCGCCTGAAAATTATGGTGCAGCTTGCTGAATATGATAAGCGTATTCAATTTATTGTAGATTTATTGAATAAATTATTAAGTGAAATAAATGACTAACAGAAAACCATGATTTGTTGATTAATTGAGCAAGTTTGGTTTTTTGCAAGCTAACGACTTTTTTTGATCGAACCCTTATCTAATAAATGAGGAAAATCATTGTTATTTGTAATCAAATAGCATACTTAGAATATTCACATTAGAACTGATGTGGTAGTATTGATCATCATTATTCTGCATCATTTATAAAGATATGTTTAGTTTGCATCCCCAACTTGCTCAAGATACATTTTTTGTAGGCGATTTCCCGCTTTCAACATGTCGTTTAATGAATGATATGCAATTTCCTTGGTTGATCCTTGTGCCGCGAGTGCCAGGTGTAACAGAGTTATATGAACTCAGCCAAGCAGATCAGGAACAGTTTTTACGTGAATCAAGCTGGTTATCAAGCCAACTTTCGCGTGTATTCCGTGCGGATAAAATGAATGTTGCTGCTTTAGGAAACGTTGTACCTCAATTGCATTTTCATCATGTCGTGCGTTATCAAAATGATGTTGCATGGCCTAAACCTGTATGGGGAGCTCCAGCAGTTCCTTACAGTAATGAAGTATTGGCACATATGCGCCAAACATTAATGCTTGCATTGCGTGGTCAAGGTGATATGCCATTCGATTGGCGCATGGACTGATCTAAAAAATAGAAGAAAAATAGTATTCTATAATAAGAAAGGAGGATAGAGTGCCGCTAGATAGGTTGATTGATAAAGAACCTAGACAGTTCGCTTACTTTCATCGTTTGATGGGGTATTCGATTCTGTCACTAATTTTGGTAATTTATACATTTACCTCATCGAGTGCTAACTATCAACTTTATATCCTCCCTTTATTATTAATTTATTTTTTATTTTGTCCTCGATTGGAAAAATGGCTGCAATATAAATACGATAAAAAAACTGAAAAAAATGTTTTTTTTGCCAATGAGGCGATCATTGTTTCTATCGTTCTTGCTGCACTTCATTTAAGTTTAGTTCCAACCTTTGTTATTATCTTTGCCTTATTATATGTTGGATTGAACAATAGGATTTCTTTACCGATTGCTTGTCTAATCGGGCTTATTGGCGTTATTACGTTTTATTTTAGTACTTTTTTTATATTCGGCGCTGAGCAATATTTTGAGCCGACCAACCCTGAATTAACCGTAGTCAGTTTGTTGGGTTTAATGGTCTTTATCGTGATTGGTAATTATTACCAGCATCGTCGTTTGAGTATCTTGGGTCAGCAGCGTCAGCATTATCATAATCAAATGACACGCTATATCGCTTTCGCAAACCAGTTAAGTCGCTACGCACCACTACAATTGTGGCAATCGATTATGCGCGGTGAAGCTGAAGCAAAAATTGAATACAAGCGTAAAAAACTCACCATTTTCTTCTCTGATATACAAGGTTTTACTGAACTGTCAGAAACGCTTATTCCAGATGATTTGGCTTTTTTACTCAATGACTATTTAAGTCATATGACTGAAATCGCTAAACAATATGAAGCAACTGTAGATAAGTTTATGGGAGATGCCATTCTCATTTTCTTTGGTGATCCGAACTCGCAAGGTACAGAACAAGATGCAAAATCTTGTGTGGAAATGGCGATTGCGATGCGTCAACAAATGAAATTGTTGCGTGAGCGATGGAAGAAAATGGGCTATCCAGCACTTCATATACGCATGGGAATAAGTACAGGGTATTGCCACGTAGGCAATTATGGTGCATCACATCGTATGGCGTATACTATCGTCGGACGCGATGTGAATTTGGCATCACGATTACAATCTGCCGCAGAAGTTGACGAGATCCTTATTGCCGATGACACACATCAACTCATCAAAAGTGAATTTCTTTGTGTGCCTAAAGTTCCGATCTACTTAAAAGGAATTCAAGGACCTGTTAAAACTTGGCAAGTGATGGAAAAGTTCACAGGCAAAAAATCTGATACACAAAAATGGTTTGATTATGATTATAAGGGTTTCCATTTGGTCTTGAACCTAGAGGAAGTCCAAAACTATGAATATCCTGAGTTGGTTGAGATTTTAGAAACCATGATTGAGCGCATTCAGACGCATCAAAAAATTACCAATGCACAGGGTGTTCCGAAACTCACACTAGATGATGAAGTTAAGCAATAAAGCTCAATTCGTCATATTTTTCATTTCAGAAATAAAAAAATCCTCTTTTAAAAGAGGATTTTTTACATCATTTAGCGATTAACTTAATGATTTTCCGAAGCATGGTTGATGGTGTATTTAGGAATCTCAATTTCTAAATCTTCATCAACGATGACCACTTGGCATGATAGGCGAGAATCTGGTTCAAGACCCCATGCGCGATCAAGTAAATCGGCTTCTACATCATCCATTTCTTCAAGGCTATCAAAACCTTTGCGAACAACGACGTGACAAGTTGTACAAGCACATGACATGTCGCATGCGTGCTCAATTTTAATACCTTGCTTGAGTAAGCTCTGGCATAAATTGGCATTATGTTCGACTTCAAATTCAGCACCTTCAGGACAAATTTGGGCGTGAGGGAGAACTTTAATACGTGGCATATTGATCACCTATACCGTTAGTTTGAGTCTGACCAATCTTCAAGTTTTGTACCCTTTAAGGCATGGTCAATATGTCGGTTCATACGAAGTGCAGCAAATGCATCACTATGAGTTTTAAGTTGTTGAACAGCAGTTTCTATCGCTTCAAGTTCATTGGTTTCAAGACGAACTTTTAAAGCTTCAGCGGCTAGGATTAAATCACGAGCTTGTTGCTGCGTTAATAAATCCGTATCTGCTTTTAAAGCTTGTTCTAAAGCTTCTAGCTCACGCTGTGCCTCAACTTTGGTTTCTTGCAAATGGCGGAGTTGTTTATCTTCTTCGGCATGTTGGAAACCTTCTATGAGTAAGCGTTCGGTATCTGTTGATGACAAACCATACGAAGGTTTGATGTCAATTTTAGCTTGAACGCCAGATGTGGTTTCTTTTGCGGATACGGTCAGAAGTCCATCTGCATCCACTTGGAAAGTCACCTCAATGCGGGCTTGACCAGCTGTCATTGGTGGAATGCCATGTAAAACAAATCGCCCTAATGAACGACAGTGTTCTACTAAATCACGCTCACCTTGTACAACATGAATTAACATTGCTGTTTGACCATCTTGATAGGTGGTGAACTCTTGACGGCGAGCCACTGGAATCGCAGTGTTACGTGAGATTAAGCGTTCGACTAAGCCACCCATGGTTTCTAAACCAAGAGAAAGGGGTGTCACATCCAGCAGGAGTGAACCATCCTGGCTATTTCCAATTAGTTGATTGGCTGTAATCGATGCACCGATCGCAACAACTTCGTCAGGGTTAATTGTGCACAAAGGTTCACGTTCAAACAGTTCAGCTACTGCTTTTTTAACAGCATAAGAACGTGTTGAGCCGCCGACTAAAACCACGTTTTCAATATCATCTAATTTAAGTTTTGCATCACGTAGAACGCGTTTGCATACACTTATAGTTTTATCGAGTGCTACTTGAATGATTGATTCAAAAGTCGAACGATCTAAAGTTAAACGGTCATCTAATAGTTTTAATTCAGCAGAATCGTGGTCTGTTAAATATTCTTTTGCTTGGCGAGCAGCAACAATGAAAACGGCATATTCTTCATCATTGAGTGTCTCAATGTTGAGTTGTTTTTTTGCCCATTTCACGATGAGACGGTCTAGGTCATCTCCGCCTAATGCAGTGTGTCCACCGGTCGCTAATACTTCAAATACACCTTGTGAAAAACGCAAGATAGATACATCAAATGTACCACCACCTAAATCGTAAATCACATAGTTACGATCAGTACTCAAATTGGTTTCTTGATCAAGGCCGTAAGCAACGGCAGCGGCAGTGGGTTCGTTCAACAAGCGTAAAACATTCAGACCTGCCAGTTCGGCTGCATCACGGGTTGCTTGACGTTGTGCTTCATCAAAATAAGCTGGAACAGTGATGACAGCACCATTCACTGGATTATTGAAACTTGCTTCGGCACGTTGTTTGAGTTGTTGTAAAATTTCAGCAGAAATTTCAACAGGGGTTTTACGACCCGCTGGTGTTTCAAAAGCTGGCATTTCATTGTCAGCACCAACAAGCGTATAAGGGTGCTGAAATTTAATATCGGATTGTGAGCGTCCCATAAATCGTTTAACTGAAACGATAGTGTTTTTGGGATCGGTCATCATAAAGGGTTTGGCTTCATAACCAAACGTTGTTATATCCTTTGCATAATGAACAATAGAGGGTAATAACACTCTATTTTTTTCATCTTGTAGAACTTTCGGTTTTCCCGATAGCACTGTCGCCACTAAAGAGTGGGTTGTCCCTAAGTCAATGCCAATCGCGATACGATGTTGATGCGGGGCAGTAGATTGACCAGGTTCAGCAATTTGCAAAAGTGCCATGCGTGAGTTATCCCTTGAAAATAATCGGTTAAAGCGGACTAAAAATCATCGTCTAAATCGAAGCTATCTTCTGCGTCGAACATGCGATCTTCAGCTTTATCAATATCATTCATAACACGTTGAAAGAAACGTAGCTTACGTACAGTATCGCGTGCCTCAGCCCAATCTTCGTCTGCATAATCAATTTTAAACTCGCGTACTAAGCTATCAATCCACTGTTGAACATCTATTTTTAAGGTGTGGAGTTGATCTGTCGATGTTGCTTCATCGAGTTGCTCACGCATTTCCAGTGCAGATTGTAAGAACTCAAAATCATTGATGGATTGATCAAGATGATGATCCTGCTTTTTTAAGGCGAGCAAATACGCAGCGCGGCTATCAACGTGTGATAAAACTTTATACGCTTGATTGATGTCGCTTGACTTGATCAAAGCTTGATCTTTATCACTCGTTTTATCTGGATGATATTGCTGTTGCAAACTTAAAAACTGTTTTTTTAAAGCTGCTAAATCTATATCGAGTGCTTCGGGTAATAAGAACAACTCAAAATGATTCATGGGAGATGAATTCCGCTATTGTTAAATACGTTAAAACAGTGCGGAACACACTGTTTTGACGAGAAGAAAGAAAGGAGCGTGTGGTTAAACAGTAAATGATTCACCGCAGCCACATTCACCTTTTTGATTTGGGTTGCTAAACTCAAAGCCTTCATTTAAGCCGTTTTTCACATAGTCCATTTCTAGACCATCGAGATATACTAGGCTTTTAGGATCAACAAAAACTTTAACGCCAGATTGTTCAAAAATTTGATCATGTGTGTCTATGTTATCAACAAATTCGAGCACATACGCCAAACCAGAACAACCTGAAGTTTTCACACCAACACGAATGCCTTCACCTTTACCTCTATTTTTGAGGTAATTGCTGATATGAGTCGCAGCATTTTCAGTTAAATGGATCATGAAAACTCCAATGTTTGATCGGTCATCAATTAAGCTTTAACTTTTTTGCCGCGATAATCTTCAATCGCAGCTTTAATCGCATCTTCAGCCAATACAGAACAGTGTACTTTTACTGGAGGAAGTGCTAACTCAGTAGCAATATCAATATTTTTGATTGCTTGAGCTTCATCTAGCGTCTTGCCTTTTAACCATTCGGTTACAAGAGAGCTTGATGCGATCGCAGAACCACAACCATAAGTTTTAAAGCGAGCTTCTTCAATGACACCATTATCATCGACTTGAATTTGTAAACGCATGACATCGCCGCACGCTGGTGCGCCAACCATACCTGTACCTACATTTTCTGCATTTTTGTCTAAAACACCAACATTACGAGGATTTTCGTAATGATCAATTACCTTTTCGCTATAAGCCATGTTGCTTCTCCAAACCTCGGGGTCAGCCTAATATTAATATGAGGGTTAAAACACGTTTTTCAATTGTAAGTTCAATGAATTAGTGTTCAGCCCACTCAACTGTAGAAAGGTCAATACCTTCTTTATACATATCCCAAAGCGGAGAAAGTTCACGTAATTTCTCAACAGCAGCTTTGGTAATTGTTAACACGTGGTCAATATCTGCTTCAGTTGTGTATTTACCAAAACTAAAACGGATTGAACTATGTGCTAACTCATCTGATAAACCTAAAGCACGTAAAACGTATGATGGTTCTAGTGTTGCAGAGGTACAAGCAGAACCACTTGAAACAGCTGCATCTTTTAGTGCCATCATCAGGGATTCACCTTCAACAAAGTTGAAGCTGACATTTAAATAATTTGCAACGCTTTGAGTTTGGTGACCATTTAAAAAGACTTGTTCAAGGTCTTGTAAACCATTCCATAACTTGTCACGGAGCTGACGAATACGTGTTTGTTCTGCTTGCAGGTTTTTGCCCGCAATTTCAAAAGCTTCACCCATACCCACAATTTGATGTGTCGCTAAAGTACCTGAACGCATACCGCGCTCATGACCGCCACCGTGCACTTGTGCTTTAAGGCGAACACGTGGACTACGGCGAACGAAGAGTGCACCAATACCTTTAGGACCATAAATTTTGTGTGCTGAGAAACTCATCAAATCGATTTTCATTGTTGAAAGATCAATTTCAACTTTACCTGCTGCTTGAGCCGCATCAACATGGAAAAAGGTTTTGTTGGCACGTGTCAATTCACCGATCGCAGCAACGTCTGTTACTGTACCAATTTCGTTATTGACCATCATCAATGAGACAAGAATCGTATCTGGGCGTAAAGCAGCCTGAACCATTTCAGGGGTAATTAAACCCGTGCGTGGTTCGGGTTCTAAATAGGTGATTTCAAAACCTTGTTCTTCAAGTTCACGACAAGGATCCAACACTGCTTTGTGTTCGATTTTACTTGTGATGATGTGTTTGCCTCTTGAGCCGTAAAACTGGGCAATGCCTTTTAGAGCCAAGTTGTCTGATTCAGTTGCACCTGAAGTCCAAACGATTTCGCGTGGATCTGCTTTGATTAAATTCGCAACTTGCTCACGTGCATATTCAGCTTTTTCTTCAGCCTGCCAACCATAGGCATGCGAACGTGAAGCAGGGTTACCGAAAGACCCTTCGAAGGTTAAGCATTCCATCATACGTTCCGCAACTTCAGGAAGTACGGGAGTGGTTGCTGCGTAATCAAGATAAATTGGACGTTTCATGTCAAATACCTGTAACCGATAGAAGGGCTGAATCTAAACTTGCTGAATTTTGACGGACTGCAACGGTTTGCACGTTGTCACGAGCGATTAGATCGGCAAGGGTGATTTTTGCAAGATAATCGGCAATATGGTGGGAGAGTTCTTGCCATAAGTCGTGCGTTAGACACATTGCACCATTTTGGCAGTTGCCTTTATGGTCACAACGTGTTGCATCGACAGTTTCATTTACAGCTTCAATAATTGCTAGTACTGTGATTTCACTTGCTTTGCGAGCAAGATGATATCCGCCATTTGCACCACGAACGCTTGAAACCAAGCCATGTCGTTTGAGTTTTGCGAATAACTGTTCTAAATAAGCGACTGAGATGGATTGACGATTTGCTATTTCAGCAAGCGTGATCGTTTGTTCAGTTGGCTGCAAAGCTAAATCAAGTAGAGCAGTCACTGCGTAACGACCGCGAGTAGTAAGGCGCATGATTCGATACACATGGTTAGACTAGATGTCTAAATTTTATGAATTCCGACTAAAATAGTCAAGTTTTTTAATTGCCATTGTGCAGGTGAAAAGTAAAATAGCTTGGATTTATTGTATCCACGTATTATAAACAAAAAAAGCAATGAAAATAAAGCTTAATACCGCGAAGCTAATATTGATCAAACGCTGACGTTTTTGTAAACGGAGAAGACGGTTTTGATGTTGTTTCACCTCTACAAGTAATGTGTTGATTTCGGAGCGTTGTTGGTCAATTTTATCGAGTAGTGGGGCAATCCGATGCTGTGAAGCAATAGTATCTGCATCATCACCAAAAGTGTTCAACCATTGTTTCCAGTTAACCAGGATGCTCGATAAAGTAAAGTGAGGAACGAGATCAGTAAATTGTTCAGCGAGTGTCGCGTCGCCTAAAATACGCATATTATTAATACTGCGTTGATTGTTAAACACAAAGATTTTAATCAGATCGATAAGCGTGCTATTAATTTCTAAATCTATTTTCCGATCGAGGGCTTTCATATCAAACAACAGACCTTTTTCTGTGAATTGAATATAAAAGTCAAAGAATGGGATATAGCTGTTAATACGAATCGTGATTTTTTGATCAATTAAATTTTTTGCTTGCAAACGTAATGCGGCATCATGTGTGAGGATGAAAGAGAAAAAAGTTTCTAAAACAATGATGACAATGTTTAGCAACAAATGTGGGTGTTTATGTCTTTGTTGCGTATCACTCATAAGTCTCTTTTTCCTTACCTGATTAATCTAAAAAGCAAAGTCTGTAAACTTGAGTATCCTTACTCAACTGTTAAAAACAATTTACATGACTATATTGCTTTGTAGAACAGTTTTTTAAAACGATCAAGTCCTATTTTTGATATTATAAAAACATTTTTATGGTTAAATACGACATGTTGTTTGTAAAGTGCTTAGGAGTAATGGTTCATGGATAAGGCAAATAGAGAAAATGTAAGTGAAGAAGCAGAGGCGGGAACTAAGCTAAAATCAAAGAGTTCCAAAAAATCAGCGCTTGATTTTAAAAAATACACACAACAAATTTGGTTAGCCGGTTTGGGGGCATTTTCTCGCGCAGAAGAAGAAGGAAATAAATTATTTGACTCTTTGGTTAAGGTTGGGGAAGAGTTAGAGTCAAAGACCGTAGATTTTGCTGATAACACCGTAGGAAAGGTCACTGAGAAAGCCAAAGAATCAGTTACAGACACTAAAGATAAGGTTGAAAAGATTTTAGATAGTGGGGTGAACCACTCTTTAAATCGAATTGGTTTGGTCACACCAAAGGATCTTCAGCATATTGAACAGTTATTGGTGCAACTTCATATTAAAGTTGATGCTTTAATCGAAGAAAATGATCAACTTAAGGCTAAATTGAATAAAAAGTAAAAAAATTGCTAGCAACTCGTCCGTTTATGTCGTATTTCGGTATTTATTTTAATTAAAAGGTCTTTCTAGTATTGCGTTCTCCCCTAAAGCATTGCTATAAAGGCTGCATGGCCTTTTAAACTATAGCCTTGGATCTTAACAAACGATATTAAGAGGATATTTTTTATCATGAATAAATCAGAATTAATTGATGCGATCGCTGAGAAAGGGGGAGTGTCTAAGTCGGATGCTGGTAAAGCACTCGACGCGACAATCGCATCAATCACTGAAGCACTTAAAAAGGGTGATACGGTTACTTTAGTCGGTTTTGGTACTTTTAGCGTAAAAGAACGTGCTGCACGTACTGGTCGTAATCCTAAAACTGGTGAAGAGCTTCAAATCAAAGCAAGCAAAGTACCTAGCTTCAAAGCTGGTAAGGGTTTAAAAGATTCGGTTGCGTAATCTTTCTAAATCAATAAACGCACCATTTTGGGTGCGTTTTTTATTTATCGAATGAAAAAATTAATTTGATTTTCATTGGGCATTCATTCACTTTGTTTTTTCAGTTAAAATTGCCTCGAAATAAAATATTGGAATACTTATGGAATCATTTCGTACAGTCATTAAGGGTTGGCTTGGCAAAGTCCTATTAGTTTTGTTTTTGACCCCTTTAGCACTTGTAGGTATTGAAGGATATTTTAGTGGTGGCAATAAAGTAGATGTTGCCAAATCGGTAAATGGTCAGGATATTTCTAATAAAGAATTAGAAAGTGCGGTCAAAAATTATAAAGATCAATATTTAGCAATGGTTCAAGGTGATGAGTCACTGTTGAATATGCCTGTTATCCAAGAAAAAGCATCAGATGCACTCGTTGCTCGTAGTTTATTGTCACAACAAGCAGATAAGTTAGGGATCTCTTTAAGTGATGTGCAACTCGAGCAAATGTTAGCTCAACAGCCAGGTTTTCAAGAAAATGGTCAGTTTTCTCAAAAATTATACGAAAACTATTTACGCTCTGCAGGTATGACCAATCAGGGGTTGATTGCAAGTCTGCGCCAAGATCATGCTTTGAAAATGATTTCTTCATCATTAATGGAATATGCATTGGTAAGCAAGTCTGATTTACAGCAACTTGCTAATTTACAAACGGAACAGCGTACTTTACATTTAGCAAGTATCAAATTAGATGACTACAAAAAAGGGATAACAGCCACTAATCAAGAAATCACTGATTACTACAACAAGCATAAAAATGAATTTAAGCAAGTTGCAAGTGTGGATGTTGATTATGTTGTTTTAAGCCCAGCTTTATTGCCTCAAGCAAATTTGGCTGTAACAGAGACTGATTTACAACAGGCTTATGCGGCGTTTGTGGAAAAACAACAAAAAGATGTACAGCGTGAAGTTAAACATATTTTGATTACAGCGGACGAGCGTGGTGATGCTGCTGCTCAAAAGCTTGCGAATGACGTTTATGCAAAAATCCAAGCAGGGATGACATTTGCTCAAGCTGCAGCACAATTCTCTGATGATCCTAGCTCAAAGTCGCAAGGTGGTTTAGTTGAATCTTATGCACCTGGTGCTTTCTCGGCTGATTTTGACGGTGCCGTAAATGCCCTGAAGAATGGTCAAATTTCTAAACCTGTGAAAACTCAATATGGTTATCATATTATTGAGACCAACGCGCCAGAAGCAAAAGTTCCATCATTTGAATCTGAAAAAGCACGTTTAACAGCAGAAGTTGAAAAGACGAAAGTTGCTAATTTGTTTAGCGATACCGTGAACAACTTAAATGAAATGGTTGTAGGGGGCGACTCCTTAGATGTGGTTGCGCAAGAGATTAAAGGTGCACGTATCGAATCTGCAAATACAGTGACTCTAGCAACACAAAATCCAGTTTTAAGTGATTTAAATGTCAAAGCAAAATTGTTCAGCGATGATGTGAAAAATGGTGATCGCAATGCCTCATCTAATATTCAATTGGCGAATGGCGATACTATTTGGATTAAAGTTCGGAATTATCATCCAGCGGGCACAAAGCCATTGACACAGGTCACAGCTGCTGTGAAAAGCAAAGTGATTGAAGAGAAGGCTTATAAAGCAGCACAAGCAAAAGTTGCGACGACCTTAGCCGATTTCAAGGCTCAACCAGCCGTTAATGTTATTGCAAAATCAAAAGTTTCTTTTGAAAATGCAGGTACTTTTGCGCGTTCCCAAGGTTTGAAACGTGCGATTGAGCGTGCTGCATTTAGTCTTGCAGCACCGAGCAAAGAGGGGATGTGGTCTGCAACAACGACTAAGCTGCCAAATGAGTTGGTGATCGTTGCGGTTTCAAAAGTAGATAGTAGTGTAGCAAGTAGTTTGCCAGAAAAAGAGTTGAAAGAGTTGAAGCAACTTTATCAACAGTTCCGCGGGCAACAAATTTTGGAAGATTACACTGAGTATTTAAAATCACAAGCGGAAATCAAATAAGTTTGATTGAAGCAAAAAAGCCAGTTCATTGAACTGGCTTTTTTTATGCAGAGTTGAAAATTATTTCTTTTGAATAAATTTAGCTTCTTCTGATTGCGGGTATTGAGCCAACAACTTGGTTTTATACTGATTTGCTTGTGCTGTATTTTTATCGACTTCAGTTGCGATGCTATACAGTTGATACAATGCACGTGAGGCTCTCGCAGAGTTTGGATATTTATTTACGACGGTATTATAGTTTTGTTTAGCTGCGGTATAGTTGGCTGGGGTAATTGCTAAATAAAATTCAGCCAACCAAAAATATGCATTCCCAATATAAATTCCGTTTGGATGATTTTTAATGAAATTCTGCATCGGTTGAATAGCTTGTTTCGCGCCACCTTGTTTGTATGCATCTAGCGCCACCGTATACGCGGCTTTTTCTAATTCTAGTTGATTGTTTGCATTGATATTCGCAGCTGCCGTACTGGGTTGAGGCTGTGCTTCAACAGGTGTGCTTGCCACAATAGTATTCGAAACTGGTTGTGAAGCATCAATAGCCTCATCTGCATGTTCCTCAGGAGGATCAATCTTCTGAGACAGTAATTCCAAGCGTTGGTCTAAATCGGTATAGCGATTTGTGAGTTCTTTTTTGAGTTGTTCGATCGCATTATCATGCTCTTCGAGTTGGCCGCGTAATTTACGGACTTCTTCTTCGAGTCTTTGATTTTTCTGAATGAGATCCCAATTTAAGTTTGAACCTGAGTTTGCGGTATTGCCATTATTGGCAGTCTGTTGGCTTAATGCTCGAGATTCAATTGGGACATTGGCATATAAATGTGCACTGCTGAGTAAGGCAACAAAAAGTACAGAATGCTTTTTTAGCATGAAAATTTATCCATTAAGTTGAAAAATAAAGCTGTGGGCGAACAAGTCTTCACTCTTTACGTGTAGCACAGCATATATACGTTCTGATTAAGTCATTAAAACAGCAACTCGCTTAAATGCAATAAGCATTTACAATCTTCAAGCACTTTTAGCGGGAATTGGTTTATTGTTGTTCAATGTTTGTACATCTTTTAAAAATAGATCATTAATGGGATTGTAATTGATGAGGAATTAGGCGGTTGAACTAAAAACTCACTGAAAAACAGAGACAAGTCTTGCAACTGACATAAAAATCTCTATACTTTGTCTTGCAATGGTAGCCCTGCTGGTAGCTTCGCAATTGTACTCTACGAACCCCGCCAGGACCGGAAGGTAGCAACGGTAGTAGAATTATGATGTGCCGAAGTCATGCTGGTAGGGTTGCCACCATTTTATATCTAATTATTCTTCTTCGCTCGTTCGAGCAATCGCTTTTAGAATCACATCCATATCAAAACCTCGATACTGTAAAAAACGAATCTGCTTTGCCTTGACTTTGGGGTCCTTCGCAATTTCTTGCCCAAATTTTTTGATCTTTAGTTGGTAGGCTTGTTCGAGCCAGTCAACCTCTCTTAATTCATCTGTAATCAGTTCGGCATCAAGTTGTTTGCTTTTTAACGCCTGTTTGATGCGTTGTAAACCTTTCCCTTTTCGAATTTGGCTTGCAAGTGTGAGTTCAGCGACACGTTGATCACTCTGATAGTTTTGTTGTGCTAATTCTGCAACTAAATCATTCACTTCTTCGGGGTTGGCTGCATATCGATTGAGTCGCTCAATCAGCTCGGCTTGGGAATAATCGCGGCGAGTCAGCAGTGCAAAGGCGTATGAACGAAGTCTTTGTCCTGTGAGGGTTTTAGGCTTATCAGATTTATGGGTGTTAAACATTCTTTCCTCTGAAATAAAAACGCCCCGAAGGGCGTTCTGGCTTAGCTTTCTAACAAATCGGGTTCTTTTTCATCTTCAGGTTGCACTGCTTCATTATTCTTGGTTAAAAGCAATTCACGAATAAGCTTTTCAATTTCTTGAGCGATAAGCGGATTTTCTTCAAAATGACGAATCACGTTATTCTTACCTTGACCGATCTTATTGCCTTTGTATGAATACCATGCACCAGCTTTTTGGACAATTTCTTGTTGAACCGCTAGATCAACGAGTTCACCCAATTGGTTGGTACCTTTACCATACATGATCTGGAAAACAGCTTCTCTAAAAGGTGGCGCCATTTTGTTTTTAACAACTTTGACTCTCGTTTCATTACCTGTAATTTCATCGCCTTCTTTGACTGCACCGATACGACGAATGTCTAAGCGAATAGAGGCATAGAATTTAAGCGCATTACCACCTGTTGTGGTTTCAGGGCTACCAAACATTACACCAATCTTCATACGAATTTGGTTAATGAAGATCACCATGCAGTTCGAACGTTTTGCATTACCTGTGATTTTACGTAAAGCCTGACTCATCAAACGCGCTTGTAAGCCCATGTGAGAGTCGCCCATTTCACCCTCAATTTCTGCTTTTGGAGTAAGGGCAGCAACCGAGTCGACAACGATCATGTCAATCGCACCCGAGCGAACGAGCATGTCTGCGATTTCTAAGGCTTGTTCGCCATTGTCTGGTTGAGAAACCAGTAGGTTATCAATATCTACGCCTAGCTTGCGCGCATATTCAGGATCTAATGCATGCTCAGCATCGATAAAGGCACATGTACCGCCAGTTTTTTGACATTGTGCAATGGCTTGCAATGTCATGGTGGTTTTACCTGATGATTCTGGACCGTAAATTTCGATGATACGGCCTTTAGGTAATCCGCCAATCCCTAATGCGATATCTAGCGTTAGAGAACCTGTAGAAACAGCTTCAACTGCTAGTACCGTATTATCGCCTAAGCGCATTACTGTATTTTTACCAAATTGTTTTTCAATTTGGCTTAACGCAGCTTGCAACGCTTTGCTTTTATTATCATCCATCTCAAAACCTCAAAACTTTATCTTCTTAACGACTAACCCAAGTGGATGTATTGAATCTCAACTTGTTGGGACTTGAGTATAGTGGCAGATTCTAGTTGTTTATTCTACATCGTATCTGTGTCTGTGCGACACGAGATGACGTACCCATAATTAGAAATTCTTACTCTTCATGGAAGGTCCATGATTGCGTATTTTCCTGTTTAAAACGATTGATATCACGACGATCTTTCTTGCTCGGTCGATGATCTGGTCGGGCTAGATTATGCAATTTTCGCTGTGAGGCTTGCAACTCTCGTTTTTCGATACTTTCGGCTGTTTCTTCATAAAGTTGCTGAGCTATAGGTGCACCACCGCGCACGGCTGAAAGTGCTTTTACCAGTACCGTTTTTTTCTCAAAACCTTGTTGAATGGTGAGTTGCATTCCAACACGCACATCTCTTGATACTTTGACGCGTTCATTGTTGTGATGTACTTTCCCACCTTCTATGGCAGCTTTAGCGATTGAGCGAGTTTTAAAAAAACGTGCTGCCCAAAGCCATTTGTCAATCCGCATGGCATCCATGCTTGCTGGTTCATGCTGTTTTGGCATCTATTACCTGTGAGTTTTCAAGATAATCAAAAAGTTCAGTTAAATGGTCAAGTGCAGGGTAAGGAATCTCAGTTGCGACTCTTACACCTTTATTACTAGAGGGCTGTAAGATACTAAATAGCTGCGTAATACCAAAATCTTCTGCACCTTTAAGCACTGCAACGGTATCATCAATAAATACCGCACGAGCAGGATCAAAAGGGTGAAGTTGTTGAAGCTTTTGCCAAAATTCGACATCTTCTTTGGCGTGGCCTAATTCTTCACTACTGATCATTAATTCAAAATAAGGGCTGAGTTGGATATTTTCAAGTTTAAGCTGTAATCCAGCCCGATCAGCATTGGTCAATAACCAACAACGATAACCTTGTGTAGTTAGTTGTTCGAGCAGTTGATGGCAGCCAATACGTGCTTGGATTTTATCTCGATGCTCATATTGTAGTTGTAGTACATCAACACCGACTTTAGCCGTCCAATACGCCGAAGAATACCAAGATAGTGTATGCTTATGTTGGTGGTAGAATTGAAATAGTGTCTGTTGGCTTTGCTCAAGACTGCATTGATGGACTTGTGCATGACGCTCAGGCAAACAATGATTCCAAATAAAATCATCAAAGGCTAAATCAAGTAATGTGCCGTCCATATCAAACATGATAATTGGCCGCTGTAAATCTGAATATGACATAAGGTTGATCTATGTTTATTAAAACGCTTGCCCCACAAGATCACATCATCTTGCAACTTGTTCCCATCATGGCGCAGGCTAGTCAAATATTACTGGAAGAATATCAAAATTATTGTGCGGGTGGTGAGTTTAATATTCAGGAAAAAAGTGACGATTCTCCAGTGACACAGGCAGACTTAAAAGTAAATCACTTTATATTGAAGTGTTTAGCTGAAATTACACCTGATTTGCCTGTTTTATCAGAAGAAAGTGATTATTCAGCCCGACAAGCATGGCCGCGTTGTTGGATGCTTGATCCATTAGATGGTACCAAAGAGTTTATTCATGAACGTGATGAATTCACGATTAATCTCAGTTTAATTGAAAATCATCAGACGACATTTGCGATCATCGCGGTGCCTTGTGAGCAAGTGATGTACATTGGTTATCATTCACAACTTCCTTATAAATATAGCTTTAGCCGCCAAGAATGGTTTCAATATCAGATTGAAGAGCATAATCATGCAGCGCCGATTCAGGTTGGGCTGAGTCATAATAGTAAAAACCCCAAATATAAAAACTTTATTGAACCTATTTTGCAGCAGCATGAAGTGATTCGTCGTGAAGCGGGGAGTGCATATAAATTTTGTATGATGCTGGAGGGTGAGATTGATATTTATCCACGATTCCATCCAACGTCAGAGTGGGATACCAGTTCAGGACAAGCCTTCTTGGAAAGTATTGGTGGTGGATTAATGACTTTGTCTGGAAAGCCATTTCAATATAATCAACGTGAAACCGTTTTGAATGGTGGTTTTATCGCTTTCAGAGATCAACACTGCAGAAATATTGCTTATGATGCGTTGAGCCATTCTGGCATTTTAGATTGAGAGTTATTTGGCACATGGTATAGTGGAATAGATTTCATTTTTTGATGTTAAATATGGCCTTGCATTTATTGCCGAAAAGTATGTTTGAAGCAATTGATCTCCTCCCGAATGCTTCAACACCAGTAACTTTATTTACTCGCCATTCTTTGCGTGAGTTACTGAGTGGGCAGGGTTTGGCAGGGTACGATCTGCAATTGACCGAATCTGGGCGTGATTTGGCTTATGCATGGGGAGAGTATTTAATTCAAAATACAGATCGCGCTATTCAACATTGTATTTCCAGCCCGATCCAGCGTTGTGTAGATACCGCCGCTTTAATGATTGAAGGTGCAGATGGGGTGCATAAAGCAATCAATACGCATACTATTGAGATTGTAGAACAGCGATTGTTGGTAGAACCAGGAAGTTTTGTATTAGATATTCAACAAGCTGCACCCTATTTCCGTAAGCAAGGCGCATTGGGGTTCATTAATAGTTTTGTCAATAATGACTTGCCGGGAATGAAGCACCCGATAACAGGCGTATTTGATGTACTGGAACTGCTATATCACACACATCCAACCCATCATAATGGTTTAAGCTTGGCAGTCAGCCATGACACCATTCTTGCAGCTATCATTGCTGTCATTTCAGGTAAAAATCAAATTGAACAAACCGACTGGCCTGAGATGATGGAGGGCTTATTCGTGTGGTTTGAGGGTGAAGACTTTGCGAGCAGCAAATTGAAATGGATTTGGCGAGGTAAGCAACAAGAGTTGATCATTGAGCATTTTCAAAATAAATAAAATCTATATTTGCCGATAAGGCATCATTCGTATTTTGATAAATTTCGCATAGAATTTTTTATCTCTTTTAAATTTAAAAATTAATTAACAGCGATAAAATTAAGCTGATATTATATATAAATATATGATTTTATTAAATTAACTATTTCACAAAATTTATCACTAACGATAATTCATTGTATTTTAATTTGGGGAATGTGATGCAATTGCGACTTAAGTATTTAACAGCTTGTCTGCTTCCAGTTATGTTGTTGGCTTGTGGTGGCGGGAGTGGGGAAACAAAAAGTGCAGGTGGGGATGATAAAAATACGCTTCCTTCTGTACTGGATAAATATCCAGAATCGACTCGGGATATGATTGATGAGTCCACTTTGGGCTTTTATGACTATGACAAATTAGGCCAAACTCGAACTTTACGAAACGATCTAAATGGTAGTTTCGCAGCGATGGTTCAGTTTGCGCAAAACCATGTAGTCAATCCAAATAACAATGAAAAAGACTATATGCCAAGGCTGACCAGTGAAAAGGAGGCTTTGTTGCTGGTATCCCCATTAGCAGAAATGGGGGATATTCAGGCCCTAGACGCTGAAATATATTATCAAAATAAACTTTTAAGAATGATTCGTTTAATCGAGCCATCGCAAATCGCTGCATCAGATCAGTCCAATTCTGATGGACGTCCACCTGTGAGTTATTCAAAACGTGCATGGACTGCTGCTTTAAAGTGGGATGAGATTCGGGCAGGTTTAAGTATCAAAGTCATTGATCCATTCAATCAGCGAAATGGTGATCTACGTGCAGAAGATATTGACTTTGCAGCGCCTGCTGAGCTGGTTGTACAGAATATTCGATTGGGTTTGTTGACTGATCCACCGAAATCAAATGGGCATCATATGCTGCTAGCGCCTGAAAAAGCTGGAACAGATTATTTTCAGACGATTCCGGCTGCACGTATGATCGTGACCAAATACGATGATCTCAAACTAAATAAGGTCATGGTGGCGAGTGGAGTAATTTATGATACGGCAAGTGTAACCACGGGAGATGTTTATAGTGGTGATATGCGTGAGAATACGGCTAAATCAACCTTTGGTGTCGGCATTAATTTGGCGAACTGGGGCGTGACCAGTGCATCTATGGCAAGCCAAGAGCAGCCACAACTTACTCAGAGTGTTGTGACTCACTATGCTCGTGGTAAGTATAGTAATGGTGATGTTACACATGGTTTAAGTGGTGGGAATGGTATGTTGACGTTGATTGACTCTATCGGAAATGAGTTTAGTCATGAAATTGGTCATCATTTTGGGTTGGGGCATTATCCGGGTTCGGTTGGCGATAATATGTTTTGGGCAGCTCATCACGCCGATAGCGGTTGGGGGTATATTGCCTTTAGAAATAAAATGCGTAGTAATTTAAATTGGACTACGACAAATCTGGGTGATGGTAATAATGGTGTTCCAAATTTTCTAAATAAATATGCGTATGGTTGGGACGCAATGTCTGGTGGGGGAACATCCAGCAGTATTTCCAAATATACACATTATACGGGCTATAGCACTTATTCAAAAATTCAACCTGCACTGGATCGTTACGTTTGGGATGTAAACTCTCCGACGGGTTATAAAAAATGGAACTCAACCACTCGAATGATGGAGGTTAGCCAACCTAAAACACCACGCTCATCAAATGTTTGGTACAACAGTGCTGATGGGAACTATTTAAAACCACGATTATTTGGGGTACCTGTTTATACGATTTTGGGTGGGTATGATCCAGATAATCAGGTTGGATTGATTTATCCGGCGGCAAAAGGCAACTGGGGTAATGTGTTCAATTTGCCTCAAGTAGATCCGAGTAATACGACGGCGAATTGTTGGCTCAAGGTTGAGTTTGCTAAGGGGACTCAAAATATTGCATTAGCGCCTCAACGAGTGAATGCAAATAGCCATGCAAATAAATTTCATATCAATCTTGCACAAAGTGACGCTCCACAAAAAGTAAATTTATATTGTAAAAGAGCCAATCAAGCAGCCACTTTACTATCGACGATAGCCATAGACACAACGGATACATCTGTATTGGCGCCATATGTTGAAATTGGTAAGACAGTGGGATATTCAGCGCTGAGAACAATTGAACTTCCGCAATTTGAGCAAGCATTACTTGAGAATAAAGGGAAAGCTGTGGTGAGCTTATCTCCAGAGTCAAAGTTACTTTTTGATTCATATCACCCATTTAAAGAACAGCTTTCAACAGGTGCTCAAAATGAAATGTCTCGATATATTCAACAACAGGCAGTTTTACATCGTTTAAATCGTTGGATGAATCTTTACCATGAGGAACTAAACAATCTCAATACGGAGGCAGTGAGTGCCTTTCATTTATTTGTTGAAAAGCTTGGACTGAAGAGTGATTTCAATCTGAATTCGGCTGTAACATTGATGAACCGAACGTATTGTCTTAAAGCTGAATCACTAGAAAATGGTGAATTAAATGTATATATCAGTGGTGCTAATGGCTGTATTGGGGATGATGTTGAACAGTGGATTTATGATGCTCTAGGCAAAATTCACAATAAAAAATATGTGGGCCAATGTTTAACAACGACAGCAGGCAATGTCATCAATCTCATGCCTTGTGGTCGTGATCTGAGCACTCAGGTTTGGTCGATGGATTTATCATTGCAAACGATTAAGCAAACAAATCAATGTTTTGATTTGGAGGGCGGGAGTTTAATAAATCATCGTGCACGTTTAATCCGTTACACTTGTACTGGAGGTGCAAATCAAAAGTGGACGATACCTGATGTCAATCATAGTTTAATGCTTGCAGGGCTGTCTGCTAATAACTTAGCGCTTACCAAAAAACTAATGGGTAATCCTTAATATCTTTAGACGTTTTTAAAATAGTAATCGATTGATATATAGATATTGAGATTACTTTTGATGATCAAGAGAAGACAGGACCGATTGGAATTTCAATCGGTCCTGCTTATAAAAATAAAGAATTTACTTTTAAAAATAATTTTTATTCGTCATTATATGAAAATAAAAAGAGAAATTAGACACATAAATGGATAAAAATATGTCATTAAACACGATTTATTTGTGGGAGCCTGAAATTTTCACAGGCAAAGTTCCCTCAGAAGATAACTCATATCAAGTGGCATTTGAATTACATCAACAATATGGCCATATTCCTAGCCATGGGCAAACTCTACGGGCATGGCTATTTTCATTTGCGGATAAAATTTGTGATCCTCAGAACCAATCTTTTTTCCCAGCACAAACTCAACAATGGATTCAGAGCATTAAAGAAGAATTTTCGCAAAATGTCTGTGCCATTATTCAATTAGAAGCTTTAGCACAAGATGCACAGAATGATGCTGTGTACCGCGTGTTTTATGAAGCGGTACGTGAAACTGGGGTTGGTTTCTATGAGCCAAATTATAATGTATGGGCAATTGGTGAATTACAATCGCCAGAAAATGCAGTTGAACAGATGTTACAACCTTATTTGTTAGAACCTCTTCAGCTTCAGAAAGTGACAGCATTGAATGTGCAACCTATATCAGTTTGGGAAGATGAGCACTTTCAAGCACCCAAAACGATGCCAGAGGCTGAACAACTCATACGTCAATGGTTTGAGCAGCAGACCTACACGAAAGATTTGCAGCTTGATGTCTTTAATATCGCACACGACTTTATTTCTAACTGGGGGAATTTGGAACGTCCTGAATTAGCGTTGGATGCAGGCTACCGCTGTTTTTTGCTGACTCAAAAGCAAGCAGGTGTTTTTTATCAGTTGAAAATGGTATTAAGAAAACTAACGGTAACTCCAATGTTGTCGTTTGCAATGGATTTTACCGATTATTTTATTCCTCAACATTTACAAGACCAGTTACCTGAACGTTTAATTTTCCGTTTACGCTCTATGGATATTCATCAACCCTCTACATCAAGTAAGCGGTCTGAAGTGTGCTTTCCTTTGATCGGACGATGGGACAGTGAAGCGGATATTCAGGACTTTTTTAAAAATCTAAATGAGTATATCAATTTTATATTTTTTCATTTGGGGCAAGGTAGATTAGAGACGCTACAGGCTTGGGTTTATGGGGATATGCCGTCTGATATGATAATTGATTTGGATTTTCGTTTTGAACTGATGATGATTGCTTTGAGTCAAGATGTAGAGCAATTGGAGCTGTGTTATCAGAAGCAAAAAGCATTATTCACACAGAATAAAGCTCGGGCGCATGATTTAGGTTTATTGGAAGAAAGTTATAAGCTTTGCCAAAAGCTACTAAAGATAGTAGAAGATGAGGGAACAGCGCTACAGCCCTATATAAAAAATTAAAGACAATAAAAAAGCCCGAAAACGGGCTTTTTTACATGCATCAAATTAGTTAGCTAAAGCTTTAACTTGTGCGTTTAAGCGGCTCTTATGACGAGCTGCTTTATTTTTGTGGATGATGCCTTTGTCAGCCATACGGTCGATTACTGGAACAGCTGTTTTGTAAGCTTCTGAAGCAACTGTATAGTCACCAGCAGCGATCGCATTTACTGTACGCTTGATGTAAGTACGAACCATAGAACGCAAGCTTGCGTTGTGTTTGCGTGCTTTAACGTTTTGACGAGCACGTTTTTTAGCTTGAGCAGAGTTTGCCACTCGTGCACTCCTTAAAAATAAGTTGGTCTGGGCGGGCTGAAGTTAAAACCAAATAATTGGCAACATTCACCAGCCCGTAAACAAGTGGCATATTTTGAGGAAACTACGCCCCGAAGTCAAGCCTTGTAATGTTTTTAAGTGCATTTAACAGATGATAATCACGCAAGAAAACGTTACATTAATCTAAATGATGAATTGGAAGAACTATAAATGAGCATCGGTGATAAAAAAGCAATCGTAATTGGTGCAACGGGTTTGGTGGGGCAGGCGTTAGTCAATGAATTACAGCAGTCAGATGACTTTCACTCAATCACTGTAGTCGTTCGTAAAAAATCAACTATATTAGACTCTTATAGTAAAGTTACACAGCTCGTTGTGGAAGATCTTCTTTTGCTCAATGATGAAGATGTCAATGCTCATACCCATGCATTTAGTTGTCTGGGTAGCACCATAAAACAGGCTGGATCAAAACAAGCTTTTTATGCAATTGACTATGAAATTAATGCTCATTTTGCTGATTTGATCCAGGATAAAAATATTCATTTTTTAGTGGTTAGTGCATTAGGAGCGAATGCTAATTCACCAGTTTTCTATAATAAAGTGAAAGGTGAGCTGGAAACCTACTTAAAAAGTTTATCTATTTATAAGCTATCCATTTTTCAACCTTCGCTTTTAATTGGTAAGCGCAGTGAGATGCGTTTTCTTGAAGATATGGCCCAAACTTTATTTAAATTGGTTGAAAAAAAGTGGACGAAACCGTTTAAATTTAAGCCTGTAACAGCTGAGCAATTGGCGCATACTATGCTTGTCGCAGCTCAGAGCCAAACTGCGGCTTTTAAGCTATATGATAATTTGAGTATACAACAGACCCAATAATGGAGAACTTCGGTGACAACAGCAGCTTTTGTAACGTGTGATTTGTTAGATGATAATCCTGAAAAAGACTTACAAGTGGTAACGCCATCGATGGATGGTAAGTTTTTTAAAAGTTATGGCGCACGTAAGACTTTTGGTGGGCAAATCGTAACTGTGAAGTGTTTTGAGGACAATTCTCGGGTAAAAGAGCTTTTGGCAACAGACGGTACTGGCAAAGTACTGGTGGTTGATGGCGGCGCTTCTATGCGTTGTGCATTGATGGGTGATTTAATTGCTGAGTCTGCAGTAAAAAATCACTGGAACGGTGTGGTAATTTACGGTTGTGTACGTGATGTGGATGCAATAGCAGAGCTTGATTTAGGTGTGCATGCATTGGCTGCAATTCCGCAAAAAAGTAACCGTAAGGGCATAGGTGAAGTTGATATTGCACTGTATTTTGGTGGTGTAACGATCAATTCTGGTGATTATATCTATGCGGATAATAATGGAATCGTGATCGCAAAAGAAAAATTGGTCGACTGCTAAAAGGATCGCGATATGCTAAAAATGGTGAATCATCAATTCAAGATTTTACAATCTGTTGCGGCAACGCTAATAGAAGGTGGGCGAGGTGTATCGGGAACTCCATTTCCGAATCAACCATCAAAGCCGATTAAATTATATGAGTTTGAGGGCTCACCATTTTGTCGTCGTGTTCGTGAAGTCATCACCTTATTGAATTTGGACGTGGAAGTTTATCCATGCCCTAAAGGTGGCCAAAAATATCGCAAGATCGTAAAAGAAAAAGGTGGGAAAAGGCAGTTTCCCTTTTTGATTGATGAAAATACAGGTGATCAACTTTATGAGTCACAAGAAATTATTCATCATCTTTTTAAGCATTATGGGAAAACAGGACAAACACCTAGGAAATTTAGTCATTATCCTAAGCTCCCTTATGTGTCTACCTTAGCAACGGTGGTCAATGCGGCGCGAGGTGTTTGGATCAATAAACAAATAATTGATCGTCCTGAGCCGGAGCAATTATTGGAATTATGGAGCTTTGAAGCGAGCCCATATACACGTTTAGTGCGTGAATTGTTATGTGAATTAGAATTGCCATATGTTTTGCACAACGTACCGAAAGAGCGTTGGCAAGATATGGGACCTGCGATTTTGCGATTAAAACCAGGTCAATATATTCCATTACCAAATGGCAAGCGTGAGAAAGTTGTGGAAATCATGGGGCGTGATATTCAAGTGCCTTATTTGATTGATCCAAACACAGGTGTGAAGATGTTTGAATCTGCCAAGATTGTTGAATATCTAAAAAAGCAGTACGGACAATAAAATAAATTAAAAAAAGCATCTTTTAGAAGATGCTTTTTTTAATTGATGCATAAAAAAAGCTGAATCAAGAGATTCAGCTTTTTTGAACAGCTTAGAAATTATTTTTCAATAATTGCTGTTACACCTTGACCACCAGCAGCACAGATCGAAACGAGTACACGACCTGAACCTTTTTGATTCAATAGTTTTGCAGCAGTTGCGATGATACGACCGCCAGTTGCAGCAAATGGGTGACCAGCAGCTAAAGAAGAACCTTTAACGTTAAGTTTGCTCATGTCAATTGAACCCAAAGGTGCATCTAAACCTAAACGCTCTTTGCAGAATTTCTCATCTTCCCAAGCTTTCAAAGTAGAAAGAACTTGTGATGCAAAAGCTTCGTGGATTTCATAGTAATCAAAATCTTGAAGTTTAAGACCAGCACGCTCAAGCATACGTGGAACTGCATAAGCAGGAGCCATCAACAAGCCTTCTTTCTTACCTACGAAATCTACCGCAGCAGTTTCAGAGAAAGTTAGGTAAGCAAGAACTTCGTGACCATTCGCTTTAGCCCACTCTTCAGAAGCTAAAAGAACACAAGAAGCACCATCAGTAAGTGGCGTAGAGTTACCCGCTGTCATCGTCGCAGCTTCGCCTTTACCAAATACTGGTTTTAATTTAGCTAATTTCTCAGCAGTAGAGTCAGCACGTAAATTATTATCACGGCTTAAACCCATAAATGGTGTGATTAAGTCATCGAAGAAACCTTCTTCGTATGCTTTTGCCATTTTTTGGTGAGAAGATGCAGCAAGTTCATCTTGCGCTTCACGAGCAATATTCCACTCTAATGCTGTGATTGCAGCATGATCACCCATTGCAAGACCAGTACGTGGCTCACCATTTTTAGGTGCATCCATCAAATCTTTTAGATTGATTTTAGAGAGTGCTTTTAAACGATCTTTACCTGTTTTAGCGATGTTAAGTTCAAGTAAAGCTTTACGTAAACCATCACCGAAAGCAATAGGGGCATCAGAAGTTGTATCTACACCACCCGCAATACCGACTTCGATTTGACCTAGCGCAATTTTGTTTGCAACAAGGAATGCAGCTTGTAAACCAGTACCACATGCTTGTTGAATGTCAAAAGCAGGTGTTTCTGGTGCAAGTTGTGTGTTTAAAACACATTCACGTGTCATGTTAAAGTCACGGCTGTGCTTTAATACAGCACCAGCAACCACTTCACCTAAACGCTGACCTTGTAGGTTGAAACGCTCAACCAAACCGTTTAAGGCAGCCGTTAGCATATCCATATTAGAGGCTTTAAAATAAGCACCATTTGAGCGAGCAAATGGAATACGATTACCGCCAATAATGGCTACACGACGGACAGTGTTTTGGCTCATGGTTTTATCCTGTTGAACAGAAGGTTTGGTTGTTTTAGCTGTAGCAGCTTTTGTAGATGTAGAAGAAGCAGTGCTTTTGGTACTACGACTAGCAGAACGAACGCGAGTCGTTTTAGTTGTCGTACTTGCTGCTTTAGGAGTTGTGCCAGCACTCTTACTCTTGGTAGGAGTTGCTTTTGATGTATTTGACACAGTCTCTTGAGCAGAATTCTCGACTGCTGGATTTTCTTGAGTTGTTTTGCTCATAAGGCTTTTCCAAGCATAATTGCGATATTCTTGCTATAACAATAGCATATTTACGATATTGCGGTATTGACTAGAATGACGCTTTAGACCACATTCAGGTCAAGACATCGGAACATGAACTCAAGTATGATTTGTTGTGAGTCAATCAGACATTGATTTCATGTTATTTCGCTAACATGATGCATGTGTTTGTAAAAAATTCATTTGTATGAGAGATAATAACCATGACTGATCAATACCAAGCATTTACGCAATCACCTTTGGGTAAATTTGTCGTAAAAAATCTAGGTTTACCATCACCAGTTTCGTTAGATCGTTTTGAAAGCGCTCAACCAGTTGTGAATGGTGCAGTTTTGCTTGGCGCAGCACCTTCAAGCACAATTTCTGGCGCAATTGCTCAAGTGCTTAGCAATATCCATGCAGATAGCTATGTGGGTAATAATGTTGAATTACAACAAACTGCTGCAAAAGTAGGGTTAAATCTTCGTCCACTTAATGCAGATGATAAAGAATCTAAATTTAAAGCGGTTGTATTTGATGCTTCTGGTATTCAGGATTCTGAACAACTTAAAGAATTGTATAATTTCTTTAATCCAATCGCGCGTCAAATTTCAAGTTCAGGTCGTGTCATTGTCATTGGTACAACACCTGAAACTGCTAAAACAGTAAAACAAGCGATTGCGCAACGTGCGCTAGAAGGTTTCGTCAAGTCTGCAGGCAAAGAGTTTAAAAAGGGTATTACTGCTCAAGTGGTTTATGTCGATCAAGGCGCTGAAGCGAATCTTGAATCAACTTTACGTTTCTTAATTTCTCCGCGTTCTGCTTATGTATCTGGTCAAGTGATCCGTATTTCTAAAGCAGATACTGTTGATTTAGATTGGGCGAAACCACTTGCCGGTAAAACTGCTCTAGTTACAGGTGCAAGCCGTGGTATCGGTGAAGCGATTGCTCACGTACTTGCGCGTGATGGCGCACATGTGATTTGCTTGGACGTTCCACAACAGCAAGCCGATCTTGAGCGTGTTGCAGGTTCGATTGGTGGTTCAGTTTTGGCGATTGATATTACTGCTGCTGATGCTGGTGAGAAAATCAAAACTGCTGCTGCAAAACAGGGTGGTTTAGACGTTATTGTTCATAACGCAGGTATTACTCGTGACAAGACTTTGGCAAACATGAAGCCAGAGTTGTGGGATCTTGTGATCAACATTAACTTGTCTGCGATCGAGCGTGTTAACGATTACTTACTATCAAATGATGGTTTAAATGCAAATGGCCGTATCGTTTGTGTATCATCAATCAGTGGTATCGCGGGTAACTTAGGTCAAACCAACTATGCTGTCTCTAAAGCAGGTGTGATTGGCTTAGTTAAATTTACTGCACCAACATTAAAGAACGGCATTACGATTAATGCGGTTGCGCCTGGTTTCATTGAAACTCAGATGACTGCTGCGATTCCTTTTGCGATTCGTGAAGCTGGTCGCCGTATGAACTCAATGAACCAAGGTGGTTTACCTGTAGATGTTGCTGAAGCGATTGCTTGGTATGCTTCAACTGGTTCAACAGGTGTGACGGGTAACGTTGTTCGCGTATGTGGTCAAAGCTTATTAGGTGCGTAAAGCATTAGGGTTTTGAAGAGGGGTGCTTGTGCATCCCTTTTTTATAAAAAATATTGAAAGGTTTATTATGAATACACGTCATTTTAGTCAATTACCAAAACCTTACTTAGCTTATCCAAAAGTCATTCAAGGTTTAATTTTCAAAAAGCCAAAAGGCGAAAAAGTACTTCCACAAGTCGAATATGTAGTGGATACACTTCAGATTGATGCGAAGCATTTAGAAAGCTACAACGAAATCTGTGGTTTTAAAAATGATGGTTTTGTACCTGCGATCTATTTAGCTGTTTTGTCCCAAAGTTTGCAAATGCACATGATGACCAGTGAAGCATTTCCATTTGCGATTTTGGGATTGGTGCATATTCGCAACCAAATCAAACAGACACGCAAAATTGGTGTAAATGAACAAATTACCTTGTCATGCAAATTCGGTGAACTTCAGCCACATGATAAAGGCTTACAGTTTGATTTTATCACCACAGCTAAGGTCGGTGGTGAAGTGGTAATGGAAAGCTTAACGACTTACCTATCTCGCCAAAAAACTGAGAAAAAAGCGGCTGAGAAAGCCAAAGAGACTCAAGCACCTGCTTATGAAGTTCAAGCAGAATGGGACATCTCAGAAAATACGGGGCGCCGTTATGCAAAGATTTCGGGAGATTTTAACCTGATTCATATCCATGCAGTAACTGCGAAGGCGTTTGGTTTCAAACAAGCAATTGCGCATGGTATGTGGAGCAAAGCAAAAGCTTTAGCAAATATGGAGCTTCCAGAGGCTTATGAAGCTGACGTTTGGTTCAAATTACCAATGTATTTGCCTTCAAAAGTTGAATTTTTAACTGTTGCTGAAGCAAAGCAAACTGACTTTTTGATTCGTAATGTGAAATCTAAAAAGCCTCATGTTGCAGGTACAGTGAAAGCGCTTTAATACAAAATAGCATGCTAAATTATCCCTTTTGTTCGCAAGAGGGATATTCTAAAAACATAAATATTATAAGGATATTTGCATTGATGAAAGAAATTTTATTTGCCGATACACATCATTATCAAGGCAATGTCGATGAACGGTTTACTGATCTAGCAGCACAATTCAGTCGTTTTCAGGATGCTCGAAGTCACTTAGGAGGCGCTGCTTTAGTCGTCTATTTTCAAGGGCAAAAAGTTGTCGATATTTTTACAGGTAAAAAATCTCAACAAGAAGATTGGCAATCCGATACCCTCTCGATGTGTTATTCCACAGGTAAGGGCATTCTGGCAACACTTGCACATATTTTGGTGAGTGAGGGGTTACTCGATTACGATACACCGATCGCGCAATATTGGCCTGAATTTGCTCAAAATGGCAAAGCCAATATGACTTTGCGTCATGTCTTATCCCATCAAAGTGGCTTGTTTGATATTCGTAATATGATCAATGAAGCCGTGGAAATGCTGGATTGGCCCCATATGTTAAATGTTGTCGCAGCAGCAACACCACGTTTTATAGCAGGTGAAGGCTTTGCCTACCAACCACTGACTTATGGATGGATTGTCGGCGGTATATTGGAAAAAGCGGCAAAACAACCTCTAAATTGGTTAATGCAACACTATTTGGTCCAGCCATTGGCATTGGATGGTGCGTACTTTGGCGTGCCAGAACAAGAATTAACTCGTGTAGCACGTCTTTTAGAAAAGCCAAAAGCACCGACGTCACCGAAACCAGCAACCAAAAAAACCAATCAACCTCGTAAAGGCTCTTGGTCGGAAAAATTATTGGAACTCTCTGGGCAAGATCCTCAAGATTTCAAAGATGCGATGATTCCTAAAGGCATGCGTGGATTTAGTTTTTTTAGCGATCTAGGGTTACAGGCTGCAATTCCTGCTGCAAATGGAGTGTTCACTGCGAATAGTCTTGCGAAAGTGTATGCCATGCTTGCCAATAAAGGGCAGTGGGATGGACAGCAATTAATTCGTCCAGACGTTTTTAAGCAGCTCAGTACAGTTCAAAACAAGGCTCGTGATCGGGTAATGCCAATTCCAATGCATTGGCGCTTAGGTTATCACCGTATTTTAACGATGGGAAAACGCACGCCTCATGGTTTTGGCCATATAGGTTTTAATGGTTCAGGTGCTTGGTGTGATCTTGATCGCGAGCTGAGCTTTGCATATACGCACAACTTTAATATTACCTCTTCCACAGGTGATTATCGTTTGTGGGGATTAAGCCAAGAAGCATTACGTTGCGCAGATGCGATTCTGACGGGGCGAAAAGGGTGGTTTTAACCCCCTTTTTTTTGATTCTAAAAATTTCCATGTTGCAAAAAAGATAAGTTGAATTCAAATTGCGTCTAAAAAACAACGTTTTAAGACTGAAATTAATTGAGTTTAGGTAAGGTAATGGAAGTAATCTGCTGACATTTAAAGTTAAGTAATCAAAAAACCGTATTGTTTATAAAAACTAAACAACTATAGGTTGTTTTGTGATCAAAAACTCACTTGTAGCTATAATTCAGCCGCAGTATTAAGTAAGCTCAAAATTGCTCGTCTAATTGGTGTTATTGCTTTGAAATTTGAGCTAGAAAACACATATCCAAAGAAATGTGATAAAAATAAGCTCATGATATTTAATGAATATTTATAAAATTAAAGCTTGATGGTGGCTAGGCATTTTGCTAAAGTTGAGTGTGTAAAAAATACACAAAAAAGGACTTATAAATGAAATTTGGACTCAAAGCGATTTGTTTGGCTGGTGTGCTTGTAACAACAGCTGTATATGCTTCAACGACATTATCTCCAAACCAGATTAACAATAGTGGCAGTATCCCAAGCGGTCATGCTGATTTAAAATTTGTTTTATCTAATGGAAATTGGGTAAAAAATATATATTTGCCAAACACTGCCAATCACCAAGATAAGATTACGATTCAATCAAGTGCTGGTTGGAAAAGTTATTTGGATACCTCCAATACCAATTTGCCAATTGAAGTACTTGAAATTCAAAGTGGTGACACCTTCCAGTTTGTATATGATGCAAATCTAAAAAAATGGGTAACTCAGCTTGCAGCCATTAGCCCAACCACTAATGCACAATTTGAAGAAATCGCCCTGAACAATACGAAATTGCAACGTATTCTACTGGCTGATGGTAAGTGGGCGAAAACGATCGCACTACCATCAAATGTTAATGATGGTACTCTCGTGCAAATTACCTCTACTGCGACGTACCCTTCAGAAATCTCTAAAACTAATTTACTGTTTCCGAGTAGCTTCAACCTTACGCAAGGAAGTGAATACTGGTTGAAATACAATGCTGCATTGCAGAAGTGGGTACCTGAATTTATTAAACCTGTAAAAATTAATGTAAAAGACATTGGTGCAAGTTTGACTACGGTAACTGCTCCAGTGACAGAAATTAACTTTGCAGATGCAAATTGGGTGCCTAATTTCACCTTGCCGACTACTGCGAATGATCGTGACCGCATTTGGATAAAATCAACTGCAACTTGGTCTGCAAAAATTAATAATACCAACATCAGTAGTGATGCGACTTTAACACTTAAAAAGGGTGATCAATACGAGTTCATGTTTGTGAGTGATAAAGGGCATTGGGTATTAATGTCTGCACCAACCAAAGTGATAGAAGCAAATGGCAGTATTGCATCAGTTTTACCAAATATGACTGAGCCAACATTGAAAGTCAGAATTTCCAATACTAATTGGAGACAAACAATCAATTTGCCTACAAGCGCACGGGTGGGTGATAAAGTCATCTTATCGTCAACAGCGGATACAGATAGTTTTGTTTTGGCTACAAATGGCTTGTCGACTACGATTAAGAATGGCGAGAACCGTCGTTTTATCTTTACTAGTCAAGGTTGGACTATCGATAGTCATACCATCGATATGTTATTCGTTAATAGTCCTGAAGTAACTGCAATCATAGGAGAAAGCGCTGCAAAACTCCGTTTGATTGAAGGATTGAATTTAACCAATGTTACGGCTGAAAATTCATCTGCTAAGTTTTATTTGAGGCAAACTGGATACATCACTTATAAGATGCCAGCTTCAACATTATTAGATGCAATTTATGTGGGGCGTTCTGATACAACTGTGCAAAATGAACGAAAACGAGTTTTGGCGGATGGCGTGTATTATCAGGGGAATGAACCTGGAGCTGGTGGTTGTGGTTGGGCGTGGATTAATGCAAGTTACTACAATATGATTGGTGCTAATGATATTGCTGGCTGCTCGGTTGCAGCTATGCGTCATGAGGTAGGTCATAATTTGGGTATATATCATAATGACTCTACCAATATAGGTTCGGGTTTTGCTCATCCATTAGGTAGTACAGCATTGGGTGGAAACAATCTGAATTTTTATTCTAGTCCGTATTTGTATAATCCTAAATATGGTGTACGTTTGGGTGAAGAAGGTAAAAAAGATGCAGTCAGCGTGATTAACGCTACTGCAGTCCGAATTTCACAATACCATTAAGTGATTTCTTGAGCATGAAGCATTCAAAAATTATTTTTCTACTTGCAATCACGTTCATCGTGATTGCAGGTTTAATTTTCTTTTTAAAGCCAGATCATGTTGCTGCATCCACGCAAGATGATGCCTCAACAAAAATAAAGTCATCTGTTCAAGAGCTTTCTGTTTTTCCGAGAGAAAATTTAAATCTTTCTAAATCGGAATTGGAAACAGCTGTAAAAGAAACGGTTCTATTTCATGAAATACAAGATGATGATTTGAAAGTGAGTAGTGCATTACCTTTGTCGAAAAGCGGTAAAGGAATGGCTGTTCGTTACAACCAAAACATTATTGAGACCAAAAAAGTCGGAGACATTGTTAAGTTTCAAATGCTTGAATATGGAATAAATCGTAGCGGTGAAATTGTTGAAATTGAAAAAGTGGATGATGATATTTTGCGCTGGCATGGTCGTTTTCAACAAGGAAGCCCTGAACGAAATTTCTTTACCATTACTCAAAGTCAAAAAGATCAATATACGATTATTCAGATTTACAGCGATAAAGGCAACTATACCGCTGAAATCAAAAATGGTCAGGGTGTTGTACAGAGTATGGACGAAGGCGTTGAAGATCATGAGTTGCATGCACATGATCATGAACACTAAGTTTCAGCAGATAACTCTGCACGTATTATGATTTCAGTATGACGCTTGAAATCTGCTTCATTGAGTCCATTGAGTCCTAGTTTATAAATCCCTTCGAGACCGCACACAAATGCAATCAAACGCCAAGCAATGTCTTGGCTGTTTGATTCAAATTTAAACTCGCCTTGAGTTTTGCCTTGATCAATCATTTTAACGATTGATTTATGCCAGTCTTGCATCGCAATGTTATAGGCATTTTTTATTTCTTGATCTTGATCAATTAACACTTCTGCTTCATTCCAAAGTCGAAGGTAAGGTTGAATCTGTTCGATGTTTTCACAACCAAGTAGTAAAGATAGGCGTTGTAAGGAATTCACGGTATCGACTTGATTTTCAATTTCATCGAGCTGTTGCATCAGTTTGATAAAAGCTTCTGCTTTTAAATGTGAATTTGACGAAAAGTGATGATGGACTTGTCCAGTAGAGGTTTGTGCCTCAGTTGCAATACGCCGAACCGTCATTGCTGAAAATCCTTCGTTTAAAGCAACCTGCATTGCTGCCTGCAAAATCATTTCACGACGTTGTTCTCGATTTAAATAAGCCATTTTTCCAAACCTGATGAGCTGTGTCACAACCAGCAACAAAGTAACTTAAATTTTAAAATTGGACAAGTGTTCAATTTTGATTATAATAGCAACAACTTGAACATCTGTCCAAATTTAGAGGCATTTATGTCACGCAAGTGGTTAATTCTTGCAATCGTTGTATTGATCTATCTCCCAGTTTCCATCGATGCAACCGTTTTACATGTCGCGACACCTACATTGAGTGAGTCGCTTTCTTTATCAGCAAATGAACTGCTATGGATTATCGATATCTATTCATTGGTCATGGCGGGACTTATTTTACCGATGGGTGCACTGGGCGACCGCATCGGTTTTAAACGTTTGATGATCATCGGCGGCATTTTATTTGGTCTCGCATCATTAGCGGCTGCATTTTCCTCAACAGCATGGGCATTGATTGGTTCACGTGCTTTATTGGCTGTTGGCGCGGCAATGATTTTGCCTGCAACTTTATCGGCAGTTCGGAATACTTTCCTCGATGAAAAACAACGTAACTTTGCTTTGGGTATTTGGGCGACTGTAGGCGGTGGCGGTGCAGCTTTTGGTCCATTGGTTGGTGGTTTTTTACTGGAGCATTTTCATTGGGGTGCAGTATTCTTGATTAATGTGCCGATTGTGTTGTTTGTTTTGGTATTGGCTGCTTATGTCGTGCCTAAGCAAGCAGGGCAACCAAAGCAAAGTCTGAACTTATTACAGGCCATTGTTCTCGTGGTCGCAATCCTGAGTATGATTTATGCGATTAAATCTGCCATGCATGGAGGTTCAATTGGGGCAATTTTAATCTTTGTCGTCGGCTTGGGTTTATTGATTGGCTTTGTTCGTAAACAATTAACATCAACTTCGCCGATGATTGATATTCAGTTGTTTAAGCATCCCGTGATTGCCACAGGTGTGGTGATGGCGATTGTTTCAATGATGGCTTTAGTTGGGTTTGAGTTGCTCATCTCCCAAGAGCTTCAGTTCGTCTATCAACTCTCACCACTCGCAGCAGGCGCGTTTATTTTACCATTCATGGTTGCGATTAGTCTGGGTGGTCCAATCGCAAGTCTACTGGTAAATCGCTATGGTTTACGATCAGTTGCATCTTTTGGGATGTTGATGAGTGCAATCAGTTTGTGGGGGCTAGCAAATACTGATTTTATGCAAGCACAAATACAAGCGTGGGCTTGGATGGTGGTATTAGGTTTGAGTGTAGAAATTGCTTTACTTGCTTCAACCTCAGCGATTATGTCTTCGGTTCCGCCAAGTAAGGCGACAGCAGCAGGTGCGATTGAAGGAATGGCGTATGAGCTAGGTGCTGGTTTGGGTATCGCATTTTTCGGGTTGATGCTCTCGTGGTTCTATGCAAATTCGATCGTGATACCAAGCAATTTACCTCATCATTTGCTAGAACAAACCAGCAGTTCTATTGGTGAGGCGATTCAAGCTAGTAAACAATTACAGCCAGTGGTGGCTGAAAACGTCATTCAGGCGGCGAAACAAGCTTTTAGCCAATCACATCGCTCGGTCTTGACTGTTGCTGCATTCCTTTTCTTGGTACTCACCATATTTATTTGGTTCGCTTTGCCGAAAAAAGTAGTCACAGTTGAAGGATAGATTTTATCCCCCTCATTCAAATCAAGCATCTGGATGAGGGGAAATGTATGTGAAAACAAAGTTGCTCGTACTTTATTTATGCAGTGAGCATTTTCTTTGATTGCGTTGTTGTTAGCTCGGATACAAGTTTTTCAATTTTTTGCTTTGCGCTGAGTATTGAGCCTTCATGTCTATTGTCGCCAAATTCCTGATATTCAGAGCGAATTTCGAAGAATTGATCCACACCTAAATAATGACTGAGTACTTTGATGTGGGTGCCAAGATGATTCATGTGCTCCCTGATTCCTCCTTCACCAAAACCAAATTCTCCGCATGAACTGAGTAAAATTAAAGTCTTATTTGAAAATATCGGTTCAAGCGGAAAATCACCTCTAGCTAAGTCAAAAGTAAAGGTTTTATTGATTCGTATCACCTGATCAAACCATGCTTTTAGCGCAGCAGGCATGCCGTAATTATACATTGGTGTGGTGATCAAGATGATATCGGCTCTTGCAACTTCATCAATATATTGATCAGATTCTGCCAGTAACACTCTATGTGCTTCAGTACGTTTGGACGCTGGTGTAAATACCGCTTCAAGCCATTTTTGCGAAACAAAGTTTGGTGGTTGCGCTCCAAGATCTCGATGAATAATTTGATCGTGATGATGTTGATTTTTCCAATGTGCAAAAAAGTGTTGTCCTAACATTTTAGAAATGGAACTATGCTTTTCACCTTCACCGTAAAATGAACGGGCACTAGTATCAATATGTAGCAGGGTAGTCATTTGAAATTTACTCAATCTTATAGAACATACTTTAGAGTTTGATGATTTGTGTAAGAGCTGACAAATGACATTATTTTTGTATAAGATGAAATTTTCTCATCTTAAGTAAGAAGTGCAGTATGCTGAAGCGATTACCATCATTGAATAGTATAAAAGTGTTTGAAGCCACTGCGCGCTTAAAAAGCTTTAAAGCTGCTGCACAAGAATTAAATGTATCGCCCACAGCGGTTTCACATCAAATCAGTGAGCTGGAAAAAGAGTTAGAAATAAAGCTATTTGTACGTGAATTTAGAACTGTAACGTTAACCGAAGCAGGTGAAAAGCTTGCAGAGGTCAGTACAAAAATGATCTCAGAATTAAAACAAACTTTGTCTGAATTAACAGTTAGTGCTAAGAAAATCACCATTAGCACCACAAATGCTTTTGCAGCAATGTGGTTGGTGCCACGACTAAATGACTTTAAAAATTTACATCCCGATATTGATATACAAATTAAAGCAGATGATCAGGTGGTCGATATAAATCATGATTTAAGTATCGATATGGCGATTCGTTACGGTATAGCTGATCTTAAAAATTCTCATGTTGTCGCGCTTGTAAAAGATACTTTTGGTTTATTTGCAACTCAACAATATTGGGCGAATCTCTCAGATCAATCTCAAATGAGACTGTTTATGACTCAGTGGAAAAATGCAGATTTGTTAAAACATGATCACGCTGATTTCTTATCACAATTATTAGGACAAGAATATCCGAAGCCTGATTTTTTTGAGGATGAAAATCAGGTCATTCAGGCTGCTTTGGCTGGGTTGGGGGTTGCTGTGGTTAGTAAAATATTGGTGCAGCAATCTGTTGCACAGGGTTGGTTATGTGAAAATGACTCTAGCCAAGTTGCTTGGGAAAGTCCGTTCAGCTATTACACCATACTGCCTAAGCGACATGTAGATCACAAGGGGCTACAGTCTTTTCAACAATGGCTTAAGCAGCAGTTTATTGGCGTTTAAGGCACATTTACCCCAAACTGACGCAAAATTTTACACAGTTGAATCATGGGTAAGCCCATCAACGTGGTTTGGTCATCACCGATCATTTTTTCAAATAAGCTGATTCCCAAGCATTCGCATTTAAAACTACCGGCACAATGCAAAGGCTGATCTATTTCAATATAACGTTCAATTTCAGCAAGCGTTAGTGTGCGAAATTTTACTTGGTAATGTTCAACCAGCGTGGTTTCATAACCTGATTGTGCGTGTTGAACACTTAAAGCAGTACTAAAGAAGACCGTATTACCTGAGTTGGCTTGTAGTTGTTGAATGGCATTTTCAACGGTTAAAGGTTTACCAATAAAGTCATAAGGTGCATGTTCGCGCCAAGCCACTTGATCAGAACCGATCACAATGGCATGGGGGTGTTGTGCAGCAATAACACGTGCCTTTTCATAAGCCAAACGTTTGGCCAGATCATCAGCATGCATTTCACCATTTGCCGACTCATCGATATCAGGCGAAATACAGTGATAAGCCAAGCCTAAGCGATCCATGAGTGCTTTACGTGTTTGGCTGCTTGAAGCCAAAATAAGCTCAAACTGGTTCATTACACTGCGTATTCCACAAGGATATTGAGTGGTACATAGTGAAGCACTGCATTATGGCAGGCATTCAGTTTGATCGGTGGCGCTTGACCTGCTTCATAGGCTTCTACCCAGCGTGTCACACAGATACACCAGAAATCCCCAGGTTTGAGACCTGGGAAACTCATTTCTGGCAAAGGTGTGATCAGATCATTGCCGACTTTTTGGGAAAAATTTAAAAATTCAGAGGTCATTTGCACGCACATGGTGTGCTGACCTAAATCGGTAGTAGATGTGTGGCAGAAACCATTACGGAAGTAACCCGTAATTGGGTCATAACAACAACTGGCTAAAGGTTCGCCAAGTACGTTTAAACGATTAATTTTAGGATCTGGATGAATAGACATAATAATAAAAAGATATAAAGACGAGAGTTATCATAATCAAAAGTGAGGCTTTCGACAGCTTTTCTACAAAAAAAACTCACCTTTATTTTTGAGAATCATTTAAAATTGTGCCGTTTTTAAAATCAATTAGAGAGCCATCCATGAATTTCCAGCGCATGACTGACCTTGATTTAGCAGGTAAACGTGTTCTTATTCGTGAAGACTTAAACGTTCCTGTAAAAAGTGGGGAAATTACTAGCGATGCACGTCTACGTGCAGCGTTGCCGACCATTCAAGCTGCTTTAGAAAAAGGCGCAGCGGTTATGGTGTTTTCTCACCTTGGTCGTCCTGTAGAGGGTGAGCCAAAACCTGAACAATCGCTTGCGCCAGTCGCTGCGTATTTAAGCAAAGCTTTAGGTCAAGACGTTAAATTATTGACTGACTATTTAGATGGCGTTGAAGTTGAAGCGGGCCAAGTTGTATTACTTGAAAACGTTCGTTTCAACCATGGCGAAAAGAAAAATAACGAAGAACTTGCAAAGAAATATGCTGCACTTTGTGATGTTTTCGTTATGGATGCATTTGGTACCGCGCATCGCGCAGAAGCTTCGACTGAAGGCGCTGCTCGTTTTGCTCAAGTCGCTGCCGCTGGTCCTTTATTGGCTGCTGAGTTGGATGCTTTGGGTCGTGCTATGCAAACACCTGAAAAGCCAATGGTGGCAATCGTTGCAGGTTCTAAAGTCTCAACGAAACTTGATGTATTAAATTCTTTGTCAACACTTTGTGATCAATTGATCGTTGGTGGCGGTATTGCAAATACATTCTTGGCTGCTGCCGGTTTCAATGTCGGTAAATCACTGTATGAAGCTGATTTGGTTGAAACTGCGAAACAAATTGCAGCAAAGGTAAGTGTTCCATTGCCAACTGATGTCGTAGTTGCTGATGCGAGTCAAATCAACTTTGATGATTTCTTAGGTTCTTTGGCCAATACTCAAGCTGTCGTGAAAAAAGTTGAAGATGTGACTGATACCGATATGATTCTGGATGTTGGTCCTGAAACTGCAAAAGCTTTTGCTGAAATCTTGAAATCTTCAAAAACCATTCTTTGGAATGGACCTGTGGGTGTCTTCGAGGTTGATCAATTTGGCGAAGGTACGAAAGCACTTTCACTTGCAATCGCAGAGTCAGCAGGTTTCTCAATCGCGGGTGGTGGTGACACACTTGCTGCAATTGATAAATATGCAGTTGCCGATCAAATTGGTTATATTTCAACAGGCGGTGGTGCATTCTTAGAATTTGTAGAAGGCAAAACTTTACCTGCTGTAGCTGTATTAATTGAGCGTGCTCAATAAAGTTCTAATCTTTTGATTTATAACAGAAGATGAAAGAGGAGAGTCGATGGAAATCGGCTCTTTTGCTCTTATATTGTCTTGTGGTCATAAAAATGTCACATTGTTGACATATCATTGTCATCAAACTAACCAGTAATGATGGGAAGCTGCAATGAATTTTAAACTAACACTTATTGCTTTAATGATCGCACCAGTAATGGTATTGACTGCTTGCGCAAAGAAAGAAGAAGCGAAAACTGCTGAAGACCAAGAACAAGCAACTTCAGTTGTATCTACTCAGACGACTTCTGAGCAACAAGCTGCCATCGATGCAATTGATAAACCAATCATGGATGAGCACAATACTGATGTTGTTGAAGATGCTGATACAGAAGTTGCAGCAAGTGAACTTCAATAAGCTCTAACAGATACCAAAGCCGATGCATATGCATCGGCTTTTTTTTGTATTATTTAATTGGCTTTGCAGTAAAAGGTCAAGGTCGTTAGATAGTCATCGTCTTTAGATAAAGATGCTTTCGTACCTGTCATCGTACCAATCATACCAGCGGCCGCTTCGACCATTCTGCCAGTTTGCTCATCCACGACACCTTTCAGTACGCCTTGATAAGCCACTTTTTCATCAACAACCACAGCAGAGGTATTGCGTGTGCAGGTCTTCTGCGCAGCACTAATCGCATTGTTTTTAGAAATGAGACTGGTCTTACCAATACCCGTCACTTCATATTGATTATTTTCTTTTTGAACAGCCAATGTGTTGGTTGGGGTAGATGCACATGCTGTTAAACCAAGTGCTAAACCACCGATTAAACTAAGAACTAAATTTTTTTTCATTGCTTTTTCTCTAGTGATGGACATCATCTTATTATTGAAGCATATAATTTTTAATTACTTTTGCAGCTTGTGTACAGTTTGTTATGGCACTTGGTAAGGGAAATTATCCTATTTAATTTTTAGCTCGCGATGTTGTATGTGGTAATAAAATTCATTCATCGATATTCAATAAGCCCCAATTAGACGTAGTGAAAATTATTCAGATTATGCTAATCTAGCAAAATCCTTGCCTTAGTTAGATTCATGTCAATGACGGACTCAAATATAGAGACAATTCATCAAAATATTCATCAACGTCAATCTATTGGGCAGTTAATTGATCCAGCACCGAATACAGAACAACTCGAAAAAGCAATTCAAGCTGCATTAACAGCGCCTGATCATCATCGCTTAAAGCCAACGAGGTTTGTGGTCATCACAGCAGAGCATCGAGCAGCGTTTGGCGAACATTTGGCTAAGGCTTTAGCTGACTTAGGCGAGACGGATCCAATACAGTTGGAGCGTGTAAAACATCATCCGTTTCGTGCGCCGATGTTGGTTTTGGCATTAACCACTCTTCAAGATCATCCTAAAGTTCCACATTTTGAGCAAATCCTGAGTACTGGGGCTGCTATTCAAAACCTGTTGTTGTCTTTGCAGGCGCAGGGTTTTGCAAGTATGTGGCGTTCTGGTGCCGTGGTTGAGTCAGATTGGCTTAAGCGTCAATTAGGATTACAAGCGCAAGATTTGATTTCAGGTATTATTTATATTGGTACGGCTGCTAAAGTGATTGCGCCACGTGCAGAAATAGAGAGCCAGAATTTTGTAAAAATATGGCAATCGACCTAATCTTATTTTTGAATGATTAAACAAAGAAATTATTTTCAGGATAAAAAATGGCAGAGTTAAAATTTAGCGATTTAGTTGAACCCATTGCAATGAATCAAAAAACAGCATTAAGAATTACTGTTCTCGGTGGTGGTAGTTTTGGTACCGCAATGGCTAATTTAGCTGCACGGAATGGTTGCGATACCATGATTTGGATTCGTGATGCAGCCGTGGCTGAAGAAATCAATCAGACACACGTCAATAAACGCTATTTACCTGATTACACATTGGAGCCGACTTTACGTGCAGTCGCGGATTTAGAACTGGCTGTTCGTGATCGTGATATTATTTTAGTGGCGATTCCGAGTCATTCATTTCGGGATGTGCTTAAGCAAATCGCACCATTTATCAGCGCGCAAGCAGTTGTTTCACTGACGAAAGGGATTGAAGCTAAAACCTTTAGTTTCATGAGTGAAATCATTCGAGAAGAATTGCCTGAAGTCCCTTATGGTGTATTGTCTGGTCCAAACTTAGCCAAAGAAATTATGGCGAGTATGCCGTCAGGTACAGTGATTGCGAGTGAATCAGAATTGGTACGCTATGCAGTACAACATGCATTACATAGCGCATTATTTCGTGTATTCGGTAGTGATGATGTGCATGGTGTTGAATTAGGTGGCGCGCTCAAAAATATTTATGCGGTTGCAATGGGAATGGGCGCAGCTTATAACATCGGTGAAAATACCAAGAGCATGATTTTAACACGCGCTTTGGCTGAAATGAGTCGTTTCGCCGTAGAGCAAGGTGCAAATCCACTTACTTTCTTGGGCTTATCTGGTGTTGGCGATTTATTTGCGACTTGTAATAGTCCATTGAGCCGTAATTATCAAATTGGTTTCGCCTTGGGTTCTGGCAAGACACTCGATCAGGCAACTAAAGAGTTAGGTCAAACGGCTGAAGGGATTAATACCATTGTTCAAGTTCGTACTAAAGCAGCTGAACTAGATGTGTATATGCCGATTACCAATGCTTTATATGAAGTTATTTTTGAAAATGCACCACCAATGACGATCGCTTTGTCTTTAATGAAAAATGGTCATCGTAGTGATGTTGAATTTGTTTTACCACACCATGAAGTCTAATCAAAAAACTGTCATCTATCATGGTTAATATAGCGCTATAAAAAATAAGGTTATGTTATGCAACTTACATTAGTTCGTCACGGTGAAGCGTCTCCAGCAATCAATGGAAACGATATGCAGCGTCCATTGACTGAACATGGACATCAACAAGCTGAGCAAACAGGGCACTTTCTAAAAGATGTGATTCGACCTGAGATTTTTGTGGTGAGTCCATTATTACGTGCACAAGAAACTTTAGCGCATATCCAAGCGCATTTTGCAGGAATTCCTGTTTTAATTTGCGATAAGATTAAACCAGATGATGATGCGAAGGGCGCAATTGAATGGTTATCAAAGCTGCCGTATGAATCAATCGCTGTAGTTTGTCATATGAATGTCATTGCACATATTGCAGAGCAATTAACACTCGAACGGTTCCAACCTTTTGCTCTAGCAGAAGCGCGAATTTATGATCAAGCTGTTATCGCCAATGGTTTGTCTACACAAAAGAATTGTTTTATTCCAACGATATAACGGATATTTCCGTAATAGAATAAGAGTACTAAAAACCTATGTTGTATATTTGGATGCCCGAAACCAACGGAACATGGTATTGGTCGACTGGGGAAAATTGGTTGCAGGCAAATAGTCTTGAACTGTTGATTCAAGATTTGCAAGAGCATGCTGGAAAAGAAGCAGTTATTTACTTTCCAAGTCGAAATGCTCAAATGTTGCAGCAACCGATGACAAAGACGCATTACAAGCAATTAGGTCCTGAGGGCGTCAAATATCTTTTGGAAGAATATGTGACTTTGCCAATTGATCAAATGAAAGTTGTGCATCATTTTCATCAAGATCAATTGAATATTCTAGGGGTTGCTCAGTCAACAATAGAAACTTGGCAGCATGCCTTAAGTTTATTACCGATTGAAATTGTTGCTTTTCTACCAGATTTCTTGATTCTCCCTGATCCAGAAGCCGACTCTGAAAATCATCAAGTGGTGTTGGTCAATCTTTATGATCATTTACTGGTTAGGGAGAATGCTTGGTTGGGCAACTCCGTCGATGATTTGGGGGTGTTTTTAGAATTCACCTCAACTGAAACCCATTACAAATTTGCAAATTTAAACGCGAGTCAGTTAGATCAATTGGCGAGCGTGTCAAGTCGTGAGCAGCGTACTGAATTTAGTTATCAATTTCATCAGCTTCCAAGGGCAAAGCAACATCCTTTCAACGTTTTCCCGAAAGCTAGAAATACGGATATGCAATGGTCAGGCTATTGGAAAGCTGCTGCTATTGTTTTTATGGCCGTGATTTTTGTCCAATTGGGTTATGATGCTTTGCGTTGGTCAAAACTTAAAACAGTAGCGGATCAGACAGCATTACAAGCTATTGATCAATATAAGTATTGGTTCGGTGAAAACAGTCGTGTGACTGAGCAAAATATTAAAAGTCAGTTTGAAAGTCAGTTACGGATGAGTCGACTTGGAGATGCACAGGCACTCTCATTGTTGAGTCGCGTTGGACCTATTTTGATGCAGAATCAGATCGTAGCTCAACAGATGAATTTTGATGCATCGGTCTTGTCGATGGCATTGAAAGCCAACTCAGCCAATGAGTTGCAAACATTGGTACAACAACTTAATCAACAAGGCTTTCAAGCTGAATTGGGCAATGTACAAGCAGACAGTGTCGGTGCGATTGGGACGGTAAAAATAAAATAATGAAAGCATTAACGCAATTACAAAATTTCTTTGACCAGAAAGCAGAAGCTTTAGATCAGTATTTACAAACTTTATCGGCACGTGAACGCATCATGGTGATTTTTACGACTATTTTTGTCGTCGTGGTAATCATTGGCGCTGCTGTTTGGAAAATGCATAGTTTGGCGGATCAGCAACAAAAGCGTGTAAGTGAGTTGAAGGATTTAACGGTGTGGATGCAGAGTAATGCTGCAACTATGAAACCAGCAAATGATCTTGAACTTTCTGCTGCTGATAAAATTCAGCGTACAGCACAGCAACAGGGACTTGCAGTTTCATCACAACCAAGTGGAGAGCAGATTCAAATTGTTGCTGAACATAAAAACTATGCGGTATTGGCAAACTTCTTGATGCAACTGTCTCAAATGGGACTGAGTGTGGTAAAGATGGAAATGGTTTCTAATAATAACCAGATCAAATTGACCGCAACAGTACAATAACAACTCATGCATGGTTGAAATGTCAGCAGAACCTAAAATAACTCTATGCTAAGCATGGTGTTTTGTTGAGCCTGTGCCTATAATATGGGTACTTGAAAATCAGTAGACTGTGATTGGTATGTTATATTCATTGGCGCGCCCTTTGTTGTTTACCTTAGCACCTGAACGTGCGCATGAACTCACACTCTCCATGCTCGGTAAAGCTCAAAAATTCGGTTTAATGCATCAAAAAGTCCCAGCAAAACCTGTGACGTGCATGGGTATCGTGTTTCCAAATCCTGTTGGACTCGCTGCTGGTTTAGATAAAAATGGTGCACATATTGATGCCTTAGCTGCATTAGGTTTTGGTTTTATCGAAATCGGAACAATTACACCACGCCCACAAGCAGGCAATCCTTTACCTCGTTTATTCCGTATCCCTCAAGCAAAAGCAATTATTAACCGTATGGGGTTCAATAACGATGGGGTTGATCAGCTGATTGAAAATGTAAAAGCTGCAAACTTTAAAGGTGTTTTGGGCATTAATATTGGAAAAAATGCGGATACACCTGTTGAAGATGCTGTTTCAGATTATTTGATTTGTCTAGAGAAGGTTTATAACTACGCTTCTTACATTACCGTTAATATTTCATCACCAAATACCAAAAATTTACGTAGTTTACAAAGCGGTGATGCACTTACAGAATTGTTAAAAACTTTGAAAGATCGTCAACTTGAACTTTCGCAACAATATAATCATTATGTTCCTTTAGTGCTGAAAGTTGCACCTGACTTAACCCCTGAAGATATCGAATTTATTTCAGCGCAATTGTTGAAATTTAAAATCGATGGTTTGATTGTGACCAATACTACCCTAGGCCGTGAAGGTGTAGAAAATCTACCTCACGGAGAGGAAGCAGGTGGCTTATCTGGCGCACCAGTATTTGAAAAAAGTACTGAATGTTTACGTCAGTTCTCCTCAGTCTTAAAAGGACAAATTCCGTTAATTGGGGTCGGTGGTATTCTATCTGGCGACCAAGCTGTGGCAAAGCAGCAGGCAGGCGCAAGCTTAATTCAAATTTACAGTGGTCTGATTTATACAGGCCCAGTGCTTGTAAAAGATTGTGTAAACGCGATGACATTGTGAAATGAACACGCTTGATATCATCATTCTGATCATCTTGCTCATTGGAGGGCTGAACGGTTTGCGTCAAGGATTTATAAAAGCCTTTGCGAACTTGGTCGGATGGATATTCGCTTTGATCGTCGGAGCAAAGTACGCTGTTGTATTGGCACCTGCAATGAGCAGTCTCAGCCAAGATCCTGTTGTGCAAAAAATTGCAGCTTTTGCTTTTATCGTACTAATCATTGTTGTGTGTACGTGGATTGTTTCGGCACTGCTGAATGGGCTCTTGAAAACTTTAAAATTGGGCCCATTAAATCGTTTAGCAGGCGGTGCTTTTGGTTCATTAAAAGGACTATTAATCGTTTTGGTTACGATGCAAGGTCTTGGACCTTGGGTTGAGAGTTCACCACACTGGAAACAGTCGAAGTTTGTACAAATTCTATTACCCTATGCGCCTTTGGCTACTGAGTTATCCAAAGATGCTGCAAATCAAGCTTTAAATCAAATGACTTCTGAAGGTGCGTTATTACATCGCCCTTCAACTGAAATGAATGAATCAGAACGTGCTTCAGTCGATCATCGTGCTGATCATTCGACGAAAAATCCTTTTTATTAATCGCTAGCTTGTCGCGAGGTTGCTATGTGTGGAGTTGTTGGGATTGCCGGTAAATCGCCAGTAAACCAAATGTTATTTGATGCCTTGACGATGTTGCAACATCGAGGACAGGATGCAGCAGGAATCGTAACTTGCGATCAAGGGCGTTTATTTCTCCGCAAAGATAACGGTATGGTACGTGATGTATTCCATACTCGTCACATGCGTGCTTTACTTGGGAACTATGGCATTGGACACGTTCGTTATCCAACTGCTGGTTCATCAAGTAGCGCTGAAGCTCAACCATTTTATGTAAACTCTCCGTACGGTATTACGCTTGCGCACAATGGTAATTTAACCAATGCCGCAGAAATTCATGATGATCTGTTTAAAACAGATTTACGTCATATGAATACGGATTCGGATTCGGAAGTTTTACTTAACGTATTTGCCCATGAGTTGCAGAAATGTGGCACATTGAACCCAACACCTGAGGACATGTTTCATACGGTTTCTCGTGTGCATGAGCGTTGTAAAGGTGCTTATGGTGTGGTGGCAATGGTTACAGGTCATGGTTTAGTCGGCTTTCGTGATCCAAACGGGATTCGTCCTTTGATCTATGGTTCACGTGAGACTGCACAGGGCACTGAATATATTATTGCTTCGGAGTCGGTGGCGATTACAGCACTTGGTTTCAAAATTGAGCGTGATATTGAGCCAGGCGAAGCCATCTTTATCAATTCAGAGGGTGAACTATTCACCAAGCAATGTGCAGTAAATCCAGAATATCGTCCATGTATTTTCGAATACGTCTATTTTGCACGTCCAGATGCCATTATTGATGGTATTTCTGTATATAAAGCGCGTTTGAAAATGGGCGAAAAACTTGCATATAAGATTTTAAAAGAATGGAGTGAGGAACACGATATTGATGTTGTGATTCCAATTCCTGATACTAGTCGTACCTCTGCACTAGAGTTGGCTAACATTTTAGGTGTGAAATTCCGTGAAGGTTTTATGAAAAACCGTTATATCGGACGTACCTTTATTATGCCAGGTCAGCAACAACGTAAAAAATCAGTTCGCCAAAAACTGAATCCTGTAGAACTTGAGTTTAAAGACAAAAATGTTCTCTTAGTTGATGATTCGATTGTACGTGGTACAACGTGTAATGAAATCATTCAAATGGCACGTGACTCAGGTGCGAAAAAAGTTTTCTTTGCTTCAGCTGCGCCTATGGTGAAATATCCAAACGTGTATGGTATTGATATGCCAGCAAAATCAGAATTAATCGCTTCGGAACGTACCGTTGAGGAAATTCGTGAAATTATTGGTGCTGATCGCTTAGTTTTTCAAGATTTAGAAGATTTGAAAGATGCTGTTCGTACCAGTAAAGTGCCGGATTTAACAGAGTTTGACTGCTCTGTATTTGATGGTGTTTACGTGGCTGGTGGTATCGACAAGGCTTATCTCGCTGATCTTGAGCAAAAGCGTAATGACACAGCGAAAAAACAAGCTGATGGTTATATCGATGTTAATATTGATGCAGCCTCGGTTGATTTAACTGGAATAAAAGAAGAGTAATGTTCTTCATCGATAGAAAAGCGGGAATTTCCCGCTTTTTTATTCTATGATGGTGGCTATACGCAATCCTAATATAAACAATGTAATCAGGAAAATTTACATTGAAAGAAATGAGCCATTATTTAATTGAAAATAAAAGCATCGTATGGTCAATGAGTTTTTGTTGGCTTGCGATGTTATTGACTGTTTTTATTCTCAATGTAATTTTGGGTTTGGTAGTTCATTTCTTTGATTATACACAAGTCATTTGGTGGCACGCGCTCAGTCCCTATTTTATCGCCTTACTGATTTTTGTCATGTTGTGGTCCGTCGGTGCAGAACTTTATGTGCTACGAGAAGGTGGTCATTCGCTGGCGAAACAGTTGAAAGCGCGACGTTTAGTGTTTGATGAAAGCACTCCTGAAGAAAATACTGCCTTAAAAGTTGTGGAACAAGTTGCAAATAGTTTTGCAATTGATACTCCAGCCGTCTATGTATTGCCTGATGAAGTAGGTGTGAATGCGCTAACGGCAGGTTTTAAATCTCAAGATATTGTGATTATTTTGACTTGGGGCGCATTGCAGAATCTAGATGAGCTAGAGCTGTATGGTTTACTGAGTTATGAGTTTAATCAAATTTTATCAGGTGAAGCGGTTGAAAACACCAAGCTTAAAATTCTATACAGTGGCTTAACCACATTTAGTCAGTGGGGCAGCAAATTAGCACAGGCTGGCTATAGTCCTTATGCAACTAAACGTCGTAATAAGTTTGAAACGATTTTTGTTGCGATCGGTGGTGTAATTTGGTTAATCGGTAGTTTAGGTATCCTCATTACGCGCTTTATTAAATATCTGACCTTGAGTGGTCGAACCTTCCGCAATGATTTGAAAACCATGCATTTGATGAATAACAATGCCAATATTCAAACGTTATTGCGGATCTATGTGCATCATTCAGGCTCGCAAATTCACAGTGCATATTCCGAATCGATTTCACACATGTGTTTTGCCAATTCACTTAGTCCCCAGAGTTGGATGAATATTCATCCAAGTATTAAAGAGCGAATCTACGAGCTAAATCCGACATTATTGCAAGATTTACAATTAGAAAATCTCAGGAAATTGCGTAGTCGACCTTTATTTAGTTTGTTCCGTTCCTTAGAAGAAGAAATTACCGATATCACGACACCGTGGAGTTCACCTCAGCCATTACCTTTGCTGCGCTTGTCTCCGATCAGTTTTGCATTGAATGACGCAATTAAGCCGCTCAATCCTGAAGTGCGTAAACATAAGAAACGTCCAGAATTGATTCAAAGAGCAATGCAGACGGCTACAGGTTCTAGAGAAATTATGGTGGCGATTCTAATGATTCGCCAATACCGTGAGTTTATTCCACAAGATGCGCCAGTGAGTCATGCCATAGTCGATGCATTGCTAAATTTAGATGGTCGAATTCATGTCCAAATCTTCCATGATGCATGTAAAAATATTGGTCATATGCCCACTAGTATCGCACGTCAGTTTTTAACAAAGCTGGCATCAATTATACAAGCAGATGGAGAGGTGGGTTTACTCGATGCGTTATTGCTAGAAAGAGTGAAGCATGAGTTGAATCTGATGCCAGCTCATTTACCAGCAGCATTTGAAGACGTGAAGTCTCAGATCGTTCATTTGATCGATGCTTTATTGCATGTACAACAAATTAATAGTCCAAATCAACTCGAAGTACGCGAGCGCATTTTAAGATTTCTTTTAACTGAAGATGAAATGCAAATTTATGCAGATATTTCCGATGAGCCATTAGATCTAGCAGAAATTTTAAATGATGTATCTGGGTTATTATTACGTGATCGTCTGAATATCTTGGCTATTGCTGAAAGGTGTTTATGGAGTGATCGTATCATTACGCAGGACGAGCTGGATGTTTTAGAGTTGTTGTACTGGCGTTTGGGTTTTGAGACCAAAGAAGTTGTTGAACAAATGCAAAAGAAAAATAGTTTGATGATTATTTAAAAAAGTTTTGCATCTCTCGATACTCTTTTGAAAGGACTTTCGACGAGCAGCATAAAAAACCGTGATGTACAGTGCTAGGATTTATAAATCCATTGTCTAAATTTTATATTTTTAAATTGGTTCAATAGCAATATGACGATAATCAAACTAAATGCCCGTGATTTAATTATTGACTTACTTTTAGGCTCGCAAGGCCGTGAGATTTCGATTAAGCAGATTATTATTGCTGCTAAATTATTTGAAATTAGTGAAAATAGTATTCGTGTTGCTGTCACTCGACTGTCCGCTGAAGGGGTAATTGAAGCCATTGAGCGGGGGGTGTATCAATTTACTGCCCAATCACATGAGTGGGCAGATATTATGTTGAACCGTAAGAGTGGTATTAAACGTACCAAGCTATGGAATCACCAATATCTTGCGGTGTTGACTGGTGAGTTAGGGCGGGTCGATCGTACTGCATTGAATCGTCGTGAAAGAGCATTAAAACATTTTGGTTTTAAAGAATTAGAACAGGGAATTTATATTCGCCCTGATAATCTCGCTATTGCATTTGAGGATCTTGTGCTGGCATTACAAGCGACTGGTTTAGAGAGCAGTGCCAAGATTTGTCAGATTAATCATTTTGACCCAGCAACTTTGGCCAGTATTCCTAAATTATGGCCGACACAGACGCTGAATCAAAATTATGAGAAATATAGTCAGATGATTCAAGATTGGTTACTGACGGTCAACCAGTTAGAGTTGGACGATGCAACCAGAGAGTCTTTATTGTTAGGACGTCAGACCATTTCACTATTGATGAATGATCCTTTATTACCTGAAGATTTTGTTGATGTCGAACTTCGTGATCAGTTTGCATCCAGTGTTCAGCAACTTGATCAAACGGGGTTGGCACTATGGGCCAAGTTTTATGAGGAAAGTACGGTATAGATACTCATCTTGATATTACAAAATATATCCTTTAAATTTATTGACAGAAATATTACATGATTTAAAATAAAATTATAAAACATGTATTTTAAAAAGTAGAATAATGGGCAGGATAGGGATATGAATACACGTGTCGCAATGAGTGATTTATTCAGCAGAGAAGAAATCACCGCGTTAACAAGCAAATCAGATTTACATGGTGGCTGGGCGGTATTGTCCACTTGGGCAGTTATTGGTGGAACGTTTGCGACTGTAGCAATGTCTTGGGAATATTTGCCAGCTTGGGGGAAATTATTACTTTGTGCTGCAGCCTTGGTGATTTTGGCGGGTCGACAATTGGCATTGGCAATTTTAATGCATGATGCTTCACATCAAAGTTTATTTAAAACAAAATGGCTCAATGACACCTTGACGGATTGGTTATGTGCGCGCCCGATTTGGAATGATCTACATAAGTACCGCGTGCATCACATGCGTCATCATAGTAAAACTTCCACGGTCGATGATCCGGATGTATCCCTCGTTGCAGGATTTCCTACCACGAAAAAATCGTTGATGCGCAAATTTATCCGTGATCTATCTGGCGTGACAGGTTTTAAATTTGCGGTCGGGCGAGTGTTGATGGATATAGAAAAAATGGAATGGACCGTTTCGAATGATCGTCGTTGGATTTCTCAGCAAGGGCGATATTGGTCTGATTATCCTAAAACATTTTTAAAAAATAGTGCTGGGGCAATTGTAACCAATGCGGCTTTATTTTCTGCATTGTGGGCAGCAGGGCATCCTAAACTTTATGCACTTTGGATTTTGGCTTATTTAACTCCATTTCCATTGTTTCTACGTGTTCGCTCTATGGCAGAGCATGCTGGTATGCCGACCAGTAATAGTGCTTTAACCAATACCCGTACTACGAAGGCTGGCTATCTTGCACGTGCTTTAGTCGCACCCATTCATGTTAATTATCATAAAGAACATCATCTGATGGCGACAGTTCCTTATTTTAAACTGCCAAAAATGCACCAAATGTTACGTGAGCGTGGTCATGTTTCTGAACCGCCAACCTATTGGCAAGTGCTAAATGAACTTTCGAATCGTGTAGATTAACAATTTTTAAATGATGGATTAGGTTGTATATGGCTACAAGTAAAAATGAAATCGTTGAGTTTTTAGCTCAAGAATTTCCACAAGCACTAAAGAAAAGTTCGATTGAAGAGATTACTCCAAAAGGTGCACAATTATTGTATCAAGTTGATCAGGATGATTTACGTCCTGGTCAGACCGTTTCTGGTCCGACCTTAATGTTAGTGGCTGATTTTGTTTTGTATGTGGCGATCATGGGGCATTTAGGATTGGTTGCTATGGCAGTTACGACTAATATGACGATTAATTTTTTTCGTAAACCGCATGGAAATAAAAATATCAGAGCGGTGTGCAAGTTAATTAAAGTAGGTAGAACTTTAGTCACTGGCGAAGTGTGGTTATACTCGCTCGATGATGATGAGCCCGTGGCACACGTTATCGGAACATATGCGATTCCACAGAAATCTTAAAATAATTTTAAAAATAACAACGACAAATGCTGCAAATCATAACAACATTTCAGTATGCGAAAGAGTCAGAACATGCTACAACTAAGCTGTTCAAACTTATTTGTTCTGACTATTTTCTACAGATATGACTATACCGCTTGACCTTACTCCTTTATCGCAAATTGAATCAAATCAAGAACATATTTTAGCGATTAAACGTAATGATTTATTGCCTTTATTCAACGATCCGCATCGTTTGAATCATTACGCAGATCATCTGGTACAAGCACAAAGCGTCTTGTTGAATGGGGTTGATCCTAAACTCAACCAACAACTCAGCGAAGTGATTAATCAAATTATTCAGCAATTGTCTCGATCAAAAAAATATTTAGGTGGCCGGAAATTTAATGCTTTACAGAAGTGGCTCGGCATTGATATAGAATATGATGCTGGCCAAGTCAAATATATCAAAGATTTAGATCAACTCATTCAGCAGGCCAATCATTTGAGTCAAAGATTGCAGATCGAAATTCAAAAATCACAATCTCGATTGCAACAAGCGCTGGGTCTAAGAGAACAGATGGCTGCATATATTGTGGCTGCAGAACAGTTTTTAAGCGAATATCCAGCGTTTAGTAAGCAGCAAACACTTGATCATTTTGTAGAGCGACTGTCAAAAAAAATTAATACTTTACAAACCTTACAGGCGAGCAATGATATTGCAATGAAACAGATGCAATTGTCTCAGCATTTGTCTTTTAGTCTATTAGACCGTTTCAAAGAAGCACAGCAAGTTTTAATTCCTGCTTGGCAATATCATTTAAAGCAAAGTCGTGAGTCAAATTCTTCGGCTGTGCTTGAACAGCTGGACAAGAGTAGAGAAAATTTAATCCAAAATCTGAAGAAATCATTACAGAAATAAGAGGGGAACGTTATGTCAAATTCAGAGTTAATACCATCATCAAACGAGCTGGTTGTGAACCAAGAGCAACGATTTGAACAACTCAATTTAAAAGAGTTGGGCCTACAACCACAAGATTTTGCTGAAGTGATGAGTGCGCATAAAGAGCTTGCTGATATCAACACCACTGTTGTATCGGAATATGGAAAGAATATCGCCAGTAAGACTTCGACCTATACAGATGAGTTGTTGAGCCTTGTACAAAATAAAGATTTGGACGCAACTGGGCAAAAGTTAAATGAGGTCGTGCAGGTCGCCCAACAACTCAATACTTCGAGTATTTTAAATAAATCAAAAAGTTCAGGTTTTTTTGGTGGGATACTGAGTAAGTTCAAGAATGCTAAACAAAGTTTTGATCAGCATTTTAATACCACAAAAGAACAAATCGATGCGTTGGTCAAAGAGATTGAAAGTTCTCAATCGGGCTTGAAAGCACGTGTGGGTACTTTGGATAAAATGTTCGATGCCGTTCAAGAAGAATATAAACAACTCGGTGTTTATATTGCAGCAGGTCAGCTTAAGCAGCATGATATCCAGCAGCAAATCTCAAACCTAACAGCACAAGAGCAAGATCAACAAACGACGCAACAAGTTTATGATTTAAATCATTTAGCGAATAATCTTGAAAAGCGCGTTAGTGATTTGCAAGTCTTGCAGCACTCGGCGATGCAAACTTTGCCGATGATTCGTATTATTCAATCGAATAATCTAATGTTAGTGGACAAGTTTTATGCGATTAAAAATATCACTTTACCCGCATGGAAAAATCAAATTAGTTTGGCTATTTCTCTACAAGAACAAAAAAATAGCGTGCAACTCGCTAAAGCGATTGATGATACAACCAATGAATTATTGCGCAAAAATGCTGAATTGTTGCATCAAAACTCAGTAGATACTGCTAAAGCGAATCAACGTTCGGTGATTGATGTTGAAACACTTGAACATGTACAAAACACCCTCATTAATACAGTGAATGATGTGATTCAAATTCAGAAAGAAGGTATGCAAAAACGTGCTGAAGCAACCACTCGGTTACGTGCATTGCAGGATAATCTAAATCATTTGGTATTGGAAAATAGTGGGCAAAATTCGCCAAAGTCTTGATGTCATAAGAGGAAAAATCATTGTCACCCATAGATGACTTTAGTGTTCAACCGATAGAGCAACGTTTAGAGACTTTAGCAAAACGCCAAAGTCATCTCATGATATGGTTTTTTCTCAGTATGACCTTGGCGATAGCCATCGGGGTCTCCTTCTTTTTTCAAAAAGAGATGATCTATCGGGTCTTTGATCTTTCTACACATGTTCAAGTTCTAGACTTACCTTATCACGTACAAGATTTAATCCCTTTTAAAGAACCTATCGATTATTTTTTTAATCTGTTGTCGTGGGTGGGATGGTTATTTATTAAAGTCTTTGGCGCGTTGATTGGTGCTTTTTTGCTTGTATATTGGGCAAAGAAACTGAAGTTTTTTCAACGCCGTTTTCAATCATGGACGCAACGTTTTGTCGCGTGGTTGATCGCATTTATTTTAATTTGGTCAGGTCTAAGTTATCTGCAATATGATTGGAATGATGACACTGAACAAGCATATCAACACTGGATGAGTTATCGAACCAATATTATTGAGAGTCAAATCGCTCAAGATTTACAGCGAACCAATATATCTCCAACAGAAAAAGCATACGTGTTGGCTCAGGTGGCGTTGTTACATCCATCTGTAGATCGAAAGACAGCAAATGTCTATGTTAATCAGTTGATTGATGTGGAAAAAAATAATCCTACTCAATTTAATCACTATGACTTCCAGCCAGAGCAATTATGGGTCATGCAACAGCAACTTTATGGCAGAAGCGTAACTGCGACAACACAAGCTTTAGATGAACGTGCTCAACAAGCGCAATGGATCTCCCAAATTGCCAATGTCATCTTATGGGCATTGATTGTACTTGTACTTGGCTTAAGTGGCATTTTATATATGTTAGCAAAACATTTAAAAAATAGGCGTCTGCGAATCACGCAAAAGCTGGATGTGTAGTTAAATATCATTCGGTTTATCCGATCAAACCCATAAAAACATACTGTTTTACCTATTTGGTGCTTTTGCGTACTATAGCCTCATTGAATAAATTTAGCCGACTTGAATTGTTGAGAATTTGGAGACATCGATGTTAGATCAAAATATTAAAACGCAATTAAAAGCTTACTTAGAACGTTTAGAAAGTCCGATCGAGTTGGTTGCTGCTTTAGATGATTCCGACAAAGCGGCAAAAATCAAAGAACTTGTCACTGAAATTGCGGAATTGTCTGATCAAGTAACTGCACGTTTTGATGGTTTAAACGCTCGCCGTCCAAGTTTTGGGGTGGCTAAAGCAGGTGAACAGCCACGTGTATTCTTTGCTGGCTTACCGATGGGACATGAGTTTACTTCTTTGATCTTGGCATTATTACAAGTGTCTGGTTATGCTCCTAAGGTCTCTGATGAGATTTTAAATCAAATTAAAGGCTTAAACCTAAAAGCAAACTTTGATGTGTTTATTTCATTGAGCTGTCATAACTGTCCAGATGTGGTTCAGGCATTGAACTTGATCGCGATCAACAATCCAAATACCACTACCACCATGATTGATGGTGCATTCTTCCAAGACGAAGTGGAACAACGCAAAATCTTGGCTGTACCGATGGTGTTCCAAGATGATCAACACATTGGTCAAGGTCGCATGACTTTGGAAGAAATCATAGCCAAGTTAGATACCAACTCAGCAGAGAAAGATGCAGCAGCGATCAATGCCAAAGATGCCTTTGATGTCTTGGTGATCGGTGGTGGTCCTGCTGGCGCAACTGCAGCGATCTATGCGGCTCGTAAAGGGATCAATACGGGTATCGTGGCGGAACGCTTTGGTGGTCAGGTAATGGACACCATGGATATTGAAAACTTTACCTCTGTACAAAAAACTGTCGGTCCTAAGTTTGCTGCTGAGATGGAAGCGCATGTGCGTGAATATGATGTCGATATCATGAACTTGCAACGTGTCAGCAAAATCACCGGTGCGGATCAAACAGCAACTGGCTTGGTTGAAGTTGAACTTGAAAATGGTGCAAAGCTTGAATCAAAAACCATCATTCTTTCTACAGGTGCGCGTTGGAGAGAAATGAATGTACCAGGTGAAGCAGAATACCGCACTCGTGGTGTGGCGTATTGCCCACACTGTGACGGTCCACTGTTCAAAGGTAAACGTGTTGCGGTGATTGGTGGTGGTAACTCTGGTGTGGAAGCTGCAATTGACCTTGCTGGCATCGTTGAGCATGTCACTTTGGTCGAGTTTGATACCAAACTTCGTGCCGATCAAGTGTTACAGAACAAATTAAATAGTTTGCCAAATACCACCGTAATCCTGAATGCATTCAGTACTGAAGTGTTGGGTGATGGTTA
>NZ_SGIM01000012.1 GCF_004208515.1 Acinetobacter halotolerans
ATTTAAGTGGATATTTTTAGATCAATTTCACATTTCTTCTTATATTTTGCTAGTGAATTTGTTTTAATAATAGGTGAATAATTAAATTGTATTCTGCTTAATATGTTTCGTGTTAAATAACACGATCATTTTTATGACTGTATTTCGCTCAAACAGCGATTAAGGATTGATATGCATTACTCCAATTTTATCTTGCTTGGGTTGTTAACTGCTGGAGCATGTTCATCCGTATTTGCTCAAGAGACAACTAATAAAGCGGCAATTGATAGCAATACGACTGTAAGCTCGATATCAGATGAACATAAGCCATCAACAATACAAGCAATAAAAGATTTAAAACATCTCACAAAAAATGATTTAAAAGTCAATGCAAATGCTGCTCAGCCAGATGCAGTGAAAGACCCATTACAGCCATTAAACCGTCAAATCTTTCTCTTTAATGATGCGTTAGACCGTAATCTATTGAAACCAATAGCAATACAATATGTTGCTAAAGTTCCAGAGCCTGTGCGTAGCCCCTATCGTCAATTTCGTAAAAATCTAGGCGAGCCATGGAATGCTGTGAATCAAGTTATTCAAGGTCGACCAAGCCGTGCAGCAAAAACCTTAGGCCGTTTTACTGTGAATACACTCACAACTTTGGGCTTTGCTGATCCTGCTCGTCGTTTAGGTTTATCCACAGAAGAAGAGAATTTCGGGGTAACTTTAGGTTATTACGGTGTTCCTTCAGGTCCATATGTCATGTTACCGTTCTTTGGTCCGAGCACTTTCCGAGACGGTGTTGGTTTAGCTGCAGATAGTTTTGGTCGCCCACAGAAATATCTACTTGACGATCAAGATGGTATTTATTGGTCAACAAATCTATTACAAGTTGTTGATGCCCGTTCACAAATTCTTGAAGTTGAAGAAAGCTTAAAAGGTGATAGATATTCGATGATTCGTGACTTTTATCTGCAACGTAAGGCTTTCCAAATTGCGGAGAAACGTGGCGATGCAAATGACATTTCCTTTATCAGCGACGAAGATGATATTGATGAGTCATTTTCAGATGAAGAATAGTTAATTTAAAATAATGTCTTACAAACTTATGTGTCGCTAGTGAATTTAAACGCTAGCAACACTATGTTTTAGGTTATCTTTCATCTATGATGAATTAAAAAATGATCATACAAAGGATTGGCGATACATCAATGTATTTCATTCAACCCACACGCTCCATACCCTACTTAGATCAAGCTTTAACTGAGTTACCCACCCTCCAAATTATTCAAGTTAATGATTTAGATTTGTATGATCAAACAATTATTGCGATTGCTGATGTACAAGACTTCTTAAAATATCAGTGGAAACTTCCAACCATTGTGCTTGCATTTGAACATGAAGGTGCTGCGTTAGCCCAAGCTTGGGAAATGGGCGCATTAGCAGGTTGGATGTGGGATAACCTCCCCAAAAATCCGATACATTCATTATTTAAGATTGATGCGCAATACAAGCGGAATCAAGACAGTCGAGATCTCCCTTCTGCGGCTGAATTACAAAAACGTCTTTTACCAAATGCAATTGAATTACCAAATTATCAATTCGAATCTTTTTTTCAGCCATCAGCCTATTTATCTGGCGATTGGTATGATTACTGGCGTTTAAATGATGAAGAGGTATTATTTTATCTTGCTGATGTTTCGGGACATGGTGTCACTAGCAGTTTATTGACCTCATGGATGGCTGCATTTCATGGTCGATCAAAAACACCTCGTCAACTCATTCAAAAACTCAATGCAATGTTGGTGCAAGAAAATATAGAAAAGCACATTACCATGGTCGCGGGGATTCTAAACTTGGTCACCAATGAGGTTCGCTGGTCAAGTGCAGGACATTACCCTCCTCCCATTATTTTTGAACCGAACCAACCACCACAAATTTTATCAACCAGTAGTTTTCCTTTAGGTCTCACAGAAGAACTCGAAGTTGAAGAGCATCTTTGTGTACTCAATCGCCAAGCAAGGTTCATTTTATGTTCTGACGGCGCACTTGAACCTTTTGATGGTGGATTGAATGATCAATTTAATCAATTGGTCGAACACCTACAGAATAACTCCTTCCAAGCACCAGAACATGTCGCCGATGACATTGCCATTCTGAGTTTATGCCGAATGAATTAACCTTAAAATCAGCACTTTAACTAGTTCACGGTATGCAAGCCCTTGTGTCTGGAATATCACTATGGGATAATTTTATATCCTTTCTCTGAAAATGGCATTTATATGTCAACAGGTCATGTTGAATATGCAAGTTTGAACGGAACGCATATTTTCAAGCTTATTGGCGAAGTGCGTGCTCACTCTTGTATAAGTTTAGACAAACTCCTCAACCGAATTGAACAACAACAGAACGTTGTTGGTGCAATCGTTGATTTAACCCAAGCCACTTTTATTGACAGTACCGTTTTAGGAATACTGGCAAAATTAGGCTTAAAACTTAAACAGACGCACCACATTCAAGCCGTGATGCTTTCAACAAATGCAGATATTACGACCTTAGCCAATAGCATGGGGCTGGCACAAGTGTTTGTGATTCTGAATTATTGTGGTGACCCTAACGTCTGTACACTCGAACTCACAGAGGAACATATCACGCATAGTGCTATGCTTAATACTGTGCTCGATGCACATAAAACCCTCATGCGCTTGAATGAAAATAACCAGAATATGTTTGAGCCTCTGGTTAAACAATTGCAAAAAGAACAAGATTGCTTAAGTATCGATGTACAAAAACAAAATGTTTGATCACTAAATTAATTGTGACTGGCTTATGACCTTACTTTCAGTTGTACAAATGAACTCCCAAGATGACATTGAGGCTAACTTCCTTGTCATTGAATCATTGATCCAACAAAGTAAGGCACAAGCCGCTAAACTGATTGTCTTCCCTGAAAATTTTGTCTGCTTTGCTGCTGGTAAACAACGTGAAACTGCTGAACAATTTGAAAGCATTCAACAACGCTTAGAGCAGCTTGCTCATCACTATCAAATTTGGATTGTTGCGGGCACTCTCCCTTGCCCTTTTCGTCCCGATGGTTCAATCATTACTGACGGTCGCGTTCGGACTGTGAGTCTATGTATTAGTCCCGAAGGCACAGAAGCGCGCTACGACAAAATTCATTTATTTGATGTTCAGGTTGGAGATCGCGTTGGGGGCTATCAAGAATCAAAATTCTTTGAACCAGGCAATCAGGTTGTTGTAGCAAAAACACCATTTGGCAATATTGGCTTAATGGTCTGTTATGATTTACGTTTCCCTGAGCTTGCTTTAACTTTACGCCAGCAAGGAGCAAATATCTTAACTGCTCCCGCAGCGTTTACTTACATCACGGGTCAATTACACTGGCAATTATTGTTGCAAGCACGTGCAATGGATAGTCAATGTTATGTGTTGGGAGCAGCACAACAAGGATGGCATGGTGAGCAACGCCAAACCTGGGGGCATGCAGGGATCACCGATAGTCGAGGCCAACTATTGCAAATGGTAAATACAGAGGGTCATGCTTTAATCAGCACTACTTTTGATCTCACTGAACAAGAGAAAGTCCGACTTGCAATGCCGTTGATGCAACATCGCCAACTCATCCACTATTAGAAATATAATTCCTACTTTAAATATCCAAACTTTTATTTCTTGGCATGAACTGACTGTTCTGATCAATTTTAGCGATGCGAGCGTGCTGAAATCATGATTTAATATAAATTATCGATCTCTGTCGAACAAAGCAAAATGCTTTTATTCTATGAGTGAAATAATATTGTCAACTAATTCTTATTAAGCCTTTGTTCATGTTTAGATTTATTACCATATTGTTTTTTCTAGGGGCACTTACTCCACTACATGCAGCAGCAGTAGAGGAAAATCCTGATGTATCAACCAACACACAGAATAACTTATCTACCCCCCAAAACTTGTCTCTCAATGCTTTTGGTCAATGGATTATTGGTTGGGGAACGGGGGCAGAAGGTGCAAGACAACGCTTAGACTATATTCAACGTGAGGATGTTGCGATCATCAAACAAAAAGGGACAACCTTGGAAATGATTAGGGCATGGCAGCAGTATTATGAACAAGAAGCTCACAATAATTTGAGCAACCCCACCGCTCGTTATAGAGCGCGATTAATGAAAAGAATTGCTGAACTTTGGTAAACACAATCTACAACAATCAGTACTTAATATTCAAAATTGAACAACTTTTACTTACTTGTTTTTTCATTCATATAGCGTACGATCTAATGCTATTCAATAATATTCAGGAATAATAATCATGTCTTTAGAAAAAGTGGTTTATAGCGCAAAAGCGAAAGCAACAGGTGGTCGTGATGGCCGTGCAACTTCTTCTGATGGTGTCTTAGACGTTCAATTAGGTGTGCCAAAAGAAATGGGCGGTGCTGGTGGTGCTGTCACCAATCCAGAGCAACTTTTTGCCGCAGGTTATTCTGCATGCTTTTTAGGGGCAATGAAGTTTGTTGCGAATCGCGATAAGTTCAATATAAGTAAAGATGCTTATGTTGAAGGTGAAGTTGGGATCGGCCCTATTCCGAATGGATTTGGTATTGAAGTGACTTTAAATGTCTATCTCATAGGAATGGAGGAAGCAGAGGCACAGCAACTGGTTGATGCTGCTCACATTGTCTGTCCATACTCGAATGCAACACGCAATAATATTGATGTGAATTTTAATATCGTGACTGCTGAATAATATTCCTGATCAAAAAAAACAGCATGAATTCATGCTGTTTTTTTTCGTGCCCCTAATTGCTTACCCTTCAGCAGCTTCATTAGTGACGCGCAGTACTTCTTCTAAAGTGGTTTTCCCAGCCAAAACTTTTCTTAAACCGTCATCACGGATTGAACCCGATTGTTTACGAACATAGGTTTCCAACTCATATTCAGCAGCATTGCCATGAATCAGGCGGCGCATCGATTCATCAACAGGTACAATTTCATAAATGGCCGTTCGTCCGCTAAAACCTACATGCGAACAATGCTCGCAGCCATTCGGCTCAGGTAACTCCATTTGATGATTGACATCGAGGTGTTTGAAAAGTTGTTGTTCGAAATCATCTGCTCTACGCCATGTCACACAATGTGGACATAAAGTACGAACCAAACGTTGTGCAATCACGCCAATCAGCGAACTTGCAAGTAAGAAAGGCTCAATCCCCATGTCTTTTAAACGAGTGACTGCACCAATTGCCGTATTGGTGTGTAGCGTTGATAAAACCAAATGACCCGTCAATGAAGCTTGAACCGCAATTTCTGCCGTCTCAAGATCTCGAATCTCACCGACCATCACCACATCAGGGTCCTGACGTAGCATGGCTTTAAGCGCTCGTGCAAAGGTCATATCAACTTTAGTATTGACCTGAGTTTGACCAATCCCTTCGAGTTGATATTCAATCGGATCTTCGGCCGTCAAAATATTACGCGTGTGATCATTCAAATCAGAGAGTGCTGCATACAACGTGGTGGTTTTACCCGAACCCGTTGGTCCAGTCACCAGGATAATGCCATGTGGCCGATGTACCAATTGGGTTAAACGGTCATAATCACTTTGCATCAAGCCCAAATGGGTCATATTTAAACGCCCAGCTTGCTTATCCAGCAAACGCATCACCACGCGTTCACCATGTGATGATGGCAATGTCGATACACGCACATCAACTTCGCGCCCTGCTAAGCGCAAGGAAATACGACCATCTTGCGGAATTCGCTTTTCTGCAATATCAAGTTTAGCCATGACTTTGATACGTGAAACTAACAACGGCGCTAATTCACGACGCGGCTGTACGATTTCACGCAGTTGACCATCAACACGCAAGCGTACCGAAAGTTTTTTCTCAAAAGCTTCAATATGAATATCTGACGCACTGACACGAATTGCTTCTGACAGCAAGGCATTGATAAGGCGCACAATAGGCGCATCATCTTCCTGATCCATCAAATCTTCCGCTTCAGGAACTTGATCCGCCAAGCTCAGCAGATCGGGGTGATCTTCTAAACCCGCAGCAACTTGTTGCGACTCGCCGGTATCTCCTGCATAGCTTGAACTGAGTAAAGCATGAAACTCTTGCTCGGTACAAAGTTGATCATGAGCTGACTTCCCCAAAATTCGACGTGCTTCCTGCAAAGCAATACGCGCCGTTTCCTTGCGTCGCACAATAAAAACTTGATCGCCTTCATAACGGAACAAAACGCCATGCCGTTTGGCAAAACTATATGGAATTTGTATTTGTTTAAGTATTTGCATCACACAAATAATGATAAAAGAAAGCATTGAGTGTACTCTAAGCTGGTTACAGCGTGAAGTCTCTTTAGCATCCTCACAAAGGAATTTTGCATCTTGTCTCAAAATAATCTATATGAAAGACCTCATTCAGAATCTTTGAAGTGGTGGGGCGAACAAAAATTTGAAATTCAACAAGCCAAAGCTTGGCAATTCGGTTCATTACTCTTCCGTCTCACACGCGGAATTAAAGAGTGGCGATTGGAATACCATCGTCCGCACTATCAGAACGATTATGAACAACAATGGCGAATTCTAACGGATACTGAATTTGCAATGCCACAACCAGCAAAAATTGAACGCTACATGCTCCATAAAACCAATGAGACGTTTCATTTGATGCCACGTCTAGCCAACCGTTCAGTGGTCATTAAACCCGTAGATCCTATTTATATCCCAGCAGGTCAACGGGGAACACTCTATATCAGTACACCACTGTGGATTGCTGGTTTGGCTGACGGATTGGCAGAGCCTTTGTTTGACATTCCTGTGATTCAACCCAAAGACACGTGGTTCGGGAAAAACCCTCAACATGGGGAAATTTGCTACGCCACTTCTGTCGATGGTCGCACGGATTTAAACCTTTTAACACCACGTGCCTTTCGCGCAGTCACACCCATCGAATTTCAAAACAACAGCCTACATCAACTCCGTTTTGACCGTATGAATGTCCCAGTTCCTGCCCTCCCCCTATTTTATAGCGAAGGCACTGGCCGACTATGGACCTCTAAGATCAAGGTTTATTATGATGGTGCTGAACAAGCACGAATTCGCATCGAGAATAGAACACCGAATCAAGCAGGAGAAGTGACCTATATTCACCCTCCACGCTCACCCAATAGTACTTTTTTGAATATGTTTGACTCGTTTTTTTAAGAGGTTGCTATGCCAGATTCCAATATTCCGAAAGATGTTGCAAGCAATCTCACCAGCATTTTTACCAATATTAATTTTGCGCGACTGAGTGAAATTGTAGTCGCGATTATTTTGTGTTTTATTGGTTTTATCATTGCAAGATTATTATCCAATACCTTTATCAGAACCATTGGCAACCGACTCAATGCACATCAACGCCTTTTGTGGCGTAGGGGTATTTTCTATTTCATTTTCTTACTGTTCATTATGACCAGTCTAAGAGAAGCAGGATTTAAACTCAGCGTTTTTTTAGGCGCGGCAGGTATTCTCACCGTCGCACTGGGTTTTGCCTCACAAACCTCTGCATCCAATTTAATTAGTGGTTTGTTTCTGATCGGCGAAGGTTCTTTTGAAGTCGGTGATACCATTCAAATCACCTTGATTCGAGGACATACCATTGAAGGTGAAGTCATTTCGATTGACCTTCTTTCAGTCAAACTACTTACCCTAGATAATGTTTATATTCGCCTTCCAAACGAGCAATTGATTCGTGCGCCCGTCATGAACTTATCTAAATATCCAATCCGACGAATTCCGATTACATTGGCGATTAATTTTCATGAAGATATCATTAAAGTCAGACATGTCTTACTTGATGTTGCATCAAAATATCCTTTTGTGATGGATGATCCCAAACCTGCCGTAACAGTGACCGCTTTTAAAGAGTCTTCAATCGAAATTTTGTTTGCGGTCTGGTGTCGTCAAGAAAACTATATTCAGGTTCGTGATGAAATGCAGGAACGTGTTCGTAATGGTTTCTTGGAAAATGAAATTGAAATTCCAGTACCAAAAATGGGTTTAATTGATCGACCAACATCATTAGAAGATGATGAAGTCGATCAATATACACATCAGAAAGAGCTCAAAAAAGAACAGAAAGAGAAATAATCAACGCTGTTTCTCAGGCTCGTCAATCGCAGGTGGTAAAGGTGCAAGATATGCAATCACCAACATGATGGCACCAGACCCAATAAATGAAATCACACGGGTCAATGTGCCACTTTGCGATAGATCAAGTAATAACAATTTAGCCACCACAATCCCTAACAACGCAGCGCCCACAAACCAAATTTGACGAATATGACGACGACTAGAAAAAGTCATTAATACAAAAGCCAAAATCATCCACAATAAGGTCAAGCTCAGTTGCACATCACCGTTTCGCCAAATTGCCCCACCCCATAACGGCGTATCTAAATAATGATGCATGGCACGAACCACCACACTACTCAAGACCAATAAACCAATTAAAATGGTTGTAACTTTAAAGCCCCATTCAATCGATCGTTCTGCACTGAAATCATGATGATAAATGATCCAAATCATGCCAATGAACATCAACAAAGACAGAATGTCAGTCAAATTTAGCAGCGGTAACACATAGTATTGCTCAGCAGAATAAGGATCTAGACTGACCAGCAGCAACCAAAACAAAGTTAAACCCCAAACTGGGAGCTGATGCAACAATTGGGTCTGCTTCGATGTAAACAACCAAATACTATAGATCGCTGGGATAAGTGCTAAAGCAATCACTGGCATGCTCGGGAAAATAGCTAAACCAATACTCGCCAAGCTCAGCCAAAGCAAAGTTGACCACACCAGCAGATAAGTTTTGGATGCTAAAGACTTTAACACCACAAGCAACACGGTTAAACCAATTGAAGCAATCAAAAAGCTCACTTGACTTAAGTGACTTGACCAATGCCCTAACGAATAGACATTTTCAGCCAAACTTGCGCCATAGAGTAAAAATAATAGTCCGCCTAACAAGATGAGCTGTAAATGCTGCCATTGCAATTTTGATTTCAAATAGACTGCAACACTAAATATTGCTAGCAATATGACAGCAATAGCTAAGTAAGGACTTAATCCATGTTGCTGCCACTGCATCAACTCAACACCCGCGATCGCACCCGCGTACATGCCTAATGCGATAAAAATCCCACTCAACATGCGTGAACTAAAATACTTTTCGACTTGTTGATAATGTAATAAATAGAATGCCGAGATAAATTGAGCTAAGGCATAAATGACGGTACTGAGGACGGGGAAATGGTCATTGGACCAAACTTGGAACATCAGTGCAATTGAACTGAATAAAACCAATGCTACCCCAATGTAACGACTCAGACGATAACGTTCTGTCACACCCCACACAATCAATGCCGTTCCTTGAATCACCCAACCGGTTGAGGTCCAATGTGCACCTTTAGCAAGCGGGAAAATCAGCGCGATAAAGACCACAGCAAGGATAAAAAAGCTTTTAGCTAAGATCGATAATTGAGGATGCTGACGTTTAATCCAGATATTTAAAACGATATAAACAACCGCCAATGCAACTGCACCCCAAGTCAATGCTGAGGTTGAGTTATGCATTAAATAAGCATGTAAAGAAAAACCGAGCACAGGCACACTGAAAATGAGCCCAACATCCAAAATTGGCTGTAAACGCTGTGCTTTAGGCGCTGTTTCTTCTTGCAGATTTTGCGCGCGTAACATCAATTGACTATAACGAATACTCAGCCAAATAAATAAGGCGATATGCAACCAAAGAATAAAATCAAGCGTTGTGTATTGTTGATGATCTGCATAAATACCAATGACCGCCCCACCAATAAACATGGTCACAAAAAAGGCAATTTGGTGCAGGATCTTCCAAGGTTGAATAAAATTTACCGCTGCAACGGCTAAATTAATTATGAAATAATAACCAAACAAGAAAATGACATCAGGGTGGTTTTGCGGAATAAGTAATGGCGCAAGATAGGCCATAGTCAACGCAAGGATCGCCAAATAAAGTGCTTGTTGTTTGAGACTGAGATAGACGGTTGCCAATAGTAAAATCACAAAAAGGATACTGGCAGTGGTCAAACTGGCAATCACTGCAAAATGATGCGAGAAAATAAGTGTTAAAAAGACAATCGCTAAACCTAAACCTTGTAAAGCCACTGCAAATAGCTGATTTTTCTTTTGTAGCAAATAACCTGCAACGGTCGTGATCCCACCCGCACTGGCAATAAAGCCAAGTTTAACACCGAGGCTTAACTGCCAATGTTCACTGGCAAAACGTAACAACAACACCACACCGACCATTAAAATCGCAACCGCGACACGTAAAATCGGATTGCCATGGACCATCCAATCAAATGCAGGTTGCCACCATGCAGCATCTTTAGCTTCAGAAGCAGGGATTATCGGTAGCGGGTTTTGAGTATTAGTTTGTTGACTTGATCCAGTATTGGCTTGCATCCAAGCAGGATGTTGTAGCTCAGACGCTGGGAAAGCAGCGGTTGTCGTCGAAGACTGTGATGGTTCTATATCTTGAGAAAAATGTGTGGATTCAATTTTCTGTGCAGCAATTGAAGACTGTTCTAAATGTAGCAATCTGGTTTGAAATGCACTGATAGTTTGAATCAAACACAGCATCAGCACCAATAAAGCACCACCCGCCAACCACATCCACGTATTAGCATAAGCAAATAATGCAACCAATGCCGCGCTATAAATCAGCACCCGCTGTATCCCAATTCCAGCGGATTGATCCGAAAAACCTGAACGGGCTTGTTCCAACTGACATAAGCGTTGGTGAATTTCAGAAAGGATGTGCACAATAGCAACGGTTAATCCCACGGTAGCGGCAACAATTGTTCCGTGCCATTTAAATGCAATTGCACAAGCCAGCAACACAGTCAAAGCAATTAAAACAATGACGATTCCCTGTTTGTCTTTTTTATACATAGACTTATATCAATAAAACAGCTTCATTGAAGCTATCTTACTTGATCAATAGATAAGCAGCTATTTTTGCATACAAAATACTGCAATTTTTTAAAGCGTCACAACTCGTCATTGCACAACACGGTGACCAGGACAGGCATCGCTTTTTCACGTAAAATACCTGCTAACTTATAATTAGGATTTGCGCAATGCCACCTTTTGTCTTGGTTGACGGGTCTTATTTTTTATTTCGTGCTTATCACGCGTTACCACCGTTAACGACGTCTACTGGCTTACATACCAATGCAATACGTGGTGCAATTTCTGCAATTCAAAAATTGATGCGTCGTACACAACCGACGCATATGGCGGTGATTTTTGATACGCCTGAACCTACTTTTCGCCACGCTCTTTCACCTATTTATAAGGGTGATCGTCCAAGTATGCCAGAAGAATTGTCTCAACAAATTCCATATTTGCACGCATTAATTAAGGCACAAGGGATCCCTTTATATTATCTCGCAGGCGCTGAAGCCGATGATATTATTGGAACTTTGACCAAGCAAGCACTAAGTGAAGGTCATCATGTTCTGATTTCAACGGGTGACAAAGACATGGCCCAACTGGTCAATGAACATGTCAAACTCGAAGATAGTTTCAAAGAACGTGTGCTTGATGAAGCGGGTGTTTTTGAAAAGTTTGGTGTTCATCCGCATCAAATTATTGACTACCTCACCCTTATGGGCGATGCGTCAGATGGCATTATGGGTGTTCCAGGTGTTGGTGCAAAAACTGCAGCTAAGCTCCTCAATGAATACGGCTCACTGAATAATATTATTGCCAATGTCGATCAACTGAAAGGCAAAATCAGTCAAAATATCAAAGACAGCTTAGACAACATCAAGATTGATCACCAACTGGCAAGTATCGTCTGTGATCTTGAGCTAAACCTAGATTGGCACGAGCTTAAACTTAGCAGCCCGAACATCGAAAGTTTACGTCATCTCTATACAGAACTCGAATTCCGTAATCAATTACAATCCTTAGATCATCCAAATAATCCGAATACCTCGGCTTATCAACAAACATCTCAAAAAATTGTGAAAGCTGAACAAAAAGCTGAAACGATTGTGACCGAAGACCATGCCACACTATCAAGTCAAGATGATCAGCTCGGAACAGCCACCTACCATACGGTTCTCACACAACAAGATTGGGATGCTTTGTTACAACGAATGCAGCAAGCTGATCATTTTGCCATTGATACAGAAACCACGAATTTAGATTATCGTATTGCCGAACTTGTTGGTTTCTCAGTCGCATTTGATGCCAATGACGCATTCTATGTGCCGGTGGCGCATGATTATGAAGGTGCACCACAACAACTCGATCGCGATCAAGTATTAGCTCAAATCAAACCAATCCTTGAAAATGAGCAGGTCAAGAAAATTGGTCATCATCTAAAATATGATGCCCATATCTTTGCCAATCATGGCATTACCATTCGAGGCTGGTACTTCGACACCATGCTGGCATCCTATGTATTGAATGCAGCAGCAACACGTCATGGCATGGATGACGTCGCCCGACTTTATCTAAGCCATTTGACCACCACATTCGAGCAAATTGCAGGCAAAGGTGCCAAACAGAAAACCTTCAATCAAATCGAACTCGAAGTTGCGGCGCATTATGCAGCCGAAGATGCACATGTCACCTATCGTCTGTATGAGGTCTTATCAGGGAAACTAAAAAACTCCCCAGAACTTGTGAATATTCTGCACAATATTGAAATGCCAGTTGCACGCGTATTGACCGCCATGGAAGAAGATGGCATTAAGCTTGATCATCAATTTCTTGATCAGCTCAGTGTTGAATTTTCGAAGACCATACAGACTCTAGAAGATCAGGCCACTGAACTGGCAGGTGAAGCTTTTAATGTATCGTCACCCAAACAAGTTGGTGAAGTTCTATTTGAAAAGCTGGGAATTAAAGGTGGGAAGAAAACAGCAACGGGGCAATACAGCACCAGTGAAAGTATCTTAGAAAAAGTTGAACATCCACTTGCTGAAGTCATTTTAGAGCATCGTGGATTGGCAAAACTTAGAAATACTTATACCGACCGTCTTATTGAGCAATCTCATAACACAACGCACCGTGTTCATACCAGTTATCATCAAGCTTTAACTGCAACGGGGCGCTTATCTTCGACTGATCCAAATCTACAAAATATTCCAATTCGTACCCCGATTGGTCGTCAAATCCGTAAAGCTTTTATTGCACCTGAAGGTCGCGTTCTACTTGCAGCCGATTATTCACAAATTGAACTGCGATTGATGGCACACTTTTCCCAAGACGATGCTTTGATTCATGCATTCCAGCTTGGCCAAGATGTACACCGTCGCACTGCTTCAGAAGTATTGGGTATTGCAATTGAAGATGTCACCAATGATCAACGTCGCCAAGCTAAAGCAGTCAACTTTGGTCTACTGTATGGTATGTCAGAATTTGGCTTAACTCGTCAACTTGGTTTTACGCGAGAAGAATCACGTGGCTATATCGCACGTTATTTCCAACGCTATCCGGGTGTACTGGATTATATGGAACGCACTCGTCAGATTGCACGTGAGCAGGGTTTTGTCGAAACTATTTTAGGTCGTCGCCTCTATACACCTGATATTTTGGCCAACAATAAAATGATCAAACAAGCTGCCGAGAGAGCTGCAATTAATGCGCCATTACAAGGCAGTGCGGCTGATATTATCAAATTAGCGATGATTGCTGTGGATCAAATGCTGCCAAAAGATCAAGCCAAACTCCTGCTACAAGTACACGATGAATTGGTATTTGAAGCAGATGCAGCAATTGCGGATGAGCTTTCTAAACAAATCGCAGAGGTAATGCAGTCAGTCTTGCAAATCTCAGTTCCATTCGTGGTTGAAGTGGGTCAAGGACTGAATTGGGATGCTGCGCATTAAGCTTCTATTTCCACAAAAAAAGAGATGCTAAGCATCTCTTTTTTTAAAGCAAAAATTTATAAACACTCAAGCTAGACAATCGCTCTCAGCATTGTTTCCGCCACAAATAACACTAAAAATGCAAGAATCGGTGATAAATCAATCATCCCCATATTTGGCATCACTTTACGGAATGGCGCCAAAATAGGTTCAACCAACTCCTGAATCACCTCCATATACGGCGAACGGAATTGCGAAAGCATCATGATCCAGCTACAAATAATAAAGGCAAAAATCATATATTTAAGGATCGTCACCAAAGACAATAGCATCTCTTTTACTGTAGAAACAATAAAATACAAGGTACTCCCCGTACCTACGCCAGCTAAATGCTTTTCTCCCCACATTTTCAGGAAGTAAAGCAAAATAACCAAGATTAGTGCGGCTAAATTGACCCGACCTTTGCTTACCGTTGGAAATATACGACTGAAAACATCTACAATCTTAGTCGCTTTCGTCGTTGAAAGAACAACAGGATTGTAGGGAGTAACTGCCGCCAATTGCATTAAAAAACGGAAAAAGATCAATAAAATTGCAACATTGATCAAAACACCAAAAATTAGCGCAGAACTTGCACCCATAATTGTCTTATCCTACTTAAACTGATTTAGTCTTGTCACTCAACTCTTGCGCAAGCTCTTGGCTACGTTTTTGAGCTGCTGCAAGCGCTGCTTGAATATTTTGTGAAATCTGGCCACGATCAAACACCTCTAATGCTGCTTGAGTTGTGCCATTTGGTGAGGTCACATTTTTACGTAATTCTGCTGGAGAATTGGAACTGGTAATGGCCATTTGCGCCGCACCCAGTGCAGTCTGCAAAGTCAATGCAGTGGCCACTTTTTCATCTAAGCCCAAGTTTTTACCCGCGCGAATCATACTTTCCATTAAATAGAAAAAATAGGCTGGACCTGAGCCAGATACCGCAGTTACTGCATCAATTTGCGCTTCATTATCAACCCAAATGGTTAGACCCGTCGCCGCTAAAATTTGACTGGTTAATTCACGATCTTTAGTACCCACAGCAGCAGATGCATAGATACCATGTGCCCCCGTTTGCACCAATGCAGGTGTATTCGGCATTACGCGTACAATCCGTTCACTGCCGCCAATTAAATCAGAAATGGTTTGGATTTCAGCGCCCGCAATAATTGAAATCACGAGTTTATCTGACAACAAGCCTTTTAATGGTTGTAAAACCGTTGCTAATACCTGTGGTTTCACTGCCAATACAACGACATCCGCCTCTTTGATTGCTGCAACATTATCCGTCGTGGTTTGAATCCCTTTTTCTTCTAATATTTGACGAATCTGCTCTACTGGATCAGACACTGTAATGCGTGTGGTCGGCAAGCCCCGAGAAAGTAGCCCACCAATTAAGGCCTGCGCCATATTTCCGCCGCCGATAAAACAGATATTTTGATTCAATGTTGTCGCCATGTCCTACTCATCATGTGATAAAGACTGATGAAAAATACAGTCAGAAATTAAACTTGGTTGCCAACCGCCCTGTACTAGATACTCAGATTGTGCTAACCAAAAACCTTTTGGGCTAAAAACCCCAAGCATAACATTATCCACGACTAATATTTGAATTGTATGACGAAACCAAGGCAAAATCTGCGCGTCTTGAATGGCTTTTTTGAGTGGCCAATGCCCAACTCGACCATATAGATGAATTTTCTCACCACCCTGTCGTTTTAATAACTGCAGCTCTCTTCCGAAGAGTAGAGGAGAAAGACCTAAACTTTGAGACTCAATTTTAAACCGCCCTGCTGCAACTTGAATGCTCTGCCCTAATAAATATCGCTGTGAAATAACATCAGGAAGTATTGATAATTTTTCTGCATACAAAACCTCATGGCTTAACCGATACAAGGTTTTTTGATAACGCACATAATAATACGGATGCACATGTAAAGTTGCTTGCGCATCTGGTTTGGCTAAAATGACTTCTTGTTGTAAACGCTGAACCATGTCGTAACTGGGTCGGTATTGCGCATCGCCTTTTATCCATGAGGAGAGCAATTGACGCTGGCGCGCATGAGATAATTCTTTGAGTTTAGTTAAATTGAGTTCATCGAATGTTGCGCATTGCTGCCAATCCGTTTGCAACACTTCATCTAAAATCTCAGCCGCATCTTGCATTAAATAACTACTACGTGCGACCGCCGCCTGCATTTTAGGAAATCGATGTTGTAATACATCCCACAGCACTTCTCGACACCACGCACGATCATAATGAATATCTTGATTGCTTGGGTCGGTCACATACTCAAGACCGATCTGTTGTGACCACTGTTCAACCTGTGCTCGACTTAGATCTAAAAAGGGCCGCCAAATAGTCATCTCTTTACGCACATCAATCTGCTGCATCGCAGCCAATCCATTTACACCTGCACCAGAGAATAAGCGTAACAAAACTGTCTCGGCTTGATCTTGTTGATGATGTGCTAAAACCAGAATTTCATTGGGTTGTAAATGTTGGAGATAGGCTTGATAACGGGCTTGGCGAGCTTGTTGTTCTAGATTTCCAGCCCTAACATCTACTTTTTGAATAATACACGGGACATTATGGATATCTGCATGACACTGAACCACATCGCCCCACATCGCACTTGATGGTTGCAACTGGTGATCGATATAAATCGTACGGATTTTCTTCGGGAAAAGTTCGGACATTAGAGACAGCAACAGCATGGAATCCATGCCGCCGCTACATCCAATTAAGAAGTGAGTTTGTTCAGAAAAATGTTGCGCTTGCGCTAGGATGCGATGCCTAAATTGCTGCTGCCAAACTTCATTAAACGTTGATAACGTGCTTCGCATCGTGCTTGAGCATCCATCGGTTGCAATTCTTCCAAGGCTTGTTTTAACACATCTTTTAGGTCATGCATGACTTTTTCAGGTTGCAAATGCGCCCCCTCACCTTCATCCACGACATATTCAACAATACCAATCGCTTTTAACTTATCAGCAGTCAATGCAAGTGCTTCACTCGCTTGCGCTGCTTTTTCTGCTGTTTTCCATAAAATAGAAGCACAGCCTTCAGGTGAAATCACCGAGTAAATACTGTGTGAAAGCATGATAACACGATCAGCCACACCAATACCCAAAGCACCACCAGAACCACCTTCACCTAGTACTGTTGCGATCACAGGTACTTTCAAACTCGACAGTTGTGCCAAGCTCGTTGCAATTGCTTCTGCTTGACCACGTTCTTCAGCACCGACACCAGGATAAGCCCCCATGGTATCAACAAAAGTAAAAACAGGTAAATTGAAACGTTCCGCCATATCAAGTAAACGTTGAGATTTTCGATAACCTTCTGGGTTACACATCCCAAAGTTATGTTGTAGCTTCTCACGGGTACCACGCCCACGATGTTGACCTACCACCATGACAGGCTGTCCGTCAAAACGAGCCAGACCACCAATCATTGCACCATCATCACCATATAGACGATCACCATGGAGTGCATCAAATTCAGTAAAGATTTCACTCACATAATCGAGGAATTGCGGACGTTCAGGATGTCGCGCAATTTGAACCGTAGTCCAAGCCTTGGACTGAGTCGCTTTATTTTTCATAAGTCGTAAATAATCCCTAACAAGGATGCAAGGTTTGTTGACACTTTCTATAAGTTATACGCAAATTGCGTTTCAAGCTGAAAGGTCAACAGCACCTAAGTTAATCAACAAATTTGTCTGACAAGATATGTAAGCCAATGTTCCAATGCTTAAATTGCACTTGTTCGTCATGCAGATCAGCAACCAGTAAAGGCCATTGCTTAGCATCGCCAGAAACACTCAGTTGCCATTGTTGATCATTTACCACACTCAGTTCAATGGCAGGAAGCATCTGATCACTACGACTATGGTTCAGTAAAACTGCAAGCCGAAGGATCATACAAAGATAAACCAAATGATGACCACCAACTTTCAATACATCGTTTTTAGCATCTGCGCGTAGCTTACGACGATGATGAGAAATCAGATGCGAAAGATGATTTTGATCAATTTGTGAAAAACCAGGAATATCTGAATGTTGTAATAAATAGGCACCATGACGGTGATAACCACCATGACTAATGGCTAATCCAATTTCATGTAAATAAGCCGCACGACGCAGTAAGTCACTGTCTTCAGTAGTTAAATCTAGTGAGTCAGCCACACCATTAAACAAGTGCTGGGCTGTATTGACCACACGCTCTGCTTGTTTTGGATCGGCATTATAACGCCCCATCAATGCTTGAACACTGCGATCGCGAATATCTTCATGTTTGAATCGACCCAGTAAGTCGTACATTACACCTTCACGTAATGCCCCATCCGAATAAGCAAGCTTATCAATATTTAATACATCAAAAATCGCATACAAAATCGCAAGTCCAGCTGGCAAAACTGCTCGACGATCTTCACGTAAGCCTTCGAAATCAATTTCTGAAGTATGCTTAAATTTCAACAAACGATCTTTGAGCTTATATAGACCATCACGAGTCAGGTTTTCTTGTTCGTCACTCAAACCAAGATTCACTAAAATTTGACGACAGGCTTTAATGGTTCCACTTGAACCCACCACGGTATCCCAGCCTTCCATTTTATAGGTATTGGCAATCCCTGACATTTCTTTACGTGCGGCAACGACAGCCTTATCAAAGGCTTTATTCGAAATTTCACCTTCCGCAAAGAAGGTTTTACTATAAGCCACACAGCCCATCTGCAAGGACTCGGTATAAATCGGCTCGAATTCTTCACCAATAATAAATTCTGTTGAACCACCGCCAATATCAATGACTAGACGTCGACCACCATTGGCCATGGAATGTGACACCCCAAGGTAAATTAAACGTGCTTCTTCACGACCTGCAATAATTTCAATAGGTTTAGGTAAAATTTCAGCTGCTTTCTGTATAAACTCATGACCATTCTTGGCTTGTCTTAACGCATTGGTTGCAACAATCCTTAAACGATTGGGTTGAACTGAACTCAAACGTCCAACAAAACGGGCTAAACAAGCCAAGCCTCGCTGTTGAGCAGCTTCTGTTAAATTTTTATTTTCATCTAGTCCAGCAGCCAATTGGACTTTTTCTGACATTGAAGCAACTTTTTTAACTTCACCGTGATCGACACGAGCAATTGCAAGATGGAAACTATTTGATCCCATATCAATTGCAGCAAGTAATTCTTCATCAATCAGAAAATCAGACATTATTCATATAAACCCATGCTCAATTCACGCATTAGAGTAATTCACATGCTTACAATTTTAAAGTCATTTTAAACAATAAAACGCGTGTATTTTCGCTTATGACATATAAATGATTGTTTAAGTCGATGATCAGCATCGTGAGCAACCATTAGACTTTTCACTTTCTAACTTGAATAATCAGAACAAACCCTTACATTGAATAAAGTAGCAATGTAATATTCTTTCTGATACTGACTTGATACTTTATTTCTTAAATTTGGAGCAATCCCATGTCTGCGACTATTGTTAATACATCTGATGAGAACTTCCAAGCAGATGTTTTAGATGCTGAAACTCCCGTACTTGTTGATTTCTGGGCTGGCTGGTGTGCACCTTGTAAAGCAATTGCACCTGTACTAGAAGACTTATCAAACGAATATGCTGGAAAAGTAAAAATCGTTAAAGTTGATGTTACTGCCTGCGAAGAAACAGCAGTGAAATATAATATCCGTAATATTCCAGCATTATTGATGTTCAAAAATGGTGAAGTTGTTGATCAACAAGTTGGTGCAGCGCCTCGTTCTAAACTTGCAGCGTTTATTGACCAAAACATCTAATTAGATTGTATAACTGTCCATCTGTGGAATACGCTATCCATTGATTAGCGTATTCCTCCTTAAAAATTGACAAAGCAGTTGATTTCGTCTATATTTCTCGATCAAGAAGCTTTGAATGGAATCTACTTCATTGCGCTTCTTACACGATACAAAACATAAGATCGCCGCTCGGCAATAACAATTGTTTTCACATTTCTCTCTGAAACAATGAACCAGACTACTGGATCGTAATTGTTTAATACAATTACATCAGTATATATGCGGTCGATTTTTTCTTTCCCAACACAATCCTCCACTTATTCCATTCTGTCTGACCACTTATGAACTTAACTGAACTCAAGAAAAAACCCATTGGCGAACTCATTAAAATTGCGGAGTTTATGGGCCTTGAAGGCATGGCACGTAACCGTAAACAAGATATTATTTTTGCCATTTTAAAACGCCATGCAATGAATGGCGAAGAAATTTTTGGTGATGGCGTTCTAGAAATCCTTTCTGATGGCTTTGGTTTTTTACGATCTGCTGCTGGTTCATATTTAGCAGGGCCAGATGACATTTATGTCAGTCCATCACAAATTCGCCGTTTTAATTTACGTACGGGTGATACCATTACAGGTACGATTCGCCCACCAAAAGAAGGTGAACGTTATTTTGCTTTATTAAAAGTAAATCAAATTAACTATGACACACCAGAAAATTCCCGTAATAAAATTTTATTTGAAAACTTAACCCCGTTATTCCCAACCGAGCAAATGGTGATGGAACTGGGTAATGGTACAACAGAAGATTTAACCTCTCGTGTTGTCGATCTCGTCGCACCGATTGGTAAAGGTCAGCGTTCAATTATTGTTGCACCGCCAAAAGCGGGTAAAACAATGCTTTTACAAAACATTGCTCAATCTATCGTCCGTAACAACCCAGAAGTTTTCTTAATTGTATTATTAATTGATGAACGTCCAGAAGAAGTAACGGAAATGGAGCGCACAGTTCGTGGCGAAGTTGTGGCATCAACATTTGATGAAGCCCCTGCTCGACATGTTCAAGTTGCCGAGATGGTGATTGAAAAGGCGAAACGTCTGGTCGAGCATAAAAAAGATGTTGTGATTCTGCTTGACTCTATTACTCGTTTAGCGCGTGCCTACAATACAGTTGTCCCTTCATCAGGAAAAGTACTTACAGGTGGTTTGGATGCACACGCGCTCGAACGCCCAAAACGCTTCTTTGGTGCTGCACGTAATATCGAAGAGGGTGGTTCATTAACCATTATCTCTACGGCATTGATTGAAACAGGCAGCAAGATGGATGATGTCATCTACGAAGAGTTTAAAGGTACAGGTAACCAAGAAATTACTCTTGATCGCCGTATCGCGGAAAAACGTGTCTTCCCAGCGATGAACATTAAGAAATCTGGTACACGTCGTGAAGAGCGTTTAATGGGAGAGGATAACCTGCGTAAAGTTTGGATTTTACGTAAGCTACTTCACCCAATGGATGAACTTGCAGCGATGGAATTCTTACTTGATCGTATGAAAGAAACTAAGACCAATGATGATTTCTTTGACCAAATGAAGCGTAAAGCTGCAAACTAGGTTTAAGATCGCATTTCCACAACAGCCACCTTTATGGTGGCTGTTGTGATTTGGTTGACACGCTTACACAATGGTTACAATTGAGTTCTTATTTCTTTAAATTTACTATCTATTTGATTTATATATGGATGTATAAGCACCCCCTGTCATTTTTCTCTAGAATACCGATTCACAAATGATCCTTCATAGTTATTTTCTATCAAAAAATGACCGATTTTTGTCTATTTTTGTCGTTTTGCCAGACAGAATAGTAGTAATTCATGATTTGCTTTGATAGGATAGCAGCTGACTAGTTAGACTGCTCCCTGCGTTGTTTCCTAAAATATTTAGGAATAATAAAAGCACAAACAGACTAACTCAGGTTTTTTTTAATCTCACAATTTTATGAGAGTGATGCCATGTTATTCAAAAAATTCGCTGTTATTGCTGCTGTTGCAACTACTTTAGCTTTTGTTGGTTGCTCTAAGAAAGAAGACGCAGCTGCTACTGACGCAACTGCTGCTGCTTCTGAAGCTGTAGCTGCTGCTTCTGAAGCGACTGTTGCTGCTTCTGAAGCGACTGTTGAAGCTGCTGCTGAAGTTGCTGCTGCTGCATCTGAAGTTGCTGCTCCTGCTTCTGTTGCTCAATAATCTAGTTTTAGATTAAAAAAAAGAGAACCTTTTGGTTCTCTTTTTTTACGCCTAAAAATATGTTTGGATTTCTAACAACATTTCAGGCTTAAAAAAGCAGATCAATCGATCTGCTCATTTCCAACGCGCTGTCTAAATTTCTGACCCGCTCTAAAGGTAACAACTCGACGAGCAGAAATCGGAATCTCTTCTCCCGTCTTAGGATTACGTCCAGGGCGCTCACGCTTATCGCGTAACTCAAAATTCCCGAACCCTGAGAGTTTGACTTGTTCACCAGCAATCAATGCTTGGCTAATTTCGTCAAAAAACAACTCGACCATTTGTTTTGCTTCACGGCGATTTAAGCTGGTAAGTTCACTTAAATGGTCCGCCATATCTGCTTTTGTTAATGCTGTCATGAGGCCCTCAATGTCGCTTGATAAGTGTTTTCCAACACTTGAATAATGTTATCCATACCAGATTTGATTTCAGCATCTTCAAGCGTACGAGATGGGTGCTGCCACAACAATGCAAAAGCTAAAGAACGTTTGCCTTGTTCGACGCCTTGCCCCGTATACACATCGAACAACCATGTAGAGTCAAGTAACTCACCCCCAGTTTGCTCAATCATGCGCTGAATATCTTTCACCACAATCTTATCAGAGATTAAAAGCGCAATATCACGTCTAACCGATGGAAAACGTGATAATTCTGTAAAATTAGATACATAAGATTGCAAAACTGCTTGTTGATTCAACTCTGCAACCCAAGTCGTACCCAAATCCAAATCATTTTCTAAAGAAGGATGTAAACGTCCTAAATAACCGATTGACTGCCCCTCAACCAAAATTTCAGCTGATTGTCCCGGATGTAACCAAGCTCGCTCGGTCCGAACGAACTCAACATTTACTCGACCAGCAGCCAAAATTTCTTCAATTTCACCTTTAAAATCAAAGAAATCCATTGCAGTTGGTTTAGCATGCCACGACTCAGGCACTTGTGAGCCTACTGCGATAAGCGCTAATGTAGGAATCTGCTTGAGATCATGAATATTTTTCGCATTTTGATAGTCAAAACGCAAACCTAACTCAAAGAAACGTACACGATGTTGTTGACGATTCAAGTTATATTGCACACAAGGAATCAAACTAGAAAGTAGTGTGCTACGCATTGCCGCCAAATCACTTGAAATTGGATTGGCAAGCATGAGTGGCTGTACATTTGGATTAAGTTGTTTTTCCAATTTCGCATCGGCAAAGCTAAAGCTAATCGCTTCTTGATAACCCAAAGTTGCAACACTTTGACGCAGTTGGGTGATATCAAAACCATCTTGATACTTTTTCAACATCACATCTATTTTTGGCAAACTGATTTGAATATTGTCATAGCCATGAATACGGGCAACCTCTTCAATCAGGTCTTGATAAATCACCATATCATAACGATGCGAAGGAGGAATCACAGACCACTGACCTTCGGCTACAATCTCTACATTACAGCCAAGGCGAGTTAAAGCATCAACGATAAACTCACCTTCAACCTGATAACCTAACAATTGATCAACTTGGCTTTGCTTTAACTGAATTGTTTCGCGTTTTGGTAATAATTCAGCTTGTTCAGCAACCGTGATTGGACCAAACTCACCACCTGCAAATGCTTGAATCAGTTCACAAGCACGGTGCATTGCGATCATTGGCAACTCAAAGTCCACACCGCGTTCATAACGCTGTGAAGAATCGGTATGCAAACCCAAACGACGTGCACGACCAGCGATCGCTAAAGGTGCAAAGAATGCACTTTCAAGGAAGATATCTTGTGTATCATCAGTAACCGATGAATCTAAGCCACCCATAATCCCTGCAATCGCCAAAACTTTTTGATCATCTGCGATCACCATCATGTCATCTTGCAATTCAACATCTTGGTCATTCAACAGCATCAGCTTTTCTTGAGCTTTTGCTTGGCGTACTTGAATTGAGCCAGCAATTTTCGCCAAGTCAAAGGCATGCATCGGTTGACCTAATTCAAGCAATACATAGTTAGTAATATCGACCAAGATACTATGGCTACGAATACCAGAACGAGTGAGTGCCTGCTCCATCCACTCAGGCGTTGCTGCCTTTACATTGACATTTTTGATGATACGACCCAAATAGCGTGGTGTACCTTCAGTGCTAATCGATACTGATTTTTCATCGGCAATATTTGCTGCAATGACTTGAATCGCTGGTTGATTCACACCTAATTTATTAATGACGGCAATTTCACGGGCAATACCACGAATACTAAAACAGTCACCACGGTTTGGCGTGATGCTAATATCAATGACATTGTCATCAAGTTTCAAATATTCACGGATATTCATCCCGACTAATGCATCAGCAGGTAGCTCTAATAAACCATCAATTTTATCTTCTAAGTCAATTTCAGAAGCACCGCAAAGCATTCCTTGTGATTCCACACCACGTAGCTTGCCTTTTTTAATTTTGAAATCACCTGGTAACACTGCACCAATAGTCGCCACAGGTGCTTTCATACCTACACGTACATTCGGTGCACCACACACAATTTGTAATGGTTCATCTGAACCAATATTCACCGTGGTTACTCTTAGACGGTCTGCATCTGGATGCTGTTCAACAGTCAAGACCTCGCCTACCACAACACCTGTAAATGGTTTAGCTACAGGCGCCAATTCATCAACTTCCAAACCTAACATGGTGAGTTGATCAGACAGCGTTTCGCTATCGATTGCTGGATTGACCCATGTGCGTAACCAATTTTCACTAATTTTCATTTGTATAAACCTTATTTAATCCTGAAAAAATTGTTAGGCAAATTGGCGTAAGAAACGCACATCATTTTGGTAGAACATACGTAAATCATTGATGCCATAACGCAACATCGCAAAACGCTCTACCCCTAAACCAAAAGCAAAGCCTTTGTATTTATCAGGATCAATCCCTGCGGCACGCAGTACATTTGGATGCACCATGCCACAACCTAAAACTTCTAACCAACGCCCACGCTCATCCATAATATCCACTTCTGCACTCGGCTCTGTGAATGGAAAATAAGAGGGACGGAAACGTACTTTTAAATCTTTTTCAAAGAATTCATTCAGCAGGTTAATTAATAAACCTTTTAATTCAGCAAAGCTGGTATTTTCCGCCACATACAGACCTTCGATCTGATGGAACATCGGAGAATGCGTTTGATCTGAATCACAACGATAGACACGGCCCGGACACACAATACGAATAGGTGGCTGATTACTTTCCATAGTACGAATCTGCACACCCGATGTATGGGTACGAAGTAGATGTGTCGCATCAAAATAGAAAGTATCATGCATAGCACGTGCTGGATGATGTCCCGGAATATTTAGCGCTTCAAAGTTATGATAATCGTCTTCAACTTCAGGCCCATGTGCAACTTGGAAACCCGCTTTGGTAAAGAACTGGCAAATGCGCTCTTGAACTTGAGTAACAGGATGGATACTCCCCATGCGTTGACCGCGACCAGGTAAAGTAATATCAATCGTTTCACTTGCTAATTTTTTTTCAAGTTCGGCTTGCTGTAAGGCCTGTTGACGCTCAGTCAAAGCAGCATTGATTGCTTCACGAACAGCGTGGATCGCAGCACCTTGTACTTTCCGCTCTTCAGGATCCATTTTTCCAAGTGCTTTCGACTGTTCTGCAAGCTGGCTTTTCTTCCCTGTAAATTGAACTCGAACTTGATCGAGTGCAGCAAGGTCTTGAGCCGCTGCAATGGCAGCAAGCGCTTCAGTGGTCAGGGCTTCCAGTGACATAGTAACTCTCAAAGCAACAAATTATAGAAATATAATAAAACGCTATAGTTTATCAGCTTTTTATCTATTTTTTGAAGATTAAGCCGATTGAAAAAACATATACCGCAACAATTTGATAAAATCGCCATTACCGCTAAAAAACCAAGAGTAAAAACAATGGCGCTCGATCAAATCTGGAAAGCACAATTGACGCTTGTCACCTATGGCAATGAGTTTTTACAGCAAGACTTAAGTATTAATGATTGGATTAACCATCCTATCTTTGCTCAACATCATTTGGTTTTTCGTGATTTAGCGTCTCAACAGCTTTTGGCACAACATTTTCGAGTTTGGTTAGAAGCATTAAAACAACAAGGGGTAGATAAACTAAGCCTACATAATTCAAGCATTCTCGATGAAGAAAGCAACCCCAATCCAAACGTTGAATTACTTCCCTACGCTCACTTTATTGTCAGTCATCAAGGCAAAAATAAAGCGGCATGGATTTGCGGTCATGAACTTGCAGAATGGCACCCTTATGACCATCCCTTTACAGCTCCCGCTACACAACAAATTAAATTCAGACAAGAGATTTTTTGGCGTTATCCACTCAATGAAAAACTGTCTAAAAAAATTACTTCAGATTTAAAAGATAATGATTGGCATGAAATAGAGAAATTTATTGATCAAGAGCTTTTCAACCATAAATGTGCAAAAAACTTCTTAGAGTCAGAACAAGTGGAGCTACCTTTTTATGGCTATGAGCTAGAACAAAGCCATTTAGATAAAACGGTCTTAGCTATTATTCCTACAACCTATCAAGCAGAGTCAGCCCATCAATTGATGCATCGTATGTCCGCGCTCACAGGTTTCATTGAGTGTCAACGCCTCAATCCATATGATAATGAAGGTGAAATCATTAGCCCTGAACAACAAATTGTCTTACGCAACTTTGCACAAAAAATAGATGATGTATTTGGCAGACTTATTACTAAGATTGCCAATCATTATAAAAATATTGATTTTGAAATGCCGATGGAACCTTATGATCGAACTATGGATGTTCCAGTCGGATCAGCTTCCACAAGTTCATACAAGACCAATCACTCCAGCGTGATTAAACTGGTGCTGATCACGGTCGTAATATGTGTGTTGGCTTATTATTTTGGGCTTTAATATTCAGTATAATCCAGCTCATCTTCGTCAATATTAATGAAGTTTGGTTCAGGAGTTTGCTCAAATCGCACCGCTAGAATCTCAGTTTGCTTAAGTAAGCTTGCTTTAGCAACATGATGCATCCCATCCATGACCCGACCCTCAGCACACAAGATAATGGGATAACTGAGATCTGCATCCTAAACTAATTGAAAATGCTCAATGATTTGCTGTGTCGTTGGATATTGATCTGGAAACCAATAGGCTTCGTTGAGTTCCTGAATATCAACCCTATTTAGCCAAAAGTTGTGCTCGAACCTGCATAAGTGCAAAACCGAGCAAATTTAAGCCCTTCCACAAACTAGGGTCTTGCACATGCTCGTGGTCTTGCGCCATACCAATACCCCAAACCCGATCAACAGGTGACGCTTCAACTAAAATAAGGTCATTGGTGGCAATTAAAAAATCTCTCAATTCTGAATACTGCGAGAATTTCGCCAAGTTTGCCTCTACCACGATTTCAAAACGTTTTTCCTGCCACACCTGTTCATCGTAGTTAAGTACTTTACGACCTAACTGTTTTGCTTCATTCGGATGTTTGACTTTCAAAATCTGATTAAATATTTCATCATCGTTAAAGAGTTTAGCTTTTTGTGCCATCATATAATGTTCAGCGGTGAGATATTCAACCCCATTCTGTGTAAATGGTGATGGAAACCACTGACTAAAACAACTCTTATCAACCATATTTGTTTGCTTTGGAGTATGCCCCCAAAAATATAAATATTTAAAAAAATGACCTTGTTGGACTTGTTGAATTAAATCATTTAAAAAAATTTCATCTTGCATATTATATCTCTCTACTTATTATCTATTATTTAGACCGAATGTTCTAAAAATAAAAAAGACCGCTAAAAAGCGGTCTCTTTTGAATCTCTAAGCTTATGCAGCTAATGCACCTTTAGCTTTTTCAGCTAAAGCAGCAAATGCAACTGCATCATGCATAGCGATGTCAGCTAATACACGACGGTCGATGATTACTTGAGCTTTTTTCAAGCCATCAATCATGCGGCTATAAGACAAACCGTTAAGACGAGCACCAGCATTGATACGCGCAATCCATAAAGCACGGAATTGACGTTTCTTCTGACGACGGTCACGGTAAGCATATTGACCAGCTTTGATTACTGCTTGGAACGCTACGCGATAAACGCGTGAACGAGCACCATAGTAACCTTTAGCGCGAGCAAGAATTTTCTTGTGACGACGATGCGCCACTACACCACGTTTTACACGAGCCATTTATAATCTCCTTAGATGTATGGGCACATACGACGAACTGATGCAACATCACTTACGTGAACCATTACACAGCCGCGCAATTGACGAATACGCTTAGCAGATTTTTTGGTCAAAATGTGGCGTTTGAACGCTTGTTTACGCTTAAAACCGTTAGCAGTCGCTTTAAAGCGTTTAGCTGCACCACGGCGAGTTTTCATCTTAGGCATAACAACCTCTTTTGAACACCTGTTCGGAACGTTTGCACCATTGCAAAAACGACCTGCAGGTAAGGGAGGCAGTATCATATAGTATTTTTGCTTAAAACTAAAGCAAAAATTATGGGTTCAAAGCCGAGCATTCGAGATGCCTTTGCAGATTTGATAAAGCCCTCAATACTCCCCTCAATAAGCTTACGGACTGAGAAATTCAGCTAAATAACCCTAAATATAAAGCATACATAAATAGATAACGCCCGCCTTTGGCAATCGTCACAATCAATAAAAATCGTCCAAACTTTTCTTTCATTAATCCAGCAATTAAGGTGATCGGATCCCCAATCACAGGTACCCAACTCAAAAGTAAGGAATAAAAACCATATTTATGATAAATCTGCTGAGCTTGTTCTAAACGAGGTTGAGAAACTGGAAACCATTTTTTATCTTTAAAATGTTCTATTTTTAGCCCCAACCACCAATTCACACATGAACCTAGTACATTACCAATGGTTGCCACGAGAAGTAAATAAAAGGGATTTGAAAGACCTTGTACTAATAGCGTCATTAAGACGGCTTCTGACTGTAAAGGAAGTAACGTTGCAGCCCCAAAAGCGGATATAAATAATAAGAAATAAGACATCAATTCAAAGTTTCACTCAGACTTGGGCAAAGCATACAGGCATTACCCAAAGAACATAACTTGTAATTATTGATTTAAAGCTAATTTTTCCCACAGTTGTTGCAATTGCTCTTTTTCAAGATTAATTCGCAAAACAGTTTTCATGGTTTCCTCAAAATCACTAAAAGTAGATAAAATCTTTTTATCCGACCTTTCTTTGCCATGTATTCTTAATACACGGTCTTTTAAAGTCATTCTACTCTCTGAATTGACCGTAAATAACATCAAATGCTGTGTAAACAATGATTCAGGTGATGTGGATATATACCAATTTGCAATCATAGCATCGGCTGGGGCAATCTTTTGCTCAGGATTAATGGCATATACATTGACCCATTCATCATGCAGAAAGACTTGCAACATATATTTCATATCCGTCAGCTGCGAAGCATCAATTCCACACGCTGCAATATCAACGAATCTGAAAGGCTCTAATGGCGTTGGCTGCATTTTCCCGATCGCCTCAAAAGACAAAATGGTTGTCGGTGTCATGCCACCAAACCCTGGATCATATAAAAATAATTGTTGATCAAGTCGAACCAATGTTACCAAGTGCGTGCGTACTGGCGCTACGGTGTGGGTACTTTGATAATACACTCGACCTAACACGTTAAATGCGTCATATCCCAATTCAGTTAACGCAATTCTGGTTAACGTACTGTGTTCTAAACAATATCCTTCCCGATTTTCAATTAATAACTTCTGAACAAGTCGATCAGGTTCTAATGAAACCTCTTCTCCCAAAAAAGAAGCAATATTACCAAAAGGAATGTGCTGCACATGCAAGCTTAATAAGGTCTTTAGATTATCCTGCGTCGGTGTGAAGTCGCCTTCAAAACCAAGCTTATTTAAATAACGTGTTGAAATTATTTGCTTCATGACTGACTATGCTTTTTATGATTAAACTATCCTATAATGATCAAGCCAATTTTAGTTTAAAAATTACACAACTATAAAATAGTCATTCACACCCTGATTAGATTACGGTTTTTGAAATGTCTAATCCTTCATCCGAGCTAACTTGGATCGAATAACATAAGTAAGGATTGAGAAAAGAAATGGGAAAATAAAAGCCATCCAGAAGGTGAGATCTGAGGTTACAATTTCTTGGTACAAGGTGAGTTGAGTATCCCCATCTGAAACTGCCGCCCAGTCAATGGATACCGTATGATCAAGATAAGTGCTTAACAATAACGACAGGCTTAAAAAGCCCACGAAAAGCCAAGTGCTATAATATGAGTTTCTAGTTTCCACCTGTAGCCAAGCAAATAACGAAGAAAATAAAAGCCCTAAAACACCAATCAAAACAAATACCAAAATCCCTAAATTATCCTCGGAATAGTGATTTTGCAGCTGAGCGCAAAGGATTGCTGTGATGAAGAGCAATCCCATTGCAATTGCCCAATGCTTAAAATAGCTGTGCCATCCAATGCCCTGATTCATCCAACTTTTATTGACAAGGCTTTTTGTATCGCAGGTCGAGCGGTTAGGCGCTCAATATAATCTTTCACATAAGGATAATCTTCGAGTTGAATACCTTGCCACTCATAACGTAATGCCCAAGGTAAAATCGCCATATCCGCAATTGAATATTCTCCCGCAACAAATTTCTGACCAATCAGCTGTTTATTCAACACCCCATAGAGACGTTTGGTTTCATTGATATAACGATCAATCGCATAGGGAATACGTTCAGCAGCAAACTTATTAAAATGATGATTTTGCCCAAGCATTGGCCCGAATCCACCCATTTGCCACATCAACCATTGCTCAACTTCAACACGTTCTTGCTCATCACTTGGATAGAACAACCCAGTTTTGCGACCCAGATATTGTAGTATCGCACCAGACTCAAATACAGAAATCGATTCGCCACGTGGTCCATTCTGATCAACAATCGCAGGAATTTTATTATTCGGAGAGATTCTTAAAAAGTCAGGCTGAAACTGATCATTCTCTAAAATATTGATAGGGAAAATTTGATATGCAAGTCCCATTTCTTCTAAAGCAATTGTTATTTTATGCCCATTGGGTGTACCCCAATAATATAAGTCAATCATTTATATTATCCTATTCATCGTTATCATGACTGTTTATGGCGTTATAGCATATTTAATCAGCGCTTCGTATTATTCCAATACGAAACAAAACAATAAAATGCACCTTTTCAATGGGCTGGTGTAAGAAAACTACTGGCTTGCTAAGTATGCTTTGGCTTTTTCACCGACAAACCGACGCCCCGCATTTTCGCCATCGATCCATTCTTCAACCGTAAATAAGTTGAATAATCCAACTTTAACCAAAGTGGGAATAGCCAGCGCCAACTCCTGTTCAACCTCACCACGTGCACCTGCATTATATAAATCAATGTTATGCAACATGGTTGCTACAGTTCCAGTTTGAACCTGACTACCATCCTTTAATCTAACTTGCGGTAAAATCTCTCCATCCTGTACCACTTTTTGATTTATTTCAGATAATTCATGTGTACCATTTATCGTAGACATTCGCGTGTGCCTCTATAGAAATAGTTTAATATTCAAGTAAATTTATCATGAATTAGCTTAAAAATTTAATGATTATCGTTATTGAGTAAATATTTTTTGCAAAAAAAAGCACCGCTTATTGCGGTGCTTTTTTATCAAGAAAAATTACTTTTTCTTTTTCGGGCCCAATAACATGCCCATTTGACGGCCTTCCATTTTTGGAGCTTGTTCAACAACGCCAAATTCAGCCACATCGCCCTCAATTTTTTGCAATTGAGCTAAACCAAGCTGTTGGTGTGCCATTTCACGACCACGGAAACGCAAAGTAATTTTCACCTTATTTCCTTCTTCAAGGAAACGTAAAATTGCACGCAATTTTACTTGATAATCACCCACATCCGTCGCAGGACGTAACTTGATTTCTTTCACTTGCACTTGATGCTGTTTTTTCTTCGCATCTTTTTGCTTTTGCTTTAAGTCAAATAAGTGCTTGTTGTAGTCCATGATTTTACAAACAGGAGGTTCTGCATTAGCAACGATCTCAACAAGGTCAAGATGGGCTTCTTCAGCAGCACGCAACGCTTCAGTTAATGAAACGACTCCTTTTTGCTCACCATCTGCTGCAACGAGACGTACTTCTTTCGCACGAATCTCATCGTTGATGGCAGGACGGTTACTTTTAGCACCTTGTTGTTGGTTACGGTCAGGCTGTTTAATCTTTATTACTCCACGATATACCGGCCACGTTCGGCAACGGCAGATTTCACTAAGTCAATAAATGCATCGATTGACATAGTACCTAAATTTTTTCCTGAGCGAGTACGCACGTTTACGGTACCTTCTTCAACTTCTCGATCACCAAGAACCAAAAGATAAGGAATACGCTCTAGGGTACGCTCACGAATCTTAAATCCGATCTTTTCATTTCTCAAGTCAGAAATAGTACGAAGACCATTTTCTTTGAGTTTTGCAACCACTTGTTCGCATGCTTCAGCTTGTGAATCGGTAATATTCATTACACAAGCTTGGATAGGAGCAAGCCAAGGTGGCATGAAACCAGCGTAGTGTTCAATTAGTATACCAATAAAACGCTCGAAACTGCCAAGAATTGCACGATGTAACATGACTGGTTGATCACGCTCATTATCTTCTGTGACATAAGATGCATCTAAACGAATCGGCAAATTAAAATCACATTGGATTGTACCGCATTGCCATACACGACCTAAGCAATCTTTTAACGAAAATTCAATTTTCGGGCCATAAAATGCCCCTTCACCTGGTTGCAAGTCCCAAGCCAAGCCAGCATCATCAAGTGCATCGGCCAAAGATTTTTCAGCGATGTCCCAAAGTGCATCATCACCCACACGCTTTTCTGGACGTGTTGATAACTTCATTTGTACTTCTTCAAAGCCAAAATCTTTATAAACATCTAAAGTCAGTTTAATAAAGTCAGCAACTTCTTTACCAATTTGTTCTTTGGTACAGAAAATATGGGCATCGTCTTGCGTAAATCCACGAACACGCATGATGCCGTGCAAAGAACCCGATGGCTCATTACGATGACAAGAACCAAATTCCGCCAAACGAATTGGTAAATCACGGTAAGACTTTAAGCCTTGGTTAAAGACTTGTACGTGACATGGGCAGTTCATTGGCTTCACCGCATAGTTACGACTTTCCGAATGTGTCGTAAACATGTTTTCTGCGTAGTTCGCCGCATGTCCAGATTTTTCCCACAAAGTGAAGTCAACAATTTGTGGTGTCTTAATTTCTAAGTAACCATTGTCTTGTTGAACTTTACGCATGTATTGTTCAAGCACTTGATAAATTGTCCAACCATTTGCATGCCAAAACACCATACCCGGCGCTTCTTCTTGCATATGGAATAAATCTAAAGCTTTACCAATTTTACGATGATCACGCTTTTCGGCTTCTTCAATACGTTTGATATATGCAGCTAACTGTTTTTTATCCGCCCAAGCTGTACCATAAATACGTTGCAGCTGTTCATTCTTCGCATCACCGCGCCAGTATGCACCAGAGATTTTAGTGAGCTTGAATGATTTTAAGAATTTGGTGTTTGGTACGTGTGGTCCACGGCACATATCCAAATAATCTTGATGGTAGTACAAGCCCATTTGTGTTTCTTCAGGCATGTCTGCTATCAAGCGTAACTTGTATTCTTCACCACGCGCTGTGAACTCAGCAACGACTTCATCACGTGGTGTCATTTTCTTAATAACATCATAATCTTGATCGATGAGCTTTTTCATACGCTCTTCAATCGCTGCCATATCATCCAATGTAAATGGACGTGGCATCCAGATGTCGTAGTAGAAACCTTCTTCGATCACAGGACCGATCACCATTTTCGCCTCTGGGAACAATTGCTTAACAGCATGTCCAACCAAGTGCGCACATGAGTGACGAATAATTTCTAAACCTTCTTCATCTTTCGGTGTAATAATCTGAACTGTTGCATCTTCTGTGATGAGATCACAGGCATCCACCAAGCGATCATTGATACGACCTGCTACAGTATTTTTCGCAAGACCCGGACCAATGCTCTGAGCAAGTTCCATTACGGAAATCGGATGATCAAATTGTTTCTGATCACCATTTGGTAAAGTAATGATTGGCATAATAAAATCCTTAAGGAGTGATGCCCTCTACGAAGGAGCATATCACCGCGAGATTATGTATTGAGGTAAACCTCAAAAGATAAAAAACGGCGGATAAAAAGTATCGAAGATTTTACACAGGTTTAGGCAAGGATGAAACCTCTGTGTCAGAAAAACCCAAGTTCATTCAAGGTTTTCTCTCAGACTAAAGCCTAAATGATTTAGATTGAACTAAACACTATGTTGATTAGATAGAGATGACAAAAACATTTAGGGAGCAATACACATGGTCAGTGCTTATGATGAGTTACCACAAACACCCGCAAACTTCGTCGCCTTATCTCCATTACGCTATTTAGAGCGTGCCGCCTATATTTATCCAGATCAAGCTGCGATTATTCATGGTGAGCGCCAAATTACATGGAAACAAACTTATCAGCGCTGTCGTCAATTCGCCCATCAACTCGAAAAATTAGGAATTCAGAAAAATGATACCGTCTCGGTGTTATTACCCAATATCCCTGCCATGATTGAAGCACATTTTGCGGTACCGATGGTTGGTGCGGTTTTAAATACCTTAAACACTCGCCTTGATGCAAAAACCATTGCCTTTATGCTTGAACATGCTGAAGCAAAAGTCCTATTGGTTGATCCTGAATTTCGCCCAATCGCTGAAGAAGCGCTCACACTTATCGCACAAGAAATTATTGTGATTGATGTGTTTGATGCCGAATTCGATGGCGAGCAAATTGCCATTGGACAATACGAATATGAATCTTGGATCGCCCAAGGTGATCCTGAGTTTGAATGGCATTTACCTCAAGATGAATGGGATGCGATCAGTCTAAATTACACCTCAGGCACTACGGGTAATCCCAAAGGTGTGGTCTATCACCATCGAGGAGCCTACCTCAATGCTGCAAGCAATATTTTAGCTTGTGGGATGAAACCACGTGCGGTGTATCTGTGGACACTCCCGCTATTTCACTGCAATGGTTGGTGTTTTGCATGGTCAATTGCAGCCAGTGGTGGTACTAATATTTGCTTACGCCGTGTAGATCCAACACTGGTCTTTAAATATATCGCCAAGCATAAAGTGGATTATTTCTGTGGTGCGCCCATTGTTTTATCGATGCTGATTAATGCACCTCAACAACAAAAAATAGCATTTGAACACCACGTAGAAGTTATGGTAGCGGGTGCCGCGCCTCCCGTTGCCATCATTGAAGGAATGCATCATATCGGCATTAATGTCAATCATGTGTATGGTTTAACCGAGACCTATGGCCCTTCAGCACTTTGCGCTACACAAGCAGGCTGGAGTGATTTATCTATTCAGGAACAAGCTCAACTTCATTCCCGTCAAGGTGTGCCATATCCATTGCAAGACAGTATGCGTGTACTTGATCCCGAGACCATGCAACCTGTGCCTAATGACGGTCAAACTATGGGAGAAATTATGTTCCGTGGCAATATCGTCATGAAAGGTTATTTGAAAAACCCTCAAGCAACGGAAGAGGCATTTAAAGGGGGCTGGTTCCATACCGGTGATTTAGCTGTGTGTCATCCTGACGGCTATGCCAAAATTACCGACCGTTCTAAAGATATTATTATTTCAGGTGGCGAAAATATTTCATCTTTAGAAGTTGAGGATGTGCTCTATCGTCACCCCGCAGTATTAACTGCAGCTGTGGTGGCAAAGCCAGATCCTCGCTGGCAAGAAGTACCATGTGCATTTATTGAATTAAAACAAGGCGCATCTACGTCAACGGAAGAGATCATTGCGCACTGTCACAAAGAGCTTGCTCGCTTTAAAGTTCCTAAAGATATCGTGATTACTGAAATTCCAAAGACATCGACAGGCAAACTACAGAAATTTATTTTACGCGAGTGGGCTAAACAACGCGCGTCAGGTGAGTTTGGAAATTAATCCAAAAAAAAAGAAGTTTCAAATGAAACTTCTTTTTGGTCTTTAGCCTTGTTCAGACAACAACGCCACTTGCTGTACATAATTCACCAATTTAAGTTTAGAGGCTGCAAGCTCTTCTTCACTCACTTCTCGTTTAATATCACGATGAATACGCAATACATGCTGCCGTAAAGTATGGCGTTCAGAGGCATTATAGACTTTACTAAATTCATTAATGATTGGATCACCCTGATCAATCATACGATCGACCCAACGTAACAACTGTGCTTGTTTCTTCGCACCTTGTTGAGGAGTTAGATAAGATAAAATCGTTGTTTCATTTTCATTGCGCAGTAATTTACCAATTCGTAAGAACTGACGACGTTTTGCTTCATATGAACTAATCGTTTGTACATCAAGCAGCGCATCAATTAAACGCTCATCGACAGGCAGCTTTTGAATCTGTTTTGGATTCAATTGAGCCAGTTGTTCACCCAAAGCGGCCATGCGCTGTACCGCTTTTTTTTGCTCAGTTCTACTTGCACGCCCTTCTAATGACTCGAAATCTTCATCGGTATAACGCTGCTGGGTACGACGTGACACTATTACTCTGCCTCATAAAATTTTGCTGCGAACAGCGATTGAATTTCTTCCAGTGCCTTTTCTTCATCAACACCTTCGATGACTAATCTTAATGTGGTGCCCTTACCAGCACCCAACATCAACAACGACATAATATTTTTTGCATCAACCAACTTATCGCCCTTACCAATTTGAATAAAAGAACGAAACTTCGTTGTCACTTCAATAAGTTTACCAGATGCGCGTGCGTGTAAGCCGAGTTTATTAATTACATCAATTGTTGTGTCTATCATGACCAGTGCTTCATTTCTCTATGTAAGATTTGGACAGCCCATTTTGCCTCAAGGGCTTGTTTGAGTCTATCCACAATATAAACTGAACGATGTTGCCCTCCAGTACACCCCACTGAAATGGTCATATAGTGGCGATGTCCTTCTGCAAATGCAGGCAACCATTTCTCTAAAAAAGTATAAATATCTTCAAACATTTCATCCGTTTGTTGACTACTTTCTAAGAAACGACGTACAGGCTCATCCAAGCCTGAAAAACGTCGTAATTCTAAATCCCAATGCGGGTTAGGTAAATGACGTACATCAAATACATAATCAGCATCAAGTGGGATACCGTGCTTATAACCAAAGGATTGCAAAATAACAATCAAATTATTCGACTGTCCAAGTTTGGACAACAAAATATGCTTTAAATCATGGACACTTTTATCCGTGGTATCAATATGTACATTTGATCGAAATTGTATCGGAATCAGTAACTGTTTTTCTTCCTGTATACATTGCAACAGGCTATTAAAACGATTCGCCAAAGGATGTGGTCTTCGTGACGCACTAAAACGCGCAATCAAATTTTGATCTTGCGTGGTTAAGTAAATAATATCCACTGAACCATGTTTTTGTAATTGGTCGAAAACTTGATCGAACTCTTGCATATCTGCACGAGTACTTCGAACATCGACACCTAAAGCAAGTTGTTCCAGATTATTTTCACGATCCAGTTTTGCCACTATTTCAGGCAACAATGCCAAAGGTAAGTTATCTATACAATAATATCCCAGATCTTCGAGCACTTGTAATGCAGAGGATTTCCCTGAGCCAGATTGTCCTGTGACGATAAGAATACGCTTCATGGCATTTTGCCCTTTTTATTTTTCAAGTTCTAAGTTTTAAAATGTATTTGTAAATTATCAATCAAACGTGTTGCACCTAGTTTTGCAGCAATAAATAAAACCAAATCTTGGTCAAATCGTTCTATAGGTTGCAAGTTGGTTTGCCGAGCTTCCACATAATCCACAATGAACCCTGCGTGTGTCAATTGAGCAGAGACATTTGCTAACACTTGGGAAAGTGCTTGTCCCTCATGCAATTGTTGCTCAGCTTGTTTTAACGATTGATAAATTGTAGGTGCAACAGCTCGTTGTTGTTCAGACAAATATCCATTGCGTGAGCTTAATGCCAAACCATCTTCAGCGCGCACAATCGGCACACCAATGACTTCAAGTGGCATGTTCAAGTCTTGAACCAATTGACGAATCACAGCCAACTGTTGATAGTCTTTTTCACCAAAGAAGGCGTAGTCAGGTTGTACAATATTGAATAACTTAGTAACAACAACAGCAACCCCGTCAAAGTGTCCTGGACGTGACTGACCACACAAATCATCAGTAATTTGAGCTACACTGATATTTGTTAAACGAGGGTGCTTGCCATACATTTGCTCGACAGAAGGCGCAAAAATAATATCGCAACCCACATCAGCCAATAGCCGACTATCTTGCTCTAAAGTACGAGGATAGCTATCAAAATCTTCGCCTACACCAAACTGAATAGGATTGACGAAAATACTAACCACCACCACATCGCAGATCTTTTTTGCAGCACGCACTAAAGTCAAATGACCTTCGTGCAAATTTCCCATTGTAGGTACAAAACCAATCATTTTTTTTGCAGTACGCGCAGGTGCAAGTGACGCAGTTAAGCCTTGTATGGTTGTTTCTGTTTTCATGAATCAAAGCTCAACTTGGAAAGTATGTTCTTTTGCTGGGAAAGACTGATCTTGAACGGCTGCATGATACGCTTTAAATGCATCTAAAATTGCAGTTTCACCGGCCTGCTCTTTCATGAAATTACGTACAAAACGCGCAACACGTCCAAAAGTTAAGCCCAACATATCTTGTGCAACGAGAACTTGTCCATCGGTTTCATTTCCTGCACCAATGCCAATTACAGGTGTATTCGGGAATAATTCAGCAATTTCTTTACCGAGTTGAGCTGGCACACATTCAAGCAGTAAAACAGCAGCACCGGCATCCACAACCGCTTGGCAGTCAGCAATCAGTTGATCTGCTGCTTCACGTGTTCTTGCCTGAAGCTTATACCCCCCAAACACGTGGACGGATTGCGGTGTTAAACCCAAGTGCACACAAACAGGAACGCCATTACGGGTCAAAACCTGAACCAACTCACTCAGCCAAGCACCACCTTCAATCTTGATCATTTGCGCGCCAACTTGCATGACCGCTTTGGCATTTTTCAAACCATCTTCAAGTGTCGCATAGCTCATGAAGGGTAAGTCCGTCATAATGAGGGCATGAGCATTACCACGGCGCACAGCGGCTGTATGATAAGCCATATCTTCAACCGTGACAGGAAGTGTTGAATCTCTTCCCTGAATCGCCATTCCGAGAGAATCACCGATTAAAATCGTATCAATTTCAGCCAGTTCCATTGCTTTCGCCATACTTGCATCGTAACAAGTTAGGCAAGAAAACTTGCGTCCTTCGGCTTTAAACTTTCTTAAGTCACTTAGACTAATCATGATGATGTCCTCTACAGGCATTTCCAGAACAAAATAATCTTAAGCGGTTGCCCAAGACTGATTTGCAACTACAGTCAAGTTTGCTTGCTGTACCAGTTCTAAATCTTTTAACGAATGACCATTTAACTGTAAATGAGCATCTAAATCTAATAAAGGGATAATCACAAAATCACGCTCAAGAAGGCCAATATGAGGCACAGTCAAACGTTCATTGTGAATTTGTTCCTGACCATAGATCAACAAATCTAGGTCAAGGGTACGTTCGCCCCAACGACGTAAACGTACACGCCCTGCTTCTTGCTCAAAGTGTTGTAATTGATCTAATAAAGCTAGAGGCGCAAGTGTGGTATCCAGTTGAACAACCGCGTTTAAGAAATTAGGTTGATCTTGAGGTCCCATCGGTGGGCTTTGATAGAGCTTGGAAACCTTTACAGAGCCTAAAGTCTCAAGTTTCGCAACAGCTTCATTTAAAATCTGCTGCGAATCTCCTAAATTACTTCCAAGACCAATAAAAGTGCGAATTGTCATTGCGTTGGTCCAAATACCACTTGACTTAAATCACGTTGAACACGCTTACGCTTGAGAATCGGATGATCCGCATGAATCTGATGAGGATCCATCGTTGCTTTTTCAATAAAACGATTCGCAGATTCAGTTGTTCTCACCCGCTCTTTTTTAGCACGACGATTTCTTGGTTCTGGTTCATTCACTAAAGGCTCTATTTCACTCACTTTAGCTTCATCCGCATCAGCAACCTTGCGACGAGTTCGAGTGCGCTGACGATTGTACTGACGAATTGCCGCTTCTTTTTGATCAACCGACATTTCTTGGTAGTTTTCCCACCAAACACCCATACCTTCAGTTTGGGTATCACCAGATTTCTCACGAAGTAACAAGAAATCGAATCCAGCACGGAACCTTGCATGTCCAGCCAAAGCTTCTATTTGCTGTGGTTTTGGATTCAACAAACGCGTTTGCATTTCCCAAACTTCACGGATAAAAGTTTCAGCAAAGCGTGGAATAATGGTACGGGTTGCTTGACGCTTCAATACATCAAGTCCAGCTTGAGCACGTGCTTCAGCAGGAACAATCCCTTTATTCAAATAAAAATCACAACGCTCTATAAATGGTTTCCATAACAATACTGCATAAAAGAATGCAGGATTAATGGTTTTACCAATTTGAATCCGTTGATCAGTATTTCGGGCTGCACGCTCTATAAATGCGGTGATATTTGGTGGAATTTCAGCAAATAACTGCTTCCACACCCCAAAATCAATCAACATCGGTAACACACGTGTTAAGTGTCCCATGGTAAAGAGCTTTTGCGATTCATCATATAAACGATGTGGCGAAACATCACGCAATAGCTGCGTCATGTCTGGATTAAATACATCGAGAATAGATTGATCAATTTGAAAATTCAGTTTCGCCGCAAAGCGTAAAGCTCGCAACATACGCACTGGATCTTCTTCAAAACGTTGTGCAGGTTCACCGAGAAAACGTAATGTACGTGACTTTACATCTTCAACAGCATTGCAAAAATCCAGCACAATGCCTTGACGAGGCTGATAATACAAAGTGTTGATTGAGAAATCTCGACGTGCGAAATCCTGCTCAATCGTTCCCCAATTATTATCACGAAGAATCATACCAGATGCACTGGTGACTGCTTTTTTAGGGGGGGCACGGAAAGTCGCAACCTCAATGAGTTCGCGACCAGAATAAACATGTGCTAATTCGAAACGTCGCCCAATAATCCGGCAACGTCGACCAAAAACTTCTTTCACTTGAGCTGGTGTCGCATCCGTAACTGCATCGAAATCCTTAGGATTAAGACCTAACATTAAGTCGCGAACACCACCACCCACAATATATGCCGCATAGCCAGCTTTCGTCAGGCTATCAATCACATCTAATATGGAGGAAGGAAGTTGAGTTGTGGATAACCCACATTTTGACGCACGCAAAGTTTGCAAAAGACACTGTCTCCTACGTCAGGACGTAAATAACAATTTGTCGCTAATCATAGCTCTAACACACACAAAGGGCAATTTATTCTGTTGAAGATTCAGCAGATCGATGTGTTTAATGCGTGATTTCATCCCAAAATCCACTTTAAAGTATCAGTCTTGCTTTATTCTTCTCAAGTAACTTTGACCCTATTCCTTTTACATTCATAAGTTCATCAACCATTTTAAAACCACCATTCTTTTGACGATACTCAACAATAGCTTGGGCCTTTTTCTCCCCGACACCATCTAAGGTTTGCAACTGCTGTAAGTTCGCTTGATTTAAACTAATTTTATCACCACGAATATTTACAGAAGATGAAACCTGCTTGGTACTATGTTGATGTGTCGGTCGCGAAAGATAATAATTATTGTTAGGCTGATTCGCCAATTGTTGATCACGTATTTGCTGCTGCGCTTTCCATTTTTCATAGGATTGATCAAACTGCTGTGCATGAATACTCGGTAAGAAACCCAAGCATAAAAATATGCACAAAAAAATATTATGTTTGCTGCTGGGTTGCGGCAAATTCATCGAAGATCCCCTGAGGTTTTAATTGTCGTTTTGCTTGCTCCCATAGTTCATCCATTTCTGCCAAACTCATTTCTTGCAAGTCTTTCTGTTGTCGTTGTGCTTGTTGTTCAATAAAAGCAAAGCGATGTCTAAATTTATGAATCGTTGCCAACAATGCCCTCTCACTTGACAGCCCTAGTTTACGTCCTACATTGATCAAAGAAAATAGACAATCACCAAACTCTTCTTCTATTTCATCGGCTTTTTGGTTTTTTATCGCTTGCTGTAACTCTGCCAATTCCTCATCAAGTTTTGCATAAGCATCTTCAATCGTTTCAAAATCAAAACCGAGTTGTGCTGCTTTGTGCTGGATTTCATGAGCCTGCACCAGTGCAGGTGCATGTTTGATCTCGTCTAAACGCGACTGAGCTTTACCCTGTTTCTCTTGCTGCTTAATTTGTTTCCATAATGCACTGACTTGTTCGGAACTTAGATTTTGAAATTTCTCAGCTTGAAATACATGAGGATGACGGCGAATGAGTTTCTCACTGATCGCATTCACAATATCTTGGAAATCAAATGCGCCTTGCTCACTAAACATCTGTGCTTGAAATACGACTTGGAGTAACAAGTCTCCAAGCTCATTACGAATTTCATCTAAATCCCCCGCTCGGATCGCAGCTTCAACCTCATAAGCCTCTTCAATAGCATAGCGAGTCAAACTGCTTGGTGTTTGTTGTTGATCCCATGGACATTTTTCTCGTAACTGTTGCATGATTTCTAATAACTTTTCCATGATGATCTCCCAAACCCGATAAAGCCAAATTGTTGCAGCATAAAACAGCTTATGCGTAATATACACCCACTCAAGAAATATCAATATAAAGGAAAGCCATGCAATATAGCGTTTTTATCACTGGAGCAGCCCAAGGAATCGGGGCGGAAATCGCTCGACTTTTTCATCAAAAAGGCTTCAGAGTCGGAATCTATGATATCAATGAACAACAGGCCCAAACTTTAGCTCAAGAACTTGGGGAAAATGCTAAAGCCGGATACCTAGATGTGAGCAATGATCAGCAATGGCAAATCGCGCTACAAGAGTTTCAACACTGGGCAGGTGAACTCAATATTTTAATCAATAATGCTGGAATTTTATATTCTGGTGCATTTGAACAGACTTCAATTCAATCACACCAGCGTACAATGGATATTAATATCAAAGGGGTTTTAAACGGCTGTCATACTGCTTTTCCATATCTTAAAAATGCCAGTTTTGCTCGTGTGATTAATCTCTCTTCAGCGTCAGCAATTTATGGTCAAGCGGATTTAGCATCCTATTCTGCCAACAAGTTTGCAGTGCGCGGTTTAACAGAAGCACTCGATGTAGAATGGCAAAAATATAATATTCGCGTGTTAGATGTTATGCCTTTATTTGTAAAAACCGATATGATTAAAAATATGGATGCAGCAAGTATTCAAAATATCGGCGTTGATTTAACTCCAACCGATGTAGCTAAACAGGTATTTAATTTAGCACTACAAAAAAACCATCTCCTCCTCCCAACACATACTCCAGTAGGAATGAAATCAAAACTCATGTATCAACTATCTAGTATTAGTCCACAATTTTTAAATCGGCTCAGCAATTTATTATTATCCAGACAAAATAAATCATTTTAATCGCAGCATTATCCTCAAATAAAATATAGGGTGGACGTTTTCCATAACCCCACCCATATTTGGTTGAAATTTCACATAAAACTCAGTTTTCAAATAAAATGCGATCAAAGAAGAACAAATTTTCATAATTTCAAGGAATATAAAATATATCACACAACCACAAATAAAAAATAAAATAAATTATAAAAATCAATAACATAAAATAAAAACTCTTTATTAAAAACACAATCAATATAACTAAAATTAAGTTAAATAATAATGTAGACAGACAATTCTTTAAAAAAAGTATTAAAAAATAGTGACATTTAAAAACAAATTAAATAGAATCCACCCGCCAAACATATCTTGGTCATTTAACCGAAAACCTTTTAAAGTGTTTATAATATGAAAAAATTATTAGTTTTAACTGCTGCTGCAGCCCTTTCTTTTTCAACTTTTGCAGCAACTGAGGGTAAACCTTTCTCAACGACTGAATTAAGAGCGATGGACTGCCCAACGCTTTCTGTTGAGCAAGCCAATGCGAAACGTGAACTCGCTGCAGCTGAAAAAAATATTGCCAACATTAACGCCAACGCTCAAGCACCTGGTAAAGCAATTAGCAAATGGGCTGGCGTTGCGGGTGGTGCATTAGCTGCATTTGGAGGTAACTCTGAGAAAACAGCGAAAGCAAGTCAAATTGCAAATAATATTGCAGGTGAAGACGATACTTCTGATGTCAACAACCTTTCTGTTCAAGAAGCAGTTAAAGCGAAGGCTCAAACCAATATTGATAATATTGCCACTTATCAAAAAAGCAAAAAATGTAAAATCTAATATAAATATTATGTTCAGATTTATCTGAACATTCATATTTATTGATCACAGATATAATAAAACCCGCCTAAGCGGGTTTTATTATGATTCAACAATATTTAACTGCCTTGAACCAAACGTCTTGCACTAATAATCCCCGGTTGTTGCTCTAAGCGAGCCAATAAACGAGAGAGTTGTGCTAAACCTTTAACTTCAATTAGCAACTTCATATTGGCAATACCGTCTGATTCGGAAATGGTATTAACCTGACGAATATTGATTTGATCAGAAAAGATCACTTGGGTTAAATCTTTAAGCAAACCACGACGATCATACGCCTCAACCACGATCTGCACACTCTGACCGCGGGTCGGCTGCATTTCCCAATCTGCTTCTACTGCACGCTCAGGCTCTAGCCCTGTCATCCGTATATAATCCGTACAAGCGACCTTATGAATGCTCACACCACGATTTAAAGTGATGTAGCCGCCAATCGACTCACCATGAACAGGCTGACAACATTGAGCAATGTGTAGTTCCACATTATCCAAACCATCAATCAAGATCCCATGTGCAGATAAAGTATGGCTGGCACGCGGATTCAATGCTGGCTTCAACACCAACTCAGGCTCATCTTGATCCAAATGCATCTGACGATTCACTTGGTTAATCAGCGCATGCAGACTAATGTCCCCACTGACTAATGCCACCAAAATATCATCACCAGATTTTAGATTAAAATGAGATGAATAATCCTTTAAATCAATACTTTTCGGGTGAATAGCCAGCCGCGCGAGCTCCTTATTCAACAGCTCTCGACCCACTTCAATATTCTTACTACGATCTTGTTGCCTAAACCAGTGACGTAGCTTGTCTCGTGCGCGCGAAGTTTTGATATAACCTAAGGAATTTACCAGCCAATCACGGTTTGGTTCCCGATCTTTCTTGGTTAAGATCTCAACCTGTTCACCCGTTTTTAAGGTATAGGTTAATGGCACATACCGCTGATTTACCCGTGCGGCATAGCATTTGTTCCCCACCTCGGTATGCACATGGTATGCAAAGTCAAGAACCGTTGAACCGCGTGCCAATTCTTTAATATCACCATCACGACTAAACACATAAATCTTTTCAAAATTCTCAAAATCTTGAATCTGATCTATACCATTTGACTCATCATCTTCGCCATGTGGTGTAGTTTCAGTACGTTCCTGATAATGCTCAAGTACTGCACGCAAGGAATGCAAACGATCATTAAAGGAGTGATCGGTATTTTTTGCACCTTCTTTATAGTTAAAGTGCGAGCAAACTCCGAGTTCAGCTTCTTCATGCATCTCGAAAGTACGAATTTGCACTTCTAGAGATTTATTCTCTGCAATGACTGCCGTATGCAAAGAGCGGTAACCATTGGCTTTCGGATTGGTAACATAGTCATCAAACTGATTAGGAATATGCCGCCACAACTGATGCACAATTCCTAAGGCATGGTAACAATCGGGTACGCTTTTCAATAATACACGCACTGCCCGTATATCATAGAGCTGATCGAAGCTGAGATTCTTACTTTTCATTTTTCGATAAATCGAATAAATGTGCTTCACTCGCCCTGTAATTTCAGCATCAATATCATATACACTCAATTCAGTCTTAAGCTTGTCAATCACAAATTGAATATACTGCTCTCGCTCCAAACGTTTTTCATTCAGTAAAGATGCAATTTCTTTATAACGTTCAGGTGCTAAATAACGAAAGGCAAGGTCTTCCAACTCCCATTTCAGTTGTGCAATCCCTAAGCGATGTGCCAACGGAGAGTAGATGGTTAAGATTTCACGAGCGACACGTTCTTGACGCTCTTTACTTGCATTTGCTAACTCACGCAATGCATAAGTACGTTCTGCCAATTTGATTAATACAACACGCACATCCTCTGTCACTGAGATGAGCATCTTATATATGCCGTTTAAATGTTCACGTTGGTTATTATTAAAATGATCTTCTAGGCGCTTATTTTTTTCAATCAACTCAGACAGTTTACCCATCGCAAGTGTACCTTTGACGAGACCTAAAACTTGCTCACCAAACTCACGCTGAATATCCTCAAGTGTGATCAATCCTTCACGTACACTTCGATATAATACTGCCGCTGACAACGTATCTTCATCTACATGTAAATGCGCTAGAATATCTGCCATACCAATCCCTGTACTAAAGGTATTGGTATGATGATTAACCGTAGTTTCTAACTCTTTTGCTAAGGTAAGCTCTGCAACTTTTTGTAGTTGTTTCAGCTCATCCCTATCCAAGATATCGCACACTCGATCTAGCCAAGAAACTAGACTACTTTGCGCTTCAGCGGCATGTTCTACAGTCGCTTCCTCAGACAATTCTTGGAATCGTCCAGGTAACTGTTCACGTACTGTGACCATACCATTCTCCTCTGGATATATAACTCATTTTCTAATCGTTTATCTCTTAGATTTTATCAAACTCATTTTTTTCAAATAAGGCAATAGATTCAACATGTTCAGTATGGGTAAACATATCCATTACTGCAGCTTTCCTAAGCTGATAACCATATTGTGCCAATACACCCGCATCCCTTGCCAGTGTTGAAGGATTACATGAAACATAAACGATTCTTTTTGCTCCAAACTTCGGTACATACTGCATCACCTCAAATGCACCCGATCTAGGAGGATCAATCAATAATGCATCAAATCCTTGTTTTGCCCAAGAATGATGCGAAAAGTCTTTTGTTAAATCTTGTGAAAAGAATACGGCATGAGCCAGCTCGTTTGCTTTTGCATTCTCCGTCGCTCGTTGTACCATTTCATCACTTGCTTCAACACCCACCACTTGACCTGCCTCACCAACACAACGCGCTAAAGGAAGAGAGAAGTTGCCTAATCCACAAAATAGATCAAGTACCCTTTCCCCTGGTTGTAATTCTAGCAATTCACATGCCAATTGAACCATTTTAGCATTTATAGCGCCATTTACCTGTGTAAAATCTAACGGTGAGAATGCGAAATTGACGTCAAACTCGTCTAAACGGTAATGCAAACGCATCGGTGCTCGCGGGTCATCCACGCGATGTACACTGTCTGGCCCTTTGGGTTGTAAGTACAACTGCCATTGCTTGTCTAGCGCGAATTGACGTAATTGGTTGACATCCGACACATTTAATTCGTCCAAGTGACGAATTAACAATGCAACATCTGTATCCCCCATTGCCAACTCGATGTGTCCAATCTGGGCTTTAGCAGTTAAATTTTCCAGTAGCTTTCTCAGCTCAGGTAATGTGGCAGATAAAGTTTGCTCCAGCACATTACACTGCTGAATCGCAGTTAAATGATTACTATGATGTTCCCGAAAGCCCATCACGAGGCGGTCTTGCCTAGCGATATAGCGAACACCAATCCTAGCGCGACGTCGATAATCCATTTTTACCGAGCGAATAGGATCGAGCCACTGTTCAGGTTGTAAGCCCGCAAAATGTTGTAGATGGGACTGCAACACATTTTGCTTTAGTCGAATCTGCTCATCAGGATGGATATGTTGTAAGCTACAACCACCACACACCCCATAATGTGGACAAATCGGCTCAATTCTCTGCTCTGCTGCCTCACTCTCAAGTGTCAGCATTTCAGCTTCTTCTAGACGAGTAGTCTGATGGGTAATTCTTGCTCGTACAGTCTCACCGACTAAAGCATTACGAATAAAAACTTTTTTACCCTGCTTTTCTTTCGGATGATCTGCATGCGTTCCATAATGTGCAATCCCTCGCCCCTCATGCGAAAAAGCTTCGACTTGAAAGGTATAAATAGGACTTTGGGCTGGACGCTGTTTCGCTTTATGTTTCAAAAGATGAACCTAATTTTGGGGCGCAAAAGTGTGTGCGGTGAATACAGTATATTGCGATGTTCGCTGCCATACCTGTAAAAAATCTGATTGTTGCGTTTGCGTTTGTAAATATTCAACTGTTGACTGAATCATCTGTTGATGATCTTGTTGATTTAGCTGCCCTTTTAACAGTAACCAACGTAAATACACCAACCATGTATTTAGAACATCGCCTTCACAATAACTGGTCAGTTTTAACCATTGCTCAGTACGGACATATTCAGGCACATGATAACCAGACTCGCCACGCTTTCCAGGGAAACCAAGAAGACACGCAATATCATCCAATTTTTGGAAATTACGACCATTAAACATGGCCATGACATCCATCAAATCAACATGACGATGATGGTAACGGTTCTGGTAATTATTAAAGCGCTTTTGGTTATCAATTTCACCTTGATCAAACAAACTCGGTGCCGTAAGTCCATGGTACATGGCACGGAATAAAATCACCGGCAAGTCAAATTGTGAACCATTCCAACTAACCAAAGTTGGCTGTTTTTTATCAAAAATAGATAAAAACTTAGTCAACATTTCCGCTTCAGAGTTCTGTTCCCGACTAAATGAAAACAGTCTAAAACCTTTTTCATCAATCCATAAGCCTGAGATACACACAATTTCATGTAAAGGCAAACGCTGAAAGTCCATACCAGACTCTTGACGGCGAATCTTGGTCAGTGCCTGCTCCACATCGGCTTCAGGCAAATCAAGGTGATACAGATGAGCACCAGCTTTTAAATCAGTCAGTGTTTCAATATCAAAAACTAAAATCGGAAAACGTAAGCTCATCATTCAATACAATTCAGTTAGGCTTGGTCTTCATCTTGCACTGAAAACAATCCAGTCGACAAGTAACGATCACCTCGGTCGCAGATAATACAAACAATCACGGCATCTGGATTCTCTTCTGCGATTTTGAGCGAAGCCCAAACAGCGCCGCCCGAAGATGTACCTGCGCTAATTCCTTCCTTACGAGCAAGTTTACGCATGGTTCTTTCCGCTTCGATCTGTGGAATATCCATAATACGATCGACACGACTGGCATCGTAAATGGTAGGTAAATATTCTTGCGGCCAACGACGAATACCCGCAATGCTCGATCCATCTGAAGGTTGTAGACCAATAATTTGAATCTCAGGGTTTTGTTCTTTTAAATACTTTGAGACACCCATAATCGTGCCTGTGGTTCCCATCGAACTGACAAAATGCGTGATTTTTCCAGCAGTTTGCTTCCAGATTTCAGGGCCAGTGGTGAGATAGTGTGCTTCTACATTGTCAGGATTGCCAAACTGATTGAGTACAAAGCCTTGACCCTGTGCTTGCATCTGCAATGCCAAGTCACGTGCGCCTTCCATACCTTGTTGCTGTGTCACTTCAATTAACTCAGCCCCATACGCCGACATGGCATCTTTTCGTTCTTGGCTCATGTTGTTCGGCATGATCAGCTTCATGTTATAGCCGCGCATGGCTGCGACCATCGCTAACGCAATCCCTGTATTTCCACTGGTTGCTTCAATTAAAGTATCACCTGGCTGGATTTGTCCGCGCTTTTCGGCTTGGATAATCATATTGTATGCAGGACGATCTTTGACTGATCCGGCAGGGTTATTGCCTTCTAATTTGGCTAATACCGTGGCCTGAGTATGACTTGCTAACCGCTGTAAACGCACTAAAGGAGTTTTACCAACATAATCATCGAGTAAAAATTCATTTGCTAAAAAATCAGTTTGCATGTTCGTCATGATCGACACCGATATCAATGTGGCGACTATTGTATGAAAAAAACAGAGAAACTGCACCTTTTCACGCTGCTTTTTATTGACCGCTAAACGCTCACGCGATGTAAAGCGTGCTAAGATATTTTGCAGAATGATAAATCTGCCCCAACTATGTCAAATTTCAATAAAGCCATCTCCAAACGTTTACGGCTCAATCATGCTTACGGACAACTGATCGCACTCATTTTCGTTCCGATCGCGATTTTGACAGGTGTGGGAATCATTTGGGTTTTATCTGAAACAACCAATGCCGCCAAACAACAACAAAATGCGGAAGCATCTGCCATTTTGGCGCGTTACCATCAGACCTCGACTGAGCTATTTCATCTCATACAAGAACATCCTGATCAGTACGATCGCGCTCAAAACCTCATGCAGAAGATGTTTGATGAAAAAAACTTACAACGCGCAGTGTTGATTGACAATAAAGGACAAACTTACTTAACTGTTGGCTATCAAAATAATCGCTTCTGGCCAAACTTTCCTAAAAATAGTCATTTTTTTGGTCCTATTCCACATAATGATAATAATATTTATGGTGTAAGACTGGATAACAGCAACCCCAATTCAGTGTGGTTAATGATTGAGTTGAACAACCACTCACTCGAACTCGCTCGCTATAAGATTTTATTATCACTGGTTGCGACAGGACTGTTAACACTCTTAATTTTATTGTTTTGCTTAAATGTTTTTTCTCGTCGTTGGCTGGCACCTTTATACGAGATCCGTATGCAAATGCAACGCCTCAATGCCGATACATTGGATCAGCATATTGTGGTCAACAGTACAGGTGAACTGCGATTACTACAACGCGACATTGCTAATGTGGTCAAGCGCTTACACTTCAGTTTCTTAGAATTAAAAGAACATACCGAACAAACTGAAGAAGACTTACGCCGAACACTGGACACTTTAGAAGTTCAAAACATTACCTATCGTCAGGCACGTGACCAAGCTATTTCATCGAACCAATCGAAATCAGTCTTTCTCGCCAATATCAGCCACGAGTTAAGAACACCACTGAATAGTATTGATGGATTTATTCACTTGTTGCTACGTCAGCAGAACTTAAGCAACGAACAGAATTTATACCTACAAACCATTCGTAAATCATCGGCACATCTTCTAGCGCTTATCAACGACGTTCTTGATTTTTCTAAAATTGACGCTGGGAAATTAGAGCTTGAAACTGCACCCTTTGACCTAGAAGAAGCCATCTTTGATGTGATGGATATGCTGTCTCCCTTGGCCGCACAAAAACATATTAATATGGCATTTTATTATGCGGATAATATCCCACAACATGTAGTCGGTGATGCCTTACGCTTTAAGCAGATCCTAACCAACCTCATTTCTAATGCGATTAAATTCACACCTGATGGTGAAATCATCGTTCGTGTGCGTATGGAAGATGATGAGATTGGACAGTGTCTATTACATTTTAGCGTGCAAGACAGTGGGATTGGTTTAAGCGGCACAGATCGCAAGAGATTGTTTGAGTCCTTCTCGCAAGGCGATGCGTCGGTCACACGTCAATTTGGCGGTACAGGACTAGGCTTAGCCATCTCCAAACAACTGGTGCATTTGATGCGAGGACAAATCGGCTTTGAAGACAACCAAGAACGCGCACCGACTGAAAAAGGCTCAACATTCTGGTTTACCGCTTCATTTAAAGTAGAGGAACAAGATGCCATAATCGAACATCCTCGATTTGACCATTTACAAGTGGTGTCTTATCTTGCACACCCTGCGACAGCCAGTGTACTTCGCTTATATCTCGAAAATTATCATGTTGATCATATCGAAACGCAGTCGATTTTAGATTTATTTAGTCGACTCAATCACCTAAATCAGCAAGAAAATACTTGGCTGATTGTCGATCACAGTGGTGATACCGAAGCGTTACTCAAAGAAATTCGTCAACGCTATCATGGCAATCTCGCTGTTTACGGCTATCAGATGAGTCTCGATCCCACCATGTTGAATGAGTATCGTGCTCGACCAATTTACCAACCACTCAGCCGTCGTGAACTGATTCAACTGTTAGGCAATCAACCTATTTTTGAGCAAGAACCAGAGGATTTTAATGGTCAAGGCTTACACATCTTAGCTGTAGATGACCATTTACCGAACTTGATCGTACTTGAAGCGCTATTAGGTGAACTGAATGTCACCACCACCAAAGCACTGAGTGGGCAAAAAGCTATTGATATCATTCAAGAGCGTATAGAACAAAAATCGCCACCTTTCGATCTGGTCTTTATGGATATCCAAATGCCTGTGATGTCAGGTATTGATACCACTCGTGCGATTCGCTCATTAGAGTCAACTTTAGATTCAGGTATGCAACTGCCGATCATTGCACTGACTGCACATGCGCTGGCAGATGAAAAACAAAAACTCCTCAAAGTTGGTATGAATGACTATGTCACCAAGCCGATTCAAATGGAGCAAATCATTCAAATCTTGACGCAGTGGACCAAGAATAATTTTAGCTCTCAACCTGTAAATAGTGAAACCAAACGCCCTGTAGAATCAATTGATCCGCAAATTTTAAATTGGCAACAAAGCATTCAACTGGCTGCCAATAAAGAAGATTTGGCCCAAGACTTATTGCGTATGTTAGTCGATAGTTTTGATACCGAATTGACAGAAATGCAACAACTGATTGAGGTGGAAGATTTCCCACAACTTGAACACGTGTTGCACCGTCTATATGGTGCTACGCGCTATGTCGGTACACCAACCTTACAACGGGTGGCAGGTGAATTTGAACAGTTTGTTTCGACACTGCGTAAAGAACGTCGCAAAGCAGATGAAAGTTTTACTCGAGAAACCAATCATCGTTTTAATGAACTCAACTTTGCAATTGAACAAGTTAGACAATCAGCAAATTTAATCCTTAATTTAAATGACGGTTAAGGTGACTGTTGTGTCATGTTTCATCTTAAAAACTCATGCTATGCTGCCGATCATCAAACACAATAAGAGTATGACAGATGGCCGTTTTACGCGTTGAAAAGAACAATGGAATTGCAACGGTTTACCTCAACCGTCCAGATAAACGCAATGCAATGAGTTTTGCGTTGTTAAAGGAACTTGTCGCAACTGCCAAAAAAATTGAAAAAGATCGCTCTATTCGCTGTGTCATTTTAACTGGCGAAGCACAAGTCTTCAGTGCTGGTATTGATCTTTCTGATCTAAATAATCCTAAAAATACTGTATTTGCGGCATGGGAACTGATCAAACCGGGACAAAGCCTTTTTCAAAAAGCGTTCTTAATTTGGCAAAACTTACCGATTCCCGTTATCGCGGCAATTGAAGGCTATTGTTTCGGCGCAGGTATGCAACTTGCACTCGCTGCCGACATTCGTATTGCCACACCTAATACACAAATGTCGATTATGGAAAGTCGTTGGGGGCTTGTGCCTGATATGGGCTTAACCCGTTCTTTAAAGGGTTTAATCGGCGTTGATTTAGCAAAAGAATTGACTCTAACAGCACGTATTTTTGATGCGCAATATGCCAAAGAAATCGGCTTGGTCACGCATTTGGACGCTGATCCATTAGCAAAGGCAAATCTCATTGCCCAAGAAATGCTACAACGTTCACCTGATGCATTGATGGCTGCCAAACGCGTATTAGATGCAATGCAACACCAACCTCAAAAAGCGTTACGTTTAGAAAAGCTGTGGCAGCTTAAACTGATTTTAGGTAAAAACAGCGCACTTGCACGTAAGAAAGATAAGAACCCTGAAGTTGAATTCTTACCGCGTCAGTATAAATAAGCTAAATTCAATATACAGTTTGCCCCATAATTCACTATCGTGGGGCAGCATGGATGCCGCCGTTGAGCTGCTTTGCACTGCATTCAAAGCGTTGCTTTGAAATTGCTCAGGATGTGCCGTCAGCTCAACAAAGAGGTTTTGTTACTTTTGCCCAGTCAAAAGTAAGGCTAACGCCTACGCAAAAATAATTTGATTTCGCACAATTTAAGCGGCTATTTAAAGCTTAATATAGAGATAAGCTACAAATAGCGTCTCCAGATATCATATTTCAGTGAAAAATCTTAAATCAAAAATAATGAGGTTATTGAGTTTTTATATGCAAATCGATCAACAAACACCAATTGCTTTCTTAGGTATGGGTTTAATGGGTACACGCATGACTGCCCGACTCCTTCAAGCAGGCTACTCAGTTGCTGTTTGGAACCGCAGCCCACATGCTTGTGAGGCACTGATTCAACAAGGTGCAACCGTTTTAGAACTTGATCAGATTGCAGACTACCCCGTGATTTTGACCTGCTTGGCAGACGACAAAGCAGTTCAAAGTGTCTTTGCTCAAATCCAACCTTATCTACAGCCACAACAAATCATTGTCGATTTCTCTAGCTTATCGGTAGCAGTAACCCAAGAATTAGCTCGATCTGCTCAACAACAACAAGTCACATGGATCGACTCCCCTGTTTCGGGTGGAACGATGGGCGCGGAACAAGGCACACTGGTTATCTTTGCAGGTGGAATTGCCAAGACCATCGAACAACTGAACCCAATCTATCAAGTTCTATCACAACGCGTAACCCGTATGGGCGATTCAGGAACAGGACAAGCAACAAAGATTTGCAATCAACTGATTGTTGCCGCTAATAGTACCTTGATTGCTGAAGCCGTTGCACTGGCCGACCAAGCAGGTGTGGATACGACTTTACTCGCTCCTGCACTTGCAGATGGATTTGCTGATTCTAAACCGCTACAAATACTTGCTCCCCGTATGGCGACTCATACCTTTGAACCAGTGCAGTGGAAAGTCCAAACCCTTTCCAAAGATTTAAATAATGCGTTACAACTCGCACAAAGCTTTAACCTAGAGATACCTGTTGCACAAAAAGCCCTACTACAGTTACAAGCGCACCAACAAAATGGCTTTGCTGAGAATGATTTAGCTACTATCATTCAACATATAGAACAATAATTAACGCGTCATGGAGGTTAATATGAGCCATCTTGCAGTCAACTTATCGATGATTTTTACTGAAGTGCCTTTAATCGAACGTTTTGCTTTGGCACATGCACATGGTTTTCAGCATGTAGAAATTCAATTTCCCTATGAATTAGAAATTTTTGATATCAAAACCCAACTTGACCAATACAACCTCTCTTTATGTCTTATTAATGCCCCTGCTGGAGACCTGATGCAAGGTGGTAATGGATTGGCAGGTGTTCCCGGATTAGAAACGACATTTTATCAAGCACTTGAACTTGCGATCAGCTATGCCAATGCATTGAATGTGCCTCGCATAAACATACTCGCAGGCAAACAACCCTTAGATGCCGATTTATTGCCTTGCTTAAACACACTGGCAAGCAATCTTAAGCTCGCATGTCATATGCTCACGGAGCATGATATTGAGCCTGTTTTTGAAATGATCAATGGCACAGATATGCCCCGTTTTTTAATACAAAATATTGCCCAAGCGCAAGAAATGTTAGAGGCGGTGAACCATCCTGCACTTAAAATGCAATACGATTGTTATCACATGGCAATGATGGGTGAAGATGTTTTAGCGGGTTTACAAGAGAATCTTCATCATATTGGGCATATACAATTTGCTGATTGTCCGAGCCGCCATGAGCCTGACACTGGAAATATTCCTTATAAACAAATCTTTGACTGGTTGTTACAAAGTGATTATCAAGGTCTAATTGCCGCCGAATACAGACCAGAAACACATTCAGATCAATCATTTGCATGGAAAAAGAAATATTTTTCCAATGATGTGAATACATAAACTGTTACTGCTGACGTTTGAATTTTTTTGTTAAAAACGGTATATTTGACAATGAGCAATTGTCAGGAAAATATACCCTCTATGAATTTAGAACCATCGCCCAGCGCTTCTAATTCTCACGACCTAAAAATCAAAACTTCAAGCACCGATGTACAGGCTTGTTTAAAAGTCGTACATGAAGCCCTTACTGATGTAAAAGCCAAAGATATTTTAGAACTAGATGTCAGTTCTATTAGCAATGTTGCTGATGCAATTGTTATTGCCAGCGGCACTTCAACCCGTCATGTTAAAGCCCTCGCGGATAATGTTGCTGATGAAGCACGTAAAGCAGGTTTTCGCCCAATCGGTGTCGAAGGTGAACGAGACGCTGAATGGATCTTAATTGACCTAGGTTTCGTCGTTGTACACGTCATGCTGCCTACTGCTCGTAAATTCTATGACCTTGAAAGTTTATGGCGCGCTCCTGAGTCTGTCGCATAAATTTAAGAAGTCAAAAAAAACCTGTCATTTTTATGACAGGTTTTTTTTGACTTTGAGTCTTACCAGTTATTTTAATTTCTGCATGCCCCCCAAAAACAAAATACCTTTTTTAAAACCTGACATGCTAAATTGTCAAATTTAACGTATTATAAAAATGCTTAAACACTCAACCTATAAAAAGTCATAACTGGAGTAAACAAAGTGAAGATTCTGATTACTGGTGCAAATACGGGTATTGGTTTTTCCACCGCTGAACAATTAGTTAAGCAAGGACAGCACGTTATCTTAGCCTGTCGCAACCCGCAAAAAGCCCAAGCGGCACAAGACAAACTCCGCGCACTGGATCAAGGTCAAGTCGACTTAGTATCACTTGATTTAAATAGCCTCGAAAATACACGTAAAGCAGCAGATGAAATTGCCAATCGCTATGGTAGCCTAGATGTTCTAATTAACAATGCTGGACTATTTTCAAAGACCAAACAATTAACACAAAATGGTTTTGAGCAACAATTTGGTGTCAATTATCTTGGTCATTTTCTGCTAACGCACAAACTTATTCCAGTTTTACAGCAAGCACCCAAAGCTCGAATTATCCATCTCGCTTCAATTGCACATTGGGCTGGATCAATCAAACCTAATAAATTTCGTGCCGAGGGTTTCTACAACCCATTGTTCTATTATGGTCAGTCTAAACTTGCCAACTTACTATTCAGTAATGCATTAGCCGAGCAGATGGCAGATAGTACCATTAGCAACAACGCCCTACACCCAGGTGGTGTCGCTTCTGACATTTATCGCGATTTGCCGAAACCCATTTATGAAGTAATGAAAATTGGTTTAGTACCCACTTCTGTTCCAGCCAAACTCATTACTCAAATGGCGATAGGCGATGAATGGGAAAACCGTAATGGAGACTATGTCAGTGCACACATGCCAGATTGGCGTTCACCTCATGCTAAAAACCAGCAACTTGCCCGTGACCTGTATGCGCAATCGATGAGCCTTGTAGAAAAGTATCTTTAATCAAAAAACAGCAATAAAAAAGCCACCCGAAGGTGGCTTTTACAATCTTGATTTAGGTCAGATTAGTGACCACCACCATTGATTGCTTTAGTCATGTCTTCAACCACTTTCTTCGCATCACCAAAGACCATCATGGTTTTTTCATTGTAGAACAAGTCATTATCTAGACCAGCATAACCTGTTGCCATAGAACGCTTGATCACCATAATCGTACGAGCTTTGTGTGCTTCAAGAATCGGCATACCGTAAATCGGTGATGTCGGATCATCTTTCGCCGCAGGGTTAACTACGTCATTTGCACCGATAACAAGAACAACATCAGTTGCAGGGAAGTCTGAGTTAATCTCATCCATCTCTAAGATGTCTTCATACGCAACATCAGCTTCAGCTAACAATACGTTCATGTGACCAGGCATACGACCAGCAACTGGGTGAATCGCAAAACGAACTTTTACACCTTGTTCTTTTAAGATTTCACACAATTCTTTAACTGCATTCTGTGCACGACCTTGCGCCATACCATAACCCGGCACGATCACAACGCTGTCCGCATTTGACATCAAGAAGCCAGCATCATCAGCAGAACCAGAACGATAGTTACGTTGTACTTGCTCACCTTTGTCAACTGCAACTGCTGCGCCACCCATTGCACCACCAAATAATACATTGATGATAGAACGGTTCATCGCCTTACACATGATGTAAGAAAGAATCGCACCAGAAGAACCAACAAGCGAACCTGCAACGATCAACATATTGTTTTCAAGTGTGAAACCAATACCTGCTGCCGCCCAACCAGAGAATGAGTTCAGTAACGATACCACAACTGGCATATCACCACCGCCGACTGGCGCAATCCACATCCAACCAAATGCCAAAGCAAATGCAGTCATGATGTAAAATGCAGTCAAGCTATCTGTAGCGAAGTACACACCACCGAAAACTAACATCGTGATAAATAACAAAGCTTGTAGTGGTTTTACCCATGCACCTGAAATGGTTTTCGCCCATTTCTTTGCTGCGAGTTTGCCGTAAGCAAATACAGATGCTGTAAAAGTAATCGCACCAATAAAACAGCCCACGAACAATTCAAAACGATAGGTACTGCTAAAGCCAGTAAATGCTGTATAGCCTTCAGCCAACATCGCTTCATTCACAGAAGTCAATTGTGCTGCATCAAACTGACCAAAATGAGCCGCTTTTAATACAGTCGCAATCGCAATCAATACTGCTGCTAAACCGACCAATGAGTGCATCAATGCAACCATTTCAGGCATTTGCGTCATTGGTACTGCGCGCGCTTTGGTAATCCCGATCGCTGCACCAGCAACCATTGCCAAACCGATCATCCAAACCACTGGACCTTCAGCCACAAAGAATGTCGTTGCAACCGCGATTGCCATCGCAATCATACCGTAACGGCTACCCGCAATCGCTGTCTTAGGACCTGACAAACCACGTAAAGTTAAGATAAAGAGGACAGCACCAATCAGGTAGAACCAATCCGCATAGTCTCGAATAAATTCCATCACACGCCCTCTTTTTTCTTTTGCTTAGGTTTGAACATTTCAAGCATGCGCGCCGTTACAGCGAAACCACCGAAAATGTTAATACTTGCAAGGAACACAGCGATTGCACCTAAAATGCTAATCGGGTTAATGGTCTCAAAATAAACCGAACCCTCAATCCCAATAAATGGCAAACCGACGGTTTGAATCATTGCACCAACAACAATAATTGAAGACAATGCGTTTGTTACAGCCATCAATGGCGTATGTAACGCTGGCGTTACACCCCAAACAACGTAATAACCTACGAAGATGGCAAGGACGAAAATTGTAATCGTTTCAACCATGAGAACTCTCCTTAACCACGCTTGAGCAGTACTTGACCGCCATGTGTCACGAGTAACGCTTTTTGGATTTCATCTTCTTGATTGATCGCAAAGGCTTTGTCTTTGTCAAACAATGTCTCAAGGAAGTTAAATACGTTACGTGCATACAATGCAGATGCTTCAGTTGCAACTGTGCCCGGAATATTTGGGATGCCCAAAATTTTCACGCCATTTTCAGTTGTTACTGTTTCGCCTTCTTTAGAACCTTCAACGTTACCACCCGTTTCAACTGCCATATCTAAAATGACAGAACCCGGTTTCATTTTGGCAACGGTTTCAGCTTTAATTAAACGCGGCGCATTACGACCAGGAAGCAAAGCAGTTGTGATCACGATATCTGCATTTGATACCGCTTTATCCACAATCGCAGCTTGATCTTGAATGTATTGCTCACCCGGCATCCAACCATAACCATTCTTGGCAGCGTCGGCAGCTTTTTGCTTTTCTTCATCAGACATCGGTACGTCTAACCATTTACCACCTAAAGACTCAACTTGCTCTTTAGCGGTTGGACGTAAATCAGTCGCTTCAACGATTGCACCCAAACGTTTTGCAGTCGCAATCGCTTGAAGACCCGCAACACCAACACCCATGATCACAACACGCGCAGGTTTTACAGTACCCGCAGCCGTCATTAACATCGGGAACATACGTTGATATTCAGCCGCAGCCAACAATACAGATTTATAACCTGCCAAGTTTGCTTGAGAAGAAAGTACATCCATGTTTTGTGCACGTGAAAGTGTACGTGGAAGTAACTCTAAAGCAAAAGCAGACACTTGCTGAGCAGCAAATTGATCTAATTCTGAATTTCGGTAAGGGTCAAACATTGCAATAACAGCCGTATTCGCCGCAAGTTTTTGAATTTCGTTACCACTTGGGGCACGTACTTTCAAAATAATTTGGCTACCTGTATATGCATCATCCGTAATGGCTGCGCCAACTTGTTCATAAGCACTGTCAATATACGCAGCTTTAACACCAGCGCCACGTTCAATAACAACGCTATGACCTGCGTTAATCAACTTCTTCACTGTCTCTGGTGTTGCAGCAACACGACTTTCACCGACGACAGTTTCGGTTGGGATTCCGATCTGCATGAGCGTTCCTCAAGCTAGTTTTTCTTAAGTAAACATCGCGAATCGCAATGTTTCCCCCAGGAGTATTCTTTGTAGAGACTTAGGATTTTAATGGAACTTTTTTAAAATTCCACCCAATATTTATTTAATAAATACCTATATTTTGAACTGATGATTCATATTAATGTTTAAAACTTGTATGATCAGTATGTTTGATTTTTATAATGCAAACCTACTTTTCTATACTGTTAAAGATGAAATGACACTCTCATCCACATAAATATGCTCATTTCTACCCTTTGTATCGTATGAGTGATTGAATAGCAAAGCGATATTTATTCAAATAAATCCACATCACAGTTTTCACCATTGATAAACCTCGTTCAAATGCGTTACATATCAACGGCACTCAAGTTAGGCTTCTATAGATTTACTGCTTGAATCGGCATCATAAGCATGCGATGAGTTTGGTGGATTGGCTTATTTGAACTTTTATCGTTTTTTTCGGCTACTTTTATCAATTGTCTTGCTCACATGAATTCACCGTGATTGACTGAATCGAAATTTCAACCCACCTAGAACAGAAATGCTGTTTAAATAATAAACATTATTAAAAAAGAAATGTAAAAACCCAGCTTGGCATTTTCTCAAGTGATATTTGTTTAATTTTTAGCAGTAAAATTTAGCATATTGCACAATATTGGTGCAATTATTAAGCAAACTAATCTATCTCATCATTTTTTTGGCTGAGTAAAAATAAAATTTCCTGAAAATGAGCACCCATTGCCTCTTTTGCTAAACAATCATCAGGGTTTCTTAAAGGACATTGCTCCAAAGACAGGCAACCACAACCGATACATTGATCGAGTTGTTGCCGTAATTGCAATAACATCATGATTTGCTGATCAAGTTGCTGTTGCCATTGTTGAGACATGGTCTGCCAGTCTCGTTTAGTTGCCACTTGTTGTTTAGGTAGAGAAGCAAAGGTCTCTTTAATTTGCTGCAAACGAATTCCCACCTGTTGTGCCGCCTTAACAATCGCAATTCTTCTCAGCATGGCACGTTGATAACGGCGTTGGTTACCCGCGGTTCGCACACCCCATATCAGTTCTTTTTCCTCATAAAAGCGGATGGTTGCAACACTAACACCACTTCGTTTTGCAAGCTCACCAATCGTGAGCCAAGCCTGTAATTGTTCTTGTTCCAAAATATGCTTGACCTCTAGTTAACTTGAGCTTTGATACTAACATAACTCAGTTTTCAGAACGGTGTTTTCCAATGAATAAAGCAAATACGCAAGCATTTAAAATAATCAATCCAGATGAGTTGTATGACCCACGTGTCAATGGATATAGCCATGTCAGCATCGTACAGCCCAATATGCGTACCATTCATATTGCAGGTCAAGGCGGTGAAAATAAAAATGGTGAACTGTCACAAGATTTTGACCAACAGGTACAACAAGTCTTTTATAATATCCAACATGCTTTAACTTCAGCTCAAGCGCAACTTCAAGATATTGCGGTATTACGTATTCTGGTTGTGGATCACGATGCTGAGAAACTTCAAAAATTGACTCATATCATGCAGCATTTGTGGAAAAATCATGTTTTTCCAGTATGCACACTTATCCCTGTGCCATGTTTAGCATTAAAAGACATGCAAATCGAAATTGAAGCAACTGCATATACCGCTTAAACCCGTTATAGAGAGAATTATGTCTGCTCCCCAAGATATTAGTCAAAATAAAGCCCTACTCTGGTTTATGGCTGTGGCATGTGGTTTGTGTGCAGGTGCAAACTATTATAGTCAACCGTTAATCCATTCGATTCAGCAATATTTTGCAGTGACAGAGGGTCAAGCGGCCCTCACTGTCACATTTGCACAGATTTCCTATGCATTAGGCTTACTCTTTATTGTACCAATGGGCGATGTGGTCAATAAAACTAAGTTCATTCCCCTGCTCATGTGTTTTTGTGCGGTTGGCTTATTTATTAGTGCTTTCTCGGTGAATTTGCCGATGTTATGGCTTGGAACAATCTTAGCTGGTTTATTCTCAGTTGCTGCACAAATCCTGATTCCATTGGCAACCATGACCGTACAACCTGAAAAAACAGGCGAAGTGGTTGGCTTCCTAATGAGTGGGTTGTTAGTTGGGATTCTACTATCGACCAGTTTGGCAGGGTTATTCTCCAATTTATTTCACTGGAAGATGATCTATGCAGTCAGTGGGGTATTAATGTTGATATTGGCTTATGCCCTGAAAAGTCGCTTGCCGTATGTGATGCGGATGAAAATGAATTATGGTCAAGTGTTTGCATCCATGGCACAACTACTAAAACAAGAAAAACGACTCTTATTACGTGCACTTTCGGGTGGATTTGCATTTGCAGCCGTCAGTATTTTGTTCTCTACCATCGCTTTACTTTTGGCTTCCGCACATCACCTGTCTGATCTACTGATCGGCATGGTTGGATTGGTCGGTATCTTTGGTGCATTATCGACACAATATATCGGTAAATATGCAGATCGAGGTTATACCCAGCAATTGACATGGATGGGCTGTGGTTTATTTATTGTGAGTTGGATCTGCTTCTATTATGGTCAGACTTATTTATTCAGTTATATTCTTGGCTTCGCGCTGATCCAATTGGCTCTAGCACTCGTTCACACCAGTAATCAAAGCATTATTTTCCGTTTACGCCCTGATGCCAAGTCACGTATCAATGCAATCTATATGACCACCTATTTTATTGGCGGCGCTTGTGGATCTGCATTGGGAATTTTCTCATGGAATCATGGAGGCTGGAGCATGACTTGCTTGGTGGGTCTCAGTTTGGTTTTCGCTTGTATGTTCTTTAGTTTCTTGGATAAGCTGGTTTCATCCAAAACTATCTCCCCCTAAACGAAAAATGCCAAGAAGAATCATCTTCTTGGCATCTATATAAGGATAGCGTTTAAAGTCTTAAGTTATTCGGCTCGATCGCAACAATATCCTCTCGCGCCGCAATAAATTCAGGTCGGGGTTTAAGCCCACCTAATGGCTGCTGTAATTGATTGTCGATACTATTATAGACAAAGAAAATATTACTGCGTGGGAATGGGGTAATGTTACTGTTTGAACCATGCATTAAATTGCAGTCAAAGAATACAACACTACCCGCCAACCCTGTACACGAATGTATTCCGCCCATATCGGCCAAATAGCGCAATAAGCTACCATCGGGTACACCATACTCTTGCTTTTTGAGCGACTTTTTATAGTGCTCATCAGGGGTCTCACCCTGACAAGAAATATAGTGTTGATGTGAACCAGGGATCACCAAAAGTGGCCCGTTGTGATCATCATTATCCGTTAGTAAAATCGAGCAACTTAAAGCACGCATTCTCGGCATGCCATCTTCACTATGCCATGTCTCAAAGTCGGAGTGCCAAAAAAACTCTTTGCCATGCAAACCCGGTTTATAGTTAATACGCGACTGATGTATATAAACATCGCTTCCCAGTAATGATCGAGCGATGTTTAATACACGTTCATCAGAGACTAGATTTTTAAACACATCATTTAAACGGTGTACATTAAAAATCGAACGCACTTCTTGGCTTTCACGCTCAATAATCGCTTCAGGGCGTTGTTGAACGGCGAAATCTTGGCGCATTTGATGCAACTCATTCAGTAGATGTTGTACTTCATCTTGACTAAATAATTGATCAACTTGCAAAAAGCCATTTTTTGCATAATCTTGTTTTTGCTGTTCGGTTGCACCTTGAACGACATCTTGCTGATAAACCACTGGATCTGCACGCGAAATGATTGCAGCGGCATCACTTCTTCGAGTCAGGTAAGGGTTACTCATTTGCACGATTACACCTCCTCCTCAGTCTGTTTCATCATCTGTTCTGGTGTTGCATACACGCCATCTTTGTCATGCACTTCATTGCCCACTAAAGCAGGATTAAAAGTACAGACCAGAACCAAATCAGTGGTTGCACGTAGATAATGATTGTCATGCTGATTTAAGGCATAGAGTGTTCCCGGCGTGATTTTATACACCTCTCCAGACGGAATAAGTTCAATCTCTCCCTCACCTTTTACACAATACACCGCTTCTAAATGGTTCTTATACCAAATATGCGTCTCTGTACCTGCAAAGATGGTGGTTTCATGCATCGAAAAGCCCATACCATCTTCACGTAATAATAAACGACGACTTGCCCAAGTGTCTGTTTGCACATCACGATCAGTATTTAGAATATCTTGTAATTGACGTACGATCATGAAACAACTCCGTGTACTTTAACTGTCGATTTTATTTTCGCTTGAGATAAATTGGCTTGTGTGTAGACCTGAACCACATGTTCAATCGCCTGCTCTAACAGCTCAATCCCTTGTTCTAAGATTTCAGGCTCAATCGTCAATGGCGGTAGTAATTTCACCACTTCACCACGACTGCCAGAAGTCTCAATCACCAAACCAAGTTGGAAGGCTTGAGTTGTCACTTCATCGGCCCAGTCAGGGTTTTTAAATGCGATACCTTGCATCAAGCCACGACCACGATGGGTTAACTCTGCCGCAGGGAATTTCTTCACAATCTCTTGTAGTCGACGACTCACCAATTCTGACTTCTGCGCCAATTCCGTTTGGAAGCTTTGATCCGCCCAAAAGTGTTGAATTGCTTTAGTCGCCGTAACAAAAGCTAAATTATTGCCACGGAATGTGCCATTGTGTTGACCCGGACGCCAAATATCTAATTCTGGTTTAAACAAAACCAAAGACATAGGTAAACCAAAGCCCGACAAAGATTTAGACAAGGTCACGATATCGGGGGTAATCTCTGCTGTTTCAAAGCTAAAGAAATGACCTGAACGACCACAACCAGCCTGAATATCATCGACAATCAATAGAATCTTGTGCTGTTTACACAAGGCCGAAAGTCGCTTCAGCCAATCAATACTAGCCGAATTTAAACCGCCTTCGCCTTGCACACACTCAACAATAATTGCGGCTGGCAGATCAATACCACTACTACGATCTGTCAAAAGCTTATTCAGCATCGCAATGGTATCGACATCTTGACCAAAATAGCCCGCGTATGCTGCATGATGGACATTGCCCAAAGCCACACCCGCAGCTTCACGAAACTTTTGATTTCCTGTTAATGAAAGTGCGCCTAAGCTCACCCCATGAAAACCGTTGGTAAATGCAATAATATTGTGGCGCTTGGTAACATTACGAGCCAACTTAATTGCTGCTTCGACGGCATTGGTTCCTGTTGGACCCGTAAACTGCAATTTATAATTTAAAGTACGTGGCTTTAAAATATATTGCTCAAAAGACTCTATAAAAGCCTTTTTCGCAGAAGTTGCCATATCCAAGCCATGCACAATGCCATCTTGCATCAGATAATCAATTGCAGCCTGTTTCAGCACGGGATGATTGTGCCCATAATTCAATGTGCCCGCACCCGCGAGAAAATCAATATAAGATCTATCATTCTCATCCACCAAAACTGCATTTTTTGCAGTTTTGAATATGGTAGGAAAAGAATGAATATAACCTCGAACTTCAGACTCCAATCGACTGAAAATATTCATGAATAACTCCAAGTTAATTTAAAAAGGAATAAATGTCTTAAATACTACTCAGTCCCAATCCCAACGACCGATGGTGTATAAGTCTTCTGGCTCATGCTGAGTGTCGAATTCTTCTGGTTGTAGAGGCTGCAAAGCTTGCTTTGATAAAAACGGGCTGACTTTACAATCAACATCAAAACGTTGAGCGAAGCTGCGGAAAAGATTTTGAGAGGCTTTATTACTTGGAGAAATTGTTGTTTTGAGGAGTTTTAATTGGCGGGATTCTAAGCATTGTTCTTTTACGTTATCAAGGAGTAAGGAACCAATCCCATTTCCTTGCTCTCTGGGCGAGACCGCAATTTGCCAGAGGAAGTAAGTATCTGGATCTTCTGGACAAATATAACCCGTGACCACACCCGATATTTCGCCTTTGTGATTATATGCCACAAAACAAGTATCGGTGTGATGCTCAGCCAGTAAAGCATAAGCATAGAGTGAGTTGAGGTCCAAAGTTGGACAGGACTGAATCAAAGCGTGTACTTCACGTACATCTTTTGGTTTGAAATTACGAACGCTGCAGTGATTCAGCTGATGAATAATTGATTGTTTAGTCAAGCGAATTGACTGTCTTGATAAAGCTTCCACGCTATCTCCTTTTGTATTTCCATACTCGGCATACTCAAGTTATAAGTGTGGTATCAGGATAGTATCTACGCATGTCATTGAATAACAATCACATTGATAATCTGTATTACCTTATTTTCAACTGGATTTAATTTGGAACTTTTGCCTCAAGTAACTGGGCAAACCGCTCTAATGAAACAATGAGATGTTGTCTCTCATCATTGGTCAAAGCTTGTAAAGCCAGTGAAAAACCTTCAGGTAACGCAGACGGTGATTGATCTAATAATTGTTCGCCTTTAGATGTTAGGCTGACACGTACATGTCGACGATCTTGCATATCCCTCATACGCAGTACCAAGCCTTTTTCCTCTAGACGATCAATGATTCCAACAACGGTACTCGGACTTACAAAAATTGCTTTGCCAATCGCAGACATACTGCACGGGCCAATTTTTGCAATGGTCATTAGCGCAACTAATTGCGGTGTTGTGATTTGGTGAAGTTGAGACAATCGTTTGGAATAAAGCTCCACACATTGCTCAATCCGCCGAACACTTTGTAAAACACGAACAGCATCATCCATCTCAATCACGCACAAAAAAAGCTAAACACACTATTGTAGTACGTTGTACATGATGTTGTCTGTATTTTAATAAAACATCACCGCGCTATTTATTTACGCCTCATCTTGGTGCCAAGTACATTTATTTCCCGATACCTTGAGTAGAAATCATTATAGGTAGTGAATATTTTTTCTTCAAATCAATTCATATCAAATAGTTTGAATAAGAATGATTTTATCGTGAATCATTTTTTTTAATCTATATAAATCAAAGTATTATAAATTATGTAATTTTGTGTAATCCCACCCGCCCCAAGAAAACCCGCATAATGCATAAAAAACAACCATTCAAGATTCATGCCATGACCAATATCTTGTGATCATTGTTGATTTAGTACCATCGATTATTCAGCTGAAATAGCTGAACTTATTTAACAAAATCTGCTTATGCAATATTTAAAAAAGCAGACGATCTAAAACGTGATGGCTGGTTAAAACCCGCCCTTTTCAGATCGTCACTGAGGTTTGAAATTTTACTGATTACGTTGATTGACACGCTTAGAAAGTTCTTCAGCAGACTCTTTGCGTTCAGAATAACGATTTTTTAAGTATTGTGTCTAATTTACGGTATACATCTTAATGTCATTACTAAATAAAAATATAATTATCATGAATATCAGCGGCCACTAAAATCTAAAAACACCCAATGAAATTCATCGGGTGTTTTTTAATATTTACTTATTTCAAAACTAAAACGTAAATCAACAATGATCAGCAGTTCAAAATTGACCACCGTATTTCAACTGTTAGTACTCTGTTGAAATTATCGTAGGGGTGTCGGTTGTAAAATTTCAATCCAATAATCATCTGGGTCTTTAATGAACGCAACATGGTTCATACGTCCTTCTGAAAGTTTCTTTTGAAATTTAACACCCAAACGCTCAAAGCGTTCGCATTCAGCGACCACATCTGGTACCGACACGCACAGATGACCGAAGCCTCGAGGTTCACTATTACCATTATGGTACTTAAACGATTCATCTGTTTCTGTACCATGATTTAGTGTCAACTCAAGCACACCTGATTGACTCAGCACCCACTCTTTGCGTAGCACATCATCAGTCGGTATGTCACTAAAGGCTCTTCGAACCAAATACACAATAGTAAATGCGGCGTCATGAAATATTTCTTCATAAACAGGCACAAAACCGAGTACCTTCGAGTAAAACTCAATCGACTGATTTAAGTCTTTTACCCTCAGCATGGTATGGTTAAATACATAGTGCCTGGTTTCTTCTTCTATCGCCTCAGAAACGTTAAATTTTCCAAGTAGATCACTTAAAGCCATTATATTTTCCTCAAATAAGACATATCAATTGAGAGAAACACCTATATTTAAAATTAGTGTGCGATTTCTTGATAATGATGTTCGTCATACGGTTCAGTTAAATAAGAGTTAACTACATCATTAAACGCAATCCAATGTGGTGTTTTTTGATGTTTATTCAACACTTCTTTATTTTCCCAAAGTTCAATTAATGCATACGAGTCGACCGCATTGGTGTCTTGCCAAAGTTTATATATTAGACAACCTTGCTCTTTATTTGACTCGACCACCATGTTGTTGAGAACGTTTAAGAACTCAGTACGCTTTTCAGAATTTACATTGAAGAATACATTTAAAGTAATCATATCAGCTCACCTATTCATCCATCTTGTTTCAGTAAAGCCAGTATATCTAAACGATATTTTAAAAAAATTGAAAAATAATGAAGTTAAAGTTTTCCAAAATGGAAAATAAAGTTATGCTAAAAGTATGCTCTCCAGCGGATTGAAATAATGAAAATTAAAGAACTCGAAGCATTTATAGCGGTGGTCGATGAAGGAGGAATTGTTAAAGCAGCTGAAAAAATGTTTTGTGTTCCATCAAATATTTCAAAATTAATCAATGAATTAGAATCTAGGAATGAGCAAACGCTCTTTAATCGCGATCACAGAGAATTGACACTTACACCTTATGGTCGTTTTTTTTATGAACAATCTAAAAAGTTTATCAATGACGTAGAACGCTTTAAAGAAATTACCCTGCAGTCACAAGAGATCAAATTGCTCATTGGTGGGATTGACATCGCATTGGATTACTTTCTTCCCAAGTATATTTACCGATATCAAATGGCCAATAAAAATGTAAATTTTCAAATATTACGTGGTTACTCGCGCGGTTTAGAATCGATGATTTCTAACCACGAATATGATCTCATTTTTTCAGATGGCCCAATTAAATCACCTCGACTCGACAGTAAATTGGTATTTGAGGAACAATTACTTCTGGTCAGGAATATAGAGATTGGTGATAACCCGACTATCTACTCCTATGGAAAAACATGCACATACCGCGAGTACACTGAACAATGGGCAAGAGAGTATCTTAAAGATTTTCGAATTATTGAAATTGAATCTTATCCATTAATGCTCACACTCATTCATAGTGGCATGGGTATGGCTTTTATTCCCAACTCGATTATTCAGCAAAATATACAATTTAAACCCTTTGTTGACTCAAACTATTCAATTAAATGCGATATTTATATGATTTGGCATAAACTCAATAAATCCAGTGCACTGAGAAAATTTATCGAATACTTTAGCTTAGAATAAAGAGTACCAGCTTGACCGATCTAACATCATATTTACTAGGGGTAGATACTAGATCAGCAGGCAATCTATTGGGAATTCATCCTAATTCTGCTGCTCTGTTTTTCACAAAAAAAAGCTAGCAATATCAATGAAAATTACGTCCAAGATGATTCATCATTAATGAAGTTATAATGCTTAGACATTGCAGACATTGGCAACTACGGATTTGTCCGTGACGTCATTTTGACAACGGATATGGTCCTATCAATGGAATCAAATTTTTTTTGGACCAAGTAAAAAGAATTTTAAGAACATAAAATGGAATTCCTAAAGATTCTTTTTACCTGTTAATCAATGGTATAACGTTGAGTTTATAAACTACGTTGGTTGATTGACACGCTTGGAAAGTTCTTCAGCAGATTCTTTCCGTTCAGAGTAACGATCGGTCAAGTAGCGACTTTGTCCACGTGTTAATAAAGTGAACTTATAAAGTTCTTCCATCACATCCACGATACGATCATAGTAAGATGATGCTTTCATACGACCATCCTCTTCAAACTCCAAAAATGCTTTGGGAATTGAAGACTGATTTGGGATGGTAATCATCCGCATCCACCGACCTAAGATACGCATTTGATTGACACTATTGAATGACTGCGATCCGCCACTCACTTGCATCAACGCTAAAGTTTTGCCTTGTGTTGCTCGTATCGCACCGCCAGCCAGTGGAATCCAGTCAATTTGTGATTTAAAGATCGAACTCATAGAACCGTGACGTTCAGGCGAGCACCACACCATTCCCTCAGACCATGCCAGTAACTCGTGCAACTCTTTGACTTTTGGATGCTCCATATCTGCATCTTCGGGTAAAGGCAGTCCTTTAGGATGAAAGATTTTCACCTCAGCCCCTAAATACTCCAAAATACGTCCTGCTTCCATCACCGCCAATCGACTATAAGAGCGTTCCCGATTTGAGCCATATAGCAATAAGATGCGCGGGGGATGATCGAACGCTACGGCCTGAACCTGTTGAAATTCAGGCTTTGGCAGTAATTCAAGATCAATATTCACTACATTTGAATCAGATTTATTCATTTGGAAAACACTTCTTCTTTAACCAGAGTGATACGCTCACTAGCGCAATCAATACAGGCACTTCAACCAATGGACCGATGACCGTAGTAAATGCAACAGGCGATGCTAAACCAAAGGTGGCAATCGCCACAGCCAGAGCTAGCTCAAAATTATTCCCAGCCGCTGTAAATGAAATCGCTGTCGTGCGAGGATAATTGTTCCCCATCCACTTACTCATAAAGAAGCTGATAAAGAACATCAGCACAAAATAGATCGTCAATGGAATCGCAATACGAATCACGTCCAAAGGCAAGCTCACCACATCACTGCCTTTTAAACTAAACATCGCCACGATCGTAAACAATAATGCCAGCAAACTTAATGGACTAATTTTGGGTAAGAATTTATTCTGATACCAATCCAAACCCCTAGATTTGACCAAAATCAAACGTGTCATAAAGCCAAGGAAAAATGGAATACCTAAATAAACCAATACGGCATGGGTAATCGTCCAGAAATCGACATCGATCACCTGTCCTGCCACACCAAAATACGGTGGTAAAACAGTTAAAAACAACCACGCATAAGTACTAAAGAATAAAATCTGGAAGATACTATTAAACGCGACTAATGCGGCGACATACTGATTATCACCACAAGCTAACCCATTCCAGACCAAGACCATAGCAATACACCGCGCCAATCCGATCAGAATTAGACCTGTCATGTACTCTGGATAGCTATGCAAAAAGATAATCGCCAATGCAAACATCAATATCGGTGCAATTAACCAGTTTTGTACCAACGACAAAATAAGCGTTTTCTTGTCTTTAAACACTTCTGGTAAAGTCGCATAGTCGACTTTTGCCAACGGCGGATACATCATCAAAATCAAACCGATCGCAATCGGAATATTGACTGAGTCAAAACTCATTCGATCTAAAGCGACTGACGCTTGCGGAAAAAATACGCCGATCGCAACACCCAATCCCATCGCCATAAAAATCCAAAGCGTGAGATTTCGATCTAAAAAGGACAATCCTGATTTAGCCATGTTCTACCCAACTAATCGATATGTGAGATTTGATTGATTGCTGCAATCATTTCTGGACGCGTCATATTCGCGGCATCAAGTGCAAACAAAGCATCAAGACGACGATTGATATGATCGACAGTGACTTTGAAAGCTTTGAGCTTTTCATCTTTAGGCAGTTCTAAATGTGAAGGATCAGCCAAACCCCAATGTGCTTTGATCGCCCCACCCAGATACAGCGGACATGCTTCTTGCGCAGCAGAATCACATACCGTAATCACAACATCAGCTTGGTATTGTTCGCAATCATCAATGGTTTTACTCCACAATCCCTCAGTAGAAAGATTTAAAGCTTGTAAGGTTTCGATCGTTAGTGGATGAACTTGGCCAGATGGTTTACTGCCAGCACTATATGCTTTCCATCCCTCTGGGGCACGATCGTTAAAAAGCACTTCTGATAAAATACTGCGACAACTATTTCCAGTGCACAAAAAAAGAAATTTCATGATGTTTTACTCGCAATAGCTCTGTGTTGGTAGAGCTGCTAATGGTGGGATATTACTGGGTTGCTGTGTGGTCAATACATTTAAAATGTCATGGCACCAATTCGGTAATTGCGGATTTATGCTGTAATAAACCCATTGGCTTTGACGTCGGTCTTGTAGTAATCCAGACGAACGTAATAAAGCGAGATGTCTTGAAATCTTGGGTTGGCTAAGTTGTAACATTTCCGTCAGATCACAAACACACAACTCTTTATTCTCTACAACTAAAGTGACGATATTGAGACGGGTTTCGTCTGATAAGCATTTAAAAAAATTAACTTGATCCATATTCACACCTTATTTGTTTATTTGAATATGCAGATAATCACATATCTGTACTAAATTTTTTAATTTATCCGTTGTCCATTTTCATCGATCACTTGTTCACCATCTTCTTTAGTGAAAGCACCTTTCTGCGGTAATGGCAAAATATCCAAGACGATTTCGGAAGGACGACTAAGACGAGTACCCAAATCAGTTACAACGAAGGGGCGATTGATCAAAATTGGATGCTCAAGCATAAAGTTGATGAGCTGTTCATCCGTCCACTCTTCACGCTCCAATCCCAAGTCACGATATGGGTCAACATTTTTACGAATCGCCTCTCTGACCGTTAAGCCAGCATCATGAATCAATTGAATCAACTCATCACGGGTGGGTGGTGTCACAAGATACTCAATCACAGTCGGCTCAATCCCTGTATTGCGGATTAAAGCTAAGGTATTTCTTGAAGTTCCGCAGGCTGGGTTGTGAAAAATCTTCACATCGAATGAAGTTGTCATTTAAATGAACTCTAGTTTGTATATTCTTATATCTTTATATACGAATTAGCATATATACTCAATATGTACTGCGCTTATTTTCTATCGATATTCTTCATAATTGTTCAATAGATCATGCAATAAAGTAAACCTTGAGCGCTGCAATTTAACCATCCTGCCATGACATTAAATACAAAACTTAAATCAGAAGTATTGTAAGCGGCACGTGCATTCCAGCCTTTATTCACGAAAAATTCACCATCAAATTGGTACAAATTATGAGAGTCTTATATTGATCTCTATTCGATATTGAAAACTATAAGATGAATAAGACCTAATCAAAAAAAAATTAAACCTAAGATCATAATGATCAAGGAGATAGACCATGGACTCTCGTCTGCTTATTGCGATTATGCTAAGTAGTTTTAGTGTAACAACATTTGCGTCAAGTCATCGCGAAGCGCCGTCAATCACTAAAATGCCAAAGGTGGATGCTACAGACTTTTATATGTTTAAAAGTTATGAGCCGAACCGAAGTAACTTTGTAACTTTACTCGCTAACTATCAGCCTCTACAAGATGCTTATGGTGGCCCTAATTATTTTTCACTTGATTCCAAAGCACTATATGAAATTCATATTGATAATAATGGAGATGCACAGGAAGATATCACTTTTCAATTTAACTTTAATCAAGAACTCAAAGACCTTAAAGTACCAGTAGGTGGTAAGAACATTTCTGTTCCTTTATCAAATATTGGCCAAATAACAAATGATACGAGTTCAGCGCAAAATACGGCTGAAACCTATACTGTCACCATGATCAAAGGAGATCGTCGTAAGGGACAACGTCAAGTGCTTGGCACTTTCAAAAAACCCTTTGATAATGTCGGGAATAAATCCATCCCCAACTATCAAGCATATGCAGATAGTTTTGTTCAAAATATTAACCTAGGTAGTTGTGGTACAGGCAAAGTTTTTGTTGGTCAACGTCAAGAATCCTTTGCAGTCAATTTAGGTGAAGTTTTTGACTTGGTAAATATCAAAATTCCAGCCACTCAACTTGCACCTTCTGGTGTAAATGCTGAAGATCAAGGTTTAAATACCATCGGTGATAAAAATGTCACCACAATCGCGCTGGAAGTCCCTCAGTCATGTTTAGTTTCTTCAAATGACACGGTAATTGGTGGTTGGACTACAGCAAGTTTGCCTCAAGCCACACTTTTAAATCCTAACCCTGAAAGCAACTTGACCAGTGCAAGCAAAGTCGGTGGTGCTTGGACACAAGTGTCACGTTTGGGTATGCCCCTCGTCAATGAAGTTGTTATTGGCTTAAAAGATAAGGATAAATTCAACGCAAGCAAACCTGAAAACGATGGACAATTTGCTGACTATGTAACTAACCCTGCCCTCCCAACACTAATCGAGGTACTGTTTAAAGATGCTACTGGTGGAGCAGTTGTGGCACCAACCAACTATCCACGTACCGATCTAGTCAACACCTTTTTGCTTGGCATTCCAGGTTTGAATCAGCCAAAAAATGTTAAAGCGTCTGAAATGCTTCGCTTAAATACAGCGATTGCTCCAACCACTAAAGATAAGCAAAACCGTCTTGGTGTAATTGGTGGCGATACAGCAGGTTTCCCAAATGGTCGCCGTCCTGGCGATGATGTGGTCGATATTGAGCTTCGTGTGGCAATGGGTTTATTGTGTACGATTGATGGCGTAAATACCGCTGTAGGCTGTAAAGCTGCAGATGCAAAAGCGGGTGGTATTAGCTTTACAGATGGTGCTTTACAGTCACCTGAACAATTTGGTACTGCATTCCCTTATCTCAATACTCCAGTGTCGGGTTCACCATTTAATACAGCTAGCAAATAACGAGGAGTGAACACTATGAAAAAGTTTATTTTCTTGTTCATGATTGGTATTGGATTAAGTGGATGTGGTGGAGATGATAATAAATCAAAGCCCAATAATAACAATCAATCTCAAAGTGATCCTGTACTGAAAGAGACTTTGTTATTAACCAGCCAACCTCAAAATAATTTTGAACAGGCAGAACCCAAAAGTCTGAATGTAATTTCAGAAAAAGCTATAGATAACCGCTCAGAACCTCTCAGCGTTAAATTTTAAAAAAATAAGGCTCTTAGCTTAATTCTTTTTGCTAAGAGCCTTTTTTAGGAGTCTTTTAAATGTATATTCATCAAGTCACAATTATAATAATGACATCACTATATTTTAGCCCAGCTTATGCACACCCAAAACATCAACATACCCATAACAATACAAAAGTAACAAGCACAAACTACTCAAAGCAACTCAAAAATCATCAGGATGACGAACTTAGAAAACAAATCGTGAATCTCTTACTTGAAAAATCTTACGCACAAGGTGATGGCGAGTTACTGGTGCAAGCTGAAGATTTGATCCGAGCAAGTCACAACCCTTTAGATATCGAAAACAGACTACTCCAGACAAGAATTGCTCAAGCAAATCATGATTTTGATGAAGCAGAAGAAACACTACAGCACATATTAAAAAGCAATCCGAAGAATTCTAATGCAATTTTGCAGTTAGCAAACATCTATAGATTACAAGGTAAATTTAGTGATTCTTTAGCGCTATGTCATCAATTGAATGATAAAGATGTTGAATGGTATCAAGCAGGTTGTGTGCTTCAAGTAGATGCCATGACCTCGAGTTTTTCTGATTTAAAAGCTAAAACAGATGAAATTTTACAATCAACGATTAGACTAAGTAAAAATGATAAACAATGGATGGGAAATATCCTGCTCGAAATTGCCACTCGATTTAATGATCAAAACTTAGCTCAAAAGTCCATTCCATTATTATCTGTAAATAATTTACCCAATACACTCGCCAAATCGAATTGGTACATATCTCAAAAACAATATTTATCTGCATTAAACATCTTAAAAGAATATCGTTATCATGATGGTGCTCTCTATCGAATTATTCTAAGTAAACAGAAAATCAGTGATCCTTCAGCGCAAAAGGATCTTAATGAACTTACTCAAAGAGTTGAAAAACTATTAAAAGATAAAGATCATATTCATCTAAGAGAACAAGCTCAATATCTCTGGATCGCGAAAAAATATAATGAAGGTTTAAAAATAGCGGAACAAAACTGGGATATGCAAAGAGAGAGCGAAGACTTTGAAGTCTATGCAGCACTCGCGATTGACGGTAACAGCAAAAACAGTGCAGAAAAATTATTAAATTGGAGTAAAAAAACAGGTTATAGACATCCTATATATATTCAAAAATTAAAAGCTGTATTAAATCAGCTTTAATTTTAAATGATGTGAAATTAAAACTAAGTTATATTTTCACAGTGATTTCACAACCCAAAAACTAACATAAGTTATAAAAATTATATTTGTGAAGCAAATGAATACTAAAATTATTTCAGCACTTTTGATTAGCAGCGGTAATATAGGCATTCACCAAATAACGAATGCTGGTGGTGAATTCATTCACCACTTACCCACTATAAAAATCAGTGCTAACGCTACGTCAAATAATGCGTTCGGTGCTGCTTTTACGTCATCACAAGGAACTATTTCGAAAGAGCAAATTGAAACACGCCCTTTATCGCGACCTGCTGAAGTTTTAGAAACGATACCTGGTGTAATCGTGACCCAACATAGTGGGACAGGAAAAGCCAATCAATTTTTCTTAAGGGGATTTAACTTAGATCATGGCACTGATTTCGCGACATCATTTGATGAACAGCCAATTAATATGGTAAGTCATGCACATGGTCAAGGTTATACTGATTTAAACTTCTTAATTCCTGAAATTATTGATTCAATTCAATATCATAAAGGAGCAACTTCAATTGAAGATGGGGATTTTGCTTCAGCAGGAACAGCAAAAATTTCAACTATTCATGCATTGGAACGCCCCTATGTACAAGTGACACTTGGAAAAAATGATTTAATGAGATTTTTGGGAGTAGGTAATTTTATTTTAGAAAGTGGTGAAGTCATTGGAGCTATTGAGAATTTAAACAATGATGGACCGTGGAAAAACCCTGAGAACTTATCCAAACAAAATTTATTTTTAAAATACTACACTGGTAATCACAATAAAAATCAATCCTTAGGCTTTCAACATTATCAAGCAAAATGGGATGCAACAGATCAAATTCCTCAGCGACTAATTAACAATGGTGAACTCGATCGCTTCGATAGCCTCAATACAAGTGATGGCGGAAAATCATCTCGCACAGCGATTTGGTTCAATTCTAAACATAATGAAGGCAGCCAATACACCGAGCTTTCATCATATGCTATCTATAATAAGCTTAACTTATTCTCTGATTTCAGTTATTTCTTAAATGATCCTATTCGTGGTGATCAATTTGAGCAAGCTGAAGAAAGAACCACAATTGGGGCAAAATACCAAAAAAGCTGGTTAACCAATTGGTATCAAAAAGAACAATTGAACTCGTTGGGTTCATCTATTAGATATGACAATATTAATGATTTAGGTCTTTATCAAACCCAAAATCGCCAACGATTTAATACAATTAGAGAAGATGATATTCACCAACTTTCTATAGCTATTTGGGCACAAAACCAAACAAGCTGGCAACCTTGGTTAAGAACCATCTTAGGATTACGTACAGACTATTATTCCTTCGATGTAAACTCCGATCAAAAAGAAAATAGTGGACAAAAAAATGATCATATTTTCAGTCCAAAATTCAGTCTCATTTTAGGGCCATGGAAAAACATTGAATATTATTTAAATTATGCTTATGGTTTTCACAGCAATGATGCTAGAGGAACCACCACCAAATTAAATGTTGATCCTCGAGATAGTCAATATTTACAACCGCTTGATTCTGTATCACCATTAGTAAAAACCATTAATTCTGAAATTGGTCTTAGAGCCAATATAATCCCTGAGCTAACCAGTACCCTTGCCTTGTGGCGTCTTGATTCAGATTCAGAACTTATTTTTATCGGTGATGCAGGTACAACTGAAGCCAGTCGCCCAAGTAAAAGACAAGGCATCGAAATATCACAATTCTACCAACCGACTGATGCTTGGATCATTGATATTGATGCTGCTTGGTCAAAAGCTAGATTTAAAAATGATAGTCCTGAAGGAAACCACATTCCTGGAGCAATTGAAAAGACCTTGGCTGCGGGTTTTACTTACAAATTGAGCGATAAGTTGAACTTCGGTGGACGTTTACGCTACTTTGGTACAAGACCCCTTATTGAAGATAATACGGTACGTTCTGAATCTTCGACACTCGTTAATTTACAAAGCAGTTATCAATTTAATAAAAACCTGCAAGGACAGCTTGAAATATTTAATGTTTTTGACCGTAAAATAAATGATATTGAATATTACTATGCATCTTGTGCTAGCCAAGACCTAAACTCAGCTGCATGTTCTCCTTCCTCAAACGAACGTGAAGGTATTTTTGATAAACATGTACATCCTAGCGAAGGTAGAAATCTACGCCTGACGCTGCGTTATCTATTCTAATTTAAAGGATTAGTGTGAAGGAGTTAAAGTATGTGGCCTCATCAACCCAAATTTAAAGCTTCCCATTGTGCTTTATTCTTTAGCATTATCCTTCATATATTGATATTTATCATATTATTAAATTCAGAATTCGAAAATAAAGTAAATCAAATTCCAGAGATGAAGGTAAGCTTGGTTTCCCTAACCATGCCAACCTCTAAACAACCAGAAAACGAACCTTCAAAAATGCCTGAACCTAAGATTAAAGATATCCAAAATGATAGTAATCAAATTACCAATAGTTCGGATCCAGCGAATGAAATTTCAAATAATAATATCCATGATCCTATAGATGTGAAAAAAAATACTGAAAACTTATACACTAAAGATTTATACGACCCTTTACTTGATGCACAAAACAGGGCCAAGAAAGCAGTCATTGATGCTAAAAAAAAATCAGATTTGTATAATAACTCCTTAGAGAAATTTGATGGTGATTTAAGTAAAATACTTGAAAATAAAAATTTCCGTGAAACACAGGATAACGATATTTCAAACAATTTATATAAAATTGAAATTATTAATAATTCAACAGAGACCCTAGAACACTCGCATATTATAGAACAAGCACTATTACATACCAAAATCCCAGAAGAAATACAAAAGATTAACCATCTAAAAGAAACGGTTACTCTTTTATTTAAAAGCGATATTCTCTCAAAAAAATCAGATTCTAGAACTTCAATAACATTTATTGTAGTTCCAAAAAATTTAACGATTCTAATTAAGCTCGACCCTAGCAATATTTATTCAGAAGAAAAAATAGAACAATTCATCAAACAAGAAAATTTAGATCTAATTTTTATTAACTCCAATTTAAATGATGCCCCTTATTCATTTTCAGTGGAAATCTAAGAAGAATAATTGTCATACTTCATCAAAGATTACTCTACATGTGCCTTTACAGAACAATAATTACAATCTAAATTCGATCACACGATATCAGCTTAAGTCTAGCTTCTAGCCGCATAAACCATTACTCCCCTTAAACAACAAACTATTTTTCCCCACGATGGTGTAAAATTCAAGATAAGTGTTAATGGCAAAACATACATTCACAGGTGTTACCATGCGTTTTCACAGATTCAAAGACTAGATTGCAAGGTATGATTTTTAATGACGCCGAACCAAACCATTGAAACAACTTCAAACCCACGAATCAGTGTAGCTCCGATGATGGATTGGACAACCAAAGATTACAGATTCTTTGCCCGTTTATTTAATCCAAATGTGGTGCTGTATACCGAGATGGTCACTACAGGTGCAATCATTTATGGTGGAGCGAATCGTCATTTAGATTTTAACAAACAAGAACATCCGATCGTGTTGCAGCTCGGTGGTTCAAATCCACAAGAATTAGCCACCTGTACCAAAATGGCTGAAGACTGGGGCTATGATGAAGTCAACTTAAACGTCGGCTGCCCAAGTGATCGCGTTCAGAATAATAAGATCGGTGCATGCTTAATGGCTGAGCCAAATCTGGTTGCAGAATGTATTCATAGCATGCAAAAAGCGGTATCAATTCCTGTGACGGTCAAACATCGTATCGGCATTGATGACATGCACTCTTATGAAGAAATGCTGCATTTTGTTGATACCGTTGCAGCAACAGGTTGCACCCATTTTATCGTACATGCGCGGATCGCAATCTTGCAGGGCTTATCGCCGAAAGAGAACCGCGAAGTGCCACCTTTACGCTATGAAGATGTCTATCGCTTAAAACAAGAGCGTCCACATCTCACCATTGAAATTAATGGTGGCATCAAGACCCTTGAGGAAACCCAACAACACCTACAACATGTCGATGGGGTGATGATTGGTCGTGAAGCTTATCACAACCCCTATTTGCTGGCGGAAATGGGACAGTTGTGGGACTTAGAAGCGCCTAATCGTTTCGAGATTATGCAGCAAATGATGCCGTATATTCATCAACGCGTTGCTGAGGGTGCCCCTCTCTCCATTATCACACGACATATTCTCGGCTTATTTCAAAACTTGCCAGGTGCGCGTAAATGGAGACAAGCTCTGAGTGGCGGCAACGCAAAGACTATTACGGATATTGAAAATGCGATTCAGAACATCCAAGTGGCAATGCAGCGTACCGAAGACTATATTCGAGAACAACAGCTCTAGTTTTGGTATCGATTGATACAACGAACTCTTTTATTTATACCTGTAAGGGATGATGCTCAAAGCTCATCCTCTTAATAGTTCAGTTTCTCATAAATTTTATTTATAACAGTGCCTTGTGGACATTTAACGGCCTTCATCTAAAATAAAATACTCTCACATAAACGATTTAAAATATCTGTACTGTTCATGAACGCACATTTAAGTGAATCACTTGTTAAATTTTCTAATGAATGACAAAAGTCTTAAAATTTTAAACATTTAAAAATATTTACATATAAAACAACAACTTGATAATAAAAAATCAATTCTTTCTCTTTTTACTCACCCAAAAACGCTCATTTAATACACGATTTTGAAATATAATATTACAAATCATTTTATCTAAAGTTAACACTCTCCAAACTGATGATAATTAATAAAAAAATTGTTCTACGATTTAGGTAAGTTTAACCCAAGCGCCCTCAAATGATACATTATTACATTACAAAGGGGCTTTTATGCTTTTTTTCGCTTACCATGTCTTTCGCCAAGAGTCTGGCATAAGTCTGGTTATTTAGAAATGCGATAGAGATTATAAATGATTTATGATGCGCCCTCAGTTGATCACAGTATGGTTCACACCCCACCTCATCAAATGATTGTGACGACCAAAGATGTACCAAAACAGCCTTCACTCGATGTCATGGCATTTGCACAAAAGTTAACGCGTAGAGCTTCTTATCGTAGTTCAGCACAATGTGCCAAATTCGTCAGGATCGCTTTACAATCTGCGGGTGCAAAAATCGTCAATCATCCTGTTGCAGCATCTGATTGGGGCAAAACCTTACAAGAAATCGGTTATAAGAAAATCACCCCTGCTTTTGATCAACCGCAAAAAGGTGATATTTATATCATTCATCGCACCAAGAAGCATCGTTACGGACATATTGCTGGCTTTTCGGGGACACAATGGATTTCAGACTTTAAGCAACGCAGTCATGATATTTATAAAGATAAAAATGTGACGTATAGTTACTACCGTTTAAGTTCAAATTATATCTAATCAAACTCAGGGCTGTAATCATCAGCCCTTCTTTGCATCTAACTTTTTCAAAACCTCTGCCACTGCAACCATAGCAAAGCTTGATGTCACGACAACGGCTGACCCATAGCCACCACAGCGTAAGCCTGCACTTGGATTAAATGCGGCATCTCCCGACGTCGAACAAACTTCTGTATTTGAAAATGGATTATCGATTGAATACACACAAGTAATCCCAAACTTTTCTTTTGGTTTTTTACAGATGCCTTTAGAACGAAGTTGTGCTCGCAGCTTTGCCAACATCGGATCTTGTTCAGTTTTAGATAAATCAGCCACCCGAATCTTAAGCGGATCAAGTTTGCCCCCAGCCCCACCCGATACAATCAATGGAATCTTGTTAAAGCGACAGTGCAGCATCAACGCCAGTTTGGCTTTGACATCATCAATACAGTCTAAAATGATATCGGGAACAGGATTTAAAATCTCTTTGACATTTTCAGGCGTTAAGTAGTCATCTATTACATTGACTTTCATACGTGGATTGATCTGACGACAACGCTCCGCCATCACTTCGATTTTTTCTTGCCCCAAGGTTGATGTCATCGCTGGAAGTTGACGGTTAATATTCGATGCGGCAACCACATCCATATCGACAATTGTTAACTCACCAATTCCTGTACGTGCCAGCGCTTCTACAGCCCAGCTCCCTACACCACCAACGCCGATCACCATCACATGACTGTTTTCATAATGGCTAAATGAACTTTCTCCATAAATCTTTGCCACACCAGCAAAACGGCGGTCATATTCATCATTTACAAGCACATCGGTCATAACAGTGGCGATCTATATCTTTCAATCAAAGTGCTATTTTAACTCGTTTAATATAGTTTAGGTTAGGAAGATGAGACTTTGATTGCGAATCGATGACGTCCACTTAAAATAATTAATATTACAAAAACAAGAACACTCATCGATAAAGCCAACAGGTTAGCATTCATCCAACCAACCTTCGTCAAAATCGGTGCAGGTAAGAAAGCACCGAGCGTCGCGAATAAGGCTATTATAGTTTCATTAATACCTTGCACACGATGCTTTTGCTGTTCGTTTAATCCAGCCAATAGCGTAGACGCACCTGAATAAGCAAAGTTCCAGCCTACGCCCAGAATAATCAGAGCAACATTGACATAAACTCCCTCTTGCCCAAGCATTGGAATTAAAGAGGACAACATTAGTAAAACAAAACCGATATAAATCGTGCGATGTGTTCCCCAGCGTTGGATCAACTTAGATACAAAGAATGAAGGAAGGAACATGGCCAAGACATGTAATTGAATAGAGATAGAAGCATAATGAAATGAATGATGTTCCTTTAAATGCAAGGAAGACATAATCATCATGACATTCATAACATAGTATGCAAATGCCCCACTGATCACTGCCACAACAATAAAATTGACAGGTAATTTAGCTCGCTCTAATGACTCAATCACAACTTGCTGTGCTTGCTGTGATTTAAATTTCTGATTCCAAACATACAAAATTGGCGACAACAACAATGCCAACACACTGAAAATTAAATAAATCGCAGTAAAATCAGGTAAGCCTTGCACTTGTTGAAATTGAATCGCCAAAACAGGTGCAATAATAGCGGCGACTACGCCGCCAGAAATAACCATCGCTGTGGCTTTCGGGATTAAATCAGAAGCAAGACGATCAGAGGCAGCAAAACGGTAAAAGTTTGCAGTAGAAATAAATAAGCCCAGTGAAAAATGACTAAGGCACAATAAATAAAACTGTTCACTTTGTAATGCAAGATAGCCAAACACACCTGCTAAAAAAAGACAAATGCATCCAAACTGGTACACCAGATGTCGACCCAGTTTTTTCATTAAGAATGAAAAGATAAATGTTGTCAGCAACATTGCCAAGAATTGCAAACCATACGGTACAGTCGCCAAAGCCTGAGTTGGCGCAAGTTTTAAGCCAACAATCGCTGAAACCGTTACCGATAATACCGCTGCAATTAAATTAAATGCTTGCGCAGCCAATAAATAATAAACATATCTCGGCAACTGATTCAAAGCCATCATCCTCACAGATTAATGGCTATCACCTTAACGCCGAAAAGGTAAAATTCAAACAAAAAAAAAGATGAAAGACTAGCTTCCATCTTTTTACAACAACTGTTTTGGTGCTATGCAGCGATTAAATTCCGCAGTACATAATGCAAAATCCCACCTGCTTTAAAGTATTCCACCTCATTTAAGGTATCGATTCGGCATAACACCTTAAATTGCGCTTGGCTGCCATCTTCTCGAATCACATTCACATCTAAAGCCTGATGCGGTTGAATCTCATCAGATAAGCCATGAATTGAAAGAACCTCTCGACCTGTTAGGTTTAAAGACTGACGTGTTTGCTCATTAATAAATTGAAGTGGTAATACGCCCATGCCAACAAGGTTTGAACGATGAATTCGCTCAAAGCTTTCTGCAATCACTGCTTTAATGCCAAGTAAATTTGTACCTTTCGCAGCCCAGTCTCTCGATGACCCTGTGCCATATTCTTTACCTGCAATAATAATCAGCGGTGTTTGCTCCTGTTGATAACGCATAGAAGCATCATAAATCGACAATTTATCACCACTTGGTATATGAATGGTATTGCCTCCCTCTTCGCCACCTAACATTTCATTCTTAATTCGAATATTGGCAAATGTTCCTCGCATCATCACTTCATGATTACCACGACGCGAACCATAGGAGTTAAAGTCATTCGGGTCTACGCCTTGTTCCTGTAAATAACGACCTGCTGGACTATCTTTCTTGATATTCCCCGCTGGAGAAATATGGTCAGTCGTTACTGAATCACCCAGCACCGCCATGATACGGGCCTGATCAATATTGGTGATTGCTTTGGGCGGTTGCTCAATTCCCTCAAAGAAAGGCGGATGACGAATATAAGTTGAATTGTCCTGCCATGCATAAGTTTGGCTTTGCGAGATTTGAATCGCTTGCCAAGTTTCATCACCATCAAATACGGCGGCGTATTCTTTATGGAACATGGCAGTAGTCACTTGTTTCAATGCTTGGTCAATTTCAGCCTGACTTGGCCAAATGTCTTTTAGATATACATCTTGTCCATTTTTTCCAGTACCAATCGGCTGTGTCGTTAAATCGGTACGGATATTACCAAGCAAACCATACGCAACCACCAATGGTGGTGAAGCCAGCCAGTTGGTTTTTACCAATGGATGCACACGCCCTTCAAAGTTTCGATTGCCTGAAAGCACCGAAGCTACATTTAAATCATGGCATTGAATGGCTTCTTCAACAGGATCTGGTAAAGGTCCAGAATTACCAATACAGGTCGTACAACCATAACCTACAAGGTTATAACCGAGTTGATCGAGGTATGGTGTCAATCCTGCTGCAGCCAAATAATCTGTCACCACTTTTGAACCAGGTGCGAGTGAACTTTTTACCCAAGGTTTGCGTTGTAAGCCTTTCTCGATCGCTTTTTTCGCCAATAAACCCGCAGCCAACATAACACTTGGGTTCGAAGTATTGGTACATGAAGTGATCGCGGATATCACCACATTGCCATGATTTAAAGGATATATTTGTCCATCAATGGTACAAGAGGGACTCTCATGTGGAAGATTGGCCTGATGAGCTGCAACCGCTGTACCGCCCCCTCCTTCATTTTCCAATTGTTCTTTCATCTCTTGGGCTGGTTTTAATGTCAGCTCCATGAGCGCATTAAAGGTTTTCGGTACATCTGCCAGTAGCACACGATCTTGAGGACGCTTAGGACCAGCCATGCTGGCTTGAACCGTACTCATATCAAGACTCAATGTATCGGTAAATACAGGCTCATCCCCAGCATTTCGCCATAAACCTTGTTCTTTACTATATGCCTCCACCAAATCAATCCGATCCTGTTGGCGGCCTGTCAATACAAGATATGCCAGTGTCACATCATCAATTGGGAAGAAACCACAAGTTGCACCATATTCAGGTGCCATATTGGCAATCGTGGCACGATCAGCAAGTGGCAAGTCGGACAAACCGTCCCCATAGAATTCAACAAATTTACCAACTACACCTTTTTGACGTAGCATTTGAGTAATGGTTAAAACCAAGTCTGTTGCGGTAATGCCTTCATTGAGTTTACCAGTCAGTTTGAAACCGATCACTTCAGGAATCAACATCGAAACAGGTTGTCCGAGCATCGCCGCTTCTGCTTCGATCCCGCCGACACCCCAACCCAACACTCCAAGTCCATTAATCATGGTGGTATGTGAATCTGTTCCGACCAAGGTATCTGGAAAAGCAAAATGTTGACCATCCTCTTCACCCAGCCAAACGGCCTGAGCCAGATATTCTAAATTGACTTGGTGACAAATACCCGTACCTGGTGGCACCACACTAAAGTTATTAAAAGCCGACTGCCCCCATCGTAAGAATTGATAGCGCTCGCCATTGCGCTCCATTTCAATTCTCACATTTACGGAAAATGCATTTTGATTGGCAAAATGATCAACCATGACTGAATGATCAATCACTAAATCAACAGGTGACAATGGATTAATTCGATTCGGATCACCGCCAGCTTTGGCCATGGCTGCGCGCATAGCGGCTAAATCTACAACCGCAGGTACACCCGTAAAATCTTGCATCAATACTCGCGCTGGTCGATATTGAATTTCTTGATCGGAGCTACGCGTTTTCTGCCAGTCGACTAAAGCTTGGATATGTTCAACTTTTACACTTTCTTGGTCTTCAAAGCGAAGTAGATTCTCTAATAAAACTTTTAACGATTTAGGTAGATGGTCAATATTGCCAAGTGTCTGCGCGGCTCGCTTCAAGCTAAAAAATTGATATTGTTTTGAGCCAACAGTAAGTGTTTGTAATGCGCTATAACTATTGATTTTGCTATATCTGGCCATAGGATTATCCTCCCAGTTTGGCGATTTCATTCGTTTATTATGAAGTTCTTTATTTAATGTAAGCCAGTTTGAGAAATGCTGTGTTCCCTTTTAGTTATCTTATTTAAAATTACATGATTATTATTCTATTTCGGACAGGTATTACTTGAGATGTAGTGCCTCAAATGAGTTGTGCCAGAGTTGTGCGGCAAGCTGTGCTTGAGGCAACTGCAGTGTTTGAGCCAAGCCTTCTAACACATAAGGCAAATTCACAGGTGTATTGCGAGTTCTATGTTCGGTTGACGTCTGGCAACACAACGGCGTCATATCAGGACAGTCAGTTTCAATCACCAAATTTTCTGCACCAATCGCTTGTACCACTTGATGTAATTTTTTGGCATTTGGATTGGTGATTTGTCCGGTTATCCCAATTTTAAAGCCAAGTTTCACCAACGCCTTCGCTTCTTCAATACCGCCACTAAAGGCATGAGCAATTCCACCCCATTTGAATTTTTGCGCTTTTAAAATCGCAAGCGTTTCTGCATGGGCTTTGCGAATATGGAGTAACACAGGCTTGTTATATTGGGCTGCCAGCTCAAGCTGAGCATTAAAATAATATTGTTGTTTGGCAAATAATTCAGGCTGTTTGTGTTGCTTTAAAAAAGTATCTAAACCAATCTCACCCACAGCAACACAATGATGTTGCTGTAAAATCTGCTCCAACTGGGGTAAATGTTCTGACTGATGTTGCTCGATATAAAAAGGATGCAAGCCCGGTGCTAAATGAGATCGAGGTACGTTCTGCCACTGTTGTAATTGTTGATGTGTAGCCATTAACTCATCAAAGCGGGATGCAATAAACCCGATCAGAACCAAATCCTCGACCCCCGCTTGTTTGGCTCGTAAAGCCAGTTGTTGCCGATCATGATCAAAATCGGCAACATCAAAATGGGTGTGGGTATCAAACAGTTGCATTAGGTCTTGCTTTTGGTATCTGCAACAACGGTTGAGGCCGCTGGCACATCTACTTTTGGCAAATATTCAGGCTTTAAAACCCCTTTCAATTGATCAAATGGGATCACCAAGCGAGGTAAACCCACCACATAAGGACCGATCTCATATTCACCGTATTGAAGAATTAAACCGTTTTCTCCTAACAAGAAATTATCAGTCATTTCAAATGGCCAAGCTTGCTCATATTCTTCAGGATTATTGGCTAATTTAGAATCTACAATCCATGCCTTAAATGCATCATGCGCCAGCTTTTTCAAAGCTGCTTGCTGTTTTGCTAACAACAAATCATTGAGATTAATTTGCTTTTGATTGACCAAATCGAAATTATAATAACGTTGTGAAGTTGAGCCATGCGCTCCGCCCATATAACTACTACTATTGAGTACCACCGTCGCCAAAGAGCCTTCTGTTTGTAATATCTTTGGTTTAACCAACAAACTAATTTGATGACTGATACTCAGCGCTTTTAACTCTTCATCAATTTTAATAAAAGCATTCGCGTAGTGCTGTACTTGTGTATCTAAATTCGGCTTTTGCTCAGCGGCCTGTACCGTCGATATGGCCTTATCAGCATCGACTACATCTAACATTTTGCTGAGTTGATCGAGGATTTGCTCATCCAGAAATTGATCAATAAATGAAAAGTTACTCTGCAAACGTTCAACCACAAAGTCAGGGCAAGTATTACCCTTACACTCTGGTAAAGTCAGTGCTACTTTTACACTCTCTCCACGCAATGTAGGTTCGGTTTGCTGCTGTATCGTCGCTGGGTCTTGTGACTCCTGTGATTCTTTTGGCTCTGATTTCGGTTGGCATGCCGCAAGTAAAATTGCGCAAGCAAGAACGCTATATTTATAAAAATTTTTCATCTAAACCTATCACCATTATTCGTATACAAGCTTTTTAAAATGCTATCTGACTTCGCTCGAAACCACCATAAACACATGCGATTTCTATACATATCTTAGTCAAGTTAGAACATTTGCTGATAAATATCGGGCTGTAACATCTGTTTCGTTTGTTCTGCTGTGAAATAAATATCCAGTTGCGGCGCATCTTTACTGATCTCATTGGCGCGATAATGCAGTCCAATGCCCTCGCCATCAAAGAACCAATCCGCTTGCCCCCAGTATAAGGTCTTTGGCACTTGTTTTTTCACTTCTATAGATTGCTGCTCAACCCATTTCTGATAATGGACTTGAATCACATCATGCATGGCATTTTGCTGCTTTTTTTGAATGACATCTAAGACCGTTAAATGCTTTTGTAGCTTACGATCGGCAACAAAGAAATAATAACGATCTTTTACCTCAACATCTTCTTGTTTGGTATCGACACCCACTTGTAGCAAGACATACTGATTACGTTGTGATGCAATTCGAGTATTCAGGTGCAATGCATAAGCTTTGTTTTCTGAATATTTATCCTGCCATTCATCAGACTTTTTAACATATGCATTAATGGCTTGTTGTAGGGTCATACTTTGTTTGAGTTCTATTTGCTGTTGAATGACCATGGCTTGATTTCTCTCAATCCAAGTATTCAGCCATTCATCTTGAGTTTTAACGGTTTGAATATCAACATCAATACAATTTTTCTTTTCACAGAAAGGCAACGCATATTTCGCTTTGCTTTCTTGGATATTTAAATACGGAAGAATATCCGCTTTTTCAGTCTTTGCTGTTTTCTGCTCATTGATTTGTCCTGAGTCAGATTCATTGTTTTTAGGATAATCACATGCGGTTAAAGCCATCATTCCAATCATTACTGTGATGCTGAGAAGTGGTTTTAAAGCGTTCATATCATTATCCTTTATTTTAAGGTGATTCAATTAAAAACAGCCTCAAAATAGAAGCTGTTTTTATTTATTTTAATGTTCTCGCGTACTGCTAAACTGAATATCAGGCCAACGCTCTTGCATCAACTGCAAATTGACACGGCTTGGTGCAAGATAAGTAAGGTGACCACCACCATCTACTGACAGCTGATCATGCGCCTTTTTCTTAAATTCATTGAAGATTTTTTCATCATCACAATGAACCCAACGTACAGTGTGAACACTCACAGGCTCATAGATACAGTCTACTTTATATTCTTCTTTCAAACGGTAAGCAACCACATCAAACTGTAACACCCCCACGGCACCCACAATCAGATCGTTACTCATTTGCGGCATAAACACCTGCGTCGCGCCTTCTTCAGACAACTCTTTCAAGCCTTTTTGCAACTGCTTCGACTTTAATGGATCACGCAAACGGACACGGCGGAACATTTCAGGTGCAAAGTGAGGAATACCAGTGAAATGAAGGTTCTCACCACTGGTAAAAGTATCACCAATTTGAATAGTGCCATGGTTGTGTAAACCAATGATGTCACCCGGCCAAGCTTCTTCTAGTTGTTCACGCTCACCAGCAAGGAAAGTCAAAGCATCACTAATACGTACGTCTTTTCCGATACGTACATGATTCATTTTCAAACCTTTTTCATATTTACCAGAGCAAATACGCATAAAGGCAATACGGTCACGATGCTTCGGATCCATGTTGGCTTGTATTTTGAAGACAAAGCCCGTAAAGCCAGCTTCATTGGCATCCACCACACGTTCTTGTGCAGGATGTGCTTTCGGTTCAGGCGCCCAATTGATAAATGCATCGAGGACATGGTCAACTGCGAAGTTACCCAATGCTGTACCAAACAAAACTGGGGTTTGTTTACCTTGTAAGAACAACTCTCGGTCTAAAGGCTCATTTGCCATCTGCACCAATTCAAGAGATTCTTCAAAAGATGCCCACGCTAAATCACCGACTTTTTCACGAATATCAGGATAATCATATCCCTCACGCACTTCGATATCGGTAATAGTTGAACCAAAACCGGCCTTGTAGACATACAATTTATTTTCGAGCAGATTATATACACCTGCAAAATCACGCCCCATACCTAACGGCCATGTAATCGGTACACAGCGAATTTTCAGGACATTTTCAATTTCATCGAGCAACTCTAAAGGCTCACGAATTTCACGGTCCATTTTGTTTACGAAGGAGATGATCGGTGTGTCACGCATACGACACACTTCCATCAATTTAATGGTACGTTCTTCGACACCTTTTGCACCATCGATCACCATCAATGCAGAGTCAACCGCAGTCAAAGTACGATAAGTATCTTCAGAGAAATCTTCGTGTCCCGGTGTATCGAGAAGGTTAATGGTGTGCTTTTTATAAGGGAACTGCATCACAGAGGTGGTAATCGAAATACCACGCTCCTTTTCCATTTCCATCCAATCGGATGTTGCTGCGCGGTCAGATTTACGGCTCTTCACCATACCTGCAACTTGAATCGCTTTACCCCATAACAGCAACTTTTCTGTCATGGTGGTTTTACCCGCATCGGGGTGGGAAATAATCGCAAAGGTGCGACGTTGGGCAACTTGTGCCGCTAATTCATTTTTAAACATGAGAAAAATCTACACTAATTGTACCCATTTGTATCTGCAAACTGAGGCGAGAACAGATGGCGTACGAAAGAATTTAAAATTGGCGCAATTGTAGCAGATTTAGAGGACTTGTTTTCCGATTATTGCTATTTCAATATTAAGTATTTTTTTAAAAATTCATGTGAAATATCCAATGCTAATTCATTTGGTGAGAGCGTCTCCCTACCGATCAAACAATCTTAAACATATTAAACTCATACACATTAAATAAAAAAATTTATTTATCTTTCTAAACCTTGAAACACATTTGATTTAACATAAGTATTTTAAATATCAAATAAAATGCACAAAGATACTCCGTTGATACTAGTTAAATTTAAACATTTTTTATATAAAATAATATAAAATCATTGCTTAGCAGCTTTATGTAAAATTCTTTGTATAACAGTTCTAGTAACCGAAAACTGCTTAGCTAAAGAGTAAACACTTTCACCCTTCTTGAACTTTTCGATCACTTGTATCTTTTGATCATTCGTCAGAATCTCAGGTCGACCAACCTTTTTGACGACATTTCTTTTATTCTCGTTACTGCACCTAAATAATTTTTCAAATTCGTAACACAATTTTAAGAAATGAATAAAAAAAGTTTTAAGATCGCCTTCGATCTCATTTTTGGAATAATCCAAACAAATGAATCTAATTTTTTTTTGATAAATTTTATCTATTATCGATAGAATTTCTTCAAAACTACAGCCTAGACAATCTATACTTTTTATTACCAAAAGATCGCCCTCCTCTAAGGAGTAATTAATTAAGTTTAAAAATTTATCTCTAAAAACAATGGACTTATCGACTGAAACCTCTTCTAAAACCAATCTATTTCTTTGAATTTTATAGCCATATTCATTAAAAAATGAGAGAAACTTCCCTGATTCCATTTGTAGATTAGGATCTAATCTAACATAGGCATATGTTCGCATATTAAAGCACCCAAAAGATACAAAACATAACAAAAAAAAGATGCTAGCACACATTTGCTGAAAAAAACATGAACCAATTCACACTATTTAATTGAGAAGTGTTCAAAACACCTGTCTTTAAAGGTATTGATTTATAGTAAAAATAATTCAGAAATAGTCAAATTAACAGAAAAAACCAAAAAAAATTAATAATAATAAAGCGTTACTTTTACTTGAATAATTAAAAGATCTCTATCAAAAAAATTGAAATTCAGAACCCAATTGAAGATTTCCATACAATTAAAAATGTATTAAATATTAATGTTTAAAATACATGTTTTAATTCAACGAATGTATAAAACACAAAAAATAAAAATATTAAAATATACATCAATTACTTAAAAATATCGTTAGATCAATTATTATAATAAATAACCCAGCAACCTATAATAAGTTAATTTAAAAGACAACCATACAAAAACAACTCTCAATCAGGTTTTATAAAATACAAGAAATTAACTATTCACAATTAAAGGAAAACATTATAGAAATGGATTAATAACAATAATCGCAGATCAAACATTGATCTATTTTTTATTTCTCACGGAAATAAAAAACAGATGCAAGGTGCACTGCATAAAAAAATATATAATTTATAGAAAATAAATCCCTCTTGGATTTTTTGAATTTTGATATAGCAATCAATATTGAGGAAATCAACAATAAAGACTCATTAAATCAAAAAAGCAATAACCACTCTAGAAAAGAAATTAGTTTAGTTAATAATTTCAATATCTGTTTCTTGGAGCAAGAAATTTATGGTAACGCTATAATAAAGGGTATTTCATACAATGAAAAAAATTATTGATGAGAAAAACCTTAACAATGCAATTAAAGCTGAATATCCACATATAAAAACAGAATTTCTTTAGCGGAAATGAAAAAGTTCTGGGTGTTTGAAACAGTTAGTGTTTTTTTCGAAAAAGGTGAGTTAATTGAGTTATAGTCAGGTGAGACTGAAAATGGAGTACGATTCATTCAGGAAAAACAGAAAATACATATTAAAAAATTAATTAATCAAAATGCATCTTTTTTACATGACCAAATTTTAGATACTGGTGAATTTGTTTATGGCTATTTTCCAGCTTTAAACAATGAGATCAAAAGCTATAATACTGTACGACATTGCACTTCAGCTTACGCTCTTATTGAAACTTTTGAAATTGAAAATAATAAAGATTTTTGGCCTAAAATTAATTTAGCTATTCAATATTCTTTAGATAACTTTTATAAAAATATAAATATAGAGAAAGATACAGCGCATATGATTGACTCTCCTTTAAGAGACTCTGAAATAAAGTTTGGGGGGGGGAAATGCCGCAGCAATATTGATGTTATATAAATATCAAGAGATAACAAATATCAAGCTTATGCTGAAAAAAATAGCGAATGAAATTCTTTCCATGATTAATAAAAATGGAGAAACAACTCATGTGTTAGAGTATACCAACTTAGAAATTAAAGAAAAGTTTCGCATTGCATATTATGATGGAGAAGCCGCACTAGCATTATTAAGACTCTATCAGATAAATAATAATGAATTACTCTTAAAAACTGTAAAATTGATGTTCGAAATTTTTATATCAAAATCTTATGAAAAACACCATGATCATTGGTTAAGCTATTGTACAAACGAACTAACAAAAATATGTCCTGATGAAAAATACTATATATTTGGTATAAGAAACTATTTAAATCACATGGATTTTATTAAAAATAAAAAAACTGCTTATACAAATTTTTTAGAAATGATGATATCTACATATAAAATAGTTAGAAGATTAAATATACAAGGCCATAACAAGTTATTTGAATTATCAAAATTTGAAGAGTTAAATTCTTTAATTAATTTAAGAGTCGAATTTCAACGAACTGAATTCTTTTATCTTGAAATTACAATGTATATGAAAAACCTGATAAAATATTAGGTTCTTTTTACGTTAGACATGATCGTTTCCGTACACGTATTGATGATCAAGAGCACAATTTATCTGGATATATAGCTTATTTTTTACATTTCGAGGTTTAAATATGAATAAGAATACAAGTCTTTCATCCAATGACATTACTCAGATTGAGTTCTATAAAATCGAAGAAAAACTTCAAAAGTTAAATATAAATATGATTTTTATGAAAAAAAACCCAAAAAAAATAGTTAAATTAAATAACGATCTAAAGATTGAAGGAAACAATAATTTTTATAACTTAGTTTCGAGTTTATGTACTATCGGTGCATTTTCATACTCTTCTTCAAATTTAGGTTATGGTGTTTCGATTGGTCGTTACTCTAGTTTAGCAACAAATATTAAAATCATGGGGGCACATCATTTTCCTGAATGGATATCTACTTCTCCACATTTTTACTCTGAACAATATCATGATATAGATCCTCTTACGACCACACATCTGGAACGTACTAAGAGAAATGTTTGTATCGGTAACGATGTATGGATAGGTGCTGATGTTGTATTAAAAAGTAATATTACAATAGGTGATGGTGCAATTATTGCCTCTAATAGCGTTGTCACAAAAGATGTTCCTCCTTATATGATTGTGGGCGGTAATCCAGCAAAAATAATCAAAGCGAGATTTAGTGAGAGCATTATTGAAAAATTAACCAACTTAAAATGGTGGCGATTTCATAAAAATGATTTAACCGGTTTAACATTTAATCAACCACTCAACTTCATAGATAAACTTGAACAAAAAATACAATCAGATAACATAATAGAATACTCACCTACAATCATTACAAAAAATGATTTATTACACTCAACCATCAAAAACCTTCCATATTAATTTTTTATAAAAATGGTTAATTATGAAAACTGAATATTTCTTCTTATTCCCTAAAATTGATGAGAAAAAAAATGGGTTGGTTTTTGCCCTATTGAAACGAGCCAAAATATTATATACACAACTGGGTATAGATCCAATTATCATTACTACAGATTTTGATCGTTATTTAGCAAAAAATTATTGGGATTTAATTTCTAATCAACTTGCGCCACCGTCAATTGGCTACCTTAATTTATATGGGAATTTACAAGGTACACATCTGCGCCTTTCCTCTCATCTGCATCATCCACCCCAAGAAACCATGTACAATTCAAATGTTCAAAAAACTCAAATTCCGTCTACTTTAAATCAGCGTTTTCACGATAAAAATAATAAGAATTATTTATATGAAATAAGAAATCAAGAATATCCTACTCTACGTTATGTTAACACTTTCCAGAATGGCATTAAGAATGGCCGGCTGATTTATGATACTTATGGTTTTTTAAGCTGCATTCAAATCATCAACCCTTTAACTAAAACAGTAATAACTGAAACTTATTATCACACAAATGGACATCCCGTCATTATAAAAAACTTTCAATTAAACAAAGACAACAAGAATATTCTAGTCAACATCTTTATTTTAAATAATCATGGCGTTATCACCGAAGTTTTCGACACTGAACATCAATTGATTCAATACTGGTTCTTAATGATTGCTCAGAAATATAAAGATGATTTGATGTACTTGCTAATTGATAGAGCAATTCATTTTTATGAGCCGCTTAGAAAAATAAAACTTGATAATATGCGATTTATTGGAACCATTCATGCTACTCATTTAAATGGTAATGATATTTATAAATCTAGTATTAATCGTCATTACCAAAGCTATTTCAAACATTCTGACTCACTTGATGCATTAGTGATACTAACAGACCGTCAGAAAGAGCATATCCAGAAGCGTTTTAGTTTAGATGAAAAACTATTCGTTATTCCTCATATTTACGAAAAAACGATTCATCAAGTTGATTTTGATAGTCGTGACCCACTTTTTTGTTTAACAGTTGCACGTTATGACAAAGCAAAAAATTTAGATAGTTTAATTCGTGTATTTAGCAAAGTTGTTGAAGTAATTCCAAGTGCATACTTGAACATCTATGGCTTTGGTGCTGAACAAAAATTTTTACAAGCTGAAATTGATGCTCGAAATATGAGTAATCATATCAAACTAATGGGTTACAACGAAAATACTGGCCACCTGTATAATCAAGCAAGCTTATTTTTATTTTCAAGTCGATCTGAAGGTTTTGGTATGGCTGTGTTAGAAGCACTTTGTCATGGTTGTCCCGTTATTAGTTATAATATTGATTACGGCCCTTCTGATATGATTATAGATAACAACAATGGGTACTTAATTACTTTTGAAGACGAAGAATTATTCTCTCAAAAAATTATTTCTTTATTGAAAAATAAGCAAAAGCGGAAAGAATTTAGCGAAGCTGCTTACGCTTGTACACAACTTACAGACCAATCAAAATTTGCTCAAAAATGGCAAGAATTGTTTTTAAAGATTCAATAATGAAGTTATCTAATATTTCTTGGCGTTTATTCATCTTTGTGCAATTCTTATTTTGTACTAATCTAAATGCGAGCTCATCTTGTACATCGAGTAATGCTCCTATTATTGCTCAACTCGATAAAGTTTATTATGCCAATTTAAGCCTACGTATTTTTTACACAAACACTGGTTTAAATGCTAGATCTTCATTAAAGGATGAAAATAAAAAATAATATACCTGACTATATCGAAAATATTGCAATTCAAGCCAATAGTGTTCGTATAGCATGGAATTTTTTAGGTTATCAAGACCTTTTAAATAATCCTCGATATAAAATATTGAATATATTGATATCCATGTACGAAAATTGAATGGCTTAGGTTTAGCTTATGACGACAAACCCCACAGACATACGAATCATCCAATAAAGAAATGCATGTGCTCTTATTCTTGAAGTTAATAGTCAAATCACTAATTTTACAACGGAGTCTTCATTAGTCGTACATGAGCTGTTTCATCTTTATGCATATGGTTACAACATGTTTAAGCAACCGTGGCTAACAGAAAGTATTGCTGCTTGATCTGAGAGCTTAATTATTCAAGGGAATTTGGGTACATATGGTCAAAGAAATTTACCTAGTAGCATTAATAAATTGAATAAATATGTTCTCGTAAGAACTTTATAAATCCTCTCAATAATGGAATCATCTTACACTTCTCCTTGATCAATCTAAAGGCCAGTTAAATTTACCATCAAATATATCCTATGCGCGCTATGGTAATGGTCAACCAGTTTTTCGTGATCAATCGCTCAAAGGTACTCTTTTCACAAGAACTTTTTTAGAGAATCTAGGCAAGCAAGACAATCAGATTTCTAAACTTAATCATTGGAAACCGTATGAATGGAAGGAATCTCGACAACGATTGCCTGAGCTAAATGTGCAAGTACTTTCTGTTCTTTTGAAAAACATTAATCTAGTAAATAGTCAAAATAAAGAAGTTAGAGAATTTCAGCTTTTGTTAAATACCTATGCTGATGGACAAAATAAATAATTCACCCGTAATATTAATATTCTTGAATCTTTGAATCCTCTTTTTATCACAAACCATTAATTTAAAATATAAAAAAAAGAGAAGGCACGCATGCCTTCTCTTTTTAATTAAAAATTTACATCAATGATTCTTGATTAGAACAAAAGTTGATTATTTTGCAATAAGTCATCTAAGGTCACATCTGTATTTTTCAATGTGAGTAGTTCTGCAGAGTTAAACGTAGAACCACTACCATCTCTATCAATACTGATAACAGTATCATCACCAACCTGAGTCACTGTTACAAACTGACCAATATTATCATTACCAACAGCTTGACCTGCCAATAACTCAGTAATATCAATCTTATCTCCTTCTGCCAAGTCGAAATCGGTCCATGTATCATGACCATTTCCACCTAATGCATCAGCATTATCCAGCAAATCGAAGATAACTGTATCAGCACCACCATTAGTAGTATAGGTATCATCACCAGCACTGCCTGTAATGATGTCATTACCAGCACTTGTGTTGTAATTTTCACCAGCATTAATGGTTAATGTTGCGATAGATTCATCACCATTAGGTGCAACAAGTTTATATGTAAACTCATCATTTGCACCACCCGTTAATGCGCCATCTGTTACATCATAAGTATAGCTACCATCAGACTTGATCGATAAGGTTCCATGGTTTCCAACAAAGTCACTACCTGTACTGAGAACTTCAGTCCAAGTCGCTCCACCATCAGTTGACACGAATAGATCTGTATACACAGAGGCTAAAGTATCTGTACCAGCACCATCATCATCTGTATAAATATTACCTGATACAGCATCAATTGGTGTTTTAGTGAAGTCATCTAGATGTGTCGTTTCAATTTGTGTTGTTACTGCAACACCCCCTAACACACCAACACCTGTATTGTAACCTAGTACAAATCGATACTGGCCAGCTTCTTGCTGTTCATATACTTTGCCATTTCCATTTGAGAAAATGCCAAGGAAATCACCAAGACTATTTGCACTGATAGTATCTTTAGTCACCCAAGTTCCATTTTCAAACTTCTGGAACTGTAGTGTTAATGAACCACCGAGACCTAATCCACCCGATGTAGATGCCGAAGCAGTGATGTCTGCAAACGTATTTTCAGCTACTGTAATTACGTCCGTAATGACTGTACCAGATTGACCGAATCCAACAAGCCAATTATGCGAGGCTGAAGGCCCAGCAGCTGTCTCAGTAATATTCGTTGCATCAACACCAATCAGATCAGCATTATCTGTAGCCACTACAGTTACTGCATTCACTGTTGGATTTTCTGCATCCCATGTCAAGCCTAGATCACTGTTTGTACCAATTTGAATAATCAGATTAGCAGTATCAGATTTACCAGTTACTGGGTCAATCACTGTATATTCAAACACTTCGGTCTTACCGATTACCCCAACATCGCTGTTCGGCGTATAAGTGTAACTACCATCCGGACTGATCACTAATGTACCGTAATCACCCGTAATTGTTGTTTCACCTAATACAGCTTGACCATCCACTTCGGATACAACTGCACTAGCTGGTACATCATCTTGACCATAAGCATCATCCGTATCCGTAATGACATTACCGTCAACTGGTGTTACAGCTGTTACTGTAGGCTCCTGAGCAGTGTCATAAGACTTAATAATAATATCAGTCTCAACCCAACCCGGTAGAGTGACTGCATTGAAGCTACTCATGTCAACTTTATATTGACCACTAGTTAGACCAGATAGTTCAAGTTTAGCTACCTCACCAAAGATGCCAATAAAGTCTAGAAGACCTCCTGATGAACTACTACCAACCTCAACCCATGAACCATTTTCAAATTTAGACACTGTAACTGAAACACTGTCAAAGAATGATGCCCACGATCCAGATGAGATTTCCAATGTAACATCAGCTATCTGATCTTCAGCAACTGTGAACTCAGTCGAACCACTAGTTGTACCAATTACAAGTCCGAATGCACCGATGAGCCAACTATAAGAAATTGCGTTATCTAAAGTAGATTCTGTAACAGGGTACTCAAAATCAACCCCAGCTGTTACTAAATTATCTACTGCATCTACTTGGATATCTGGTGCAGTTGCTTCTGTTGGAGCAGATTCATTTCCAGCAACATCTGTCGCAGTCACATCGACCACTTCACCATCATTTAATGGATCTGCTAACTCTACAACATAGTTACCATCTTCATCGGTAACTGCTGTACCAAGGACGTTACCGTCTTGATCCTTAACCGTAACAGTTGAACCAGCTTCTGCTGTTCCACTTACAACCGAACCATCTTCATTGAATTCAGCTGTCGGAGCATCTGGTGCTGTAGTGTCGTCAGCTAG
>NZ_SGIM01000013.1 GCF_004208515.1 Acinetobacter halotolerans
TAGAAAAAATAGCGTTTTATAATGAATTTGAGCTTAGACAACACATTAAATTTAATCAGTCCTTTATTGTGAGTCGTAAATCAAATATAAATATTTGAACAGAACAATGTAAGCTATTTAGATGTACTTTTAGTACCTAAAATTATAAGAAGGAAACGTTTGTGTTCAATGTCATTGTGCAGTTGATGGGTGGAATCGGTTTATTTCTTTTAGGCATGTCTCTGATGACAGATAGCCTAAAAGCAATCGCGGGTGAAGCACTGCGACAATGGCTGGTCAAATTCACAAATTCGCCGATCAAAGCTGTACTATCGGGGATTGGTTTGACAGTTGTGGTCCAATCCTCGACAGCTACCACTTTGGCAACGATCGGCTTTGTCAGTGCAGGGATATTAAGTTTTAGTCATGCGATTGGTGTGATTATTGGTGCAAATATAGGCACCACAAGCACTGGTTGGATGGTTGCATTACTCGGTTTAAAGTTTTCTATTGCCAGTTTTGCCTTGCCCTTGATTGGTGTAGGCGCGGCGCTCAAATTATTTGGTAAAGAGAAAATTACTTTTATTGGACTCACTTTGGCAGGCTTTGGGCTGCTATTTTTAGGAATTCAATTTTTACAAGATGCCATGAGTGGTATGGCTCTATTGATTGATTTATCACGGTGGGCTGAACCAACTTTGATGATGAAGCTTATTTTGGTGTTCGTTGGTGTCCTCATGACGATCTTGTTGCAGTCCTCTAGTGCAGCCATTACAACAACATTAGCAGCATTGTCTACTTCAACAATTAATTTAGAACAAGCTTTAGCCTTAGTGATTGGTCAAAATGTCGGAACGGTTGCAACTGCTATTCTCGCGGCGATAGGGGCGACCACCAGCGCTAAACGAACAGCCGCAGTTCATGTCATGTTTAATATTGTGACTGCCATTTTTGCATTTATTTTATTATCTCCAGTATTTATATGGGCATATCATCATATTGAAAGTATTCATCAATTGGATTCTGTGATCTTAGTTGCGGGATTTCACACGACTTTTAGTTTATTGGGTGCATGTATTTTTATGCCTTTTTTGTCTCAATTTGAGCAATTGATTATTCGTTTATTGCCCGAAAAACAACCACTGATTACACGGTATTTAGACGAGTCACTTTATAGTGTTCCAGCTTTGGCGATTGCAGCAGCAGAACGTGCACTTTTGCAATCGATAGCTGATATGTATGGGATTTTTATACGTTGTATTCGTGGAGGCGTCGTTACCTCATTGGTTAAAACGGATGAGTTCGATCAAACGTTGCTTAAAGTTGAGCATTATTTAGATAAAATGACCGTTTCACAATCTTTAGAAGATCAACATCGTTTAATCATTTTATTGAGATTGGCGGTATATGTCCGTGTTCTTAAAAATGATTTAAGCAGCGTGGCGCATATTGAAAGCATTCAAAATCAAAGAAATATTCATGAATTGGCCAATCAGTTTGCAACGATTCTTGAGCAATTTATTCCGTATTTAATGCATGAACCATTTGCGCGAATTCCAAAAAAACTTGTAGATGAGTTAGCTGATTTCTCCGCAGAGATGCAAGCACATCAAGATTTGGTTCGGCAGAAAATTATTGAGGACTCTTCATCAAGAACTGTATCGGTCACTTATACTTTGGACCAACTCGCTGCACAACGTTGGTTAGAACATTTAGTAATTCATTGTAGTCGTGTGGCGATTTTACTGGGTGATACCGAGCAAGTATTATTGAATGAGGAATTGGGATCAACTCAATTACCATCATGACAGTGTGGTGTGATTGGGTTTTCAAATGATAAAAATATGAATCGCAGGTTTTATGGGCTTATGTTTGCTATGCAGTGATAAGTTGTAGGGTTGTCATGGTTTGTGCCTAAGGCGTAATGCATTTTTATTAAGAATCTTAGATCTCATACTCTAAAAATATTGTTTTTCATAAAAGCTAAAGTTTTCTACTTTTCTCATAGGCTGACATGCCTATAATGATTGGGAATCATTCCAAATCTAATAAGGAAATAACATGTCTACTGATCAACAATTTCCAACACCTGCCAATCTTGGTATCGCAGTTTATGAAAATAATGCAGAGGCAATTGGTAATACACCCTTAGTACGTATTAATCGTATTATCAAAACAGGTGCAACGGTACTGGCAAAAATCGAAAGCCGAAATCCTGCGTTTTCAGTAAAATGTCGTATTGGTGCAGCTTTGATTGCCGATGCGGAAAAACGTGGTGTACTCAAAGCAGGGATGCATATTGTTGAACCAACCAGTGGCAATACAGGTATTGCCTTGGCTTTCGTGGCAGCAGCAAAAGGTTATCCCATTACTTTAACCATGCCATCGAGTATGAGTTTAGAGCGTCGGAAAGTGCTTAAAGCTTTGGGTGCAAACTTAGTCTTGACTGATCCAGCCAAAGGTATGAAAGGTGCGGTAGATGAAGCGGTACGCTTGGCTACTGAAAATCCAGAACTGTATTTTTTACCACAACAATTTGAAAATCCAGCAAACCCGCAGATCCATGTTGAAACAACGGGTCCTGAGATTTGGCAGGCGACCAATGGTCAAGTGGATATTTTGGTTGCAGGTGTCGGTACAGGCGGTACCATTACAGGTATCTCACGTTATTTTGAGCAAATAAAAAATCAGTCTTTGTATTCTGTTGCAGTTGAACCTGCTGAATCGGCAATCATCACCCAAACGAAACGCGGTGAAAGCATTACACCTGCGCCACATAAGATTCAGGGCATTGGGGCGAACTTTATTCCGAAAAATTTAGATCTAGATTTGGTCGATGAGGTTGTACCAGTGAATAGTGCCGATGCAATTGAATGGGCGAGAAAATGTGCGATGCAAGAAGGAATTTTAGTCGGTATTTCTAGTGGTGCGGCATTAGCAGCGGCAGCTCAAATCGCAGAACGTCCTGAAAATTCAGGTAAAACTATTGTGGTTATTTTACCTGATAGTGGCGAGCGTTATTTATCTTCAGTATTGTTTGAAGGTTTATTTGATGAGGCTTAGTTATAAGTTTAGCAAAAAAAGCCATGCTTAAAGCATGGCTTTTTTATACTTGCTGCAATGATTTATAACGCAGCTTTCAGCATCTTTTTATGATGTTTAACCGACTTCGCATATTTCTTACCTTGGCGTTTCATTTTCCAATTGCGCTGATAACCCGTTGGTCCCACATTATAATAAGCCAGTGCTTTTTCCCAGCTACCCGCAGATTGATTATATTTTGCAAGAATATAAGTACCACAATTGACGTTGGTATATTCATCAAACAAGTTGCCGCCACAGGTACTTTGCCAATAACGTGGGATGATTTGTGTGAGTCCAACTGCACCGGCTGACGAGGTCACATAAGGTCTGTAGCTTGACTCTTGTCGAATCATCGCGGCAATAAGCAGTGGATCAACATCGTGTTGTTTAGCACTTTGAATGATCATCGGAGCAACACGATTGGCTGTATCTGGTTGTACTGAATAGGCTTTTTGAATCCCAACTGATAATTTCTGAGCGCGTGTTGCGCTTGAACCACTTAAATGGCTACAAGCCGTTAAGTAAACAGCAGCAAACATCATGCTGAGTTTAAAAAGTAATATCGCGATATTACTGATATGGCGTTTTGCACTGTTTTTTGGAGTGATCATCGTGAAAATAAAAACTTAATCGCATATTCGAAAGTAGGGTGATGGTATGAAGTTAAATTCATGCCGTCAAGTGTGGTTATTTTACTGAGTAAAAACAAAAAAGCCCCGACATCCTGTCGAGACTTCTTTATATTCAGTTTATTGCCGTTAACTCCTGTCAACGACCACGTCCTGTGCATCTTGTTATTCTGAATGAGACTTCCTGTCTCTCTATGATTTATATATTACGAAATAAACTTGTACGGGTATATTCGCCATTCACTGCAAGTGATGTAGGCTTTAACTTACAACGCTGTTATCGAAGATAAATATGCTTAGCGGTTTTTAAGAATGAGACCGACAAGTTTCTGAGCGATAGGTGCGCAGACCAGTACACTTGGAAAAGCAAACATCCATGCAATCATCCAAGCTGACATCCACATGGAAAAGAAATTTTCAACGAAGCCCAATGCTTTTAAAGTGGTGATTCCAGAAATTAGAAATGACATCATACAAGATAGAATTAATGGAAATAAAAGCGTAGCTGCCTTCATCGGTTAGCCTCTTGAGTGGTTCGGATAAAAAGGTATGGCCAATCGCTATCATACCGTGTTCGTTCGAAAAGGTGAAAAGTGAATTAGAGGAGCTTAAGGGATGAGGATAATCATTGTTGGGGAATATCAACAGATTAAACTCAAATATGTTACTGTGAAAATTTAAGTGAAAAGTCACCAATATTGTCATTGATTATTTTGGTGAAAACGCGCGTATACTGATCAGGCAAAAGGAGTGGTCATGTCTGAATCAGTTATACGCCCAAGCCATATTGAGTATGGTTCTAAATCGTTTACTTCAATTTTATGGTCATTGTTTTTTGCAGGTTTTGCTTCATTTTCATCGCTCTATTGTGTTCAGCCAATGATGCCGATTTTTGCAAAATTCTTTCAGGTTAGCCCGACGCATAGTAGTTTTCCTTTGTCTTTTTCCACCATTGCATTGGCAACTGGTCTGTTGTTTACAGGCTTTATTTCAGATCGGTTTGGACGTAAACCGATTATGGTCTTTGCCTTATTTCTGGTTTCGATTTTATTGTTGATTAGTGCCTCTTTCCCGATTTGGGAAGTGTTTTTAGGTACCCGTATTTTTATTGGTTTAGCGGTTAGTGGCGTGGCAGCCGTAGCCATGACCTACATCGGGGAAGAAATTGCACAAAAAGATATTGGTTTCGCGATGGGACTTTATATATCTGGAACCGCGATTGGGGGCATGGGTGGTCGCTTGATTGCAGGGGTGTTGGTCGATTTTATTTCTTGGCAATCTGCTACTTATATTATTGGATTTCTCAACCTTATAATCGCCTGTTTATTCTATCTGTTATTACCAAAATCTCAGCATTTCCAACCCTATCCGTTCCGTTTTTCTCGCTTTAAAGCTGCTTTTGAACAGAATCTCAAAGATCCGAAATTACGGATTTTATTTGCTCAAGGTTTTATCCTGATGGGGTGTTTGGTGACGGTGTTTAATTACATCAGTTATCACTTGTTAGAAGCGCCTTTTCATTTATCACAAACATGGATTGGGGTGATTTCGATTGCCTATTTGGCAGGAATTTATAGTTCACCTAAAGCGGCACAATGGGGCTTTAAATACGGACGGGATAAAGTTCTGCCATTTTTATTGTTGAGTATGATCATTGGATTATTGATTACCTTGATCCCATCGCTTTGGGCCATCTTAATTGGTTTAACTGTTTTTACCTTTTCATTTTTTGCTGCCCATTCAACCGCAAGTAGTTGGGTCTCGGTACAAGCCGTGCAATATCGAGCAGTGGCTTCATCACTGTATTTATTTTGCTATTACCTAGGATCTAGTGTGTTGGGGAGCAGCGGCGGTTTAATTTGGGAAAACTTTGGCTGGCTCGGCATTAATTTAAGTGTGGGTGTGGTCTTGGCAATCGGTTTCATGCTCACCTTTTATTTAGGTGACTCAAAAAAACAAGATAACCTCATAAAATAAAGCGACAGATATAGTCGCTGAGGGCTTGCTAAAAATCATTGGATTTTAGTAACTTAAGCAAGTGCTAATTTAAAGCATTATCATATTTTTTAGATTTTTTATCATGGGGAAATAACAATGGAATTACATAGTCGTGTTTATTATAAGCATCCAGATGCAAAAATAATGGGGCAATTAGAAGTCTTATTTAAGGAACATGAGGGAAATGCGGAACGGTTCTTACAAGCTGCTTTAGCCATCAATCCAGAAAGTGTGGAAGCCGCACAAGACTTGCTTGATCAAATTGATTCGCCTGAATATGATTTGGAACCAGAAAGTTTATATTATGAGGCAGGGTATGCCGTTTTAGATTTTGTTCATGGTTCTTCTGGCGATGAAAACATTGAAAATATCTTACTTTTTTTAAAAGCTTTGCTGCCAGAGATACATGCCCAAGCATGGGGATGTGGTGATGATGATCCTTGGGAGTTTTGGTTCAAATTTAATGGGGATGAGTTAATTCGAGAAGATGATGAGCCATTTAACGATCCTGAGGAAGATGAGAATATCAAAGCATCAATTTATGCGTGGTGGCATAAAGACTTACCAATAGAGATTAAGGAAGGTTTTTTAAACGAAGCCTAAACATTATCAGTTAGTTATCACCATATTTCCCCATTCTCTAAACGCTAAAGAATGGGGAATCTTTTTTGTATGTTTTTTAATCTATAAAAATGAATAGAATTCATGTTAAACTGATCAGCTTTCATTTTGGCATCAAAAATTCCGAGATGCCTCTCTCTTCCTTATTGCTAGCCGAGATTCGCAAGCTATGTCTACTGCCTATACCATGCAGACCGCGCCAAAAGCGTTGTTTGATTACGACAAATATTGGGCGTCGTGTTTTGAACCCGCACCATTTTTGCCGATGTCACGAGAAGAAATGGATCTCCTCGGCTGGGATGCATGTGACTTTATTTTAGTTTGTGGCGATGCATATATTGACCATCCTTCATTTGTATCAGGTGTGATTGGTCGTGTGCTTGAAGCACAAGGTTTTCGTGTTGGTATTATCGCGCAGCCTGACTGGACCAATGCTGAAAGTTTCCGTGTACTTGGTAAACCAACCATTGCGTGGGGCGTAACCGCAGGCAATATGGATTCAATGATCAACCGCTATACGGCAGATCGTAAAATCCGTTCGGATGATGCATATTCACCAAATAACGAAGCCAATAAGCGCCCTGATCGTGCGGCAACAGTCTATTGTCAGCGTTGTCGTGAGGCATTCCCTGATGTACCTGTGTTACTTGGTGGTATTGAAGGCAGTTTACGTCGTATTGCACATTATGATTATTGGTCAGACAAAGTTCGTCGTTCAATCTTGATGGACTCTAAGGCCGATTTATTGATGTACGGCAATGGTGAGCGCGCCATTATCGATGTGATGCATCGTTTAGCGAAAGGTGAAAAAGTCCACGAGATTACTGATGTTCGTGGTACTGCATTTATTATCAATAAGCATAATAAAAATTCAAAAGCAAAGTTCGTTGAAATCGCCAGTAATGATGTCGATAGCATCGGACGTGTGGATCAAATCATCAACCCTTATGTGATGACTGAAGATATTGATGGCTGTGAAGTTGAAAAAGAAAAGGGCAACTCACTGGCACAATATCAAGATTTTCAAAAAGAATTCGTAGCAAATCCAATTGTTCGTGAAGGGGATAATTTAGACCCTGACACACAGATCGTACAGCTCAAACCTGCACCATCAAAAGCAATTAAGCATAAACTGCCACCACGTGAACTTGCGGTGATCCGTTTACCTTCTTATGAGGAGGTCGCGAATGATCAAGTCCTTTATGCACATGCCAACCGTATTTTGCATCTTGAAACCAATCCCGGTAATGCGCGCGCCTTAGTTCAACGTCATGGCGAACGTGATGTTTGGATTAATCCGCCTCCGATTCCTCTAGCTACTGAGGAAATGGATTATGTCTTTGATTTACCTTATGCACGTTTACCGCACCCTGCTTATGGCAATGCGCGTTTCCCTGCCTTTGATATGATTAAATTCTCAGTCAATATCATGCGTGGTTGCTTTGGCGGTTGTACCTTCTGTTCGATTACTGAGCATGAGGGACGTATTATTCAAAACCGTTCCGAAGAGTCGATCTTACGGGAAATTGAAAAGATTCGTGATACCGCACCTCAGTTTACAGGCATTATTTCAGACCTAGGTGGTCCAACGGCAAACATGTATCGTTTGCACTGTAATGATCCTGAGATTGAAAAGAACTGTCGTAAGCCATCTTGTGTCTATCCGGGTGTTTGTCAAAACCTACATACTGATCATGCACCATTGGTTCAGCTTTATCGTAAAGCGCGTGAAATCAAAGGTGTGAAAAAGATTCTGATTGGTTCAGGTCTACGTTATGACTTGGCAGTATTGAATCCTGAATATGTCAAAGAGTTGGTACAGCACCATGTCGGTGGATATTTAAAAATTGCACCTGAGCATACCGAACAAGGTCCATTATCGAAGATGATGAAGCCGGGTATTGGCACTTATGATCGCTTTAAACAAATGTTTGAGCGTTTCAGTAAGGAAGCAGGCAAGGAACAGTATTTAATTCCTTACTTCATTGCTGCTCATCCGGGTACGACCGATTACGACATGATGAACTTGGCGATTTGGTTGAAGAAGAATGGTTTCCGTGCCGATCAGGTACAGACCTTCTATCCATCGCCAATGGCAACGGCAACCACGATGTATTACACAGGCAAAAATCCATTGTCTAAAGTGGCGCGTTATACGGAAAATGTCGATATTGTCAAAGGCGATAAGCGTCGTCGTTTGCATAAAGCATTCTTACGTTACCATGATCCAAATAACTGGCCATTGTTGCGTGAAGCGCTAAAAGAAATGGGTCGACCTGACTTGATTGGTAACTCAAAACAGCATTTGATTCCGACTTATCAGCCTCAAGGTACTGCTGAGAGTGAATATAAATCTGCGCGTAAGAAGAACTCGACCGTCGCGGGAGATTCAGCAAAACGCAATCAATCGCAACCACAATCGGGTCAAAAACGTCCGCAAAAAGGTCAAATACTGACCCAACACACGGGTTTGCCACCGCGTGAAACTGGTGAGAAAAGACCATTTTCAGGCAAGCCGAAAGCCAAAGCGAAAACACATCGCTAATTAGCATTAAAGAAGGCATGTAGACGCATGCCTTCTTTCTATATAAAAGTGATAAATGGTTCGCAGTCTAATTTCAAAACTATACTCTATGGAAACATATACTGACAATATCGACTTGAATATTTGCTATATGCTGATTATAAATAACAAGACAGCAAGCTTTTACGACTTTGGTAGGACCGATTAAGAACTTCAAGTTTGAACTGTTAAAATAACTTTACTATCGTTGTTATTGATTAAAAAATTGGCATAAAGCCAAAAATGATTATAAAAAATCTAAAGGGATTAGTTAGAAATGTATTATTTCATAACAATAGTTGGTTTGCTGTTGATTACAGCACTTGCACTTCGACATTTACATCAAAATCGGCGTCAAGATAGTCCATTAAAGCGACGTGGTATTTTAAATATTGCTGAGCAAATTACTTTAATGCGTTTACAAGCCGTTTTGCACCGTCATACGATATTGGCACATGTATCGTTTGATGCCTTGCTTACGACTAAGTTTAGCCATACACGACGTAAGTATCAGGGTTTGGTTGCTGATTTTGTAGTGCTTGATCAACAACATCAGGTGCTTGCGATTGTTGAGATTGCAGATGAATCTTATGTCAATCGTCTGAATCAAAAGCATTATCAAGACAGCCTACTTGAATTGGCTGGATATCGTGTTTTTCGTTACAGCAGTATTCCAACTGAACAAGAATTACGTGAAGACTTGATCCCTGATTTGTTTGATCCAATGAGCTCTGCTACATCAAAGATTTCAAGTCCGATGCCGCACACTGAACATATGATGAAATACAATGTGTTTGCGGCAAAGTCATTTTAGTCTGGGCGTACCGCAGTCACGGTCATTTCGACCAAGACCTCAGGTGCGTATAGTTTAGATTCTACACAGGTACGTGCTGGGGGATGACCCTCAGCAATCCATGCATCCCAAACGGCATTCATTGCTGCATAGTCTTTTTCGATATCTTTTAAGAAAATCAATACCGATAAAATATGGGTCTTATCGGTACCTGCTTCAGCAAGTAAACGATCAATATGGTCTAAGGTTTGCTGTGTCTGTGCGCTCACATCTACACTAGTATCATCTGCCAATTGACCCGCCAAATGAACAAGATTTCCTGAAATTGCGACTTCGCAAAAACGTGAAGTGACATGCAGTCGTTGCACAGACATAGAGGTGCTACCTAATTAAAAATTTATTTATAAGATTGTACTGGATGGATTTTAATTGCTGTGTAATTTTGTTTTAAATCAGCCGCTAAAAGTTTCAATTTTGATTAAATAACACTGCTGAAAAATAAAATGTTGTTGGGGGCAAACCATAATTTTCTAATTTTATAAAATGAGTTTAATTGAAGCGCTATAGAGAAAAGTAGGATGAGCGTTTTTTTATTTTTGGGCTAATAAGAAAAGGACACTTGAAGTGCCCTGTAATATTCGGATTTGATCGTCACGCCAACCACAGGAGCAGATGCTAAAAGCGAGGATTTCTTTAGCAAGAGCAAGCAACATGGATAATGCTACTGCGTTGCCTAGAGTACTGAAAACTGCATAAAAAGCAAACATAAATTTCAGGGTGAATGATATTTTTGTGTAAAAAAACGACATTACCATAAGGAAAGTTGGGATTCTTCTTGAATCGGTTGCAACTGATAGACCCCAGCACCAACTAAACGAAACTGAAAGTTAGGATCAATATGCATTTCATTCAGTAATTGCATAACCACTTGTAATAACTCTTGTGGAGACTGTAGCGGGTGTTTAAAGCTTTTACTGTGTTGTAAGACCTGAAAATTTTTGAGCTTTAGTTTGACATTCACGCCTCGTGCTGTGAGTTGTTTTTTATCTAAACTTTGCCAGATTTTTGTCGTCAATGGCTGCCATGTCGGAGCACATTGATCGAGGTTATAGTCGTCATCAAAGGTAATCTCTTTAGAAATTTGTTGACGTTCTCGTTCAGCTTTGACAGGGCGGTGGTCGATGCCCTGTGCATATAAGTAAAGCTGTTTGCCGTATTTTCCAAAATGATGGATAAGAACGTTTTCTTCGATTTTTTGTAGATCACCTAAGGTGTGCAAGTTCAGTTGATTTAATTTTTCATGGGTAACTTTTCCGACACCTGGAATTTTGCTCAATGCTAAGTCTTGAATAAATTGCATCACTTGATGGGGCTTAATCACAAATAAGCCATTCGGTTTATTCCAATCCGAAGCAATTTTTGCTAAAAACTTATTCGGTGCCACACCTGCAGAAGCCGTCAGTCCTGTCATTTTGAAAATATCCGAACGGATCTGTGTCGCAACTTCGGTGGCACTTGGGATATTTTTTAGATTTTCAGTGACATCTAAATAGGCTTCATCTAAAGACAGTGGTTCAATCAGCGTGGTGTATTGTTGAAAAATCTGATGGATTTGTGCTGAAACCTCACGATATTTTTCAAAATTTGGCTCAATCACAATCACTTGCGGGCACAGCTTTTTTGCTTGTCCCATCGACATCGCAGAACGTAAACCAAAGACTCGAGCAGGGTAAGATGCAGCCGCAACCACCGCACGAGGATGATGAGAGGAGATCACCACCGGCAAATCTTTGAGATCAGGACGCTCTCTGAGTTCGACTGAAGCAAAAAAGGCATCCATGTCGATATGGATGATTTTACGCAGTTCATTTGCCATCCTGAATGCCTTGTGCTTTTAAAAACATACGCCACTGCTGTGGTGATTCGGCATAGACATTTAAATCAACAGGCTTTGCAATACCGTCAATTTTACCTGTTTGACTATACTGCCAAAATAACCATTTTCGCCCATCTTTGAGTTCAGGTTTGCCGTCATAGTCTCTGACCCAAAGTGGTGTGTCGGTAAAACTTCCCATCAATACAATGTGATAAAAACTTTTAGAAATATAGAAAATTGGTTGTTTGCCATAATGTCGATGCAGTTGATCATGCATGAGCTGAATTTCTTTGAGTAACTGCTCTTTGGTATAGGTATTAATACAGTTACTGTCATATTCCAAATCAATCACAGGGGGAAGGGCATCTGATTTCTTTGGAACAGTCGCGATAAAATTTTCAGCTTGAACTTTGCCATCACGACACAGGCGATAGAAATGATAAGCACCGACATGCAACCCCTGTTCGCGAGCTTTGAGCCAGTTGTCCTGAAATTTTCGGTCTTTAAAATCGCCGCCTTCTGTGGCTTTGAGATAGACAAATTGATATTGGACAGGTGAAATTTGTTTCCAGTTAATCTCACCTTGATGATGAGATACATCAAAGCCACGAATGGCATAATCTTGTGCAGATGCTTTTTGCTGATAGAACACACCGAAATACGTCAAAACACCCATCAGACCCGCAAGCCCAATACTCACATAGGTATTATGGCGTAGGTATACGGGTTTCGGATTCGATTTTGGCATGTAATTTTACAGCGATTTTAAAATAATCATCATAACGTGATTTTGGAGTGGATGCTATTTCAGCTCATCCGTGGTCTCTTTTGGAATTTGCCAAAACACTATCGCGGTAATGATGTTTATACAACCCAGCGTAATCAATGAAGCATGGAATGCAGTGGTAATGGATGCTGAGGGATAATACTGACTAAACAGATTGATCAATGTTCCTGCCAAAGCCACTCCGATACTCATCGAGAGCATCATAATCATGGATAAGAAGCTATTGCCACTGCTGGCATCGTGCTGAGGTAAATCTTTTAAAGTCAGGGTATTCATTCCCACGAATTGGAGTGAGTTGAGTGTGCCAAAAATAAAGAGGTGCACAATTTTGAGCCAAAGCGGTGTTGCAGCAGTCATTAAAGCAAAACTGGCAATACACAAGCCGACTAAAATCGTATTGGTCAGCAGGAAGCGACGATAGCCAACGCGTTGAATGAGCGGGCGAACAATTGGCTTGGAAAATAATGAACCTAATACCATTGGGATCATCATTAAACCTGTAATAAAAGGTTCAAAGCCAAAAGCGACTTGTAGCATCAGCGGTAAAATAAAGGGAATAGCATTACTGCCTAAACGCGCAAAGAAATTGCCCAACACCCCGATGGAAAAAATTTTGTGTCGAAACAAACGTCCATGAAACAGTGCATTTTGGTGGCTATGTGCATGATAAGCATAACCTAACGTTGCAATACTTCCGATCACCAATAAGCTGATACTGACGATGCCTGAGTATTGTAGTGCGGCAATATTTTCAATTCCCAATGAAAGCCCGACCATAGCGATGATTAATAAGATGAAACCACTTAGGTCAAATGATTTTACGGTCGGCTCTTTGTGATTTGGCATGACTTTGAGTGCCATGATCACGCCGAGTACGCCCATGGGCAGGTTAATTAAAAAAATCCAGTGCCATGTTGCAACCTGAACCAACCAGCCCCCAAGGGTGGGGCCCATCAAAGGACCAATCAGACCTGCAAGGCTCATTAAACTCATGGCAGATAGAAATTGTGTACGTGGAATCAGCTTTAATAAAGCGAGTCGTCCGACAGGCATCAACAATGCGCCGCCCATGCCTTGAATCACACGACAGACGAGCAGTTGGTTTAGATTCTGAGATAAGCCACAACCAAGCGAAGCTAAACTAAAGATGACCATCGCGGCGAGATAGGTATTGCGGATACCGAAGCGATCTGCCAACCAGCCACTCAGTGGTATAAACGCAGCCACAGACAGTACGTAGGCCACAATCACGCCATGCATTTGTAGTGGATTTTCATTGAGTTGCAGCGCCATCATTGGAATCGCGGTATTGACGATGGTGGTATCCAATGCCTGCATAAAAAAGCCAATGGAAACCAATAACACCAGCAATCGGAATTCGGGATGTACAGCTTGATGTGTGGTTGTTGCCATGAGTCGCGATGAATAAAATAACCGTTTTAGTTTAATGCAATCGACATTGAAATAAAGACAAAAATTGTCAAAGAGTGGTCATTGAACTGACATGAAAGTGTCATCGAATTTGCATCTCAAAACACTAAATTGGCCATACAAAATAAAATGTATGGAATTTGATCATGAAATTTAAGGTTTCAGTATTACTGACTGCAATGCTATCAGTGGGGTTAGTGGGGTGTAATGATGATAATAAGCAAAACAAGACACCTAGCAAAGAAGTGATTGAGCCAACGCCAGAACGTATTCAGCTGAGCTTTTTAAGTCGTTACGAATCCGGTGTTTTTGGGAAAAGTGCTGCTGAAATCCCAGCCTATGATCCAGCAACGCAACGTATTTTTGTAGTGAATGCAGAAATTGGGGCATTGGACGTATTGGATCTTTCCGATCCTGCGAAACCCACTTATCTACAATCACTGACCGTGGATGATATCGCCGAAGGTGCAAAGGTGAATAGTGTCAGCATACAGAATGGCACTATTGCATTGGCAGTTGAATCAGCCAATAAAACTGATCATGGTTTTGTGGCGTTTTACCAAACCAGTGATCTAAAACGATTGAGCCATGTGCCAGTCGGTGCATTGCCTGATATGTTGACCTTTACACCTGATGGAAAAACAGTATTGGTGGCGAATGAAGGTGAGCCATCGGATGACTATCAAATTGATCCAGAAGGTTCGATCAGTGTGATTAATGTCAGTGATATCAGTAAACCAACAGTCAAGACGGCTGATTTTAAAGCCTTTAATAGCCAGAAAGAGGCATTGATTGCCAAAGGTGTGCGTATTTTTGGACCTAATGCCACGGTTGCTCAAGATCTAGAGCCTGAATATATTGCGGTTTCTGATGATGGCAAAACCGCTTGGGTGGCACTGCAAGAAAATAATGCCATTGCTGTTTTGGACATAGCTACGGCTACTGTGATCTCGATCGAGGCAATGGGTTATAAAGATCATGGCCTCAGCGATAGTGGCTTTAAGTCGATGCTTGATCCAACTAAAAACTCAAGTAATGGCTTGGATGTCAGTGACTTTGATGGCAAGAAAACCGTCCAAGATATTATGATCAAGACATGGAATGGGTTGAAAGGGATTTATCATCCTGATGCCATGGCTGCTTATACCGCCGCAGATAAAAAAACCTATTTAATCTCTGCCAATGAAGGCGATGCACGTGCATGGGGAGAAAATACAGTTGCATACTTTGGCTTAACTAAACTTAAAGACTTTGAAAAGAATAATTTGCAACGTTGTGACAATGATAATAGCAAGGGCTTTGTTGAAGAGTGGCGCGTCAAGCATCTGGTACACAAAGACGGTTTTGATCGCCGTTGTGCCGATGACCTACCTGCACAATTACGTGATTTAGCTGCTGGTGCACATTTGAATCCAACCGCTTTTAGTTATTGTGGTGCAAGCAAAGGTGATGCAGGCGATTGTCGTGATGATAAACAATTGGGGCGTTTAAAAATCACGTGGACACAAGGCTATCAAACTGAAAATGGCAAACCTGTGTATTACTCAAAAGCAGGCGATAAAATTGGAGTCAATGGTAATCCATTAACCGATTATTTAATGTATGACGAGTTATATCTGCTCGGCGCTCGCTCATTCTCGATTTGGGATACACAAAATCAGGTCAAAATCGCCTATGACTCAGGTGATTTTATTGAACAATACCTGAACAGTGATCAATGTAAATTAGGCAAGTCACGTAATCTTCCATGTAAAGACTGGTTTAACAGCAACCATGAAAAAGGCAATACATTGGGTGGTCGTAGTAGCAGCAAAGGTCCAGAGCCAGAAGGTCTCACCATCGGTAAGATTGGCAATAAACAATTCTTGTTCCTAGGGCTTGAGCGGATGGGTGGAGTGATGGCGTTTGATGTCAGTAATCCAAAACAGCCAATTTTCCAAGATTATTTAAATACTCGTGAAATATGGGATCAGGCTGATCCATCGACTACATTATCTGAACATGGAGATCTTGGACCAGAAGGTTTAATCTTTATTTCTGCCAAAGATTCTCCGAATGGAAAAGCATTGTTGGTGGTGGGGAATGAAGTGAGTGGCACAACCACCATTTACCAAGTCAACGCGCACTAAGTTAAACATGAAAAAAGCGGATCGAACCTGATCCGCTTTTTTTTATTGCATATTACATTGCCACATGTTCAGGTGAGTTGAGATTTTTAATCACATTTGAAATCTGCTCAGTATTTTCACAAATAATTACTTTGGCCCGATGTTGAGGGGGTAAGAAGCCTTCATCAACGGCGTGATCAAGTTGAGAAATTAAGGCATCATAAAAATGATTGACGTTGTAAACAATCATCGGCTTCTGATGTTGGTTGAGCTGTCCCCATGTGGCGATTTCTAGAATTTCTTCAAAAGTGCCGAGTCCACCTGGTAGCGCGATAAAGGCATTGGCACGTTCAGCCATCAATGCTTTACGCTCGTGCATACTAGTCACAACATGCAGTTCAGTGAGTTGGTTATGTGCAATTTCATAGTCCAACATAAACTCAGGAATAACGCCGACAACTTCGCCGCCGTGCTCAAGTACGGTATCTGCGACTTGTCCCATGAGGCCGATACTGGCACCGCCATAAACAATACCAAAATTTTGTGTAGCGAGATGTTGGGCAAGTTCAATTGCCTTTTCACGATAGATAGGATTGTTGCCGGGACGAGAACCACAATACAATGCAATTAGCGGGAGGGTTGTTTTTATGGGAGGAATGGTTTTTTTAACGGTCATTCTAAATACACTATTCATCTAATTTATTTTTACCTTATCATTTTCATTGTGCTTGTCTAGGCTAAATGAATTTTATGACAGTTTTATGCACATTTCCCATACAAAGTTCTTTCGTTATTGCTAGAACAGAATTAAAAAACACCCATATAAAAAATGATGAATTTTGTTGAAATCTTACCTATACTAAAAATCCTTTCATTAATAAATGTACCTCTATGAGTAGTGGTTGTTGTCGCTCTGCTTTGTTCTCTTTTTCTAAAAAAAATGTTTGGGCTGTTTATGCCGATCTATTCAATGATCAGTTTCAAGCTGATTATGTAGAGGAGTCAGCACTATGATTTTTGAATGGATGTCTGATCCTGCTGCATGGGTGGGTTTAGCGACACTGGTGGTGCTTGAAATTGTTCTGGGTATTGATAACCTTGTTTTTATTGCAATTTTAGCTGAAAAATTACCACCAGAACAACGTAATGCTGCGCGTAAAATTGGTTTAATTCTCGCATTGTTAATGCGTTTGGTGTTACTCGCGTCTATTGCTTGGGTGATTACCTTAACTGAACCATTGTTCCAGATTTTTGATCATGCATTTTCAGGTCGAGACTTAATTTTACTGTTTGGTGGGGCGTTCTTATTGTTTAAGGGAACGATGGAGCTGCATGAGCGGATAGAAAGCAAGCAAGTGCTCAAAGAAGAAAATCCAGTGCATGCGGTGTTCTGGATGGTGGTTGTTCAAATCGTTGTGCTTGATGCCGTGTTCTCACTGGATAGTGTGATTACCGCTGTGGGTATGGTGAAAGACTTATCTGTGATGATGATCGCGGTGACGATTGCGATCGGGATTATGCTGATAGCCTCTCGACCATTGATGGACTTTGTTAATAAACATCCAACCGTGGTGATCCTGTGTCTCGGTTTCTTGATGATGATTGGTTTCTCATTGATCGTTGAAGGTTTTGGTTTTCATATTCCAAAAGGCTATTTATACGCAGCAATTGGTTTCTCAGTTTTGGTTGAGGCCGTGAATCAGACTATGCGCCGTAACCAAGAGAAGCTGGTGACCACAACCGATTTACGTTACCGCACTGCATCCGCTGTATTGCGTATGTTAGGCAGTAAAGGCGCTGGTGAGCAGCACAAAGAAACAGAGGATGTACTCGCTACACAAGCCTATGCCAAAGAAGTCTTTGATGAAGACAATGGCGTTTATCATAGTGTCTTGGTACAGGGTGTTTTAGGGCTATCTGAGCGACCTGTGAAGTCGGTGATGACACCACGCCCTGAATTGGAATGGTTAGACTTAGATGATGATCCTACAGAATTAAAAGACCGCTTGATGGCAATGACGCATTCGCGTTTGATCATTGCACGGGGTGAGTTAGATAATATTGAAGGTGTCGTACTCACGCATAAAGTGTTGAATGAATACATTGAAACAGGTGCAATTGATTTTGCAAAACATTTACGCGAACCCGTGATTGTGCATGAGAACGCACAAGTTCTCATGGTCATGGAGCAATTACGCCAAGCACCATTACAAATGGCAATCGTATTGAATGAATATGGTTCGATTGAAGGGATTGCAACGCCGATTGATATATTGGAAGCGATCGCGGGTGAGTTCCCTGATGAAGATGAGCTTGAAGCAGCGGCAGAAACGCTCGATGACGGCTCTATGCTATTAGAAGGTTCAACCGATATTCGCCATGTGTCTTTATTATTGGGTAAAGATTTGGTGGATGAAAGTGAAGAGTACTCCACTTTATCAGGCTATATCTTATTTCATCTTGGTCGTTTACCTGAAAATGGTGAAATGGTCGAAGCAGATGGACATCGTTTTGAAGTTGTGACGATGGATGGACACAAGATTGAAAAAGTGCGCATTATTGCCAAAGATAAAACGAACGAAAAATGATTTCCTCACCAAACTGTCCATGTGGACAAGGGCAATATGCTGCGTGCTGTCAGCCCCTACATTTGAAACAACAATTTGCTGAAACTGCTGAACAACTCATGCGTTCACGCTATAGTGCTTTTGCCTTACAGCAAATTGATTACATTCTTGAAACAACGGCTCTAGGGCAGCAGGCTAGTTTAGATCGGGCTGCGATTGCCGATTGGAGTCAGTCTAATCAATGGCTCAAATTAGAAGTCATCCAACATCAACCTAAATTGGATAAAACCCATTCTTTGGTTGAGTTTAAAGCGCATTACCGCGATAAAAACAATGATGGGAAACAACCTCATATTCATCATGAAATTTCACATTTTGTGCGACATCTACAGCGTTGGTATTTCCTCGATCCGACTTTAGATATGCAGATCACGATGAAACAGTCATGCATTTGTGGTTCGGGGAAAAAATTTAAGCAATGTTGTGCACAATTCATCTAAGTTTGTCTTAAAATAGCGCACACTTTTCCGCCTTGTTTAAGGATGTCGGCAGATGTTACTTACCGTGATTTATATTATTGCCATTACTGCGGAAGCGATGACAGGTGCATTATCAGCGGGTCGACGCAGTATGGATTGGTTCGGTGTAACACTGATTGCCTGTGTAACTGCCCTCGGTGGTGGTTCAGTCCGAGATGTTTTGCTTGGACACTATCCCTTAACTTGGGTCAAACATCCTGAGTATTTGGTTTTGACTTGTTGCGCGGCTTTTGTGACGATTATTATTGCCAAATGGATGCGTCATCTACGTAATATCTTCTTAGTACTGGATGCTTTGGGTCTAATTGGCTTTACTATCATTGGTTGTCAAATCGCGTTATCTATGGGACATGGTTTCGTGGTGTCTGCGGTCGCAGGAGTCTTAACAGGCGTATCGGGTGGGATTCTGCGCGATATCTTATGTAATGATGTGCCTTTGGTGTTCCGTCGTGAGTTATATGCCAGTATTTCCTTTGTCGCGGTGATTTGTTATTGGGTCTGTTTAGAAGTTGGATTGCCACATGATTTAACGGTAATTTTCACTTTGGTATTTGGCTTTACCCTACGGTTGATCGCAATTTATTTTGGTTTGGAAATGCCGAAATTTATTTATCAAGAAGATGATGCAGAGTCTGCTTCGTCTACTGATGAGCATTGATAAGACATCATTTGACGTTTAAACAACAACTAGGGCTTGTCACAACGCTTGCATCCACATAGCATACAAAGCATTGACGATAACAATGATTTTGGATGACTTGCTGAAATGACCAGCCTTGCACATCATGCAACAGAAAACCGCTCCGTAGCCGAATTCACAGAACAAGCTTATCTCAACTATGCCATGTACGTGATTATGGATCGTGCATTGCCGCATATCAGTGATGGTTTGAAGCCTGTCCAACGGCGTATTGTCTTCGCCATGAGTGAGCTTGGCTTAAAGTCGACTGGAAAGCCAAAGAAATCGGCACGTACCGTCGGTGATGTTTTGGGTAAGTATCACCCGCATGGTGACTCGGCTTGTTATGAAGCAATGGTATTGATGGCGCAGCCCTTTAGCTATCGTTATCCGTTGGTTGAAGGTCAAGGTAACTGGGGTTCACCTGATGACCCTAAATCATTTGCGGCAATGCGTTATACCGAAGCCAAACTTTCAGCTTATAGTGAGCTATTGCTGAATGAATTGGGTCAAGGCACCAGCGAATGGCAAGATAACTTTGATGGTTCGATGAAAGAGCCGATTACTTTGCCTGCTCGTATTCCAAATATCCTGCTCAATGGTACAACGGGTATTGCAGTCGGGATGGCGACCGATATTCCGCCGCATAACTTGCGTGAAGTGGTGAAAGGGACGATTGCACTGATTCGTAATCCTGAAACCACCGATGAAAAATTGGCGGAGTATATTCCGGCACCAGATTTACCGACCAAAGCAGAAATCATTACCCCACCTGAAGAATTACTTAAAATTCAAACCACAGGTCGTGGTAGTTATCGTATGCGTGCAGTTTATACGATAGAAAAAAATGAAATTGTGATTACTGAATTGCCTTATCAGGTTTCAGGTTCAAAAGTGGTTACCCAAATCGCTGATCAAATGATTGCGAAGAAGTTGCCTTTGGTGGCTGATATTCGGGATGAATCCGATCACAGAAATCCAACGCGCTTGGTGATTGTACTGCGTTCCAATCGTGTTGATGCTGAAACGGTGATGAGCCATTTATTTGCAACCACTGATTTGGAATCAAGCTATCGTGTCAATCTGAATATGATTGGGGCAGATGGTCGTCCACAGGTAAAATCTATTCGTCGTATTTTGTTGGAATGGATCGAGATTCGTAAGCAAACTGTGACCCGCCGTTTGCAATATCATTTAACCAAGATTGAAAAGCGTTTACATATCTTGGCAGGTCTTTTGATCGCCTATCTAGATATCGATACGGTGATTCGTATTATTCGTGAAGAAGACAAACCGAAACCTGTGCTGATGCAGCATTTTGGTATTGATGAAATTCAAGCTGAAGCAATTTTAGAATTGAAACTTCGCCATTTGGCCAAGCTTGAAGAAATGGAAATTCGCCGTGAGCAAGAAGAGTTAGAAGCGAAAGCGGCAATTCTTCGCGAACAACTCGAAAATCCTGAATCACTGAAAAGTTTAATTATCAATGAACTGAAAGAAGATGCGAAAAAGTTTGGTGATGATCGCCGTTCACCACTCGTGGTACGAGCAGATGCGGTTCAAATTAAAGAGCAAGATTTGCTGCCGGCTGAAACGGTAACTGTTGTTTTATCGGAAGCGGGTTGGGTGCGTGCAGCCAAGGGCGGTGATGTAGATGCCGCAAATCTAAATTTCCGTGCAGGTGATCAATATTTAAGTCATGCAGTGGGTAAAACCAATCAACGGGTTTATTTCTTGGATAAAACAGGGCGGAGTTATGCTTTACCAATCAGCAGCTTGCCTTCAGCCAGAGGTTTAGGTGAGCCCCTGAGTTCAAAACTTGCGCCAGCAAGTGGGGTGTCCTTTCTCCAAGTTTTAGTTGAAGATGATAGCAAAGAGTTATTGGTTACCAGTTCAAATGGCTATGGTTTTAAAACCAAAGCAGGTCAATTAGATACCAATGCCAAAGCGGGGAAAACCTTTTTAACCGTTGGGGATAAAGCCACTGCATTACCGTTGCTCCCAATTCAACAGTCCACTCATGTTGCAATACTAAGTTCAGCAGGACGATTACTTATTATTGATTTGGCTGAACTCCCTATCCTAAATAAAGGTAAAGGTAACAAGTTGATACAACTTGAGGAGAAAGAACAAATTTTATCCATGACAACCTTGACGTTAGATGAAATAATCCAAGTCGCTGCAGGACAACAGCATTTAAAACTGAAAGGGGATGATCTCCAAAAATATATAGGAAAAAGAGCAACAAAGGGGCAACTTTTACCACGGGGATATCAAAAAGCAAATAGACTCCTCGTTCAGAGATAAGGCTGGTATTCTGTGATACAAATACGTTATATATGATGACGTATTCATATTATTTGGATAGGTCTACAGGGCAATTCAAGAACTTAATAAAAATGTTTTGCCATGGAAAGTAACGTTGTTACATTTTTAAGGATTACCACTCGGAGATAATGGCATTATGGAAAAGATTTGGTTTGCTGAATACCAAAAGACAGGAATCCCAGAAACAGTTGCACTGCCTGCTGAAAACACTTCACTTGTTGATATTTTTGAACGCAATTTCCAAAAATTCGGATCACGTGATGCCTTTATCTTTATGGATAAGGTTTTAACGTTTAATGAGTTAGAAGTTGCGAGTCGTAAATTTGCAGCTTATTTACAAAGTTTAGGTTTGGCAAAGGGAACACGTGTGGCGGTAATGATGCCGAACGTTTTCCAATACCCAGTGGTGGCATTAGGTGTATTCCGTGCTGGTTTGGTTCTTGTCAACGTAAACCCACTCTATACAGCACGTGAGTTAGAGCATCAACTCAATGACTCTGGTTCAGAAGTGTTGGTCATTATTGAAAACTTTGCCAGTGTATATCAAAGCATTATTGGTAAAACTCCTGTTAAGCACGTCGTTGTTGCGACTGTTGGGGATATGCTGGGAACGCTGAAAGGAACATTGGTCAACTTTGTTTTACGTAAAGTGCGTAAACAAATTCCAGCTTGGGATATTCCGGGTTATACCAAATTTAATACTGCATTAAACAAAGAAAATCCAAGTAACTATAAACGTCCAAGCTTAACTTTAAGTGATACAGCTGTCCTTCAGTATACGGGTGGTACGACAGGTGTTTCTAAAGGTGCTGAGCTGACGCATCGCAATTTAGTATCAAACCTTTTACAGTGTGATGCTATTTTCTCAAGTAAGTTTGGCGATGCTGACGGTGCAAAAGATGATCGTATCGTTTGTGCATTACCGCTTTACCATATCTTTGCATTTATGGTTTGTGCGATGTACGGCATGTACAAAGGTCAAGCGAATATTTTGATTCCTAATCCACGTGACTTACCTGCGGTGATTGGTGAATTACGTAAATACCAACCTTCATTCTTCCCTGCAGTAAACACCTTGTTTAATGCGCTAGTGAACAACGAAGAGTTTAAACAGCTCGATCATAGTAAACTTAAGATGGCGATGGGCGGTGGTATGGCTGTATTACCATCTACAGCTGAAGCTTGGAAGAAAGTAACAGGTACAATTATTATCGAAGGTTATGGTTTATCAGAAACCTCTCCAGTAGCAACAGCAAATCCACCAGCAACCACTGAATTTAGTGGCACGATTGGTGTCCCATTGCCATTAACTGAAGTTGCGATTTTGGATGATGACGGGAAAGAAGTTGCTCAAGGTGAGCAAGGTGAAATCTCAATCCGTGGCCCTCAAGTGATGAAAGGCTACTGGAATCGTCCAGATGAGACAGATAAAGTAATGACCGCTGATGGATTCTTCCGTACAGGTGATATCGGTATCATGGATACCCGTGGTTACTTCAAAATTGTTGATCGTAAGAAAGACATGATCTTGGTATCTGGCTTTAATGTTTACCCAAGTGAAATTGAAGAAGTCATTGCACAACATCCAAAAGTATTGGAAGTTGCTGCGATCGGTGTTCCTGATGAAAAATCAGGTGAAGTGCCTAAATTATTCATCGTGAAGAAAGATGCTTCATTAACGACTGAAGAAATCATTGCATATGCGAAAGAAAATTTAACAGGCTATAAATGCCCACGTTATGTTGAGTTTATCGATGAGTTGCCAAAATCTAACGTAGGTAAAATCTTACGTAAAGATTTACGTAAACCAGCTTAAAAGTTTTTTCTAGCCTCTTTTTTTAAAGAGAGCTACATAAAAAATGCCGCAAGTGCGGCATTTTTTATGACTATCGATTGTTGTTGTGCTGACTAGGCAGATTTTTTCATAAACCAGCGATCAATATAGCGTCGACTGATACCTGCAATCCCCACGAAAATGATCATGGTAATGAGTTGGAAACGTAAACGCGTTGGGTCGATGCCGTTAAAGCTAAAATAATTATCAGCAAAGACATATAGTGTAGTGATGATCAACCAGTGCCAGAGAGTGAAACGCTTAATCCCAACCGCATAAAAGGCAATGGTCAAAATAACAAAGGTTCCTAAGGTCGATTGCCAGTTTAAGTTGGCACAGATCACGCTAAGTAAAAAAGCAACAATCGGATATACAATTTTTAAAACCCGATCAACCTTAAGTTGGTTTTGGCGTTGTTGATCAAGGATATCAAACATTTCTTTTTGATCTTGCTGTTGCATAAATCGACCCTAAAACAATATAAAAACATAGCAAAGTCATTTGATCTAACTTTCTAGTGGCTCAAATGTACAAAAAGAAATGTAAGTTGAACAAGTACAAATGAAAGTTTCATAAATCATAAGTTATGATAGCATGATCAGAAGAACTTCAAATGATGGATGTCAGATGCACGGTATTAGCGGCATTATATTGATTATTATCGTCGCATGTTTATTGCCTTATGTTTTTACTTTGATTGCGAAATCAAAAGGTGGTTTTCAAGCAAAAGACAATCACAATCCTCGTGAATTTTTGGCTAGAACCACAGGATTGTCTGCACGAGCAAATGCTGTACAGCAGAATAGTTTCGAGAGTTTACCTTTATTTATTGCTGCAATTTTAATGGCGGAATATATGGTGATTCCTGAGCGATTTATCCTGACATTGGGCTGGGCATATATTGTTTTCCGCGTCATTTATGGAATTTGTTATTTAGCCAATCTTGCAACTTTACGCTCAATTATTTGGTTTTTTTCCTTACTTTGCCCAATCTTTTTGTTTGTGATCACCATTAAAATGACTTAAACCAAGTTGCTCATAAAAATTCATGACGCCTAATACTAATATACAGCATCATTTTGACTGTATTCACGTTATAATCTGACCGATTTTTTATATTTAATTTCACATACACGAGTGTTGATATGAGTTATAGCAATATTCCTGCGGGTAAAGACGCGCCAAATGACATCTATGTCATCATTGAAATTCCTGCAAATGCAGCGCCAATCAAATACGAAGTCGATAAAGATTCAGATGCGTTATTTGTAGACCGTTTCATGGGTACAGCAATGTTTTACCCTGCAAACTATGGTTATGTACCAAACACCCTATCTGAAGATGGCGATCCTTTAGACGTACTTGTTGTGACGCCTTATCCAGTTGCAGCGGGTTCAGTAATTCGTTGTCGTCCAGTGGGTAAATTAAATATGGAAGATGATGGTGGTATCGACGCGAAACTGATCGCAGTTCCACATGAAAAATTATCTCCATTGTACAAAGATGTTCAAGAATATACAGATCTTCCACAATTGTTGATCAGCCAAATTGAACATTTCTTCCTACACTACAAAGATTTAGAGCCTGGTAAGTGGGTGAAGTTGAATGGTTGGGAAAGTTCTGAAGTTGCTAAAGCAGAAATCATTAAATCAATCGAAGCTGCTCAAAAGTAAGTTTAAAGGATTAAATCAAATTTTCTAATTTTGAAAATTTGGTTTTAAAAAAAACCTCCATTCAGTTGAATGGAGGTTTTTTATAGCGAGTTAATAACTGTGAATCAGAAGAATTTCACAGGAATATCAAGCCAAAGACGCCATTCGTTGGTGTCGCCGATATAAGCATTGGTTTGATATTCATCACTTGCACGGTAATACGAGTGACGTACACGTAAGCTTGCATCTTTAGCAAAACCTGATTGAACGGTGTATTTTACTTGGTTAAAGAATTCACGTTCTTGAGCATTATCAGTTAGATTTTTAACTTTAATATCCCAACCATAAACAAATGCTGTTGTCCAAGATAAACCAGGAACACCGTAACCACCAAAGTCTACATTGTATTGTAATTGAGCTGATTTTTCGCTATTACCAATGAAGTCTGAAAGGTAAGAATTTGGTAAATAGATACTTTGAGCACCGTCAGCATTTTCACCATAGTCATAACCAGTATTACCATTGTTTTGTTGGTAAGCCAGCATCACGCTATGTGGACCTGTATTATAGGTCGTAGAAAGTGCCCAAATGGTGTTTTTACGATTAGATAAATCATTGGTCGTACTTGAATACGTACTTGCTTTTTCATCCCACTTGGTGTGATAAGCGCTTAAATCGTAAGTCAAGCCGCTATCTTGGTTTAATGGTTGCTTGTAGTTTGCATTAATATAATGGCGATCTAACTTATCTTTGCTATCTAAGCCGAAATACGAAGTCGTTAGATGATCATCGAATTTATATTTTGCACCCCAAACAACGGCACGATCAAGATGTCTGCCATCGCTATTGATCTGATCAGAGTATTGGTCTTTCGTGAATTTACCAGCTGTTAATTCTAGACCATCAATTTCACGACTTGTTGCTAATACACCTTCAAAATATTCAGGGACTAAACGTGCTGTATTACTCGCCAATACTGGAATATCTAAGATATGAGTACCATAAGAAACGGTCGTGTTTGAGTAGCGTGCTTTTACATAACCGCCACCACGTGCCCAATGGTCATATGCTGAACCGTCTGGGTGCTTAGGGATCATGCCATTACCCGCATTATTGTTCGAGCCTAATTTAAAAGACGCATCACCAATAATACCAGCACCGAAGCCTACAATACCTTGAGTAAAGCCAGAGTCTAGCTTAACCATCGCAGTTTGAGCGTAAGAGCTAGTGTCTTCGACACCATTTTTCTTATCACGATTTAAATAACCCGTGCGGAATAAAACATTTCCGTTTGCATCTTCAACAAATCCTTTTGCTTCGCTTTGTTCGCTTGCATATGTTGAAGTGATTAGTGCGGCATTAATCAATACCGCTAATGTAAGTTTCTGTGCCTTTGGCATAGCCTAGCCTCATAATAAAATTGGGAAAGAAACTGCAAATTTTGAACAATTGTATAAGTTATACATAAAAAAGATAGATTTTTATTAAAAATTTTTCATTAATTTTTCATAAAAAGTTTATACAATTTTATGATTTGTTTCTCGTTTAAAAATTAAACATAATAAATTTAAGTATATAATATATATGATTAAATATATTTATAAGGGTTGTAATTTTTTCTTGTTATTTCTATATAAGTTGTGTTTAAAAAGTGTGATTAAGACATATAAATTCTGTTTAAATTTAATGAGTTATTTATTGATTGGTTAAAAATATAGCAGTTTGGTTTGCAAAAAATTACATCCCGACGAATGGCAATCTGACAACGACGAAAAAGGAACACTTTATTCAGATTATTTTAAGGTACTTCAGATGCACTTTTATTGAGCACGAATTAAATTACATACGTATAACTGATGTTTCCAATGTTTAGACAATTTATATTGCTAAAAAATGCGTCTTTTTTGTGCAATAAATAAACTGGATATTTATTGTGCTTCTTAATAGATCAAAAAAATAAGTAAAAAATGGGCTGAGTTCCACTGAAACGCATCTAATGAATGCTAAAGGCACTTTTATGGAACAAGAGCACTTATTCTATAAGGATGTTTTAAAGTTGGCACAGCATTTGCTATCTATTCCGTGATGCAATTTAAAACATAAATCAGTCGAATATCCATCATGGGGGAGATCAATATGATGAAATTTGCATGTAAGGCACTTGCGCTTAGTATGATTGCTGGACTTTCAACAGTGAGTTTCGCTGCAGAAGATAATGCACTTGCGAAAAGTGGGTTAAGCTTTTCAGGAAGTGCTGCATTGACAACCGATTATCGTTTCCGTGGTATGACTCAAACGGAAAGTGATCCTGCGATTCAAGGTGGGTTTCAATTAGACCATGAGTCTGGTGTTTATGCTGGTGTGTGGGCTTCTAATGTTCATTTTGGTTCAGATGATCCAACGCATTTAGAGCTTGATCCATATATTGGTTATGCGACAGAGTTACCATTTGTTGGTAAACCAACTTTAGATGTAGGTTTATGGTATTACGGTTATCCAAGTTCATCTGACTTGAATTGGTTAGAAATCTACGCGAAGCTTGGTTTTGACAATGCAATTGTGACTGGCGATAACATCTTAGCTGCTATTAATTATAGCAACGATGTCGTTGGCTCAGATGAAGATGGTTGGTATCTAAACCTTGCTTATAGTGTTCCTTTTGCTGACACTGGTTTTGGCGGTGTGGCAAGTGTCGGCTATACCAAGGTTGATATTGATGATGCTTTCGGTGAGAAGGATACTAAAGATAACTACGTCGACTGGAAAGTTGGCGTGACTTATGATGTCAAGTCTATTGAAGGTTTTAGTGCGGAATTGGCTGCGATTGGTACTAATATTGATGCACAAACTCAACCATACAAACGTGGTGTGAAAACTGGTGCAGTCTTTACGCTAACCAAAAGCTTCTAAGCTATTGTTTCTCTAAAGCAGAGCATTTGCTCTGCTTTTTTTATACCTATATTTTCCCATGGAAAAACATTCTTTCTGATGAATATCATTTTTTATTTAACTGAGAAGCAACGTAAATGCATTATGAGCGAGATCATCACTGTATTTTTAAATAATGATTGAGTTGAATAAGGGGGGTAAAGTTACTTGCATTTTCATAGTTACTTTTTGAGTGCGCCATAACGATCAGGACTGCTTTGGTTTAGATGCACTATTTGCTTCTCCTTTAATTTAAAACTAGAAATAAAACCCAATCTTGATTTTGGTTTAATGTTAAATCATTGTTATTTATTGTATTTATTATATTTTCTTAAGTGCTCTAAGCTTGGCATAGCATTTGCAAATTACCCCGTGATGCAATTTAAAACTTAAATCAATTGAATATCTAAATCATGGGGGAGATCAATATGATGAAATTTGCATGCACAGCTGTTGCTTTAGGGGTAATTGCAACGGCATCAACTTTTACATTAGCGGAAGAATCGAAGCTTCCATTTCCGGGTGCAGTTTCAGGAAATATCAGTGTTGTATCCAGTTATAACTTACGCGGGATGACCAATTCACCTGAAAGTGATACACCTGCAATTCAGGGTGGACTTGATTATAGCCATGACAGTGGATTTTATTTGGGTTACTGGTTTTCAACCCTGACTGCTGCTTATGCAGATTTTAATACTTCACCCACCTATATTCCAAAAGAGAAAAAGTCATTCGAAAATGATTTCTATGCAGGATATAAAGGAAAAATCACCGATGACTTGGGTTATCAAATTGGAGGAACGATTTATTACTATTATCCGGGTTGGGAGTCTACGGGTTACGAAACGATTGTGGGCCTAAGTTATAAAGATTTCACAGTGACAGCTCAAACGCTTTTGAATAACGTGACTTTTGGTAATAAAGGTGACACCTACTTTTTGGCAACTTATGCACCCAAACTTGCAGGTGACTTTACAGGAAAAGTTCAAGTTGCAGCCTATTATTATGGCGATGATGATGAATATTTAGCCTACCAAGCTAAAGCTGGGGATGTCACCAAAACCGACTTTGCTTTCCGTCATGCAACTTTAGGTGTATCACATCCGCTGGGCGAAACAGGTGCAACTTGGAATTTAGATTATATTTTCGGTGGCTATACACGTGATGAAACTAAACAAAAGAATAAAGTAGTTCTGGGAGTGGGTTACGCTTTTTAATCATAACAACAATCAAAAGCGACCATAAGGTCGCTTTTTTTTAAGTTTGACTACCCCGATAAGACAGTGCTTCGGTGAGATGGGTACTGGAGATCATGTCGCTTTCAGCTAAATCAGCAATGGTGCGAGCAACACGTAATACCCGATGATAGGCTCGAGCGGAAAGATTGAGACGTTGTTGTGCCATTTCAATGATTCTTGCAGAGCTGTCATCTAAAAGCGCATATTGCTCTAATAACTTCGGAGAAAGCGCTTGATTTAAACACTGTTGTCGTTGAATCTGCTTTTGATACGCAGTGATGACGCGTTGGCGTACAATTTCAGAGTTTTCAGTGGGTGTTCGATCTTGCAATTCTTGTGCTTGTAATGGTGGTACATCGATATGTAGATCAATACGGTCTAATAACGGCCCTGAAATACGATTCTGATAACGTTGGATACTTTCAGGTGAACATTGACAACGACTGTCTTGATTAAAGGCATAACCACAAGGGCAGGGGTTCATTGCCGCGATAAATTGAAAGTTGGCTGGGAAGGTCATTTGTCTTGCCGCACGTGAAATTACAATTTCTTTAGACTCAAGTGGCTGGCGTAATACTTCCAATACTTTACGATCAAATTCGGGCAGTTCATCTAAAAATAATACGCCTAAATGCGCCAGTGTTATTTCACCGGGTTTTGGTTGTGAGCCACCACCGACCAATGCAATTGCGGATGCCGTGTGGTGTGGTGCTCGAAATGGACGTTGTCCAAAATGATGTTGGGCATTTGCAACCGAATAGATGCTCGCAACTTCCAAATTTTCTTGAGCATTGAGTGGCGGCAAGATCGAGGGCAACCTTGATGCAAGTAGAGTTTTCCCAGTGCCGGGTGGACCTTTAAACAGTAAAGAATGTCCGCCTGCCGCAGCGATTTCGAGCGCCCGACGTGGGCGTAACTGACCTTTAACATCTGCCAGATCAAATTGATAGCCCGATAAAGCTGCATTCGCTTGTTTAGGTGCTGCTGTTATCTGTGAATTGCCCGAAAAGTGTGCACAAACTTCTTGTAAATGATTGGCTGCATACACATCAAAATTTGGAAGTTGATTGGCTTCATCTAGATTTGCAGTGGGAAGCAACAAGCGGTGTTGGCTCTGTTGGCAGGCCATTGCGATGGTCAATGCTCCTGAGATTGGACGCAAATGTCCATCCAGTGCTAGTTCTCCAATAAATTCAAAGCCTTCAGTGCAATTTTCAGGAAGTTGACCAGAAGCGATCAGAATTCCTAGAGCAATGGGTAAGTCCAAACGTGAACCATTTTTAGGAAGATCCGCAGGTGCAAGGTTAATGGTTAAGCGTTTGGTTGGAAACAAAAATCCACTGTTAATAATTGCAGAGCGAACCCGATCTTTACTTTCTCTCACTGCGGCTTCAGGCAAGCCGACAATGGTTAAAGAGGGTAGGCCAGAACTAATGTGGACTTCAACTTCGATTTGAGGGGCGTGTAGCCCCAATAAACCCCTTGTGTAAATTTTTGCGAAAGACATTTTCTTGTTGTTCCATTGTGGTGCTTTATTTTTAGTCATTTTACGGTGCTATCTGCACCGTGTTGGTGCTTATTTTTTGTTCTGTACGATTTCTTCAAGTGATTTCATCTGTTGTTGTAGCTCAGTGAGGCGTTGGTTGGCTAGATTCAAGGCTGTTCTTTGACGGTCTAACTCTTGCTTCGAAACAAGGTCTAATTTTTCGATACTTTCATTGAGTAAAGCGCGTAAATTTTTTTCTAAGTCTTTTTTGGGTTGATCGACTTGCTGCAAAATAGCCTGTAAAAGAGTTTCAATCATAAAGTGCTCAATCGTTTATGTGTATTTGTTGCTCAGTGTATCACTGCTTGCAGCAATCCTCTAGCACTGTGCGGAACAGCTTGATCGGTGACTGCAAAATTCAGTTAAATCCGAGCAAATACAACTTATTTTCAATTGAGGATCTACATCTCTAAGCTTAAATAGGTTATAAAGAAAACTGATGTCCAGTATTTGAAACCCCCTAACCTTTCAATATTGGCATGAAAATTGAACATAAAACCTTACTGGTGAAAATAAGCCGAAGGAAAACACACATGAAGCTTGTAACTGCAATTGTAAAACCATTCAAATTAGATGATGTTCGTGAAGCACTCTCTGATATTGGTGTTCAAGGGATTACCGTAACTGAAGTCAAAGGTTTCGGGCGTCAAAAGGGACATACTGAACTGTACCGCGGTGCAGAGTATGTCGTTGATTTCTTACCAAAAGTAAAAATCGAAATTGCGATTAGCGATGAAATGGTAGATGCAGTGATTGAATCTATTACGCGTGTCGCAAGCACAGGAAAAATCGGTGACGGAAAAATCTTTGTCACGAATCTAGAACAAGTCATCCGTATTCGTACTGGTGAGACTGGACCAGATGCTGTCTAAATTGGCATAAAGTTTGCTGAGTTAGAAATTAAGAGACACAGCTCACAAAATGAGGTTGGGGGACACGAATGAAAAAAATGCTTATGGCGCTCAGTCTATCTGGCGCACTCTTAGGTGGTTCAGCTGTTGTTTGGGCAGAAGAAGCTACATCCGTACCAGTTACTGAACAAGTCGCAATAACTGAAACCGATACTGCAACGGTATCAACAACTGCTGCAGCAGAACTGCCAGCAGTGGCGGAAGTTGAGCCTGAAGCAGAAGCAACACTCGATACCGGTGATACAGCTTGGATTCTTGTTTCAACAGCATTGGTTCTGTTGATGACGATTCCTGGTTTGGCTCTATTCTACGGTGGTATGGTCCGCAAGAAAAACGTACTCAGTACCATGGCACATAGTTTTGTTGCTGCAGCAGTGGTGAGTATTGCTTGGGTTGCGATCGGTTATAGTTTGGCTTTTGGTGAAGGAAATGCCTTTATCGGTGGACTTGATAAGCTGATGCTATCAGGTATTGGTACTGATACCTTAAGTGGCTCGATTCCTGAAATTCTATTTGTCATATTCCAAATGACTTTTGCGATTATTACGGTTGCGATTATTAGTGGTTCTATCGCAGAGCGTATGAAATTCGGTGCTTTTGTTGCCTTTGTTGCGATTTGGGTTGTTGTCGTTTACGCACCAATTACTCACTGGGTATGGGGCGGCGGCTGGTTAGGTAATGACGGTGCGCTAGACTTTGCTGGTGGTACAGTTGTTCATATTAACTCAGGTGTTGCAGGTTTGGTTGCAGCTTATATGCTCGGCAAACGTATGGGACTTGGTCGTGAATCAATGGCACCGCATAACCTTGCTTTAACTGTTGTTGGTGCAAGTTTACTTTGGGTGGGCTGGTTCGGTTTCAACGGTGGTTCTGCGTTGGGTGCCAACGGTTCTGCATCGTATGCAATCATGGTTACCCAAGTTGCAGCGGCAGCAGCGGCATTGTCTTGGTTAGTGGTTGAGAAAGTTGTCCGTGGTAAAGCATCTGTTCTTGGTGGTGCATCGGGTGCGGTTGCTGGTTTAGTGGTGATTACGCCTGCGGCTGGTTTCGTAACTGTTGGTGGCGCATTAATCATGGGTCTCATCGGTGGCGTTGTATGTTTCTGGGGTATTACTGCACTTAAGCGTTTACTCAAAGCAGATGACTCTTTAGACGCATTTGGTTTACATGGTGTTGGTGGTATCGTTGGTGCGATCTTAACAGCAGTCTTTGCAAGTGAATTCATTATGGGTGATGATGTACCTGCAAATATGATGACGCAGTTATGGGTACAAGTAGAAGGTGTACTTGCAACGATTGCTTATAGTGCTGTGATGACCTTCATTATCCTTAAAGTAATTGATCTCGCGATTGGTATTCGTGTCAGCAATGATGACGAACGTATGGGTCTCGATCTGAGTCAACATGGCGAACGTGTTGAATAATCGGATGTAAAACGCAATTCGATAAAACCAAACAGCCTTGTGCATCTGCACAAGGCTGTTTTTTTATGTATGGTGATGGCTAGTTCAGCAAATGACGAAACTTTGCTACACTTAGACAAAGTGAGTAAATAATCGCACAACTATGCATTGTCCATTTTGTAACGCTGCTGATAGTAAAGTCATCGACTCCCGTTTGGCTGCCGAAGGGTGCCAAATTCGCCGACGTCGTGAGTGTGCCATTTGTGGTGAACGCTTTACCACCTTTGAAAGTTATGAAGTGGTGATGCCACGCGTGATTAAATCCGATGGCAAAAGTGAACCGTTTGATGAGGCGAAATTACGCCGCTCACTCATGCATGCTTTGCAGAAGCGTCCTGTGACGCAAGAGCAAATCGAAACGGTGCTCAGTGATATTCAGTTGCAGATTCGTCGTTTAGGCGAACGTGATGTCAAATCAAGAATGATTGGTGAAATCGTGATGCAGGCATTATTTGCATTGGATCATGTCGCTTATGTTCGATTTGCCTCGGTTTATCAAGATTTCCAAGATGTAGAAGCCTTTCGTCATCAGATTGAGCAAATGCAACAACGTGAAAATGAAGCCTAAGTTAGAGAAATCATGTCTGAGCTAAACCAAGATCAAGCTTTTCAGGATCAGTATTGGATACAACGAGCAATTGATTTAGCTCGACTTGGACAATATTCCACCAAACCAAATCCGAATGTCGGCTGTGTCATTGTAAAAAATGGTCAATTGATTGGAGAGGGCTATCATCCCAAAGCAGGACAACCCCATGCCGAGGTTTTCGCCTTAGCGCAAGCAGGTGAACAAGCCAAAGATGCAATCGCTTATGTGACTTTAGAACCTTGTGCACACTACGGTAGAACTCCGCCTTGCGCTGAAGCACTGGTCAAGGCACAAGTCAAAAAAGTTGTGGTGGCATGCTCTGATCCAAACCCACTGGTGGCAGGTAAAGGGGTGAAAATCCTACAAGATGCGGGCATTGAAGTTGAAACAGGGATCTGTACCGAAGTTGCGAAAACTTTAAATTTGGGTTTTCTAAAAGCAATGTCAACAGGTTTACCTTATGTCCGTTTGAAAATTGCCTCAAGTCTCGATGGGCGTACTGCAATGGCTTCGGGTGAGTCGAAGTGGATTACCGGAACAGCCGCACGACAGGATGTACAGCATTGGCGTGCGATTTCAGGCGCTGTGATTACTGGGATTCAAACGGTTTTGGCAGATGATTGTGAACTGAATGTTCGTGCATTAGCAGGCGTTGACCTTACAACGGTTGTTCAACCGAAACGAATTGTGCTCGATCGACAAGGACAGTTACCTCTAAGCGCCAAGATGTTACAGAATCCTGAAACAGTGATGGTAATGACCCCATTTCGTCAAGAACTTGCTGATTTAGGCGTGATACAATTGGCGCCGCAACCTTTAAATCAGTTATTGCAAACCTTATCTCAACAGTATCAAATTTATGATGTATTGGTTGAGGCAGGTGCGACTTTATCGACTGCCTTTTTACAACAAGGTTTGGTTGATGAAATGATTAGTTATGTTGCACCAACTTTACTTGGTCAATCTGCTCGATCAATGTTCAATGCTGAATTGAGCGAAATGGCAGAGCAGCTTCGTTTTGAATTGGTCGATGTAACCCAACTTGGGCAAGATATTCGCCTAAGATTGCTCCCTACTCAAGAGATGATATGAATCCTGAAGCATCGGTTTATCACAAACGTCGCCATGCGGCGCGTACCACTGACGAATATCTTTTTCATCAGCTCGTACCTTATCTGGGGAATAAGCGCCGACTCCTTCATCTGATTTTAGAAGCGCTTGAGATTACGGGAACACTGAATAGTAAAAAAAAGAATCCACCAATTTTTGCTGATTTCTTTGCGGGCAGTGGTGTGGTCTCTCGTTTGGCTCGCCAAAATGGTTATCGTGTGATTGCCAACGATTGGGAACCTTATAGCCATGCCTTAAATCACGCGATTTTGGCATGTACCGACGCACCCGCATTTAAAGAATTAGGTGGCTATCAAAAAGCGATTGATATTTTAAATCGATTGCCTGAGGTAAAGGGTTGGGTGACACATAATTTGTGTCCTCGCAATGATGATGTCTATGATCCCGCACGTGATCGACTGTTCTTTAAGCGTCGTAACGGGATGAAGATTGATGCGATTCGTCAGCAAATTGCAACGTGGCAAGCGCAAGGTGCGATTAATGATGTAGAAATGAGTGCTTTACTTGCACCATTACTATATTCAGCCAGCTTTGTCAGTAACACCAGTGGCGTATTTAAAAGTTTCCATCAAGGCTGGGGTGGTAAAACGCAGACGGCATTGGAACGGATTGAGTCTTTATTGTGGTTAACACCAAGCCGTTTTTGTGAAATTGGTGAGAGTAAACGACCTGCTGCAGAAATGTGGTGTGTCGATGCACAGCATTTAGCCAATCAAATGAGCGGCTTTGAAGTGGATGTAGCCTATCTTGATCCACCGTATAATCAACATGCCTACAGCAGTAATTATCATGTTTTAAATGCCTTAACCTTGTGGGATCAGAACGACTTACCCTCACCTGATACTAAAGGTTTTAAAAGCGGTATTGATCGAGCATGGCGTAAAGAACGTCCGAGCTCGTATAACTCGTCTAAACATGCTCAAAATGCCTATGAAAAGTTATTGGAAACCATCAATGCGCGTTATATTTTGACCAGTTATTCGACTGATGGAAATATTGAGCCTAAAGATTTATTGACCGCCAATTTAAAGCGCGGAAAAGTCACATTGCTGACACAAGACGTACCTCGCTATCGTGTTAGTAAGCAGCGACAATCTGAACGGGCAAGGGTGCTTGAATTTATTGTGATCACCGATACCCATGCAAAATCAGGTCCGCCATTGCGACAGTTACTGGGTCAGCTCTACCACTTTGCTGAATTGGGTGGTGTGGATACCTCCGGGAACAGCACTCAACTTGCACTTTGGTAAGGCCAAACAAACACCACTTTATAAACAAAGTGGTGTTTTTGCATGTAGATGTGCTGTGGTATCGGTAAATAAGATCAACTAAATCGTATTTTTAGATAAGTGACTGTTTTTGTGATTATTATCTTATGTTTTTTGAGCTGTATTTTGACGGCGCAGAATTTTCATCAGAATTGCTTTATTTCGGTTTTTATTTGAAATAACGATAAAATACATAGACCTATGAGAGAATGGCTTCAACTCTTAAACCCGATACATTGCATTTTAAAAATTAAATAAATTTTACTATTCGGTTAAAAAAACATTGACCCAATATCAAAATAAATATAATTTTCCGAGCTCATTTAGGGTCTTATCGATGAGAAGCGATAGCCAAGAGAGGTTGTTATGAGTCGCTCGGAACCCACTTTGTTGGGACAATGTATCGCTGAGTTTTTTGCCACTGCGGTTTTTTTATCATTTGGTATCGGTGTGGTTGCTGCGCTTAAGCTGACAGGTGCAGGGTTTGGTCAGTGGGAAATTAGTGTGGTCTGGGGTTTGGCAGTTGCATTAGCAGTCTATCTTTCAGCAGGCATTTCTGGTGCACATCTCAATCCAGCAGTCACCATTGCATTGGCATTATTTGCGGGCTTTGATAAAAGGAAAGTGCCTTTCTATATCATTGCGCAAGTTGCAGGTGCTGCGGTTGGGGCATTACTGGTCTACGGACTTTACAGTAATTTATTTATCGACTATGAACAAAGCCATAACATGGTCCGAGGTAGTGTTGAAAGTTTAGAATTGGCGGGAATTTTCTCGACTTATCCGCATCATTTACTTTCAATGGGGCAAGCGTTCTTGGTCGAGATGTTTATTACCATGCTGCTATTGTGGTTGATTATGGCAATAGGTGATGATCAAAATGGCTTGCCGCGCGGTGCTTTGGCGCCATTATTAGTAGGTTTATTGGTTGCAGTGATTGGAGCTTCTTTTGGTCCGTTAACAGGTTTTGCTATGAATCCTGCCCGTGACTTTGGCCCTAAAATCATTGCTTATTTCTCAGGTTGGGGACCTGTTGCCTTTACTGGCGGTCGTGATATTGCATACTTTATCGTTCCGATGACCGCGCCGATTGTTGGGGCTTGCTTAGGTGTACTTGGCTATAAATTATTCTTTAGCCATTTTTTAGTGAGTCATCAAGTCGAAGTGCCAAGCACTGCTGAAAAGCAAATCTCGGATATGTAGTGGTGATCAAAATAAGAAAAGGGTGATCAGAGGATCACTCTTTTTGATTTGGCGGCATTTGCGTCAGCGTTGCTTGTTATCTCAAGTTCTTTGCATTAAGGTATCTTGATTCGCTGAGACTCGTACTTGAATGAAGGTAGGTTAAAAGTCACATGTTTACAGGCATTATTGAAAGTTTAGGCAAAGTTGAAAGTCTACAAAGTGTAGGTGGTGATGTTCGTCTACGAATTCAAACTGATTTGGATATGTCGGATGTGCATTTAGGAGATTCTATTGCCACTAACGGTATCTGTTTGACGGTGATCGAGTGGGGCGAAAATTGGTATGCAGCCGATGTTTCCCGTGAAAGCTTAAATCGTACCACCTTAGGTCAATGGAAAGTAGGACAAGCGGTCAACGTGGAAAAAGCCATGTTACCCACCACCCGCTTTGGTGGGCATATCGTCAGTGGGCATGTCGATGGCTTGGGTGAAATTACGGTCTTTCGTCAGGATGCGCGCTCATTGTATTTCGAAGTGACAGCACCAGTTGAGTTGGCCAAATATCTGGCAGAAAAAGGCTCGGTGACGGTAGATGGCATTAGTCTGACCATTAACCATTTACGTGGCAATATTCTTAGCTTGAATTTGATTCCACATACCGTTGAACGTACCAATATCGGTTCTTGGCAAGTCGGTACTAAAGTGAATTTGGAAGTGGACGTATTGGCGCGTTATATCGAGCGTTTATTGTTAGGAGATAAAGCTGCCGAGCAAAAACCTGAATCTAAACTCAGTATGTCTTTTCTAGCTGAAAATGGTTTTTTGAAATAAGATTTTAAGCAATAAAAAGCCCAGATTGACTGGGCTTTTTTTGTTTTTATTTTTCCTTAGAAAATTCACTATTTTTCAGTATGTATTCAATTTCATCTTGAGCAAGTGAATGCAGTTTGGCTCGGAATACGGTCACGGCTTGTTCGATTAGGCTTTCTGCTTCTAATTCAAGGCGAACTCGAACGCTTTCGAGTTCAGATAAAATCTGATGATCTTCAATGACGAGCTGTTGTCCCGAAGCATAGTCAATGCTCGGTTGCTCAGGATTACTTTGATAACGCTCAGTTTGTTGTGCAATCTCTTGATCAATATGATTGCGCAACGCAACGAGATTCTCAGTTTGTTGAGCAAATTGCTGTGCTTCATCTGCTTGCAACTGTGCTGCATACGCAGCTTCAGCAGCGCGTTTTTCGGCGAGGGCCTTTTCTAGTGCTTGTTGCTTACGAATGCGGGCTTGTTCGATCAACTCGGCTTTGAGGTCAGCATAGGCCTTTTCGATGCGTTGCTGAGAATGTTGTGCCGCATGCTCCTCATGTTGTGTCCAAGTTTGAATCTGGGTTTGTGGCAACAGTAGATCACAGATACGTGCTAAATCTTCCTGATAGGTCTGACGGACAGTTTCAGGGGTGTTTAACCAACGTTTCTTAAAGTCCTGACCAACATTTAATGCCACAAGACACTCCTCAAATGATGTTATTGCATGCAGATTTATAATTTAAACGTTCGGGCTTCAATACCTAAACGCCGATACTGTTTAAATTTTTCTCGCCCAATCTGTTTCGCGGTTTCATTATTTTCAATAATCTCAATAATGTGGCGAAAATCCTGAGTGAGTTCAAGTGCATGATTGTTAAAATTAAACACGATCCAATCATTGGATGGCGGTAATTGTTCTGAAATACAGACCGCGTTATTCGGTTGATGAATGCCGTGAGGAATAAAGCTAAGCGAATCAAAGGTCCACAGCTTTTCATCTAGCTCAGTTTGGAGCGCTAAATCAGGACAATACCACCATATATGCGGATGCTGATTTAGAATCTTTCGACATAAACGGCAAGCACTTTCGACTTGCCGTTCTGCACTTTTTTCAAAGAGGTAAAAGCTGATTTGGGTCATGTTTTTAGTTATTCGTTTCAACACGATTTGCTAAGAACTGCATCAATAATGGCACTGGACGACCAGTTGCACCCTTGGCTGTACCTGATAGCCATGCTGTTCCAGCAACATCAAGGTGTGCCCAGCGATATTCACGTGTAAATCGCTCTAGGAAACATGCCGCGGTAATTGCACCACCATACGGTCCACCGATATTCGCGATGTCTGCAAAAGGTGAGTCGAGCAACTCCTGATATTCTTCCATCACAGGCATACGCCATACGCGGTCAAGCGACTGTTCGCCTGCCTGAAGTAAATCTTGTGCAAGCTCATCATCTGGCGTGAATAAGCCACTGACCACTTTACCCAGTGCAACGACACAAGCACCTGTTAATGTCGCGATATCAATCACGAGTGCAGGATTGAAACGTTTAATATAGGTCAATGTATCGCAAAGAACCAAACGGCCTTCTGCATCGGTGTTTAAGATTTCAATTGTTTGACCACTCATGCTAGTGACGATATCACCAGGACGTGTTGCACGACCTGAAGGCATGTTCTCAGCGGCTGCGATCGCACCGACTACATGAACTGGTAGTCGTGCTTCACATAGTGCCTGCATCGTACCCAAAACGGAGGCTGCACCGCACATATCAAATTTCATTTCGTCCATGCCTAAGCCTGGCTTGAGTGAAATACCACCTGTATCAAAAGTCACCCCTTTACCGACTAAAACGACAGGTGCTTGTTCGAGTTGGGTGTTGTATTCAAGAGTAATGATTCGTCCTTCACGATCAGAACCTTTGCTGACGGCTAAAAAGGCATTCATGCCTAAGTCTGCCATGTGTTGTTCGTTCAGCACATTCACGGTGAGCAGATCAGGATATTGTGCAGCGAGGGCCAGTGCTTGATCTGCGAGATACTCAGGGAAACAGATGTTGCCAGGACGGTTGCCTAAATCACGCGCATAGTTTTGTCCAGATTGAACTGCATGAATCAAATTCAATTGTTGGTCATTCAATGGCGTCTGATCGACCATAAGTTGGATGCTTTCTAAAATAAATTCATTTTTCTTGGACTTGAATTCATCGTAAGCATAAGCCGCTTGGGTTAAGTTTAGAGCGAACAATTGATGTAAATCAGTAGGTAGCGCCGACAAATCTACAGTGATTTGTTTAAATTTATTTTGTGTTGATTTGATAATCGTTTGTGCGATTTTTGCTAATTTTATCGCTTTTAACTCAGAACTTTTGCCAAGACCTAACAACTGGGTGTTGCTTTGAACTGGGACTTGTGCAATTAAAGGCAGGTTTTCATTAAAACCAGCTTTGAACTGTGTGACGGTAAGTATGTCTTCTAGTTGATTGATTTTATAGCTGTTTAGGTTTTTTTGTAAGTCTTCAGAATCAACCAAAATCCATAAAGATTCACTTGATGTTTGCGTTGGTAATGCGCGATGAAGGGTAAATTTCATTGTTTGTATAAAACCTAATGGACAAAAAAGAAAGTTAATCCCATTAAACACTTTCAGATATGAGGTTGCAATCCGCAACAAGCGATAGGTTTTATATTTTTAACATTCGGGTAAACTAGCATTACCCCTCGATTGGTCTATTTTTGGAAGCATTACTTTGATTATTCGGCGTTACCTCGTCAAACAAGTGGTGTCCACTTCACTGGTTGTGACTGCCTTACTTACTTTAATTATTATGGGCGGTCAGCTCATCAAGATATTTGGACGAGCTGCACAAGGACGTTTGGATGCTGGCGTTTTGCTCAGCATTATTGCATATCGTTTGCCTGAATTCTTAACTTTGATTTTGCCATTGGGTTTTTTTATTGGTTTGATGTTGGTCTTTGGTCGTCTCTATGTCGATCATGAAATGGCCGTGTTAAACGGGAGTGGTGTTAGTCGTAATCAATTGACGCGACTATTGTTGCCGATGACCTTTGTCTTTGTGATCGTACAAGCGATATTGATGTGCTGGGGAGCATCTGCAGGAATCAGTGGTTATCAAAATCTCATGCAGACACAAGCAGTACGTGCAGGTTTTGATTTGGTCAGGCCGCGAGAGTTTATTTCCTCTGGGTCTTATACGATTTATGCAGGTTCGCTTTCAGAAGATCGTAAAAATCTAAAAGATATTTTTTATTATTATAAGTCTGATCGTGACGATAAGCCTGATCAAATGATTCTCGCCAAAGAAGCCACTCGGGTAGAAATGGAAAATGATACCGCTAGTGTTGTTGATTTGGTGCAAGGGCGACGTTATGAAATTTATCCTAACCAACCTCGATATACCCAAGCTGAGTTTCAATCTTATCGTTTACGCTTAGAAAATGATAAGGATGTGAAATTTGAAAGCGAGGATGTTGAAGCCTTATCGATGGCAAAATTATGGCAGAAACGTGATGATTTCGTGGTCAGAAGTGAATTAGGCTGGCGAATTTCAGGTCCATTTGTGATGCTTGTAGCCTTGTTACTTGCGGTGGCTTTATCTGAGGTGAACCCACGTCAAGGACGATATTATCGCCTGATTCCTGCGATTTTTATTTTCGCCAGTTTGATTGTGTTGATGATTGCGATTAAAACTCGGATCAGTAAAGAAGAATTAGACGTTTGGGCGTATCCAGTTGTATTGCTTATTTATGCAATGGTCGCGGCAATTTTTGCACGGAAACAGAAACTGGCACCAAAAATTAAGAAAAGTATTCAGCGAGTGGGGTTGTAATGTTAGCACGTCGAATAGTCGCCAAACATGTGACAAAAACTACAGTCCTCGCCATGCTTGGTACAACCTTGGTGTTGTCTTTTTTGCAGGTGTTATTCACATATCTCGGTGAGTTAGGTGCGCTTAAAGATAATTATAATGCATGGCAAGCGTTCCTCTATGTGATGTGGGGTGCACCTCGTTATCTCTATGAAATTTTACCTGTCGCTGCATTGATTGGTTCTGTTTTGGGATTGGGAGCCTTGGCTTCAAATAGTGAACTCATCGTCATGCGTTCAGCTGGGATTAGCCTTTGGCGAATAGTGGGCTGGGTGATGCGTTCGGCGTTGTTGTTGATCGTCTTATCTTTTGTTCTGAGTGAATGGGTGGTTCCATATACCAATGAACAAGCCCAAAGCATCAAGAAACAGCGAAGTGTTGCCGCTTTAGGTGAAGTCAAAGGTTATTGGTCGCGTGAAGGACAGCGTTTCGTTTATATCGACTACGCCAACGCACAAGGGCAGCTTCGTAATATTCAGTCGATTGATTTTGATGAAAACTATCGTTTACAGTCTTTTGTAACGGCTGAACATGGCAACTTTGTCAAAGATGGGCAATGGACCTTGGAACAAGCGCATCAAGTTGATTTATTACCGCAAGGCAATGCCATCAAAACAGATCATGCACAACAGGCGTTGGCTTTGGCACTTCAACCGAAATATGTACACATGGTGACCTTAGACCCAGAAGATCTTTCTCCGAGTCAGCTGATTAGTTTTATGCGCTATATGGAGGAATACAGCCAAGTGCCAAAAACCTATGAATTGGCGTTTTGGCAGAAAGTCGCATCGCCGTTTGCTTTGATTGCGTTAGTGCTGATTGCATGTTCTTTTATTTTTGGTCCATTGCGTCAACAATCAATGGGTTTTCGTTTGGTGATAGCCTTATTTACAGGTCTAGGCTTTTTCTACCTACAAGACTTTATGGGATACGCTAGCTTGGTCTATGCACCTTCACCTGCTTGGTTTGTATTATTACCGGTGGTGTTGATGTTTAGCATCGGTAGTTATTTATTGTATCGAGCAAGATAAACAATACTTTATTGATCCATTATCTCCCTGCTGTAGATGGGTGAAAGCCAGCAGCAAGGTCATAGAGAATTTGCTTAAATTTCGGTAAACTATGCCGATCAAATGATAGACACACAGAGAGCCCATTATGACGGATGCAAATGCTGGTAAAATTCCTCACGTTCTTGTAATTATGGATGGTGTAGGACATCGCGAAGCAGTCGAAGATAATGCGTATTTAGCCGCTAAAACGCCAAACCTTACAGCGATGAAAGCCAAGCATCCGAACAGTTTGATTTCTGGTTCAGGTGAAGATGTTGGTCTACCTGATGGTCAAATGGGCAACTCAGAAGTTGGGCATATGAATCTTGGTGCTGGACGTGTGTTGTATCAAGATTTTACTCGGATTACCAAAGATATTCGTACGGGTGCTTTTTTTGAGCATGCTGTACTGATCGATGCCGTTGAAAAAGCCAAAGCTGCCAACGGTGCAGTGCATGTGATGGGACTGCTGTCTGAAGGTGGGGTGCATTCACATGAAGATCATATCGTTGCGATGTGTGAACTCGCTTTGAAGCGTGGTGCAACTGTTTATTTACATGCTTTTTTAGATGGTCGTGATACGCCACCACGCAGTGCCAAACCGTCATTAGAAAAATTAGATGCCTTATTCGCTCAATATCCAGATCAAGGTCGTATCGTTTCGATGATTGGTCGTTATTTTGCGATGGATCGTGATAACCGTTGGGATCGTGTTGAACAAGCTTATCGTTTAATGACTGAAGGTGAGTCAACTCGAGTTGCAGCTACTGCCGTTGAAGGTTTGGAACAAGCGTATGCGGCAGAAGAAAATGATGAATTTGTCAAAGCAACTCGTATTGGTGAAGTCGTAAAAGTACAAGATGGCGATAGTCTCGTCTTTATGAATTTCCGAGCTGATCGTGCGCGTGAAATTACCCGTGCTTTTGTTGAAAAAGATTTTGCTGGTTTTACACGTAAAGTTATTCCTCAATTGTCAAAATTCGTCATGTTGACACGTTACCAAGCCAGTATTGATGCACCGATTGCTTATATGCCTGAAGGGTTAAAAAACTCGATTGGTGAATACCTGTCGAGTTTAGGTAAAACTCAATTACGGATTGCTGAAACTGAAAAATATGCACATGTAACCTTTTTCTTCAGCGGTGGCCGTGAGGATGAGTATGAGGGTGAAAAACGTATTCTTATTCCATCGCCAAACGTTGCAACCTATGACTTAAAACCAGAAATGAGTGCCTATGAAGTCACTGATGCGTTGGTCAATGCAATTAATTCGGGTGAATTTGATCTGCTGGTCGTGAACTATGCCAATGGTGATATGGTTGGACATACTGGGATATTTGACGCTGCGATCAAAGCCGTGGAAACCGTGGATACCTGCTTAGGCCGTGTTTATGATGCGGTGATGGCAAACAAAGGGCATATGCTAATTACTGCTGACCATGGTAATGTAGAGCAAATGCAAGACTATGTCAGTGGACAAGTTCATACCCAGCATACCACTGAGTCAGTTCCATTTATCTATGTAGGTCCTACCCAAGCAACCATTGCTGAAGGTGGAATTTTGGCTGACGTTGCGCCAACGTTACTTAATTTGATGCAGATTCCTGTACCTCCAGAAATGCAAGGTAAGAACTTAATTACTTTACAGTGATCCCCCCCTTAATCGCGCTTTATAAAGCGCGATTCTTTAGAAGGTGAATTTATGACTCAACACACCAACATTTACCGAGCACTATGGGCAAGTTTGTTGATGTGTTGGGGTCTTGCACTTCATGCTGGCCCTCCATCTGGATGGGGGGAAGACCCCTCACGCAGTGCTGAGGTGCCAATTGAATCTATTCAACAGTTTGTACAGATTTATGGCATTGTGCGAGATAATTATGTTGATAAAAAATCAGATGATGCTTTGTTTCAGCAGTCGATTAAAGGTTTGGTGAGTGGCTTAGATAATTATTCTCGGTATTTATCTGCTGAAGAGTACCGTCAACTGATTCAATATACTGAAGGCGATTTGGCCTCGGTCGATTTTAATTTAAATTATGATACGTATACAAAATTGTGGCAGATTCAGGGTTTAAAAACGGGCTCTGATTCTAATAAGTTGGGTTTGCGTAATGGGCAGGCGATTCTCAAAATTGATCATCAAGAGTTAAAAAACTTAAATCAAGATCAAGTTCAAGGTCTATTGTACGGTTCGATTGGCAGTACCATACAAATTTTGCCAGAAAATAATATAAGTACGCTGATCTTGGTCAGAAATAAAAAAGTCGAAACAGATATAGAACCCGTTTTATTACATAATCAAGTTTTAATCCTTAAAATTAGGGTGTTTCAACAAGACACCGCCAATGAAATTAAACGACTCATCGAAGAGTTTGGTTCACAAAAATTAAGGGCTGTGGTGTTAGATCTACGCAACAATCCTGGTGGTTTACTTTCAGCCGCAGTTGAATCGGCAGATTTATTTTTGGACAACGGTTTAATCGTCACAACCAAGAGCCGTTCTGAAGGTGATCAGCAATTTCAGGCGCTACCGTCTAATGAGTTTCAAAAGCTTAAATTGGGAATATTAATTAATCGACGTTCAGCATCAGCAGCCGAAGTATTTACCGCCGCATTAAAAGATCACAAACGTGCGTGGGTGGTTGGAGAAAATAGCTACGGTAAAGGCGTCGTACAAAAACTGTTTCCATTGCCGAGTGGTGCAGCGCTAAAAATGACCGTGTCGCATTATTACACGCCGAAAGATCAAATGATCGAAGGACAAGGCATTCAGCCGAATCAAAGCTATGCGTTGCAGCCTGAAATGAAAGAAGATTATTATTTAGAGCATATCAGTGATTTAGTGCTGAAAAGTAAGCCTTAATGCAATGAAGCCCCTGATTATGAGGGGCTTCATTTTTTAAGGATTATTCATCCTCTTCGGTATCTAAGCCGAATTTCTTTAAACGATAGCGTAAAGAGCGGAAGGTCATCCCTAATTTCTTAGCAGCTAAGGTTCGATTCCAGTGGGTTAAGTTCAGTGCGTTGAGAAGGACTTCTTTCTCAATATTTTCTAAATAACGTTCTAAGCCTTCAGGTGGAAGCTTTTTGGAACTGGTGCTTGGGCTGGTTGAATATTGTGCTGGTTCAACATCTTCTTGAGTATAGAATGATGCCGTCGGCATCGAGATCGGACTACGTAAAGGTGCGGTTTGTAAGTGTGCGAGGTCAATGCTGTTATCATCGCTGAGTGTCATTGCACGTTCAATGATATTACGCAATTCACGGACATTGCCAGGGAAGTATTGCTGTAGGAGGAACTGCTCAGCACGCGCAGTTAACGATTTGGCAGATAAATCCCATTCCTGACTGATTCTCTGGATAAAGTGATTTGCCAACAATAAGATATCTTGTCCGCGTTCACGTAAGGGTGGAAGTACAATATCCATCACATGAATACGGAAAAATAAATCTTGCCTAAATCGACCTTGTTGCACCAACAGTTCGAGATCTTGGTGGCTAGCACTAATCACTCGAAAATCAACATCAATTTCCTGATCTGAACCGACAGGGCGAATTCTCTTTTCCTGCACTGCACGCAGTAATTTCACTTGCATATTCAATGGCAGTTCAGCAATTTCATCTAAGAATAAACTACCGCCGTGTGCAGAAAGAATTAAGCCTTGTTTGTCTTGTGTCGCACCTGTGAAGCTGCCTTTTTTATGCCCAAATAACTCGCTCTCCATCAATTCGGTTGGAATCGCGCCACAGTTAATCGCGATAAACGGCCCCTCACTACGATTGCTTAAACGATGAACGAGATTTGCAACAACCTCTTTGCCAGTTCCTGATTCACCAGTAATAAATACAGGCGCTTGAGAACGTGCAATTTTCTTTAAAGCAATCCGTAACTGTTGAATTGGCGGTGAGCGACCGATTAACAGTTTATTTTCTAACGCTGTTTCGGCTGCCTCTTGTTCAGGTTGCGGTCGATTTAGAGCTTTTTGAATCAATTGATCCAAATGCTTTTGATTGACTGGTTTACTGACAAAATCAAATGCGCCCGCTTTTAAGGCGGCAATCGCAATGTCCATGTTGCCGTAAGCTGTGAGTACAGCGATGGGTGTGTTGGGATGATTTTGAGTGACGTGTTTGACTAAATCTAAACCATTGCCATCTGGGAGGTTCAAATCTGTTAGACAAGCATCATACTGAAACTCAGTGAAAAACTTTTTTGCTTGCTCAATCCGATAAGCGAGATGTGTCTTGATGCCCATTCGTGCAAGTGTCATTTGCATTAAGAGACACAAGTCCTCTTCATCGTCTACAAGCAAGACGAGTGGTTGTTTAGTTGTCATTCCCCGAAAAACCTAATTTAATCAATTAATTATTGAGCACTCAATCCTGAAGCATGCTCCTTGTTGTCGCTCTACATAGGTGAGCTTTGCATGATTTGCCTCACAAAATGTATGAGACAAATACAATCCTAAACCAGTTCCTTTAATTTCGGTACTAAAAAATGGTTTAAACAGCTGAGAAAGGTCACGTTTTGCAACGCCAGCACCAAAATCAATGACATCAATGCGCGTTCGTCCTTCATTTGAGTGAACATCAACCTCAATGTAAGGGGCATCTGAGGCATTATGTCGCAATGCATTTCGAATTAAATTAATCAGCACTTGGCGTAATTGTTTGTCATCAAATAGAACCTTGACGTCTTCAGGAATATTGAGCTGAATCATGTGTTTGACGTCAACTAAGTCCTCATTGCATAAACTCTCAAAGAATGTGGTCAGATCAATTGTTTGAGGCTCTGTCGGTTTGTTTCGTGCCATCGCTAAAGTGTCTTGCACTATGCTGTCAATCCGCTTGGCTTGTTTGCTAATCATGCGAGAGAGCATTTCTTGTTGATGTGCATCACTAGCTTTAAATAATTCATTAGCTTGTACAATCGCCGCCAAAGGATTACGAATCTCATGGGCAATGCTGGCCGAGAGTTGTCCAAGCGCAGCTAATTTTAATTGTTGTACTTGTTGTGTGAGTTTCTGCGCATCTTTTAAAACCAATAACACCAATGCTTGTTCTGGAACGATCAAATGTTTCACACGAACATTGACGGTATACAGACTCTGTTGTGACTCAAAAGTAAATTCTTCGCCATCTTCTAAATCACTAAATTTAATCAGTTCAAATAGATCGGGCTGCCACTTCATCAGGGGTGTTTTTTCGGCTGAGACAGGCACATGAATGCCCAATAAAGCATTGGCGGCTGGATTGGTCAATACGATATGGTTGCTTTCATCGAGCACCATATAACCATCTTCAATTTGTTCAAGAATATAGCGATTTATATTTTGAAGCTGATGAATTTCAATGGATTGATGAAAAGTCAAAGCTTCTAAAATATTAAACCGTTGTACCGCAATACGCCCAATTGCAAACACTACGAAAAATAGAAAGGCCAGCAGAAGACTATTACTCAAATGATTTAAGTTGTTGTAATCAAAAAAGTTACCAATGAAACGTTGGTAGATCACCATGATCACAGCAAAAAGGGTAATAATCAGTGAAAGCCGAGCATCAAGTAAGATCGCAGATGAAAAAATAATAATGACGTAGAGTAAGCTGAGTTGCAGGTTGGGTCCACCCGCTGAAAAAGTGATAATACTTAAGCAGATCACATCAATGATGAAGATCAATATCAATTGTTTGTTAATCTGCGATGGAACCAATCTTAGAAATAAAAGCTGACCGATATTAAAGGTGACATAAGCAATTAGCGTATAAAAATATAAAAATGGGTGAAGGTAATTGTGGGAAAGTTGCTCAGCGGTTAACAGGTAGATTAACAACAAACTAACGGAAATAATCAGACGATATCCGCTATACCAAGTGCCTAGCTGATAGATGGTTTGTGACACTGAGGATGCAATTTTTCCCAACATAGGCGATTCACAAGTGTTTTAAGGTTTAATCAGTCCATAACGAATCGCAAGATGGGTGAGCTTGACATCACTATCAATTGCCAGCTTTTCAAAAATACGATAGCGGTACGTATTTACGGTCTTCACACTGACAAATAACTTGTCAGCAATCTCTTGGGCACTAATACAGTTGACCACCATCATCGCCACTTGCATTTCACGTTCAGACAGCGCATCAAAAGGGGATTGCTGCGTATCAGAAAGATAAGAACTGGCCAGTTGTTCAGCGATGTCTGCACTGAAATATTTACCACCCAACATCACTTTGTTAATCGCACGAACCATTTCTGCAATCGGTGCACCTTTGGTGATATATCCTTTGGCGCCTGCTTTGAGTAAAAGGGAAGGGTAAGGTTCTTCCGCTAGACCACTTACGGCGATAACTTTGGTATCCGGGGCACTTTGTAACAAGCGTCGTGTGGTTTCTACACCACCAATCCCCGGCATGTTTACATCCAGAAGCACAACCTGAGGGTGTTTTTGGCGAACAATAGCGATCGCGTCTTCTCCAGATTCGGCCTGTCCAATGACCTCGACTTCTGGGTGGTCTTCTAACATACGACAAATACCTGTACGTACGAGTTCATGATCATCAACAACGAGAACAGTGATCAAGAAGACCTCCTTTATCAAAAAATTGGTTTTTTGTTACATAAAGCAAAATTAGCTTGCAATGAAATGACAAAATTAGCAATGCTATTCTTCATTTTAAGAGAATAGTTGTACACAATTGTGTCTATAAAAGCTTTACCCAATATGCTCAAATGTAAGGCATAATGATAGTAAGCGCAAATGTGCAGCATCCTGAGTTGAGTATTGTGTCGTGAAAAATGCTAAAAAATCTGTCATGCATGTCTTAGGCATGTCTATCTTGTTGGCTTGGAGTTCAACAAGTTTTGCTGAGTTGGTTGTCAATAACAATTCAGCGTCTTCGATTGACAATGGTTCAGCATCATTGAGCTGGTCGGCCAGTGATGTCAATCAGTTGATGAATGATGATGAGTCATTGGATCTTGCCCCGCAAGGCTCTACTTCTGTAACGACAACGTTACGTGGGGGTGGTACCGCTACGATTAGTTCATCGGCAACGCCTCAACAAAGTGTTCAAATCCGCGATACTTTTGGCTCGAGTCGTCAGCCCTCAGTTAATGCACGTGCTGCGTTGGTGATGGATGCACAAACAGGTGAAGTGCTGTATAGCAAAAATACCAACTCGGCTTTGCCAATTGCGTCAATCACCAAAGTCATGACAGCCGTAGTTACGGCTGATGCTCGATTGAACATGTCTGAAGAAATCACTTTGCAGAGCATTGATTTTGCTGGAGCGGGCGGGAAAAACTCGAGTTCAACACTACGCGCAGGCGATAGTATGAATCGAGCAGAATTATTGTTATTCGCTTTGATGAAATCAGAAAATCCTGCTGCTGCTGCTTTAGCGCGGACTTATCCAGGTGGGCGTACCGCTTTCTATGCGGCGATGAACAACAAAGCGAAACAATTGGGGATGACAGCGACCCATTATGTCGAGTCAACAGGTCTACATCCTGGCAATGTTTCATCGGCACGTGACTTAGGGATTTTGGTGAGTACTGCATCGCAGTATGGTTTGATTCGTCAGTTTTCAACGACACCGACCTATGATTTTAATTTAGGTTATCGTGTACTGAAGTCAAATAATACCAATGCTTTAGTACGTAATGGTGGTTGGAATATTAATTTGTCTAAAACTGGATATATTAATGAAGCAGGACGCTGTGTGGTCATGCACACCACTGTGAATTCACGTCCAGCGGTTGTGGTGTTATTGGGTGCACCAAGCACGCAAGCACGTAACAGCGATGCAACCAACTTACTGACATGGTTAAATACTTTGCCAAAACGTGTTTAATTATTATTGAACAAATAAAAAACCAGTTGCATGCAACTGGTTTTTTTATGTCATAAGACGCGATGGGTTACATATTAGAAAGAATCGAATCTTTTACTTGATCCATCGTAGCATCAATCGACAACATCACAGCATCAGCGCATTGCTTGATCGCTGTATCAGGATCTTTTAATCCATTCCCTGTAACAGTACAGACAATCACAGAGCCTTCAGCAATTTTACCTGCTTTAAGATCACGGATTGCACCACCGATCGATGCTGCTGATGCAGGCTCGACAAAAACACCTTCATACATTGAAAGTAAGCGTTGTGCTTCTAGGATTTCAGCATCCGTTAGTTCATCGAACCAACCTTTAGAATCACGTACTACTGCTTTAGCATGGTTCCAGCTTTGTGGATTACCAATGCGAATCGCAGTTGCAACAGTTTCAGGATGCTCTACAGGTGCGCCACGTAAGAACGGTGCAGCACCAGCAGCCTGATAACCGACCATAGTTGGTAAGCCTTCTGGCTTAGGTCCTGTGAACTGATCTGTAGCCGCATCATAAATCACTTGTTCAAACTGATCAGCAGGTTGATTTGCAACAGCTTCAGTATAACCCATCCAGTGTGCAGTGATATTACCTGCATTGCCGACAGGCAAGCAGTGATAGTCAGGTGCACGACCCAAAGCTTCTACGATTTCATAAGCAATGGTTTTTTGACCTTGCAAACGATAAGGATTAATGGAATTCACAATGGTAACAGGTGCTTGATCTGCAACTTCTTTGACGAGGCGCATACCATCATCAAAGTTCCCACGGATTTGCATGGTAATCGCACCGTACATCATCGCCTGAGCCATTTTACCCATTGCAATCTTGCCTTCTGGGATCAAGACAAATGCTTTGATACCTGCACGTGCTGCATAAGCTGCTGCTGCTGCTGAGGTATTCCCTGTAGACGCACAGATGATCGCTTTAGAGCCTTCTTCAACTGCTTTGGTTACTGCCATCGTCATACCACGGTCTTTAAACGAACCTGTTGGATTCAGACCTTCGTATTTCACGTAGATTTCAACGTTTTTACCAATAATACGTGGAATATTCTCGAGTTTAATTAGCGGTGTATTACCTTCACCTAAAGAAATTGCACGCGTAGTTGCAGTTACAGGTAAACGGTCACGATAACGATCTACAAGACCAGTATAACGATTGGCATTCGACATGATGGTGTTCCAATATATAGATATTTTAAATCTTTGTTTTCAAAAGGGACTTGGGGTTGTGCAAGCCCCCCTTTGAAAAGGGGGATTTAGGGGGATTTAAAAACCTGATTAACTATCGAGCGATTCTAAACGAATTCTGATGATTTCGCCATGAATTGCAGGTAAAGCTTGAATTTGTGCAAGGGCCTCATCCATTTTCGATTCAACAATTGGATCGGTTAAAATCACAATTGGAATCAAATCTTTTAGACGAGATTGTTGCATGATGGCATCAATACTAATGCCTGTACGACTTAAAATCGCGGTGACATCAGCCAATACGCCTGTCTGATCTTCAGCATTTAGACGGATGTAGTATCCTGTCGTCATTTCTTCACGGCTTAAAATTGGCATATCCGTTAAGGCTTCAAATGCCAACTGCGGAATCGTTCCTGCACCATCTTCGGTATACGAGATATCACGAACGATATCAATCACATCCGCCACGACAGCCGAAGCCGTTGGGCCAGCACCAGCACCAGCGCCGTAATACAATGTTGGACCCACGGCATGCGCTTGTACCAAGACTGCATTTTTAACGCCGTTTACATTGGCAATCAGCTGTTCAGCAGGAATCAGCGTTGGATGTACACGGAGTTCAATACCATTGGCTGCGCGACGAGCAATACCTAAATGTTTGATGCGGAAACCAAGTTCTTCAGCATATTTCACATCTTGCGCGGTGATTTTGCTAATCCCTTCGGTATATACCTTGTTAAATTGCAATGGAATACCAAAAGCACAAGAAGCTAAAATTGTAAGCTTATGTGCAGCATCAATCCCTTCAACATCGAAAGTTGGATCTGCTTCAGCATACCCAAGTTGTTGTGCTTCAGCCAAAACATCTGCAAATGCACGACCTTTCTCACGCATTTCGGTGAGGATAAAGTTACCTGTTCCGTTAATAATCCCTGCCAGCCATTCAATATGATTGGCAGCAAGACCTTCACGAATCACTTTAATAATCGGGATACCGCCAGCCACTGCAGCCTCATAGGCGATTTGGACCGCATTATCTTCAGCAGCTTTAAACAGTTCATTGCCATGTTCAGCAAGTAAAGCTTTGTTTGCCGTTACGACTTGCTTGCCATGTTTAATGGCTTCCATAATCAGTTCATAAGCAGGATGAATCCCACCCATAACCTCCACCACGACATCAACATCAGGTTGACGCACAATTTCCATGAGATCAGCGCTTTGCTGAATTCCTGCGAGTTGTAAATCTGGACGTGGACGGCGTGTGCCTACGTGTGTAATTTGAATTTCTCGACCAGTACGGCGTTTAATTTCAGCAGCATTTTCTTGTAGTAATTTAAGGGCTCCACCACCAACAGTACCAAGACCGAGTATCGCCAGACGAACTGGTTTCACGTCACACTCCATTTTATTCAATCATTTTAATGAAGCTTGATCATAGCTAAAAAAATGCAGCGACACTAGGGCTAAGATCATCTTTAATCTGTCGCCCAAGTCGTTCTTTTTTGGAGTTAGAGAAAAGGCTTATTTGTTTAAGCGTTGAGCGATTTCATCCGCAGTCATATAGCCACCTAAATACTCGCCGTCGACGTTATAAATTGCAGGCGTACCATTTACACCCATATTTAAACCGAGTTGGTATTGCTCACTGACAGGATTCTTACATTCTGCTGCTGAAACAGGCAAGCCTTGAATGGCTTGGTCAAATGCAGCTTTACGATCCTTACTACACCAAATGGCTTGCATGGTCGGCATAAATTGATCACCACGCGGCCAAGCGATATAACGAACCTCAATGCCTTTTTCATTTATGGCTGGAATATTCTCATGGAGTCGGTGGCAGTATGGGCAGCTCGAATCGGTAAATACATAAATGATATGTTTGGCTTTGCCGCCTTTGGCTGGATAAACAATCAGGTCTTCATTCTTTAATGAGGCCAAGTGTTTTTTATTCTCAGTGGCTTGCAATGCTTCGCTGACATTATGTAGTTGTTTGTCTCCTAAGCGAATCACATCACCTTGAATAATATATTGACCATCACTGGTTGCATAAACAGAGCCCATACCTTCAAGATTGATCCAAAATAAGTTGGGAACTTCAGTTTTTTGTATTGAAACGATTTTAGCGTTGATGTTGGCTGCTTTAAAATTCTTTTCTAAGGTCGAGATCAAGCGTTGTTGTGCATTGCGCTCATTTAACGTGGATGCTTCACCTGTCGCAGGTGTACTTGCTGTGAGCGTATCTTGTTTTTGTGCTGAATTTTCTTTTGAGCAAGCACTGACCAATAATGTTGAGGCTAATGTACAAGCAAGTACAAGCTGAGATCGAGTAAAAACCATAAAGAACCTTTTTTGTACGTTTTCATTTCTATAAGCGGCTAAGCATACCAAAAAAATCAACTGACTTCGTTAAATCTTGCTGACTCTCTGTGAACGAGAATATATTGCTGCTGATTCTTTGATAAATGGTGATTTCAGCCACGTGGATGATGTTTGGTATGTAATTGTTGCATACGATGTTGTGCGACATGCGTATAGATTTGAGTTGTAGAAAGATCACTGTGTCCGAGTAGCGTTTGTACTACACGTAAATCAGCACCATGATTCAAAAGGTGGGTTGCAAAAGCGTGACGTAAGGTATGGGGCGATAATTCGGTTTGAATATTGGCTTGTAGGGCATAGCGTTTAATTGCATACCAAAAATTTTGACGACTCATGATTCCACCATGCTGGGTCAAAAATAGATAATCGGTACTACTTTTATACAATTGTGGTCGTGATTCCGCTAAATATTTTTCAATCCATTCGCAAGCATGTTGTCCAAGGGGCACTAGACGTTCTTTGTTACCTTTACCCGTAATACGCAAGAATCCCTGTTTGAGGTTGATCAGTTCTAAACGCAGATTGAGTAACTCCGAAACACGTAAACCGCAGGCATATAAAACCTCGAGCATGGCGCGATCACGTAGACCTAAGGCATGGCTAATATCTGGTGCATGAATCAACGCTTCCACATCTTGTTCGGACAAGTCTTTGGGGAGTGCTCGACCAATCTTCGGAGATTGATGGGTAGCAACAGGATTGTCATCTCTGAGTTTTTGTTCTCTTAGAAATTTATAAAATTGACGTAAAGCGGATAAGCACCTTGCGATAGATCGGGGGCTTTTACCTGCTTTGGTCAATGCAATCAATACATCTGCAATATCATCACTCGTCCATTGCGGTAATAAGCCATTTTTGTGCAATTCACTACATTGAATGAGGTCAGATAAATAAGCATTACGGGTATGCGGGCTTACGGTTTGTGCCACTAAATAATCACGAAAACCCTGTAAAAAACTTAAATGTTCTGGAATGGTCACGGCGACAGGGATGCGTGGTTTTTTATTTAACATGAAAGTTCAGATATACATTGTTTGTTGGCACTGTAAAAGAAAATTAATGGCTTGTCGATTGAAGGATTATTGTAAATGCCATTGAGATTGCTTTTGGTAATTATTCTCATTTGCCTGTATACTTGACCAAAAGGTTTTATGGTGAAAAGTGGTGCGTTTATCAGCATTAAAAGTCAAGCAAACAGCGATGATTACCAAAGTTAATCGCTCAGTCGATGAAACGGAGCATGCAGATCTTGTGGCAGTTCGTTTAGAGAGTCTAGGCTTTGTGCCAGGTACACAAGTACAAGTGGTGACCAAGGGTATTTTTGGTGGTGACCCCATTCTCATCCAAATTGGTTTTACGCGTTTTGCATTGCGTAAGGCCGAAGCCGATAAAATCGAGATTCAATTACAAGGAGTACCTGCATGAGTGATACGTTACGTGTTGCCCTTGTGGGAAATCCAAACTGCGGTAAGACATCTTTATTTAACCATTTAACTGGAACACGTCAGAAAGTTGCCAACTATGCAGGAGTAACGGTTGAGCGCAAGGTTGGACACTTCCAATTGCCTTCTGGTAAAAGTGTGCGTGTGCTTGATTTACCAGGCACCTATAGCTTGCAAGCAACCAGTCCAGATGAAGAAATTACCCGAGATGTTTGCCAAGGCAAAATTGCAGAAGAAGGGCAGCAAGATGCCTTTTTATGTGTCGTGGATGCAACCAACTTAAAATTGCATTTGGGTTTGGTCTTGGAAATGATCGAGCTTGGGCGTCCGATACTGGTTGTATTGAACATGATGGATGAGGCACGTCGCCGTGGTATCCAGATTAATACACAGAAGTTATCACAACGTTTAGGCGTACCGGTGGTTGAAACTGTCGCTGTACGCAACGCAGGCATCGAAAATTTACGTCATGCTTTGGATCAAGAAAAGTATTCGATCCCGCAAACGGAGTTAAGTGGTTTAACAGGTGAGCATCATCAGAAAATTGAAGTGATTTTCAAAGATGTGGTGAGCTTTGTTGATCAGGAAGATAAACGTACTGATTTTCTCGATAAAATATTTTTACATCCAGTCTTAGGTCTACTTAGTCTTGCCGTCATGATGTTCGTGGTGTTCCAAGCTGTTTTTGCTTGGGCTGCGCCTTTTATGGATGGTATCGAGGAGTTTTTTGCTTGGCTTGGTGGGCTATTAGGCGAATCGATTGCGAATCCGTTGCTGAATAGTTTGGTGGTTGATGGGATTATTGCTGGTGCAGGCAGTGTGGTGGTATTTTTGCCACAAATTTTAATTTTATTCTTCTTTATTTTGGTTTTGGAAGAATCGGGTTATTTACCTCGCGCGGCATTTTTACTTGATAAGCTAATGTTTAAAGCGGGTTTGAGTGGACGTGCGTTTATCCCGTTATTGTCTAGCTTTGCTTGTGCTGTTCCTGGAATTATGGCGACGCGCAGTATTAGTGACCATCGAGATCGTTTTACCACGATTATGGTTGCGCCGTTGATGACCTGTTCTGCGCGCTTACCTGTTTATGCGCTCTTAATTGCTGCATTTATTCCAAGTCAAACTGTGTGGGGAATTTTCAATCTGCAAGGTTTGGTGCTGTTCGGTTTATATATGGCTGGTATTGTTAGTGCATTATGTGTTGCCTTTGTGACTAAGTTTTTACAAAAGGACAAATCACAACATGCACTGTTACTTGAGTTGCCAAGTTACCGTATTCCCGATATCAGAAGTGTGGCCATTGGTTTATTAGATCGAGGCAAAATTTTCTTAAAACGCGTCGGTGGAATCATTTTCGCCCTGTCGATTTTACTTTGGTTTCTGTGCACCTTCCCTCAAGCGCCTGAAGATGCAACCCGCGCTGCGATTGATTATAGTTTTGCAGGGATGTTGGGTCATTTGATGCAACCTATTTTTGCACCACTCGGTTTTAATTGGCAAATTTGTATTGCTTTGATTCCTGCAATGGCTGCACGTGAAGTAGTGGTTGCTGCGTTGGGTACGGTTTATGCGTTGTCTGGTGCTGATGATGATGCGATTGCAGAGGGCTTGGCGAGTTTAATCAGTGCTGATGGTTCAGGTTGGTCATTGGCAACAGGTTTGTCATTATTGGTGTGGTTTATTTATGCGCCACATTGTCTAGCGACTTTGGCAACGGTACGTCGTGAAACAGGTTCTTGGAAACATGTGAGTATCATGACAGCGTACCTGTTTGGACTGGCTTATTTGATGTCTTTCTTCACGTACCAAATTGCATCTAGCATTTGGGGGTGATTGTATCTTCCCTTGCGCTGCAATAACCGTAGCGCATCCCTTTTACATAGGGAGGGATAATTGGAGAGTGGCTATGGTTGAGTACTTAATTGTTGCTGTATTGGTGCTATGGAGTACCGTTGTTGTTTTTAAAAAGGTATTTCCTCAAACAGCAGGCTCAGTATTTCTCGCTTTGTCGAGCATCTGTAAACGTTTCGGTTGGCAACGTTTGGCGAAATGGTTGAAACCTAAAATTGTTGTGGGTTGTGCTGGCGGTTGCGGTTGTTCGACCGATGACACGGCAACGAAAAAGCCAGAAGCAATTCAAACGGTAAAATGGCGTTAACTTTCGTCTAAAAAGCCATCGAATGATGGCTTTTTTACGCACTGACACAAAAAAAGCAGAATAAAGATAAAACTGAAAAAGCATTCAAAACAGCAAAGTGCTAACATTTTTGCCATTCTATGTTCTGCAAAAAAAATGGGGCAAAAATGTTAATACAACGTGGTGGATTAAAAGTTGTGGCAGGCTTGGGTATTTCAGGTGTGTCCGCAGTTAACTTTCTACATAAACAAGGCTACCAAGTTGCAGTAACAGACTCTCGAACAACACCGCCAGGACATGACCAAATCCCCTCAGGTGTGCGAAGCAGTTTTGGTAAATTAGATCTTGAACTTTTATTGCAAGCGGAAGAAATCATTTTAAGTCCAGGACTTGCTCCGCAACTGCCAGAGATTCAACAGGCGATTGCTCAAGGCATCCCTGTGGTAAGTGATATTCAGTTGCTCCGCCGCGCGACAGAAGTTCCAATCGTCGCGATTACTGGGTCAAATGCAAAAAGTACAGTGACGACTCTCATCGGTTTAATGGCCGCAGATGCAGGCAAAAAAGTGGCTGTAGGGGGGAATCTTGGACGCCCCGCGCTGGATTTACTCAAAGATCAACCTGAACTGATTGTATTAGAGCTTTCGAGTTTTCAACTTGAAACGACTTCCCATCTCAATGCTGAAGTGGCTGTGTTGCTCAATATGAGTGAAGATCACTTAGATCGTCATGGCGATATGTTGGGTTATCACAAAGCCAAGCATCGTATTTTCCAAGGTGTCAAAAAGGTGGTGTATAACCGTGACGATAGTTTGAGTCGCCCTTTAGTTCCAGATGTGACACCGATGCAGAGTTTTGGGCTGAATGCACCTGACTTGAATCAATATGGTGTGCTCCGAGAAGCCGATGGCAGCATGTGGTTGGCACGTGGGCGTGAACGTTTGATCAAAAGCTCGGATCTTTATATTCAAGGTATGCATAATATTGCCAATGCTTTGGCCTGTTTGGCGCTTGGTGAAGCCATTGGCCTAGCAACGTCATCGATGCTTGAAACACTTAAAACGTTTAAAGGTTTAGAGCATCGTTGTGAATATGTTGAAACGATTGATGGTGTTCGTTATTACAACGACTCTAAGGGCACTAATGTCGGTGCAACACTGGCCGCTATCGACGGTTTGGGTGCTGCTATTGAAGCGAAACAAGGTAAATTAGCATTGATCGTGGGTGGTCAAGGTAAAGGGCAAGACTTCAAACCATTACGTGATGCAATACAGAAATATGTGAAGAAGGTTATATTGATCGGTGAAGATGCGGCAGTGATTGAACAAGCGTTACAAGGTACCACGACCATCCAACATGCGAATAACTTGAAAGAAGCAGTAGATGCTGCTCAGAAAGTGACTCAAGCAGAAGACGTAGTGTTACTTTCGCCTGCTTGTGCTAGCTTTGATATGTTTAAAAGCTACAATGACCGTGGACATCAATTCGTGGCATGTGTACATGCCTTGAATGAAAATAAAAACTAGGAATAACACTATGGCTGATTTAGCCCAAAATACGGCACAAAAAATTTCGCAATTATTGAGTCGTCTGCCTAAGCTTCCAGCAGAAATGACGGCACGTAATCTGCTTATTTTTTGTGTTGTTTCGTTGTTGTGTCTCGGTTCGGTGATGGTGGCATCTGCATCGATGCCATATGCAGAATATATTCATGAGAACCCATTTTACTTTTTGATTCGTCATGGTATTTCGATTTGTGTGGCTGCTGTGGTGGCTTTTCTGACCTATCGTATTTCTATGAATCTGTGGTTCAAAAATGCTTTTCTATTATGGCTCATCACCATGGGTTTGTTATTGGCGGTATTGTTGGTTGGTACCGAAGTAAATGGTGCACATCGTTGGATTAAGGTTGGTGGCTTTACCTTGCAGCCGACTGAAATTGCCAAAATTGTGATGGCGATCTTTACTGCGGATTATGTGGTACGCCGTGCCAAAGAAGTTCGAACGCATTGGAAAGGTTTGTTGCGTTTAAGTGGTGTGATGGCATTAACCGTTGGCTTTATTGTGGCGGAACCAGATCTTGGTGCCACCATCGTGATTGTGTTGATGATGGTTGGCGTGTTCTTTTTGGCTGGTGCACCTGCGACTCAATTCCTGATCATGTTAGGTGCGATTTTAGCGGGCATTAGTGCGCTGATTATCTTTGAGCCCTTCCGTTTTCAACGCTTACTGTCTTTTACTAACCCATGGGCAGATCCCTTAGGTGTTGGTTATCAGCTATCTAACGCGCTGATGGCATTTGGGCGTGGTGAGTGGTTTGGAACGGGTTTGGGGCACAGTGTACAAAAGCTCTCCTATCTTCCTGAAGCACATACTGATTTTATGTTGGCTGTGCTTGGTGAAGAATTCGGTTTTGTCGGGGTGACCTTGGTCATGATCCTGTCCTTCACGATGTTGGCGTGTTGTATCAAGATCGGGCATCGTGCTTTGCAGCATAACTACTTGCGTGCAGGTTACTTGGCTTATGGGATTAGTATTATTTTCTTGCTACAAATTTTGGTGAATGCGGGCATGAATATGGGTCTGATGCCTACCAAAGGTTTAACACTGCCATTTATTAGTTATGGTGGTACTTCATTGATGATGTGTGCGGCAATGATTAGTTTGATTCTAAAAATTGATGCATCGACACAAGAGCTCAATCCTGTCAAAGAAGAATCAAATTTCTAATTGATTTAAAAGTGAAAACAGCCCTGAGCAATTGAAGCTAATTGCTTAGGGCTTTTTATTGGCTATTGGTAAATTCCAGTCAACTGATGGCCCTTAGGAATCAAATTCGCATCCCACTGTTGAACAGCTTGTTGCAGCATGACGCGTGGTTGATCAAGCTCAACCTGCGGTTGACCTAGGGCTAAAATGGCGTGTTGTAATAATGTGGGTGCTTTAGAGATATCCAAGGCTTGCGCAAGATTTTGTTTAGAGAGTTTTTGTCCTTGCTCATTCATGGCAAGAGGAAGATGCATATAGCTTAATAATGGATAATCAAGCAGTGAGCCGAGCCAAATTTGGCGAGCTGTGTTATCCAGTAGGTCTGCGCCTCGTACCACGTGCGTGATAGCTTGTAGATAATCATCCACCACCACAGCCAGTTGATAACTAATAATCCCATCACGACGTTTTAAGACAAAGTCACCGAGTTCATATTCGAGGTTCGAGCATTGTTGACCTTGTAGGCGATCTTCAAAGCAGATGGGTTGATCGGTGACTTTAAGACGGATCGCTTGCTGGGCAAAATCCAGATGTAAATTGCGGCATGTTCCAGCATAAATGTGATTTGAGCCGAGCATTTTACGGGTACATTGACAGGCATAGATGGCTTGAGATGATTTTAATTGTTCAAGTACCTGTTCATAAATATCTAAGCGATCTTTTTGGAAAATGATCTCACCATCAGGTTCAAACTGAAAGGCATCAATACACGCAAGAATATGTGCTTCACTATTTGGGTAAATACGGGGGATATCAGTATCTTCTATCCGAACCAGCCATTTACCGTGATTGGCTTTTGCATCGCAATAACTGGCAACCGCAGTGAGTAAGGATCCAAAATGCAAGGGACCTGTAGGCGAGGGGGCGAACCGCCCGATGTATGAGCAGCGATTAAGCAAAGCATCGCTTTGCCGCTGCGCAAGAGAAAAACTCTGATTTTCTGGCAGGCGATTAAGCAAAGCATCGCTTTGCCGCTGCGCAAGAGAAAAGCTGTGATTTTCTGGAAGAGGATTAGACATAGAGAATGGTGGATAAAATATTTTTATCTATTATTAAATTTCCCCTAGTCTCGAGAAGCATTTAAAGCTTCGCAAGACTAAAGAGGGGGAAATTCTTCCCTAAAATGCGATTGAAGCGGCGCAAGAAAGGGAGGATTTATCCGTTATTTTGCTTTTCTTTGATTTCAGCCAAAGTTTTGCAATCAATACACTGAGTCGCAGTTGGACGTGCTTCTAAGCGACGTAAACCGATTTCGATACCGCAAGTCTCACAGAAACCATAATCACCTGCTTGTATTGCTTCAAGTGATTGTTCAATTTTACGAATGAGTTTACGCTCACGGTCACGTGTACGCAGTTCAATCGCAAACTCTTCTTCTTGTGTCGCGCGGTCGTTTACATCAGGCAGCGCTGATGATTCGTCTTGCATGGTGTTCAAGGTGCGATCAACCTCTGACATCAACTCAGCTTTCCACGCATTTAAGATCAGGCGGAAATGCTCCAGTTGTCCATCAGACATGTATTCTTCGTTTTTCTTTGGCTGATAAGGTGCGATACCAAATAAGCTGGCAGTCGTTCCACCTTCTGAAGCTTTCGGTTTGGTTTTTCGCACACGTTTTACAGGCGCTTTTTGCTCGTCAATCACTTCTGTTTGTTCATCCAAGACTTGATTTTGGTTGTCATTCGCCATATAGGGCATTCCTCATCTTACACGTACTATCTATACGCAAAAAATATGGTGATATGCAAGTGTTTTTATAGAAACTCTCGATGGTTTTTTCCATCAGGGGTCGTCATCATATAGATTTTTTCAGAAAGATGGTAGTCATTCCTGTCTAGATTTGGTGAGAAATCAGTGAAGTGATTTGTAATCAAAAGTTTGGAGTGGGGTGATTATTGATCTGCGCTAGTCATAACCTAAAACTTCTGAACTTATTAAGCGTTCGGAGGTAGATAAACGGTAAACTTGGGTTTCTAATTCCCCGTTGGCTTTGAGGCAGATATACCGATAACCTGGATGTTCTTCATCTAAGGCAAATTTATCACTTTTCGGTTTAAATTGAATACAAGTCGATGGGGTGGATAAAAACTCAATGCCGTGCCATGTCTGAATAGAGTCTTGATGGACGTGTCCACAAATAATGGCTTTGATATTAGAAAAAGGTTTAACTATTTCCAGTAAATCAGACGAGTTTTTTAATTTGTGTTGATCAATCCAAGCGGATTGCATTGCAAATGGATGGTGATGACATGCAATGATGACATAACGATCCTGTAACTGAGGGAGCAGTTCCGTTAACTGTTTTAACTGAATATCGGCAACTTTACCGTCGATACGTTGCGGTTGCGCGCTATTGAGTAAAATAATGCTCCATTTCCCCAACTCAATGACTGTCGGTTGTGTTTGATCAGCGTGATGAAATGGGAAATGTGCCACATCATCATGGTTGCCTGGGGTGTGGAAAAAGGGAATGCCTAAGCTTTGCATATGCTGAATATAGCGTTGATATGTCACAGGCGTAGGTGTTTGGGCTAGATCACCAGTGTGGACAATGAGGTCGATTTGGGGATGCTGTTCACGCATCAATTCAATGACGGCACGAAAACTCAGTTCGGGCTGCATTCCAACGAACTCTAAGTGTGGATACTCTAATAAATGTGTATCAGTAATCTGTATCATCACAAAATCTTGTTGAGATGATGTTGAGACTTGGAATGTCACCGTCTTTAGCCCCTCAGACTTGTTATCGTTGTTGTATGTGTTGAGCAAGCCATTGTAATGCCATAATTACAGGTGCATTTCTCAACCGCCCATTGTGTAATAATACGTCTAATTGGGAATAATCAAATAAATGAAGTTGAATATTTTCACCCTCATCTGGTTCCCCAAAAATGCCGCCATTTATTGGCAATTCAACTTCTGCGACATATAAATGAAAAAGTTCAGAGCAAGCGCCAGCAGATGGATAGAAGCTAAATAAGTGTTTTAATGTTGTGATCTCACAACCTGATTCTTCTAATGTTTCTCGGCGAATACAGCTTTCGGGAGATTCATCTCCATCAAGCACGCCCGCAATGATTTCAAGTTGCCATGCTGAGTCAGCATCATTGAACGCACCAATGCGGAATTGTTCAATAAGCGCAAAGCGTTGTTGTTGGTCGTTGTACAATAAAACACCAGCGGCTTCAGGACGATGAACAAGTTCACGTTGAATGCTGGGCGAATAATCAACTCGATCAAAGAGTCGATGTTTTAAGCTCACTTTCTCAACTTGGATGAATCCTCGAAATAATAGCTCTCGAGATTCTATCGTTACGTCGGATGCTGAATAGCTGGCGTGTTCAAGAATATTCATCTTCAATCAGGATGAGATTGTACATATCTCATCCTAACCGAGAATGTTTCGCAGGCAAATCTTTTTTTAGTGGATTTACACTTTGTGGTACAATTTTTGACCATGTTCCTGATAGGCGGCTTTCATTGCATTGAGACCTGCTTCAACTTCTGTTTCAGCATCATTTGATTGCTTGGCATTGCTTTGGTTTTGCGCATAATCTCGCACGTTTTGTGTGATTTTCATCGAACAGAATTTAGGTCCACACATTGAACAGAAGTGAGCTGATTTATGTGCATCTTTTGGAAGCGTTTCATCATGCATACTGCGTGCGGTGTCTGGGTCCAAGCTTAAATTAAACTGATCATCCCAGCGGAATTCGAAACGTGCTTTCGACAGGGCATTATCACGAACTTGCGCGCCTGGATGGCCTTTAGCCAAGTCGGCTGCATGCGCTGCAATTTTGTAGGTAATGATGCCGTCTTTTACATCTTTCTTGTTTGGTAAGCCTAAATGCTCTTTCGGCGTAACATAACATAGCATCGCAGTGCCATACCAACCAATCATCGCTGCGCCGATAGCAGAGGTAATATGGTCATAGCCTGGTGCAATATCAGTCGTCAGTGGGCCAAGTGTATAAAATGGTGCTTCTTTACAGACTTCAAGCTGTAGGTCCATATTTTCTTTGATCATATGCATTGGCACATGACCTGGACCTTCAATCATCACTTGAACATCATGTTCCCAAGCACGATGAGTCAACTCACCTAAAGTTTTGAGTTCGCTGAATTGTGCTTCATCGTTGGCATCTTGAACGCAACCAGGACGTAGGCCATCGCCCAAACTAAATGACACGTCATAAGCTTTCATGATTTCGCAGATTTCATCAAAATGCGTATATAAGAAGTTTTCTTCATGATGCGCCAAACACCATTGCGCCATAATCGAACCACCACGAGACACGATGCCTGTGAGGCGATTCGCAGTCATTGGCACATAACGCAATAATACACCCGCATGGATAGTGAAATAGTCCACACCTTGTTCTGCTTGTTCAATCAACGTGTCCTTAAAGATTTCCCAAGTGAGATCTTCTGCAACGCCGTCTACTTTTTCTAAAGCTTGATAGATTGGCACGGTACCAATAGGAACAGGCGAGTTACGAATAATCCATTCACGCGTTTCGTGGATATTTTTTCCTGTTGATAGATCCATAATGGTATCTGCACCCCAACGGGTTGCCCATGTCATTTTAGCCACTTCTTCATCAATTGATGAACCAAGTGCAGAGTTACCGATATTGGCATTAATTTTCACCAAGAAATTACGTCCAATAATCATGGGCTCAATTTCGGGGTGATTAATATTGGCAGGAATAATCGCACGTCCTTCAGCAACTTCTTGTCGCACGAATTCAGGGGTGATTTCTTTGAGGTTTTGTGCACCAAAGTTTTGACCTGCATGCTGGCGCATATCAACACCTTCACGTTGGCGTTGATTCTCACGAATGGCAATATATTCCATTTCAGGGGTGATAATACCCTGTCTAGCATAATGCATTTGTGAGACGTTTTTTCCCGCTTTGGCACGACGCGGATTTTGAATATGTGCAAAACGAATATCAGCGGTACGAATATCTTTTAGACGTGCTTGACCAAATTCAGAACTCAAACCCGAAAGAACATCGGTATCGCCACGTTCTTCAATCCATGCTTGACGAACAGAGGGTAAGCCTTTATTAAGGTCAATCTGTATATTTGGGTCGGTATATACGCCCGAAGTGTCATAAATCATCACAGGTGGGTTATGTTCACCACCTAAGCCAGTCGGGGTATCAGTCAGGCTGATTTCACGGAATGGCACTTGGATATCTGGGCGAGAACCTTGAACATAAACTTTGTTTGATGCTGGTAAAATACGAGTTAAATCTTTAGCGTCTTGCTCATGTTGAGCAGAAATATCAGCTGGAGAAAGATTCGTTAATTGGTTCATGGCATGATCCTTATGTTATGGCATTAACGAATCAAGCACGACCAAAAACAATGGCGGATTTATCCTTGAAAAAGTGGATAAAACTGAGCTAGGCTTTTGCTGGGCTTGATTCCTACGCAGGTGTTAACCTGATCAGGTTCAACGGTACTGATCTTTAAATCTAAAGATTAAGATCATCTCAGCAGTTGATTAACTGCGCTCCGTCAAGCAGCATTTAGCTTAGCATGATTCTGATCGTGTCTGTTGGCTGGAATTATCAGAATTGCACAATTTTTCTAACTTCTATGATATGTTTAAAATATCCGAGTTGTTCAATCGGAATTGAGATGACTGTCATAAAAGTTTCATCATTGTTGTGTTTTAATCATCCATCATTTTCCATGTGTCTAATGGAGGCATACTGTGAGTCCAAGTAATCCTGTGTTAAGTCATCATATTTCTTCTCAATTTAATGAAGACTTACAAGATGTGCATACCAAATTTATGAGCATGGGGGGATTGGTTGAGCAACAGGTTGCCAATGCAATTCATGCACTTTTAGATACCGATGCCAATTTAGCGATGGATGTTCAGTTCAAAGACAATACCGTCAATCAGCTTGAACGTGATATTGATGAAGGTTTAACTTTGATTTTGGCACGTCGTCATCCCGCAGCGATTGATTTACGTATGGTCATTGCCATGAGTAAGGCCAATACAGATTTAGAGCGTATTGGTGATGAAGCAGCAAAAATCGCCCGTATCGCTCAAAACTTATGTGAAGAAGGCGAGTCGCCACGTGGTTATATGGAAACGCGTCATATTGGTAATCAAGTACGGGTGATGATTCACGATGCCTTAGATGCTTTTGCCCGTTTAGATGTCGATCAAGCGTTAAAGGTTGTGATGGCGGATGGGGATATTGACCGAGAATACCAATCAGCAACACGCACGCTGATGACGTATATGATGGAAGATCCACGTCATATTTCACGTGTGATTAACGTGATGTGGGTATTGCGTTCTTTGGAACGTATTGGTGATCACTCGCGTAATATTTCAGAGCAAGTGATTTATATGGCAAAGGGCAGAGATGTTCGTCATACCAGTATTGAAGAAATTGAACAAACAGTACATCGAAAATAAATTTTCCTGCTTTTTCAGATTTAATTAAAAATAAGCTGAGCTTTGAAGTGATTTCAAGCTCAGCTTTTTATTGTTTTTGACATCATGATATTTGTGTAAGCGGGACTGTTATAGTTTTTTGCAAAAGCGCTGTGTCTATCTTTAGAGGAGCGATACATTCAAAATCATCTTAATCTCAGATGAAGGTGTGAAGAAGATGATGCGTTACTTAAAGAAAAACAATAAAGCAAGTTTTGTATTTTTTATTATCATTCTTTATGCATTTCTAGGGTTTGGCTTGGGATTTGTGATCTGGGAATACGTTTTATTGAACTAGATTGAACATAAAAAAATCCCAGACTTCGGGGGAAAGTCTGGGAGAGAAATATCATGTGTTACGTGAGATATCAGCGTATCTCTTTGTCCTTCTGAATTAAATATAAGCGCAACCCTCAATACTGTCATGTAGACAAGTGTGTATGCTCTGTAAGGCTTTATTGCTAATGTAAATATCACGTAAAAAGAGAGCCAATTTAGGCTCTCTTTTACGTTGAATAACCAAGACAACACAGATAATCAGGTTCTGTGAAAATTTTGAATTTACAGCCGATATGGATTTCGTCCTTGTCTTGCAGAAAACCAAAGCGTTGCTTTAGTTTTCAATTTACTCGAAGCATAGCTTCTCATCTTGCGCAATAGATTCTTTTTGATTGTGGCCTACGCGGACTTCGTCCTTGTCTTGCAGAAAACCAAAGCGTTGCTTTAGTTTTCTTCAGGCTTCCAGCCTTCAGCTTTTTCAACACTGTCATCATTATCAAAGAATTTTTCACGTTGCTCTTCTAGAAATTTCTTTGCATCTGGTTCAAACACATTTAAACGCTTTTCATTAATCAGCGTGGTTTGGTGTTTTAACCATTCTTGCCAAGCTTGTTTTGAAACAGTCTCAAACAAGGCTTGGCCTTTTGGACCTGGAAAAGGGGCAAAGTCTAAGCCTTCCAGCTCTTGCTTGTATTTACGGCAAAATACTTGTCTAGTCATCATCAATCCTTAAGCGTATAACTGTTCTAGGCGAGTGTGTGCACGTACAATAGCAGCTTCAACTTGTTTTGGTGAAGTTCCACCAATATGATTACGCGCGTTGACAGATGCTTCTAAGGTCAAGGCTTTGTCAAATACGTCAGCAGTAATCAAATCAGAGAACTGCTGTAATTGCTCAAGTGTGAGTTCAGACAAATCTTTTTCTTCCGCCACGCCTAAAGCAACAGCTTTACCTACAATCTCATGCGCATCACGGAAAGCCACGCCTTTTTTCACTAAATAGTCTGCAAGGTCAGTAGCAGTTGAGAAACCACGTAATGCTGCTTCACGCATGATTTCAATATTAGGTACGAGTGCTGGAACCATATCTGCAAAGGCCATCAATGAACCACGAACGGTATCAATCGCATCAAATAAAGGCTCTTTATCTTCTTGGTTGTCTTTGTTGTACGCCAAAGGTTGCCCTTTCATTAAGGTCAGCAAGCTAATCAAATCACCAAACACGCGTCCTGATTTTCCTCGTACTAACTCAGGAACATCTGGATTTTTCTTCTGAGGCATGATTGAAGAGCCAGTACAGAAGCGATCAGGAATGTTCACAAACTTAAATTGCGCTGAAGTCCATAAAATCAGTTCTTCAGACATGCGAGATAAGTGCATCATAATCAACGATGCAGCAGCATTGAATTCAATAGCAAAATCACGATCAGACACTGCATCCAGTGAGTTTTCAGAAATAGCTTCAAAACCTAACAGCTCGGCAGTATAAGCGCGATCAATCGGGTAAGTGGTACCAGCCAAAGCAGCTGAACCGAGTGGCATACGATTGACACGTTTACGGCAGTCTTGTAGGCGTTCAGTGTCACGTACTAGCATTTCAAACCAAGCCAAAAGGTGGTGACCAAAAGTCACAGGCTGTGCTGTTTGCAAATGAGTAAAACCAGGCATGATGGTGTCGGTGTTTTTGCTCGCTAAACCGAGTAAGCCTTTTTGTAAGCGGAGTAATAAACCGAGAATGTCATCAATTTCATCGCGCAAATATAAGCGGATATCCGTCGCGACTTGGTCGTTACGACTACGACCAGTATGCAGTTTTTTACCTGTAATGCCGATACGTTGAGTCAAGCGAGACTCAATGTTCATATGCACATCTTCTAAATCAATGCGCCATTCAAAGTTGCCAGCTTCAATTTCTGCTTGAATTGTGGTTAAACCTTGAATAATGTCATCACGTTCAGCTTCGGTGAGTACGCCGACTTTTGCAAGCATGGTTGCATGTGCGATTGAGCCAGCAATATCTTGTTTATAAAAACGTTGGTCAAATTGCACAGATGCGGTAAATTCTGCAACAAAAGCATCTGTTGCTTCTGAAAAACGACCGCCCCACATTCCAGAGGTTTGATGAGGGCTTGCTGAAGAAGAGGATTGAGAAGATGTGGTCATGGCAGCTCAGGAAAATAAAAAAGAGTATAGCAAATCCAAACGCAGTTGCCGAAACTCGACGTAAGAAGTTATCGCATTCTCGTCAGTTGAATCGGTCTAGTTCCTATTTTTTTACGAAAATTGGCCAATGGCAATACCTATTGGAATTAATTGTTGCCAGTAATGTCTTGGCAATGGTGTTGGCTTTGGCTGAAGCTCAGTCATGGCAAGCATTACAAGGTGTTCGTGCCTTACAATATATATTTTTTATTAACTGGGTGATTTTGTCCTTTGCGGCATGTGTTGATTACTTTCAAGATTTCTTTGCCAAATTTAGCCAAAAAGTCGCATTAACTTTAGGTTTTATTTTATTGCTGTTGATTGTGTTGTTGACGACCTGTGCCGTTAATCTTATCCAATATTGGACGGTACGCTCGGGTGGCTTCTCTGAAGACATTTTATTCGATGGCATGAGTCTGCATTTGAGTTATGGGGTATTGTTGGGGGCATTTTGTTTGCGCTATTTATATATGCGAGAACAGTGGCTCAATCAGCAATATAGTGAGCTGAATGCACGTATTCAAGCGATGCAGGCGCGTATTCATCCGCATTTTCTGTTTAATAGTTTAAATAGTGTGGTGAGTTTAATTACAATTGATCCCGATAAAGCTGAAAATATGTTGATTAGTTTGTCACGTCTTTTCCGCGCGAGTTTTCAGGAACTTAAATTGGTGAGTTTGGCGGAGGAAATTGATTTATGTCAGCAGTATTTGAGCATCGAAAAAATACGTTTAGGGGATCGTTTAAAGGTAGAATGGAACATCCAGGCGACACCACTTGAATTAAAACGGGTCACGATTCCATTATTGACATTGCAACCTTTGCTTGAGAATAGTATTTTCCATGGGGTGGAAAAGGTTTTGCAGCAATCAACAATTAGCGTATTGGTTGAAATATTGCAAAATCAAGTCAGTATAGTCATTACTAACCCATATTCTCGCGATACAATAAAAACGCGAAAAGGAAATGGTATTGCGATCGAAAATGTAGAGCAACGTTTGAAAGCGTATTATGGTCAAACCGTAAAGTTTCAGGTTTATGGGGGCACATCGTTATATACCACAGTGGTTTGTTACCACTATCGAGTAAAATAATAAGTCAAGTTAACCATAAAAAATATGGATGATGTTAGCGGTGACAAGGAGGAAAGGATGAGAGTCCTAATTGCGGATGATGAACCGCTAGCGGTAGAGCGTTTATCACGTTTAGTTACTCAAATGGGGCATGAAGTCGTTGCGACTGCACATCATGGACAAGATGTGTTAAGTCATATTGAAAATGCTTCGCCTGATGTCGTTTTATTAGATATTCAAATGCCTGGAATGAATGGTTTGGAATGTGCAGAACAACTGCGTCATTTAAATCCTCGCCCTGCCATTATTTTTTGTACAGCCTATGATCAACATGCACTGGAAGCATTTAAGTTTCAGGCGCAAGGGTATTTGCTAAAACCAGTAGCACTCCAAGATTTAGAACAGGTATTTCAGCATTTAACCCAACTGACTCAGGCTCAAATGACGGGTTTGCAACAAGATGAGTTGTATGATGTAAAAAACCAGCGTCATCAAATTGCGGCGAAAACCTATCGTGGGGTCGAGCTGATTCCATTAGACAGTGTTTATTATTTCTTGGCCGATCAAAAATATGTCACTGTGCGCCATAAAAATGGCAGTGTACTGATTGATGAAACACTCAAAGATTTAGAGCTGGAATTTGCGGATCGCTTTATTCGAATTCATCGAAATGCATTGGTTTCTCTTGATTATTTGGAAGGTCTTGAGTTGGTTGCCGCTGGACAATATCAGGTACGATTACGTGAACTGGATGAGCGGCTGTCGGTCAGTCGTCGTCATTTACCTAGTTTAAGAGAATGTATGCATCAATTATAAATGCCGTATTTTTGGCAGCGTATGGGCGGCTTTATGATTTTTTGCTTGCAATTTTAGGTGATCAAGTTAAGTTTGGAACAATTGCCTTGATCAATACTTAATTTGGATTTATGAAAACCTTAAAAATTGCGACTCGACAAAGCCCTCTTGCACTGTGGCAAGCGGAGCATATTCGTTCTCGTTTAACCGAGCTTTATCCAGATTTGACGGTTGAACTGGTGAAGTTTGTGACACAAGGCGACAAGATTTTGGATACCCCATTAGCCAAAATTGGGGGGAAAGGTTTATTTGTAAAAGAGTTGGAAGCAGCGTTGTTGGATGGGCGTGCTGATTTGGCTGTACATTCAATGAAAGATGTTCCAATGCATTTGCCGCAAGGTTTAACGCTTGCTGTTATTTGTGAGCGTGAAGATCCTTTAGATGCGTTCGTTTCCAATCAATATCAGCATTTTGATGAATTGCCAAAAGGTGCAAAAGTTGGAACTTCGAGTCTGCGTCGTAAATGTCAAATTTTACAACAACGTCCTGATTTAGAAATCATTGATTTACGTGGAAATGTTGGCACGCGGTTATCGAAACTGGACGATGGTTTATACGATGCCATTATTTTAGCCAGTGCAGGTTTGAAACGTTTAGGTTTGGCAGATCGAATTCGTCATTGTTTATCGCCAGTGCTCAGTTTGCCTGCGGTTGGACAGGGTGCTTTAGGTCTAGAATGCCGAGCAGATGATGCGGCGTTACTTAAATTGATTCAACCACTGCAACATGAAGAAACCTCGATTTGTGTGCGTGCGGAACGCGCCCTCAATGCTTATTTGGAGGGGGGGTGCCAAGTGCCAATCGCAGGCTATGCCACTTTAGTCAATGATCAATTACAGATTGAAGGGCGAGTCGGTAGCGTTGATGGTAAGACTTTGCTGAAGGTACAAATGATCGGTGCTGCAGCAGAAGCAGAGCAGTTAGGTGAGCAACTTGGACAGCGCTTACTTGAACAAGGTGCGGGCGAATTGTTGAAAGCGTTGTATTAATGCTTTTTATCAATACCCGTCCTGAAGATCGCGCAGCTTCGCTCACACAAGCATTACTTGTTGCGGGTTATCAGGTTGAATCTTTACCTTTACTCGCGTTGGTTGCCGAACCTTTTTCTGATTCATTACAAACCCTTTATCAGCAACTTGAGGAGACTCAAGTTATCGTTGTGGTGAGTCCGACTGCTGTTGAAATTGGCATGCGTTATTTGCAGCAAGCGGGTATTCAATTGGCACAACTTGAGCACATCCAATGGATAGCCGTGGGGCAGGCAACAGCACACGCGCTCGCAAAATTTGATATTGTAAGTGATGTCCCTGAGGTGGAAAACTCAGAAGGGATGCTTGAGCTACCAATTTTAAAACAAAGAGAGCATTTAAATAAAATCGCTTTCTGGCGGGGTGAAGGGGGGCGGCAATTTATGATGCAGCAATTGCAGCAACGCGGTGTTTCCATTCTGAACTTTGTGCTCTATCGCCGTCAGTGTCCCGAGAAAAGTAGAACAGATTTCTTCGATATTTTGCGAAAACTTAACTCCAATCAACCTGCTGCGGTACTCATAAGTAGTGAGGCTAGTTGGTGTAATTGGTTACAACTTTGTGGTCAGTACCCAAATGATGTGCAATGGGTTTATCTTACTTTGGGTGAGCGGTTGACAAAAATTCTAATAGATTCGCAAGTGCAAGTAGGCAACGCGATTAACATTATTCAGCTTGAAAATTTATCTGCATCAGAGATTATTCAACGCATGAGTGACTGGCAAGGAAAGGTATGAGAAAAGTTGTGTATTTAATACTGCTGGTGAGTTTTTTGTGGCTAGCCAAGCTGAGTTATGATGTTGCGCAAAATGCTCACAGTGTTCCGGAACTTCAACAACAACTTGCTCAGACAGAACAGCGTTACGCATTATTGAATGACCAATTGGTCGCCTTACAGCGTCAGTTACAACATGGTGGTGTTACGCAATCGACTGATTTTAACATGTCACCGATCATGATCACGGGAATTTCCCCAGTCATTCTTATTCAACAACAACTACAACTGGTACAATTCGCTTTAGACCAGCAGCAGTTTGTTTATGCATTGGATCATTTGAATCAAGTGAATCAGCATATTGCTCAATCCGCGCTATCACCCGCACTAGAGCACAGTCTCACCAATGCAATTGAACAAGATAAACAAGCAATTCAGCAATTTGTTCTGAATCAAAACCAGCAACAACAACAATTACAAGATTTATTGCAAGAGCTTGATCAGCGAATTCAACAAGAGTTGCAAAACCCTAAATTAATGATTGCAAAAAATGAGTCTTCTGCCTGGTGGCATTGGTTTAGGTTGGAAAAAGTGCAGCGTTCTTCACCTGATTTAATTCATCGTAATATCACCTTGAAAGAAGCTCAGTTACGCTTGTTACTCGCATCACAAGCTTTGAATCAGGGGCAATTAATTGAATACCGTAAGTCGATTCAAGAAGTGATGAAATTATTGGCTGAATTGCCTGATCAGAATAGCCAAAAAATGAAACTCCGCTTGGATAAAATTTTAGATCTTCCTGCAGTACCAACACCAAAATTAATTACGTTAGGCTTGTTGGGATAATTGATAATGAAGCATTTAGTACTGATCTATTTCCTTGCGAGCATACTGCTATTCGCTCTGTTTGCTGTGTTGAGTTATGGTTATGGTCATGGCTATGCCTATATCTATTGGCGTGAATGGCAATTTCAAAGCAGCGCATGGGGGTTGATTGCGCTGTTCATTTTTGTGAGCTTTTTAGCGCAACTCTTTTGGCTCTTTGGTAAGCGCTATTTTGTGCGTGAGCAACGTAAGAAAGAAACAATTTTAAACTTTAATGATTTGCATCCTTATGAACAGCTTGGCATCGTTTGGTTGCTAGATTCGGCAAAAGATCAGCAGCTATTTATTGAGCGTATTTTTACTCAGTCGGGTTTGTTGAGTGATATTGTTGATGCGCAATTTGACTATAAAAATGGTGACTTTGATACCGCTTTACAGCACTTGGATCGATCAGCCCCGATGGCTTTTGAACTCGCGGAATTGCAACGGATTGATATATTTTTAGAACAACAAGAAACAGAAAAAGCACTAATACACTTAGAGTTTCTCATGCAGCACCAGCTTTCCCCATGGTTGACTGAAGTAGAAACAGCTTATCAGCAGCGTATAACCACTCTATGGGGTAAGCTAGCATTACAAAAGCCTTGGTTGTTTCTACAAACGACACAGTTTGGTTTGCTTGATGCTGAGCATCGTGATTTATGGTTACAACAGCTGTTGATCCAGTTCGATTTGGCTTCAGTTGATGATTTAGCAGCTCTGCAGCAGCGTTACCTTGCATTGCAAAGTGAAATTCAAGCCCGTCCCTATAGCAGTAAAGTGCTATGGCTCAAGTTGTTGGCGCGAATGCCAGAGATGAGTTTGCAGCATGAGGATTTGGCTTTACATTTGTTGCAAGAGCATTTTGATCCAGAAGTATTTTATCTATGGTTCCAGCAGCAGTTATTAAAGCAAATTCCAGATTATAGTTATGTTGAACAGCGCATTATCCAGCTAGAACAGCGCTATGCCAGTGTCCCAATGTTGACCTTTGCCAAGTGGCATGTTTATGTGGCGACCCAACGTCCACTTGAAGCGGAACAACTATTAACTTTATATCCTGATAATATATTAATGAGTTATTTAAGAATTAAGTCGATGCTTGGGGATAATCTTGATTTAATCAAACAGTTGAATTTAATATTTGAAAATGATGTTAATTTTCTTAATTTTAAGCTGTGAGTCTAAATATGAATGAATTGTCTGTCTATCCTATAGTGCATAAGCAAACCGTTGCTTGGGGGGATATGGATGCGTTTGGCCATGTAAATAATGTGCAATATTATCGTTATATGGAAAGCGCTCGAATTGTTTATTTAATGGCGTTAAATATCTTCGATCAAGATATATTGACGGTTGTGGCTTCTAGTCAATGTAAATATTTAAGACCTGTATTTTACCCTGATGTATTGCATATAGGTGCACGAGTGGAAGAGCTAAGAAATAGCGCTTTCCGGATGCAATATGTTTTATGGAGTGAAACACAAAATCAAATCGTTGCAACGGGTGATGCGGTAATCGTGTGTGTGGATAAAGTATCTTCAAAGAAGGCGAATATTCCTGAGCTCATTAAACAGAAAATTATTCAGCTTGAAGCCGATGTAGGGAATGATTTGTTGCTAAACTCGTAATTATAAAGACAATTACGTCTGGGATTGGGGCCACTATAATGTGGTTCTTTTATTGTTTAAATAAAAAATGATAGTAATTGAGTCTCATCCTAATCAATAGGATGAAAAGTGTTTTTTCTGGGGTTAATATATGTGCTGTAATGAGTAGGTTTGAACCGTTTTAAATTAAAATAGAAGATATATATTTTATACTGGGTTTATGTTTTTGAAGTTTATTGTAAATAAAAAGCAATTTTTTTGTTATAGTGTCATTAAATCGACTATTCTTATATTGATTAGTTAATTGTTTATAAATTAATATTGAACTGAATTTTTGAATTCATTTTTATTTTTGCGTGATATATATATTTTCTTATTGAGTTGGAGTGGTTCGGATGAAACCAGATATTAGTGATTTATCTGTAGAAGATTTAAAACGTCTGCAAGCAGAAGCTGAAGTACTGATTGCGAGTAAAAAAGACCAAGCAGTTGAAGATGCATATAATCAAATCGTTGCGATTGCTGAAGGCATTGGATTTACGGTTGAAGAGTTATTGGCAGCTGGTGAGCAAAAACGTAAGAAAACGACACGTAAAGCTGTAGAACCACGCTACCGTAATAAAAACAATACTGAGGAAACTTGGACTGGTCGTGGTAAACAACCACGCTGGTTAGTTGCTGAGTTGGAAAAAGGTGCAAAACTTGAAGATTTCTTAATCTAAGATAGTTTTAAAGTCATCGTTTTGTCATACGCTGACTTTATCCTTTATAAAAAAACCAAGCTGAAAAAGCTTGGTTTTTTTATATGAGAGAATTGGCGATGTTGAAAAATTATGCATAATGTCATTCAGAGCGAGTATTTCAAAAAAAGGATGATATCTTGTATGTTGGTATGGGCGGGATGAAGAAAAAAACCAAGCAATGGAGATGGTGGATATTCGCCATTTTTGCATTTTTAATTTTTATTATTTTACAGATTCCAGCAACATGGCTTATCGCAAAATATTCTAAAGATAACCAATTATTACATAACGTCAGTGGCAACATTTGGCAAGGGCAGGCGGATTGGCAACGTGGCCAGCTACGTGGTTCGGTACATTGGAAAACACGTCCCTTGGATTTGTTGTTGTTTCGCTTAGGCGCCAATCTTGATATACACAGCGGAAACACTCAATTTAACGGTATCTTTGGTTATGGTTTGGGGAAGAAAATCGTGATTAAGGATCTGAATGGTGAAATATCACCTGAAACATTGAAATATTTTGCAGACTGGCAGTGGCCAGAAAATGCAATTCAGCTTGCAGATGTGCAATTCAATTATCAGAAAGAAAAGGGCTTTAGTGCCGCAGAAGGGCGGTTGAACTGGGGCGGAGGCGAGCTCACTTATACCTTTGGTCAGCGTCAAGACCGTATGAATATGCCGTCACTGGTTGCTGAATTAAAAGATAACAATGGACAATTACAACTTGATGTTCGTGATCAGCGTAGCCAAAAAATGGCAAGTTTAAGTTTAGATGCTGGTCTTATGCTTGATGTGCAATTGACACAGCGCATGCTTCTGAATGTTCCGTCTTATCAAGGCAAAGCTGGACTAGATACTTATGTGATTAGTTCCCGTCAGCCATTGTTGCAGGGTGGTTTGTAATGGACGCATTGATGCAGAAAATACAACAACTGCGTTGGCAAAAGTTAGATAAACTCGGTCCTTTGATTTTAGCCTTGCTTATTTTATGGCTCTGCTGGAAACTGGCTTCATTGTTTTGGTGGGTGGTTGCCCCACCACAATTGATGCAATTTGAACGAATTGAACTGGGTTCGCAGCAAGCTCAAGTTCCGAATATTAGTTCATTTGCATTATTTAATGAGCCTGCAGCGACAACGGCCCAAGACAATGTCAATTTAGAATTACAGGGCGTACTCTTAGGTTCGCCGAGTTTCTTGTCTTCAGCGGTCATCAAGCTGAACGATGTGGCTGAGCGCTATCGTGTCGGTGAGACAGTTGGTTCGACCTCATATCAATTGGTGGAAGTCTATTGGGATCATGTGGTGTTGAAACAAGGGAATGGTGCGACACGAGAGGTGAAATTTAAAGGACTAGATAAAGGGTTGTATCAACCAGCCGACCCCGTTATCAATTCGCCGAATAATGTCCCACCTCCAATGCAAGAACCTGTTCAGAATTCGCCGCAGTCCGCATTGGGTCAAGCGATTCAACAGATGCAGGATAACCGTGAACAATATATGAAAAATATGGGAGTGAGCGGTGGCACAGATGGTTATGAAATATCAGATCAAACGCCCGCGAATTTAAAAAATACATTGGGTTTGCGCTCGGGTGATCGTATCCTGTCGGTCAATGGACAGACAGTTGGGCAAGGACTAAGCGAAGTACAATTACTAGAGCAAGTACGTCGTCAAGGACATGCCAAAATAGAAATAAAACGTGGTGATCAAGTGATGACCATACAACAGAGTTTTCAGTGATAACACGTCATCACATCAGTTAGGAATAAGTGCAGGTTATGGCTTCTTTGAATCATCATCGTCCACTTTGGGCATTACTTGCTGCAGCACCTTTGGTTGCGGCAATCAGTACCCATGTACACGCACAGACATGGAAGATCAATTTACGTGATGCAGACTTAGCAGCATTTATTAACGAAGTTGCAGATATTACAGGTAAGAATTTTGCGGTTGATCCTCGCGTGCGAGGCAATGTGACTGTTATTTCGAATAAACCACTCAATAAAGATGAGGTTTATGATCTGTTTTTGGGGGTGCTTAGCGTTAATGGTGTGGTGGCATTGCCTTCGGGTAATACCATCCGTTTAGTGCCGGATAGTAATGTAAAAAATGCCGGTATTCCGTACGATGGGCGCAATCGTGCAGGTGGTGATCAGATCGTAACTCGGGTGATTTGGTTGCAAAATACCAATCCAAATGATCTCGTTCCTGCGTTACGTCCATTGATGCCGCAGTTTGCACATTTGGCGGCAGTTGCTGGAACCAATGCATTGATTGTTTCTGATCGTGCAGCCAATATTTATCAACTTGAAAATATTGTACGTAACTTGGATGGTACAGGTCAGAACGATATTGAAGCGATTGGCTTGCAGTCGAGTCAGGCTGAGGAAGTGATCACTTTGCTGGAAACCATGAGTGCAACAGGTGCAGCAAAAGATTTTGTGGGGTCCCGCGTACGTATCGTTGCTGACAATCGCACCAATCGTATTCTGATCAAAGGTGATCCTGATTCACGTAAGCGTTTGCGTCAAATCATTGAGATGTTGGACGTGCCGTCGGCAGACCGCTTGGGTGGCTTGAAAGTCTTTCGTTTGAAATATGCCAGTGCAAAAAGCCTCGCTGAAATTTTACAAGGTTTGGTTTCTGGTCAGTCGGTATCTTCTTCTGCATCATCGAACAATAGTAATGCATCAAATCCAATCAACAACTTGATTTCAAATAATCAAAGCACAAGCTCGTCAGGTAATTCTTCGGGTAGTTCGGGGATTAGCCTCAATAGTGGCTTTAATAACCGTCAAAATGATGTGACCAGCTTCAATGGTGGCGGTGTCAGTATTATTGCGGACAGTACCCAAAACGCTTTGGTGGTCAAAGCTGATCCACAGTTGATGCGTGAGATTGAATCAGCAATTCAACAATTGGATACCCGTCGTCAGCAAGTGCTGATAGAGGCTGCGATTATTGAGGTTGTGGGTAGTGATGCCGATCAACTCGGTGTGCAATGGGTGCTAGGTGATCTAAGTAGTGGTGTTGGACTGGTTAATTTTTCAAACCTTGGTTCTGGACTGTCCAAAATTGCAGCTGGTTATCTAACGGGTGGTGCTGCAGGAGCTGCAGGTGCTTTGGGGGATGGTGCTTCAATAGGTGTCGGAAATTTTGAAAACCCGCGCAAGGCGTACGGTGCACTGATACAAGCGTTGAGAGCGAATACTAAATCGAACTTTTTATCGACTCCTTCGATTGTTACTATGGACAATGAAGAAGCCTATATTGTGGTCGGGCAAAATGTTCCATTTGTCACAGGGTCAGTTGCAACTCAGGGTAACAGTACCGTAAACCCCTATACGACGGTTGAGCGGAAAGATGTGGGGATAACGCTAAAAGTTGTACCTCATATTGGTGAAGGAGGGTCAGTTCGTCTTGAAGTTGAACAAGAGGTTTCGAATGTTCAGCCTAATCGAGGGCAGGCAACAGATTTGGTGACCAGTAAACGGGCGATTAAGACCTCAGTATTGGCTGATCATGGGCAAACTGTGATTTTGGGTGGTTTGATTTCTGATGATACCAGTCTAACTCGTCAAAGCATTCCCTTGTTAGGGGATATTCCGTATTTAGGACGTTTATTCCGTGCAGATACTCGAAGCAACGAAAAACGTAATCTTTTGGTGTTTATCCATCCGACTATTGTTGGGGACTCAGATGATATTCGTCGTATCTCACAACAGCGCTATAATCAGCTTTATAGTTTGCAGCTTTCAATGGATAAAAATGGCAACTTTGCAAAACTACCTGAGAATGTAAACGATATTTATCGTCAACAACCTGCGGTGAGTGCTTCACCTTATCAAAACGTTCCAACTGCAACGCAAGGTCAAAAGACTGTCGTGACGACACCAGTTGCGACGGAAGAAGCGCCATTGCAAAAAAGGGCTGTGGAGCGAAGTAAAAACACAGTGACGACGACAACGATACATCCAGCATCTTCACAGTAGATGCACACAAGCACATATGCCACAATGTTATGATTGCGAGAACCGATAATCAATAAATCAGGATAAGGATTGATGTTTATGACTTGGAAATTGCAAGCCATTACAGGTGAATTTACGGGGAAAGAAATCACGATTGAACGTGATATGTTGGTCGGGCGACATCAGGATGCTGATATTTTGTTGCAATCAGCGGATATTTCACGTCGTCATGCGGCTTTAGTGCTAAAAGACCAACAGCTTTGGGTGCAGGACTTAAATTCATCTAATGGTACGTTTATTAATGATTTGCGTATAGAACAAGAAACTGAATTGCATGATGGCGATATTGTGCAATTTTCGAGTTTTCTGTTTTCCGTTTTTGCGCCAGTTAATTTTGAAAGCGAATTGCCTGAAATTGAAGCCGAACCAGTCAGCTCTGCAGCACATGATCAAGGTATGCCAAGTATTGCAGAACGTGTAGTTGAGACTCCGATTAGCCGTGATGGTATGCCACAACAAGTTGCGATTCCAAAACCAGCACCAATTCCTGAACATGTAAATGTTCAAACTGCTTCAGAACAGCAGCCAGTTGTAGATAAAACATCTGTGACAGAGGAAAAACAACAACAAAGAAATGCCTCAGTTGGTTTGATTTCAATTATTGTATTGATGATTTTGGCGATGGTTGCTTGGCTGTTCTTTAAATAATCATTCTAAGCTTTTACAATGCAAGGCATATCGTAATAGGTATGCCTTTTTTATTTTTAGAGTAAATATCATGTCTGTTGCACAGTTACAAAGCCGTAATCTGATTCTATTTGATCTTGATGGAACGTTGGTAGATTCTGCCGCTGATTTGTATCGCGCCATGAATCTTAGTTTAGAGAAGTTGAGCTTGCCTTTGGTAACCGAAGTGCAGGTTCGGGAGTGGGTTGGTAAGGGTGCTGCAAAATTATGTGAAACTGTGCTTGAACATTTGTTTGGGCGAGTGGATGCACAACTGCAAAAACAATTGCTTGATACCTTTATGCAGGTGTATGCGCAGGAGCTATGCGTTAATACCACGGTTTATGACGGAGTTTTGGTCTTTTTGGAACATTGTCAAATGCATGATATCTCGATGGTTTGTGTCACCAATAAGCCTGAGTATCTAGCAAGAGGGATTCTCGATATTTTACAATTGAGTTCATATTTTAAAATGGTCATTGGTGGTGATAGCTTGCCAGAGCGAAAACCACATCCTTTACCTTTATTGCACTGCATGCAAAGTCAAAATGCATCGGCAATGGAAAGTTTGATGATTGGTGATTCGAGTAATGATGTCGAAGCAGCAAGACGCGCAGGTATTGATTGTATTGTGGTCAGCTATGGCTATAATCATGGAGAAAATATCAATGACTGTCAGCCGCAACAGGTGGTCGATAGTTTGGTAGAGTTGATTGAAGAAGATAAAGTAAGGAGCAAGGCATGAATGTTGTGATGGTTTTTCGATGGCGGGCTTCACCCAATTGAAACAGAGAAACGCACAAAAAATCGAAACCATAGAGAATATTCATGACCACATTTGCACAATTTGAACAACTAAAATCAGCGGGCTTTAATACGATACCTGTGTATCGTCAACGTTTAGCAGATACTGAAACGCCCCTTTCTGTTTTTGCACGGTTTAAACAACAAAAACAAGCTTATTTATTTGAGTCAGTCGAAGGCGGGGAAAACTGGGCGCGTTATTCGATGATTGGTTTGGGTGAGTCGACTGTTTTTTCATGTAATGAAGGTGTTTTAACGGTTCAGCAAGCAGATGGATCGGTAACTCAACAAAGTTGTGCTGATCCATTTCAATATATTCGTGACTTTCAAAGCCAATTTAAAGTGCCAACGCAAGTGGAACTACCTGATTTGCCAAGTTTTACGGGCGGGTTAGTTGGCTATTTAGGCTATGATGCCGTGCGTTATATCGAGCCAAAACTCAAAAATATCCCAGCAGCAGACCCTGTGGCTTTGCCTGATTTATGGTTGATGCTATCTCAAACCGTGATTGTATTTGATAATTTAAAAGATACCTTGTTTTTGATTCATCATGTTGATGCGCATCAAAAGGATGCTTATGCAAAGGCGCAAGATAAACTTGATCAGCTTGAGCAATTGCTTGCGATGCCTGTCAGCTTACAAGCCAAGCCACATACCGCACCGCATTTTGAATCAATTACAGGTAAAGAAAAATTTATCGAAACGGTCGAAAAAGTAAAAGAATACATCCGTGCTGGGGATGTGATGCAGGTTGTGCCTGGACAGCGTATGGTTTCTGATTTTGATGGCGAGGCTTTACAAGTCTATCGTGCTTTACGCCACTTAAATCCGTCTCCCTACTTATTTTTGGTGCAAGGGGAAACTCTGACAGATCAAAAGCCATTTCATATTGTAGGTTCATCACCAGAGATTCTGTCGCGTTTGGAAAATGGTATTGCGACCGTGCGACCTTTGGCGGGTACGCGACCAAGAGGCAAGACCAAAGAAGAAGATTTGGCATTAGAGCAAGATTTATTATCTGATGAAAAAGAAATTGCTGAACATTTAATGCTAATCGATCTAGGTCGAAATGATGTTGGGCGTGTTTCTAAAATCGGTAAAGTGCAAGTGACTGACCGAATGGTGATTGAGCGATATTCCCACGTCATGCACATTGTTTCCAATGTACAGGGTGAAGTGCGTGATGATGTCGATGCATTAGATGTTTTTAAAGCAACTTTCCCTGCAGGTACCCTTTCTGGGGCACCTAAAATTCGCGCCATGGAAATTATTGATGAAGTTGAGCCCGTAAAACGAGGTGTGTTTGGTGGTGCAGTTGGATATTTGGGTTGGCATGGCGAAATGGATATGTCGATTGCGATTCGTACCTGTGTGATTCGTGATAAGAAGGTCTATGTGCAGGCAGGGGCAGGGTTGGTTGCAGACTCAAATCCTGAGTCAGAATGGAATGAAACCCAAATAAAAGCTCGCGCAGTGATCAAAGCGGTTGAATTATCGTCAAACGGATTGATTTTATGAGTTTTTCGCATTTTTTCTAAAAAAACTGCTTGCATCATGTGTAAGTTTTGCTAAACTGCACACCGTTCCGATACGAAACGTACGAAACACTAAGAAACGCCGGCATAGCTCAGTTGGTAGAGCAACTGACTTGTAATCAGTAGGTCCACAGTTCGAATCCGTGTGCCGGCACCATCTTAAGGTTTTGATATATCTGAGTAAAGGGCAGCACTGTGTAAGTGTGATGTGGTGAGATTCCCGAGCGGTCAAAGGGGGCAGACTGTAACTCTGCTACGAAAGTTTCGAAGGTTCGAATCCTTCTCTCACCACCATTTAGCTTCGATTGAAGTGGTAAGTACCAACATGCGGGAGTAACTCAGTTGGTAGAGTGGCAGCCTTCCAAGCTGCATGTCGCGAGTTCGAACCTCGTCTCCCGCTCCATTGTTATCGAAGGCATCGCTCTTATAGCTCAGTGGTAGAGCACTCCCTTGGTAAGGGAGAGGTCTCGAGTTCAAATCTCGATAAGAGCTCCAGATATACAGCTTAGTAGAATTTCTACAAAAGATTTAAAGAAGCAGGCTATTATAGTCTGCTTTTCAAGTATTGGGTGTTTAGTTTTTTTAGGCGAATGTCGATAAGAAAAGTGTTTCAGGGTTGTTGTTCTCTAAACTGGTGTCGACGTAAACGAGGAAAGTCAAATGGCTAAGGCT
>NZ_SGIM01000014.1 GCF_004208515.1 Acinetobacter halotolerans
GGTAATGATGCCTGTGGTTCTAAATAATGTGCCTGTGTCGGTCACTTGATCGACAGCGACTTGAGAGCCAATGAATTGTTTTAATGGGATGGTGGCATTGGTTGATAGGCAGATCAGCTCTGCTGTCATGCCAGTATTGAGTTGATGTTGCCCTTGTATTTTTTGTAGGAAAACTTCTGTGTTTAAGGCAGAGTTGGCAAATTGAATATGTATCGCGCGTTTTTGGGCGGTTAAGCCTAATTGCGACAATGCTTGGAATATGTTGTTCAACATTTGTTATAAAATATTTACTAAAATTTAGCGAATTCTATCCCAAATAGACAATGCAGTCCACCCATTGAAAGTAGAACATTTATTCAAATTTGTTAAGGTGCCGTTTAAAAATACCCTCACTCATCAGCCTATATACCTCTTCCAAATCAGGACGATTGGATTGAGACAATAACGCTTGATGCATCGTTAAAATATTTTGATCACCACGCATTGCAGGTCCTGTTTGCATTTGCTTTGGGTCTGTGTTCGTTGCTTTTTTCGCCGTTTCTAAAATCAATGGGAATAACAAGCTAAAATCAACCTGTTCAGCATCTACAACTTGTTTTGCCATGTCATAGCAATAATTACTGAAATTACATGCAAATACCGCAGCCAAATGCAACGTTTGGCGTTGTTGCGAGCTATATTGATAAACTCGATTGCTTAAACTATTTGCCAAGTTGGTTAATAGGGTTAGATCTTGTTGGTGGGCTGCTTCTACAAATAACGGCGTTTCCAACCAATCGACTTCGCGCTCAAAACTAAAAGTTTGTAGAGGATAGAACACCCCAGCTCTTTGATGTCGTTGCTGAAGCGCTATCAAACTTGTACTACCAGAAGTGTGTACGATGAGATTTTGCGGCAAATAAGCGGCGATAGATCCTACAACATCAGCTATTCCTAGATCACTTACAGCAACAATTACTAAGTCTGTTTGCGAAGTGAGTTGATCTGCACTATCAATTGCTTGTGCATGGACCTGCCCAGCTAATTGTTGAGCATGTTTCAAATTTCGACTAAAAACTTGAACAATTTCATGCTGTGATTTTAATGCCTTTACTAAATGTGTAGCTACTCGTCCAGCACCAACTAATGTGATTCGCATAAACTCGATCTAAATAGATTTCCTAACGCGAAGCATGCCAATAAAGAAAGTTGAAATCAATCTACAATAATAGCCACTATTTACTAATCTGATAGAGCCATAGCAAAGAAAAGCTTGCAAATATTAAGGCAAAAAAAGGAAAGGCTTTGTGTTGCTTGGTGTTTGGAGGCATAACCGGCAGCGATAAAATAGGGGGTGCTAAACGTGTTTTTACAGCCAGCTGATCTAAGTATAGAACGTCATTCATCCAAATAGGTAGTAACGCATAAATTGACTCTTTATGATCTCTAAGATAGTAGATGATACTCATCGTATCATTACCCACCTCATTGGAAAGCACCGCTAAACTTTTAGGAATCGCCCTATTTAAGGTTTTTTCCACTTCATTCGCAGGAACTCTGCCAGCAGCTAATCGTAAAAGTAATGCATTTTTTACTTGGTCATTTTTTTCAAATAAATCATAAACTGAAGGGGTCAGCTTTTCTTTTAATTGATCAACAAGTTCTGGCTTTACCAAAAATCTAGACAAAAGAATAGGATAAAATCTTGATAAAATATCGTTTTTTTCATTCACTAAGCAAGTTTGATCATTCACAATCACCGATGAAACTTTCAGTTTAAGTAACTCCATTGGATTTATAGGCATTGTATTAGCTCCAACAATTCAAATGATTTACATCTCTTTTTTATAATTTTATGCAAAGCGGGTCTCATTTCTTCTTGTTACTTTAATATAGTTTTTATCGTTTTTATCTATTTTTAAAAATTTAAATACAATATATATACATCATTTTTAAGACAGCAGAGCAAGCCCATTAAAAGGCTTACTCTGCTCAATTTGAATTATGTTTATGCGAATGTCGCTACAACTTTACCAGTCAACTGTTGCCCAAGTAATGGAGTATTTTTGCCTTGCGAAACGATTGTTTCTTTAGATACCATCCACTGCAACTCAGGATCGACCAACACCCACCCTGCTTCTTGCTGCCAACGGTCTGTTATATTGGCAACTTTCGCAGGAATTGAAGTGACCTTTTCAACCCACTCCAATGGGGTAAATACATCCTCTTGAATTAGTTGTACGCCTAATCCCACGTAAGTATCAAAAGCAGTAATACCTGATTGAGTTTCCTCAAACGGTGCTATTTTCGCCGAGCTGCTTAATGGCTCATGATGAGTACAAATCGCATCAATCACCCCTTCTTTCACAGCTTGACGTAATAACTGCTTATCTTGCTCAGAACGTAAAGGGGGGCGTACGTGCGCCAGTGAATTAAATCCATCAATCAACTGTTCAGTCAAATGCAGTTGATGCATGGCAACATCAGCTGTCACTGGTAAGCCTTTGGCTTTGGCGGCACGAATCAATTCAACAGATGCACCACAAGACAGTAGACCAAAGTGAGCTTTAACCCCTGTTGCTTCAATCATTAGAAGGTATTTGGCAATTGCCACCGTTTCTGCGATTGCAGGAATCATTGGCAACCCTTGACGCGAGGCAATGAATCCCTCATGAACACAACCATCTTTAGCAATTTGTGGTTCTTCAGCATAGAACACAACGGTTAAGCCCAAACCAGCAGCATATTCAAGCGTCCGAATCACAACGTCATCATTTTCAAAGGCCGCATTGGCATTGGAAACTGCTGTACAGCCGCCTTTTTTCAAAGCTGCCATATTGGCTGGTTGTTTGCCATTCAAACCTTGGGTTTGTGCACCAATGATTTGCAAATAAATACCACCATCGAGTTGTGCTTTTTCAATTAGGCCATGAATCAATGCCCCATTGTCTTGCACGATCGGTTTTGAGTCTGGAGGAGTAATGACATGCAAAATACCATTGGCACGTGCAGCCCGACCCTCTGACTTTAGTGTCCCATGTTGTTGTTGCCCTGGTTCACGTAGACGAGCACACAAATCCACCATGGTCGGCATCAGCCATTTACCTTGACCATTGATTGTTTCATCAATATGTTCGACTGCATCGATGAACTTGCCATTTTCGATATAGACCGTTTGCACGTGATCAGTGTTCTGAATCGGATCGAGCACACGGACATTTTCAATTTTTACAATACTCATGTGATCTATCCTTTACAGTGAAATCGCTTCAATCAAACCTTGTTCTTGTAACTGCCCTTGCATCGCTAGTGCAAGCACCGCCATACGCACCGCAATGCCATTGGTGACCTGTTTCAGAATCACAGATTGATCACCATCAGCAACACTTGAGTCAATTTCTACTCCACGATTCATCGGACCGGGATGCATCACGATACAATCTGGTTTAGCCAAAGCAAGACGCTCTTTATTTAAACCATACATTTTGTAAAATTCTGATTGTGATGCCAACGCTGGTGAATCAATACGTTCATTTTGAATACGCAATGCGATGATCACATCACAATCGGTAACACCACCATTCATTTGATTAAATAAACGTACATGTTCACCATACTCATTAAAACCGACAGGTAATAACGTGTTCGGTGCAATCACACGGATGTCTTTACACCCTAAGGTTTGTAATGCCGCAACATTCGAACGTGCCACACGAGAATGCTTAATATCGCCAATAATCGCCACACTCAGTTGCTCAAAAGGCTTTTTGGTCTCACGGCGAATGGTCAACATATCCAACATCGCTTGAGTAGGGTGTGCATGCCGACCATCACCTGCATTGATAATGGCAACATTAGGGCAAACATCTTTGGCAATAAAATGCGCCGCACCTGAAGACGAATGACGTACCACAAAAATGTCCGCAGCCATCGCTTCTAAGTTCCAAAGCGTGTCACGAAGAGTTTCACCTTTTGAGGTGCTTGAACGTGCAATATCAATATTCAAAACATTGGCAGACAAACGTTTTGCTGCGGCTTCAAAGGTGGTACGCGTACGAGTCGAATTTTCAAAGAAAAGATTCATCACCGTCAGCCCTTCTAATAGCGGACGGTTGATCAAATTATTATTTTCATCTAAAAAGCTTTGCGCTGTATCTAGAATTTTGGTCAGGCTTTCCTTGGAAAGACCCTCAATGGTTAAAAAGTGCTTTAAATTTCCTTGTTGATTCAATTGAACCTGACTTGGTTGATGCAGGGCTGCAATATGCATAAAGGATTCCTATGGGTCGAATCACCAAAACTTGCATAGTGTAGCCCAATTCTTTGGTTTTAGCAGAACAACTTTTCACCCTTATGCTGCCATTAATTAGGGAGTTGCAACAAATTTTATCTAACGTAATGCACCAATATAGTGATGTGAAACCTGAGCCTCATAAATTTCCTCAGCAGTCACTTCATTAGAATAGACGTCCGATGCATCAACCTGCTCATTTTCCAACCTACCTTTCTGCGCTGCAATCACGGCAGCCTTTGGTTCAGGATATAAATCAATAAGCGGGCTTAAACGAGCGACATAACGCTCTAACTCTGAATCTTTTGTTGCCAAAGCAATATCAACAATATGTTGGGCATACTCTTTATTGCTAACCAGATACATCACATCAATCACACGACTCGATACGCGTCTCAAGCGAACATACATTTGAGTTGCAATTGCAAAAGCTTCAGCTTTGACCAACACATCGTTACTCATACTCTCTTTCATAAATCCCCCCAAGTTCCCCATTAAACTGCTTAAATTTCATCAGCTTTTAGCAGAAAAATTTGCTAATGATCTACAGGCTAATTAGCAAAATCTGTACCAATAATTAAAATAATTTATAAATATGAAAACAATAGATTAAAGCAAGCTCGCGAATCCTAATCCCAAAAATAGTGTCTAATCGATGATAAAGCTGACAATCACACAAATATGCACCGACAGAACCAATAAAAATCGGTTAAAATACGCGATTGCTAAAATCGCTTTTGGAAATTTGAATGAATTCAACACAACGTCTTACAAGCTACTGGGTAACCTGTGCGGATGGACTTGAAACCCTACTTCAACAAGAACTGGAAAGTTTAGGTGTTCAAGACATCCAACGTTTTGCTGGACGTTTAATTTTCCAAGGTACGCTTGAGCAGGCTTATCGTATTTGCCTGTGGTCTCGCCTTGCCTCTCGCGTATTGTTACCGATCCATAAACATGAGCTTGAATTTACTCACGATGCGCGCGATGTGGCAGAAGAACTCTTTGAAGGTGCGATTAGCTTCGATTGGTCTTTAATTTTTGCACCACAAAGTACCTTTGCTGTGCGTCTGCATGTTGAACGAGACATTAAGGTCAATACGCAATTTGCGACTTTACGTGTGAAAGATGGCGTTGTGGATTCCTTTATGGAAGCCGTCGGTAAACGCCCAAGTATTGACATTAAGCAGCCTGAAATTACGCTTTATGTTTTAGCTGGGAAAACTGAACATACCTTCTGCCTCGATTTATCGGGCGATTCTTTGCACAAACGCGGCTATCGTCACTTTATGACTGATGCACCAATCAAAGAAAACTTAGCTGCAGCGATTTTACAAAAAGCACAATTATTACAATATCAACCCGATATCATTCTTGATCCGATGTGTGGTTCAGGGACATTTATTATTGAATCATTAATGATTTTAACGGATCGTGCACCGGGTCTTGTGCGTCGTTTTGGCTTTAATGGCTGGCATGGGCATGATCGTGAACTGTGGTTATCTCTCAAAGCCGAAGCAACTGAACGCCATGAAAAGGCATTACAACAACCGCTTCCAAAATTATACGCCTACGATGCAGATTGGGAAGCAGTCAAAGCAACACGTCAAAATATTATTGCCGCTGGTTTTGAAAGCGTGCTTGATCAAATTCAAATCGAAGAACGCACCTTAGCCGATTGGGAAGATTTTCAAGCTGAAGGTAAAAAAGCCTTTATCGTGACTAATCCGCCTTATGGTGAGCGTTTAGGTGATAAAGCCTCTAGCCGTTCATTTTACTTGGGTTTATCTGGATTATTACAAAAGAATTTTCCAAATCAACCTGCTGCAGTGATTGCGGCACAAATCGAACAGGCGGATGTACTTGCAATCAATGATCCGCAAACCTTACGTTTGATGAACGGTAAACTGCCGATTTACATTCGTTTCGGAACCATCAAACCAGCAAGCGTTACACAACCATTTTTAGCAAACTGGCAACCGCTACAATTTGAAAAGATTGAAGGTGCTGAAGACTTTACCAATCGTTTGCAGAAAAATATGCAAGCATTGAAAAAATGGGCTGTCAAAGAAAACATCTATTGTTTACGTCTTTATGATGCCGACTTGCCAGATTTTAATATCGCAGTCGATTTATATGGCGATAGGTTGCATGTACAAGAATACGCGCCGCCTAAAACCATCGACCCAGAAAAAGCCAAAAAACGTTTTAATCTTGGGCTTGCAGCCATTCGCGCTGTAACTGGGCTAAATCGTGATGCCATTTTCATCAAAACCCGTGCAAGACAAGCTGGAACAACTCAATACACCAAGCAAAGTACCGCGTCTAAACGTTTTATCGTTCAAGAAGGCAACGCACGCATTTTGGTAAATCTGACCGATTATTTGGATACAGGCTTGTTCTTGGATCATCGCCAAATGCGTTTAAGAATTGCCAAAGAAGCACGCGGCAAACACTTCCTAAACCTGTATAGCTATACTTCTACAGCAAGCTTACATGCGGCTCTAGGCGGCGCGGCAAGCACAACAAGTGTTGATTTATCAAACACTTACTTAAATTGGTCTAAAGAAAACTTTGTACTGAATGGTTTAACCGTTGATCATGCGGATGAACAACACATGTTCTTTGCTAGTGATTGCTTTGAGTGGTTAAAAGAAGGTCATGAACAATACGATTTGATCTTTATTGATCCACCGACCTTCTCTAACTCGAAAAAGTTTTACGGTACATTTGATGTACAACGCGATCATCTCTCACTGTTAAAACGTGCCATGAACCGCCTAACCACTGAAGGCACTTTATATTTTTCTAACAACTATCGTGGTTTTGAGCTGGATGAAGAAATCGAGGCGATGTATGACATTGAAGAAATCACCTCTGAAACTATCGGCTTAGATTTCAAGCGCAATCAAAAAATCCATCGCGCATGGAAAATCAAGCATCCTGCGGTATAAGTAAAGCGACCATCACCGTTCTTTGACATGAATGGTGATGGTTCCATGAACATTATCATTCGAATCAAATTCATATACCACAAAACGATCTGAGGGTTGTCTATGCGGCTTTATACTCGCATCTTTTTTCTCTCGCGGATCAGTGACTTTGGTTTTCTTTTGTTCTTCATGCGGCGATAGTACGCTATCGAGTAATGTACTAATCCTGACTTCACGCAAATAGCGGTCACTTAAGGCACGTTGAACTCTCCAACGTTCTTGCTCTGGTTTCATCGCATCTTGTTCGGCTTTGATAATAATATTCGGCAAAGTATTATTTGCTAACCCTGTTTGAAGTGCTAGTGTCCCCTCTGACATTGGTTGAGCAGCCCACCCGATTGAAGCAGGTAGAACCATCATGCACAAAACTACACAGATACTTGCGTAATGATGTTGCTTATTTTCCATTGCAATTCATCCTGAATCTTTTTCTTATTTGCTCTGAAACTACCAAGTTTTTCATCAAGTCGCAATCTAATTGGTAATATTCCTTAAAAAATCAGATAAGTTGCAGAAAAATAAAAAAGATGGCGATTTTCATCACCATCTTTTGTTTGATTGTTAAAATTTTAGCTTAACTCAGTTTCATTTTATCGAAGACAAGATGACCATGTTCAGCTTTGATCAAAATATTATCTCCTGCTTGGAACTCACCTGATAAAATTTTCTGAGCCAAACTATTTTCCACTTGTTGTTGGATGGCACGTTTCAATGGACGTGCACCGTAGATTGGATCAAATCCAGCATCAATCAACAAATCAAAAGCAGTATCATCCACAGTTAAACTCATATCGCGTTCACTCAAACGTGAACGTAAACGATCCAACTGAATATCTGCAATACCACGAATTTGCGCTTTTTGTAACGAGTGGAAAACAACCAATTCATCGATACGATTGATAAACTCTGGACGGAAATGCTGACTGACAGCACTCATTACCACAGCACGCATCTCTTCATTCGTTGCACCCTCACCCAGTTCGCGCACATCTTGTGAACCCAAGTTTGAGGTCATTACGATCACCGTATTTTTAAAATCGATGACTCGACCTTGAGAGTCGGTTAAGCGACCATCATCCAATACTTGCAATAAGATATTAAAGACATCTGGATGCGCTTTTTCCACCTCATCAAATAACACCACACTATAAGGCTTACGTCGAACAGCTTCTGTTAAGACACCGCCTTCTTCATAACCCACATATCCAGGAGGTGCACCGACTAAACGACTGACAGAGTGTTTTTCCATGAATTCACTCATGTCAATACGGATCATGGCATCATCACTATCGAATAAGAAGTTTGCCAAAGCTTTGGTCAACTCAGTTTTACCGACACCTGTCGGTCCAAGGAACAGGAATGAACCACTTGGACGATTCGGATCAGACAGCCCTGCACGCGAACGACGAACCGCATTGGATACAGCCACTACCGCTTCATCTTGACCAACCACACGATTATGTAAGAATGATTCCATATTCAGTAGTTTTTCACGTTCACCTTGCAACATTTTGGAGACAGGAATCCCTGTTGCAGCACTGACCACTTCAGCAATTTCATTCTCAGTCACTTTGGTACGAATCAACTTCGGTTCTTCATTTTCCTCAGCAACTTCTGCTTGCTCCAAACGTTTCTGCAACTCTGGAATAACACCATATTGCAACCGCGCAGCTTCTGCCAAATCACCTTCACGTTTGGCTTTTTCCAACGCCATTCGTGCTTGGTCTAACTCCACCTGTGCTTTTTTATCACCTTCAACCAATGTTTTTTCAGATTTCCAAATCTCTTCTAGATCATTGTACTCTTTCTGCTTTTCAGCGATTTGCTGCTCAAGATGATTCACTTCAGCTTTACTACCCGCATCTTGATCTTTTTTCACTGCTTCCAATTGCATTTTCAATTGAATCAAACGACGATCAAGTTTATCTAAAGCCTCAGGTTTGGAGTCGATCTCCATTTTGATCCGTGAAGCTGCCTCATCAATCAAATCAATCGCTTTATCGGGCAACTGACGATCTGTAATATAACGATGTGACATTTTCGCTGCTGCAATAATGGCAGAGTCTAAAATCTGCACACCGTGATGGGTGGCATACTTCTCTTTTAAACCACGTAAAATCGCAATGGTGTCTTCAACGCTTGGCTCATCGACCAGCACTTTTTGGAAACGACGTTCCAGCGCAGCATCTTTTTCAATGAATTGACGATATTCATCTAAAGTGGTCGCACCAACACAACGTAATTCACCACGTGCCAAGGCAGGTTTCAACATATTCCCCGCATCCATTGCACCATCGCCTTTACCTGCACCAACCAAGGTATGCAATTCGTCGATGAATAAAATAATTTCACCGTCATGCTTGGCAAGGTCTTTGAGTACAGCTTTGAGACGTTCCTCAAACTCACCACGGTATTTTGCACCTGCGAGCAATGACCCCAAGTCCAAAGAAAGCACACGCTTATTCTTTAAACTTTCAGGAACTTCTCCATTGACGATACGTTGTGCCAAACCTTCAACAATGGCCGTTTTACCCACACCAGGTTCACCAATAAGTACGGGATTATTTTTGGTACGACGAGACAACACTTGAATGGTACGGCGAATTTCATCATCACGACCAATCACAGGGTCTAACTTTCCTGCTAACGCACGTTCATTTAAATCAATGGTATATTTATTTAGTGAGTCACGTTGATCTTCATGGTTATTACTCATGACTTTGTCACTTCCTCGAATATTTTCAATAACTTTACGTAAACTTTCTGGAGTTACACCAACACTATTTAAAATGGTTTTGGTTTCGCCCGTTTCTGCTAAACCCAACAGTACCCAATCGGTTGATAAAAATTCATCACCCGCCTTTTGTGCATAGCGGTCGGCTAAATTCAACGCTTTAACTGCCTCTGGGTTGAGATTGATGTCACCTGTCGGATTTGCCAAAGTCGGGGCATTTTGTATTGCTTGCTCAAGCTTTTGCTTCAACTCTGGTAAACGAGCACCCGCTTGTTGCAACAAACTCAAATTGGCAGGCTCTTCGAGTAAAGTCGTTAGGATATGGATCCCAGCAATTGCTGTATGGTCTTTACCCATGGCCAATGATTGTGCATCTGAGAGTGCTTGCTGTAAGCGGTTTGTAAATTTTTCAAAACGCATTCTTGTTATTCCTCACAACAAATTTTGACTTATCACTAAGATGGGAACACTTTTTAAAATTTCAAATAAAATTTATATATTTTTCAAAATCTTATTAATAATAAAAAAGATAAAACTTAATCATAATATGGGTATATAAATATTTTATTTCAAGTCTATTTTGTATCATTTTTCTGTCTATGCGGATTCAAACAAATTGCTTGTTGTGATTTTGCAGTGAACCTTTTAGCCTATATATTTACGTTCATTAAAATTGTCATTATGTTTCTAAAAAAAATATTCCTTACCACGGCTTGTCTTCTTCCTATTCATCTCGCTTTTGCTCAATTACCCCAAGATTCGAGACGTGCGGGCGGGATTGCCATTATTCCACTCACGGCAAGCACAACACAAGTTTATTATGAACAAAAACCCGTGTTGCTGAGCGAAGAAAATGGGCAACGTTATGCTATTTTTGGAATCCCATTATCCGCACCTGTTGGTACACTCACCTTAAATACCAATAACACACCGATTCAAATTGAAGTTAAACCATACAAATATCCAGAACAACGTTTAACTATTAAAAATCAAGATCATGTCAATCCAAATCCAAGTCAATTAGAACGCTATGCACGTGAAGCTAAGGAGCAAAATACGGTTTATACCTCATTTAGTAATAGCACATGGAAAAGTTTTCCAAAATTTATTGTCCCTACTTCAGGTAAATTTAGTAACTCATTTGGTCGAAAACGGTTTTTCAATGGTGAAGAACGAGCACCACACTCTGGTTTAGATATTCCTGCTCCTGTCGGACAAAGAGTTGTTGCGCCTGCTGATGGCATCGTTGTACAAACGGGAGATTATTTTTTTAATGGCAAGACGGTTCTAATTGATCATGGTCAGGGACTCATTAGTATGTTCTGCCATCTCAGCAAAATCGATGTGGAACAAGGGCAAACCATTCGTCAGGGTGAAATTCTCGGATTGGTAGGTAAAACAGGACGTGTAACAGGTGCACATTTACATTGGGGAATGAGTCTAAATAATGCTCGGGTAGACCCTCAATTGTTTCTTAAATAAAAACAAAAAAAGTGATCTATCAAAATAGATCACTTTTTAGTAATGCTTAACAATACGAACTTATGCAGCTTCTACAATTTCAAAGTCATGGGTAATTTCAATACCACCATCAGACAGCATTTTACTGGCTGAACAATATTTTTCTGCTGAAAGCTCCACGGCTTTTTCAACTTGTTTGGCTTTTACTGCATTACCTGTCACAATGAAATGTAAATGGATTTTGGTGAAGACTGCTGGGATTGTGTTCGCTCTCTCAGCTTTCAACTCACATACGACACCCGTCACATCTTGTCGAGATTTCTTTAAAATGGTCACAATATCAAACGAAGCACACCCACCAAGTCCCATTAAAATCAACTCCATAGGACGTGGACCTCGGTTTTCACCCCCATACTCAGCAGAACCATCCATCACCACACTATGGCCACTTTCTGATTTTGCCTCAAAAGCAACATTCTCTAACCAATGTACACTTGTTTGCATTGCAACTACCCAAAAAACGTTATAAATTTACTGTGTTCTTGTACACTAACATAAAATGAGTTGATAAGGAATTTCATCTCTTCTGTGTAGAAAAAGCTCAAATGAGCCTGTGCGATCGGTTTTATCCAAATTCGGAAATTTTAAGCATGACTTCAAATTTTTCACAACTTAGCACTGATGCTTTGTCTCCAGGCCAACTGCCTGAATCAGTAAAAGCTTTGCTAAAACGTGCTCATATTAATAGATATCCAAAACGCACCACGATTGTTGACGCTGGAATGGAATCAAGATCACTGTATTTAATTTTAAAGGGCTCAGTGTCGATCATATTACGCGAAGATGATGAGCGTGAGATTGTCGTCGCCTATTTAAACCCTGGGGATTTCTTTGGTGAAATGGGATTGTTCGAAACAAACCCTCAACGTACTGCTGAAGTACGCACTAGAGATGTTTGTGAAATTGCAGAAATTACGTATGACAACTTTCATGAACTCAGTAAACAGTATCCTGATTTGAGCTATGCGGTATTTGCTCAACTTGTACGCCGTCTTAAAAATACAACACGTAAAGTCACTGACCTTGCATTTATTGATGTTTCAGGTCGTATTGCGCGTTGCTTAATTGATTTATCTTCACAACCAGAAGCCATGATTCTGCCGAATGGTCGCCAAATTCGCATTACGCGCCAAGAAATTGGTCGTATCGTTGGCTGTTCCCGTGAAATGGTTGGTCGTGTACTTAAGACACTTGAAGACCAAGGTATGATCCAAACCGAAGGTAAAGCAATCTTAATTTTTGATGCTTCTTTAGAGGAAAATACCTTCCCTGAAGAAGAGTTTGATGATGAAGATTAATCTCATCTGATATTCATCAAACCCCACATAAAACAAAGCCAGTGTAAAAACACTGGCTTTGTTTATAAATGAATAGCAGAATCTATGTAGATGTGATTACATAATTACAATGATTATAGAGCGAATCAGAATGTTAAGTCTGATCAACATTTTTTATAATTCACCGTAATTACGACTATACTCATAAGATACTGATTTGGAGAGAATAAGTATGAAGAAGTTAGCTTTGAGCCTTTGTGCGGTCACTGTAATGACAATATCTGGCTGTGCATCGTTCGCAGAGATGGCTGGTGCAGACAGCGCAACGCTAAATGCCCAATCTGCGCAAGGCTTCAGTAAGATGACTCAAGAAGCTCGTGCTAAAAATCAGCTTGATACCAGTTCTGCCACATATCAACGCATCAATACGGTATTTAATCGTTTAAAACCACATGCCGATAAAATGAACCAAACAGGTCAACGCTTTGACTGGCAGCTCGCCGTATTAAAATCGGATACAGTCAATGCTTATGTTGCGCCTGGTGGTAAAGTTGTTTTCTATACGGGTATCGTGAACAAACTTAATCTCACCAATGATGAAATTGCTGCAATTATGGGCCATGAGATGACCCATGCCCTAGAAGAACATGCGAAAAGTAAAATCGGTGCGCAAGCACTGACCAACTTAGCAATTGGTATTGGTACATCTTATGCTGGTGCCAATATCGGTGAAGCAGGTAATGCTGCAATTAATTTGGGCAGTCAAGTGGGTATTGGTTTACCTTATTCACGCAACCTAGAAAGCCGTGCCGACTTCGGTGGCTTAATGCTGATGGCTCATGCAGGTTACAACCCAAATGCTGCGATTACATTGTGGGAAAAAATGAGTCGTTTAGATGGTAAGAGTGGTTCTGCATTCCTATCAACTCACCCATCAAATACTCAACGTATTGCAGATATGCGCAAAAACCTACCAGCAGCAATGGCAATTTATAATAACCGTCGTTAATCACATCACAGCCATTAAACGCCTTTTTGCGTTTAATGGCTGATTCAGCCACAACGTTAAATTCAAATAATTTCTGCAATCTGCATATCCGCATCTAACATTTGATTTAAAGCTACTAGGTTTTTAATTTTACCTGTTCGATGTGCAATCACTGGTACTTCCATTTTCATTGCTTCCATCGTGGCAATTACATCACCCAGCTCGACTTGAGCATTTTCTTGAACGGTCCAGCTACTTAAAATTCCATTGATTGGCGCGATAACAGCATTTTCATTATGCAACGACGACGAAGCCTCATCAGATAAATGATTCTCCGTAACACTGGCCATTTTCAACAATCCGACAGGCAATCCCACTTGATGAAGCTTGCCATCAATCTCAATCATGTACCGTTGTAACCCGGATGCTTCTGGTTTTTTACTGCGTGGATGCATTGCAAAGTTATGCTGAAACTCCTGCTCTATCCAACGGGTATGCACTTTAAATGCATCAATAAAGTCTGCTTCGGACAATATCGCACGATGAAAAGCTAAAACAGATGCAACACCCTCTAACTCAAAGTGAGCAAATGCTCTTTTGGCACGCTGAATGACGATTTCACGCGTTGGCCCAGTCACAATCAGTTTTGCCATTAATGAATCAAAATGACTTGAGACAAGACTCCCTTGGATAACACCTGTATCTAAACGAATACCAATCCCCGAAGGTGGATTAAATCGAGAGATGTGACCAAATGCTGGAATAAAGCCTCGCGCTGGGTCTTCGGCGTTGATACGAAACTCAATTGCGTGGCCTTGTGGTTTTGGCGTTTCTTGGATTGATAACGGTTGTCCCAGTGCAATTCGAATCTGTTCAACAACCAAATCAATCCCTGTTGTTTGTTCAGTAACAGGGTGCTCCACTTGTAAACGTGTATTGACCTCGAGAAAAGATAGCTTGCCATCTTGGCTTAACAAATATTCCACTGTGCCAGCGCCAACATACTTCGCCGCGCGACAGAGATCGAGCGTAGATTGTATTAATTGTTGATAAATATCATCATCAATAAATGGCGCAGGTGCTTCTTCTACCAATTTCTGATTACGGCGTTGTAAAGAGCAATCACGGGTTCCAACCACTACAATATTGCCATGCTGATCGGCAATTACTTGGGCTTCCAGATGTCTGGGCTTATCCAGATACTGTTCAACAAAACATTCTCCTCGACCAAAAGCCGCTTGAGCTTCTCGCACTGCCGAAGAATAAGAATCAGCAACTTCATCTAGCTGCCTAACCACTTTTAAACCACGTCCACCGCCACCATATGCAGCCTTAATCGCAATAGGCAATCCGTATGTTTGTGCAAATGTCACCGCTTCATTGGCAGAACGAAGTGGCTGTTCAGTACCATGAACCAACGGTGCTCCAACAGCTTGTGCAAGCTTACGCGCTTCGATTTTATCGCCTAGTCTAATCATGCTTTGAGGAGTTGGTCCGATCCAAATCAACCCTGCATCTATAACAGCTTGCGCAAAATCAGCACGTTCAGACAGAAAGCCATAACCTGGATGAATCATAGTCGCTTGGCTTTGCTTAGCAATATTCAAAACTTTATCAATATCGAGATAGCTCTCTTTCGCGGTTTGACCAGATAAAGCCCAAGCCTCATCAGCGAGTGTTACATATAAGCTTTCCATGTCATCGTCGGCATAGATGGCTACAGTGTGAATACCTAAATCTTTACATGCTTGAATAACACGAACAGCAATTTCACCACGATTGGCGATCAACAGCCTATGTTGCTTATACATTTTTTTTGATATCCATAAAGTCTGATATTTTGCGAAACTGGATATAACATCCTGCTGCAACTTGAGCGATCAAATCAAGATGATATGGTGCTACAGCCGCAATAACTGGATAACCTCCAGTAATCGGATGATCATTCATAAACAAGACGGGCTGCCCATTTGGTGGAATTTGTATCGCGCCAGTGCAACATCCTTCACTCGGCAATTCCTGCTTGATCTGACGTTGTAAGGGCTTATCGCCAACGAGCCTTAATCCTATACGATTACTGTCCGCAGTCACCAACCAAAATTGAGCAAGCAGTAGATCCATACTTTCTGGCGTAAACCAATCCATTCGAGGCCCCAACACAATATCAACGACAACCTGATCTCCCACTTTGGGTAAAGCATTTGCTGCTTGGTCTAAATCGACACATTCTGTTTTCAATTGTGCTGATCGTATCTCATCTCCAACCTTTAGGGGTACTGTTCCTAGTTCAGCCAAACTGTCATAACTGGCACTATTTAATACCTGCTCGACGGCTATACCACCACGAACTGCCACATAGTTACGGATTCCAGCCTGAGCTTTGGTCAGATAAATTTCATCGCCCTGATCCAATGCAATTGGTTGATATAATGGTTGCTTGACTGTATAGCCGTTCGCGTATGATACCCATAGCTCCGTTTCAGCTCCTGTTACCGCAATAACAGTTTCTTCCATCACTTTTAAGCGTAAACCACCATTATATATTTCTAGTGCAGCAGCATTTTTAGAATTACCCACACATGCATTGGCGCAGTGAAATGCGCTCCGATCCATCGCACCTGCCTGTCCAACGCCTAGTTGAGCGACATTTTTACGTCCCTCATCTTGTACTAATACTTGCAAACCAACATTTAGCACAGTGAATACGATCGGATTTTCCAGTCTTTGTCTTGAAAAAAGTTTAGTGCAAGGAACCGTAACTTGAGTCGGATGCTTGCTTATATCTTTAAAAACCACCTGATCACTTGGCAATAGTAAGGCAGCTTGCTCTCGATAGACATCCCACATCGTTTGATCTGTACGTCCGATCAACTGCCATCCGCCAGGACTCTCTTTCGGATAAATACCACTATATTCGCCTGCCAATCCTACAGAACCTGATGCTATTTTTTTGCGTGGTGAGACTAAACGTGGAATGCTTCCAAAAGGATGATCTGGACTGATCAAATAAGCAAAACCAGGAGCAAAACCAATAAAGGCAACTTGCCAACGACTATGCGTATGTTTATGGATGACCTCATTCACATCGATACCCAAATATTCAGCGACATGCGCAAGATCCGCACCGTCATAGCAGACATTGATGACGACTTCTTTACCCATATTCAGAAGATTTTGTTCTAATTTTTGAGCTGAAATCCACTGAATCAATTTTTTTTCATCAGTAAAAACAGGATCAAAATAAACCAATATAGTACGTGCAGCAGGTATAAGCTCCTGAATATCAGGATGTGCTGTACGCTTTAAACAATGATAAAGCGCAACGGTTTCCTCTAAACTCGACAACTCAATCAAAAAGCAATTCAAATTAACCGATAAAAATCTCATTTCATCACTCGTTAAAGCATTCCTGCAAAGTATTTAATGGGTAAACGCTCGAACTTCGATGTGTTGTTCTTCTAATTTTTGACGAATTATTTGAGCTATTTGCACAGCTCCCATCGTATCACCATGCAAACAAATCGTATCTGCTTGGATAGACGTAAAGTTTCCTTCAATGGATTCCACGCCGCCTTTTAGGATCATATCAAGAACACGTTGAGCCACAATCTCTGCATCATGTAAAACAGCCCCAATTTCACGACGAGAAACTAAAGTACCGTCATCATGATAAGCTCTGTCGGCAAAAGCTTCTGATACAACTGTCAAACCTTGCTTTTGAGCAAAATCAATCAATGGTGAGCCAGCCAAAGCCACCAACGTTAAGTCTGCATCAAATTGTAGAATTGCATCAATCACCGCTTGGGCTTGCGTTAAATCTGTCGCGATAGTGTTATATAAAGCACCGTGTGGTTTGACATAGCTTACTCTGGTTCCCGCAACATGCGCCAAACCTTGTAAAGCTGAAATTTGATAAAGTACATCGGCAAGTAGTTCATCATAAGATAAGGTCATTTTGCGCCGACCAAAACCAACTAAGTCAGGATACGATACATGTGCCCCGACATTTATATGAAGTTTAGCTGCTTGTTTTAATGTTTTAAGAATATGGAGCGGGTCGCCTGCGTGAAAGCCACATGCAATATTTGCACTACTCACAATAGGAAGAATTTGCTCATCATTGCCCATGCTCCATGAGCCATAGCTTTCGCCTAAATCGCTATTTAAATCAATACGCATAATGACCTTATATTTTTAATTTTCCGAAAAAGCAGATCGTTTCTACCTACCATTTAAAATGCTAACAGAAAACTCGGTTGAAAATCTTTAGGTCCTGATAGATTTTACAGTCAATAGCGCTCTTTCATAATTATTGAGCCGCTTTATATTTCCCATAGACAGAAACAAAGAGAATTTATGAACGTAGCTAATGAATACTTAATCTATATCATTTCACTTAACTAAAATTTATTTTTAAAGCATTAAATCGCAGTTGTTGTCATTTTAAATTATCTACATTTTATTAAAAAAACCCACCAAAATAAGGTGGGTTTAAGGCTTAATTTTTAATACAGCTTTTCTTGACCTTTCAATCTGGTTTTAAAACGACGATGAAACCACATATATTGGGTCGGCTGCGTTCTGATTTGATTTTCGAGGATCAAATTCACTCGTGTTGCATCTTCCACCTCATCAAGACCCGGAAAATGATCTAATGGTGGTTCCAATAAAATGTGATATTGGGGATCTCGAATATCGCCTTCACGATAAAAGAATAAAGGAATGGCGGATGCTTTGGTAATTTTCATCAATCGGCGATGTGCGGTTAATGTTGCAGCCTGTACACCAAAAAACGGTGCCATAACGCCTTGTTTCAAGCCAAAATCTTGATCAGGACTGTACCAAATTGCATGGCCATTTTTCAAACTATGAATTAATCCTTTCATATCATCTTTCGAAATTTGATTCTTATAAATCGTCGCTCGACATCTACGGATCAACATATCTAATAAAGGATTGTTTTGTGGACGATAAACAACATCAAAATCAAAAAAGCAACTGCTTACATAACCGCCAGCATCCAACAATGTGGTATGGCTACTGAGCAATAAAACCCCCTTACCCTGTGCTTGCTGAAGATGCTCTAATCCATGAATATGTATGCGCTTTTTAAACCAACTCGGACAATACCAAGCATTCAATGCTTCAAAGACACCCAGCATCATATTAAAAAAGACTTGTTTAGCATCTTCTTGGATTTCAAGTTCACTTTTCTCTGGAAAACACAGTTCGAGATTTCTAATCGTCGTTTTACGTCTAGATTTTAGATATTTCCATCCTAGTTTAGACAAACCTTCTGCTAATCGCCATTGGATGGCCCAAGGAAGTATTGCAAATATCATCAAAACCAGTATAGCTATCCATATCCCCCAATATTTAGGCAATAGAAAAGACCACTGAAACTTACTTGCCTCATGGTGTCGCTCAACATTCATAGCGGATAGCTTATTAGGAAAATCCAGCAAGACTAGCACATGTAATTTCTTAATGTTTTTAATTCTCGTATCCGTAGTCATCCATATTCACAATTTTTTGCCAAGTCATTCCTATAAATCACGATAGGCATGACCATATAAAAATCGTCTATATATGCTAAATAAAATATTTGTGCTCTTTGTGTACAGCCATTGCGAATATTGAGCTGGTCTTTTTTGAATTAAACTATAAGTTTCAATGGATAATATATATATGATTTTATTAATGAAATATGATGTTGATATAAACACCTTACTGAGCACATATCTCAACATATCGCTCTCACAACTACCCAAGTGTAATCAATCCAAATCTGTACCATGAAAGCTCAATAACCAACAAAGAAGATAATAATGTCAGGTTTCAAAAGTTTTTCTGAAAAGACCACCAAAGACGAAAATGCTAAACAAACTCAGGTCAAAGAGCATTCTCAAGCGGATTCCACTACCGAACCAAAACCTGATACCACACCAAGCCCAAAAGGCAATCAAACTGAAGATAGTGAAAAAGCGGATCCAAATAACAAGTAATTTGTTATCGGCAAAGCTTATCAGTGATTAGGCTTTGTCATTTCAATATCACAAAATCAACACCACCAAAACTTTGCACATTTCATCCCGCCCCACTTGGCTATGAAATTTGCATCATGAGGTGAGTGTTCTTTGTGGCTACACCAAAGCTACTTCAGACGTAGATGTAGCATATGCGTCGCAATGGTATGGCGTATTTGATCTGCACGGTCTTGGAAATAACGTTCGCTTAAACCGTCTCCTGATAAATCCTCAACCACGTCATAGCCCATTTGTATCACGGTTTGATGAAGTCGTTTAGGTCTAAACTGTCCTAACAAAGGTTCTTTTAGAAAGCGGGTAAATTCAGAAACAAATAAACTGCCAAAACGTTCAACGCCCTGCAACTCGCGATAATCAATTGAATAATCCAAGACAACTTCACTATTTGACGCTGCGATTTTTGCAATACTTTTTAATGTATTCAAAGTTGTTTTTGGTTCAAGGTAATGGGTTGTACCCAACCATGAAAAAAATGCAGGCCGATCTTGTTGAAATCCACTTCGTTCTAAAGCTTCTGCGATTGATTCCTTTTCAAAATCAATTGCGACAAACTCAACATTGGTTGGGATCTCACCAAACTCAGATAGTTTTTTCTGTTTAGCGACTTGAGTATCAGGATGATCAACTTCAAAAATTTTTAAATTGGGATACTGTCCTGTTTGACGGAGAATAAAAGAATCCAATCCCGCACCAACTAAAACATATTGTTGAATACCTTTCGCAATCGCTTGTTGAAGCAAATCTTCTGCATAGCGGGAACGACCGACGACTTGTCCAGTTAATAATCCTAACGTTCTGTTAAATATCGACGAGTTCATTACTTTGGCTGTCAATGATGTGGTCAATAACTTTTTCCAAGCTGAACTGGTTAATTCAAATGCATACGGATCTGAAAATATGGGATGAGATGCATACAAAAAATGGTTTGCTCTTAATGCTGCAGCAGCCTCAGCCGTGCGACTTGATTGTCCTTTTTTCATATTTTCCTTTCTATTTTAAATAATCAAAAAAATAAGCAGCAAATTCGATCCTCAGATAAAATTTACTGCCCGTTTACTTATCTAAAATTATTTAGTTTTTTCAGTTTGATAAGTCACTTCATAATCATTCAAATCCATATGCTTTAAACGTTGTTTCAGTTTCTTCAATGACCAAGGCCAAGCAGCAAAGTTACGTCCATTGGCATCTAAATAATAGCTCTTACAACCACCAGCATTGAACACAGTGGTTTTTAGATGCTTTTGTACCAATTCATTATGCTTTTTGATCACGTCAGACTTAATGTTTAATTTACCAATATTTTGCTCTTTGATTTTCAATAAACCATCAACAATATAATCAAGCTGCGCTTCTGCCAAACCAATAAACGAATCATAAACTAGAACATTTGGTCCTAACACTAAGAACGCATTAGGTACGTTTTCAATGCTGGTACCCAAATATGCTTCTGGAGAACTGCTTTTCCATAAGTCATTTAGGCACTCACCTTTTTCATTAGAAACACGCTTACCAATCGGCGGATGTGAAACTTCAAAGCCTGTTCCCCAAATGATCACATCTACTTCTTGACGTTCACCATTTGCAGAAATAACAGTATTGCCTTCTACTTTCACTAACCCATGTGGAATCAGTTTGACATTCTCTTGCTGTAATGCAGGGTAATAGTTATTTGCGAACAATAAACGCTTACAACCAATGGTGAAGTTAGGCGTTACATTTTTACGTAATTCAGGATCTTCGATCTGGAATTTTAAAATCAGTTTAGCCAGTTCACCTACAGGTTTTAACACGGCTGGATTACGTAGCCCGAAATTGATCGCATTGAGTGATTGAGCAACTGCTTTACGCCATGTTTTTTGAATCAGTGGATATTTTGCAATCAGTGATTTGCTCACTTCACCTAAATCAGTATCAGGCTTCGGTACGACCCACGGCGCTGTACGTTGGTAAACATACAATTCCTTCGCTAAAGGCTGAATCTGAGGCACAAATTGAATTGCAGATGCACCCGTACCAATCACAGCGATACGCTTACCCGTCAAATCATAATCATGATTCCATTTAGCTGAATGGAACATTTCACCTTTAAATGTTTCTAAACCATCTAATTTTGGAATCTGTGCTTCGGTAATTGGTCCAGTGGCAAAAACCACAGTTCTAGACAAATATTGACCTTTGTTGGTATCAATCACCCATAAATTACGTTGGTTATCCCAAGCTGCATTGGTCAGCTCAGTACCAAATTCAATTTTTGAACTGACATTGAAGTTTTCGCTGACTTCTTCTAGATAGCTTAGAATCTCAGGCTGACGTGCGAATAAGTGACTCCATTTTGCACTTGGCGCAAATGAATATGAATACAATGCTGATGGCACATCACATCCACAACCCGGATAAGTGTTTTCACGCCACGTACCACCGACACGATTGGCTTTTTCAATGATTTTGTAATTGGTATAGCCCACTTGATCAAGTCGAATCGCGGTGGCAATCCCTGAAATCCCAGCACCTACAATAAAGCTGTCATAGATATGTGCAGGTAATGCTTTTTTCTCAGCTGAGTTTAATTTTTTTGCTTGAGCTGTCATTTAAAACTTCCTATCCATCGTTTAGATTCACGGCGGCGTCTTGCCGAGTTCTCATCTAAATTTCGTAATTAGCCTTCGGCTCGACCTACTTTTCTTTCGGGAAAAGTAGGCAAAACCATTTGTCATCCACAAAACCTGTTCACTTGTTTCATATATTTAATTCCTTCATAAATACAAAACCTTATACTCTTCTGATACTACGCAGGTTGCGGATGACATTTCCGTGTATCAAATTCTGGCAAAAGTTTTGGTATTTACTTGGGTTACTTCATAAATCTGTACGAGTTGCCTAAGAATTTCGCATATAAATTCGGTGCTGTACGTTTCATTAGCCAGAAAAGCTTAGCGTCAATCTGAGGAATGGTATAAAGCTGATCTTTATCCAAACGGTTTAAAGTCAGTTTCGCAACCTTATCACTGGTGGTAAACGCCAGATTGGTCAAGGCATAATCCAATATCCCTTTATGCGGTACTTTGCCATTTTTAATGATGTTGGTCGGAACCAGCGTTGGACACAGGACATTAACCTTAATGTTGAACTTTCTAAGCTCAGCAGAAAGCGTCTCGGATAACGCACGAACACCCGCCTTGCTGACGTTATAGACCGCCATTTCAGGTGCAGCGGTATAAGAAGCAGCAGATGCGACATTGATTATGGCACCATGCCCAAGTTGTTTAAACTTAGGTACGAAAGTACGGCAACCATGAATTACGCCCCACAAATTGACATCCATACACCATTGCCAATCTTCTGTGGTCATCTCATCAAACTTGCCACCCAATCCAATACCAGCATTGTTAATCACAAGCGTGACAGGGTTCTGCATCACCTGTTCTGCTTGCTCTGCCAATTGTGTAACTTGTTCAGCCTTACTGACATCACATTGGATAGCAAAGGCTTTTTGACCCAGTTGCTCGATCAGTGAAACCGTTTCATTGGCTGCATCCAGATTGATATCTGAACACACAACAGTTCCACCGCGCTTTGCCAGTTCAAGCGCAAAACTTCTTCCAATCCCACTACCCGCACCCGTCACAACAGCAAATGCTTTTTGACTGGGCTTAGGTTTTTTAGCAAATAATTTCATATATACAATCCAACAATCAGGTTTTTATGCGCCGAGCTTATGCAGAGGCTGCACGTACTGGCGGTACAAATTCTTTGAGAAAATAAGGCGTCAATAAACCTGTTTCTGGGTCTAATAATCGCTGTTTGTAATATTCCATATAAGCTGTGGTGTCATGATCATTTGGATGAAAGCTTGGACGTAGATATTCCAAAATGTGCATGAAGCTACTACCAAATACCCCACGCTCACTACCAAACAATAAAGCAGTGCTTTCCAACATATCTTTCATATAACGTGGGTTAATCAAATTGCTTGGTTTACGAATAAAGGGAATGAGATAACCACCCAACGAAACTCCGCCGAGGATGGTCAAACTTGCTAATAAGAAACCTGTCACTCTGACCCAGTAATTACCTGATAATTCTAAAAATACATCATAGGCAATATCTTTATGCTCTGACTCTTCCAGCATGTGCCACATCCACATCGCTCGCTGTCTTTCATCTTGAGAACCAAGAATATAGTCCTCATGCTGCATCATAAATTCTGCTAAAACAGCGGTATAGTGTTCAATACCTGCCATCAAAGACAGTTGTAATGAATGCGGAAGTTTATAAATGCCGTACTCAAAAACCTTATCCGCAATCGCACGAAGCAATTCAACTGGGTAGTTATTTTCTTTCAGCACTTCATCATTAAACTGATTGTGTACTTTAGAATGGATGGCTTCTTGTCCAATTAAAGAGGTCAGTCTCTGCTTTAAAATAGGGTCTGTTATAAAGTCTCGATGATAACGTGCTGTTTCAATAACGACATCTTCGCCAAACGTTAAAAATATTGATAACGCATGGAAATAAGATGTTGCCAGCTCTTTATTTAAGAAGAACTTTTCATCAAGTTCTGTAGGGTTGAATTTAAAATCAAAATGACGAATCGGAATTGGCGATTTGTTCACGAAGTTCTGAACAATCCCCTGATATTTGGTACTTAATTTGTCATTAAAGACATTTCGGATAATTTGAGCAACCATTTTCGATTCCCATAAAATAGTGAAAAAATTAAATAAAACAGCAATGTATCAATTGAAACAGTAAAATTGGTTATAAGATTATTTCTACAATTTTGACTGTCTCAATGCCTCAACAATTGGATTAGATCGTTCAATCAAATCATTAAGCTGCTTGAACTTTAGGCGTGAACTCTTTCACAAAGAAAGGGTGTAATGCCCCGCCTTCTGATAGTAGTTTTTGCTTATAATATTCAAGATACTTCGATGTATCATGATCATTCGGATGGAAGTCTTTACGTAAATAATCAAAGATTTGTCCTTGCGTACTGCCAAACACGCCATCTTTAGGACTAAAGATCAGCTTTACGCCTCGTTTTGCATCTTTCCAAAATTTAGCCGTCAACATCTCTTGTGGTTTACGGAAAACGGGCACCAGTGAGGCTGAAAATGGAATCAGTCCTAAAATCGTAAAGTAAGCAAGCGCAAAGCCACTGATACGCAAGGCGTAATTACCATTCAAAACTTCATAGACATCATAAGCAACATCTTTATGCTCAGACTCTTCCAACATGTGCCACATCCATAGCGCACGAGTTTTAGCGTCCTCTGAGAAATAGAAGTTTTGTTCATGCTTCATCATGTATTCTGCAAGAACCGCTGTAAAATGCTCAATACCTGCCATCAACGACAGTTTTAATGGTTGCGGAAATTGAAGAAAGATATATTTAAAGAAGTTTGAACCCAAAAAACGATACAAAGTCACTGGATAACCGAGTTCTACGATCGCATCGTTAAATTCATTATGTAGTTTAGAATGAATCGCTTCCTGACCAATCAATGAAGTAACACGTTGCTTTAAGATCGGATCTTTAAGTAAATCGCGGTGATGACGTGCAGTTTCGATGACAAGATCTTCGCCATAGGTCAAGAACACAGATAGCGTAGCGAAAAAAATCGTGGCAAATTGATTATTCATATAAAATGAGAGATCAACTTTCTCTCCTTCAAATCCGATTGCCAAATGACGGATTGGAATAGAGTCTTTGCTCGCAAAATCAATTTGCTCAGCGAGGGGGTTCGGCTTGAATAGACTAAAGGTCTTTTTCACTGTGTTCGCAATCATAGCAACACCTTACATTCAGTATTGAGCGGAGTTAGCTCGTGATATGACACTCCATTAAGCTCATTAACCATGGTTCTTGGAGCATCTCTATCTTTTAAACAGTGGATAGCTCATTGAAGAATCATTCGGGAAGATATTTCTGAACTTAATATTTGATAGGTCTACTGTAGACTGATCTTATGTTCGGATTCAATTCGGGTAATTTTCAGTTTTCAACGCTTGTCAACAACCGATAATTTGCTCATTTCCCAATGAAACCAAGAATGTTTTAAATTACTCAAAAATAGGATATTTATCATAAATATCAATCTACTATTTAAAACACAACAAAAAACAACGTTATAAAATCTTGGTGTAAAATGTCTATTCAATAGTTTTATTACAAATTTGAAATGAATATTAAAAATTTAGTAATTTTATTTGTTCGGATTAGAAACCCTAATCTTCTATAATATTCATCAGCATGTTAATCTGACACTATGTTCGGATTTTTGTAAAACCACTATGGCTACACGTAAACCTCGTCAAGCACGCTCAAAAGTGACCGTAGATACTATTATTGAAGCGGGTTTTATCGCTGTGGCAATGCATGGTACCAGTGGAACCACCACAAGACACATTGCAGATATTGCAGGTGTCAGCGTCGGCTCATTGTACGAGTATTTTAAAAACAAAGAAGAAATCTACGATGCGATGGCAAAAACTTTCGTCAAAGAAGTTTTAGATATGGTCAAAGAACTCACACCTATCATCATTGAACAAGAGTTAGAACCTTTATTTGAAATAATTTTTTATACTTTCCGAGATTTGTTAACGCGGGATGATGATCGTTATTTAATTTGCTTAAGATATGCAACTGAACTCAAATATGAAAGATATATCAGTCAGATTGAATATGCATTGATGGATGTATTGATGAAATACATGATCCGTCATCCTCGATATTTAAAAGTAAATAACCTTAGCGTGACGGCTTATATTAGTATTAATAGCAGTATTTTTAACGTGGCACGCCATCTGATTTTACCAAACCCACAAATTAGCTTTGATGAAATGGTCAGAGGATTGAGTACCATGATCATCAGCTATATCGAGGCAGAATTGGCAAAAGCTGAAGGTTGATTTAAGTCGTTCTTAAATACATTCCTTCATTGCCAAACGTGATGCATGCGGTGTTTTCCCATACCAGCGCTTATAGGCATGGATAAAGCTGGTCGCTTCCGCGTAGCCGAGCCATTCAGCAATCTGTTCAATCGAAGTTTGCGGTAAAGATAAATAGTAATCTGCCAAAATTTTGCGAACATCCTCTCTAATCTTAATAAAAGTTGTGCCTTCATTAACCAAGTGACGGCGCAAAGTTCTTGAATTGAGATGCAACCGATCAGCTACGATTTCCATTGACGGTATCTCTCCTTTGGTATGCATCAAGACTTGTTGTACATGGTGCGAATATTTTTTTTGTGATTGTCGCTTCTCTAAAATTTGACGGCATTGTTGTTCTGCATGCTGCAAAGCCAATTCATTTGCCATACGCAGTTTTTGGTTTACTTTTTCAACATCGAGAATAATAAAGTTCTTGGTCTCAGCAAACTCAGGGACGATACCGAATAAATCAATATAGGTTTGTACATCACCCTTAGGCTGAAAAGAAAATGCCAAGGCTAAGCAGAAATTTTCTGGTATCAAATCTCTTTGAACAGTCACTAAAGCGGCGATATCTCGCTCAATAATAAATTGAGAAAGAGATTGGGGAATCCCCTCATCGACTGCAATCTCAATTCGAATACCTCGTTCTTCCTCAGAAACAATAAACTGGGTAAACGCAAAAGTTAATGGGAAATATGCCAAAGCAAAATCAAGCGCTTCACGAATATTGGCAGCACTCATTAGTGCTAAACCCAACGAGCCAAAAGTGGTGAAATGGTAGCGTGTACCAACCTCTAAGCCCAACATAGGCCTATGACAAAGCTGTTCAACCAAATTACCAATCAGTTGTAATTCCTGTTGTGCTGTTACAGCCATATTCGGATCAAGTAAGTGCTGTTGATCTAAGCCCGTTCCTTTTAATATGAGCTGATAATCAACACCCAACTCTGCTGCAAAATCAGCCATCAATCGAACACTATGTATACTTCGATCAAATGCCCATGCGTACGTCAATGTACATTTCCAAATGTCCTCGAATCACAATATTTTGTCCGCATCCATCCTCTAAATCAATAGCTTTAACCACTATTCTATATTCTTTTATCGATTGCCCCTCTTTCCCAATCGTGCGAGCAGACCATGTCAAAACCATCATCCAATTCAAATAAAAATATCCGTATCGCCATTATAGGAACAGGCTTTGGTGGATTAGGGCTTGCTATCCGCCTAAAACAAGCGGGTTTCAATCAGTTTACTTTATTTGAAAAAGCTGGGGATGTTGGTGGCGTTTGGCGTGATAACACGTATCCAGGTGCGGCCTGTGACGTACCCTCGCATTTATATTCGTTTTCCTTTGAACAGGAACTTGGCTGGAAAAACCGTTACGGGACTTCGCAAGAAATCCATCAATATTTACGTCATTGTGCTGATAAATATAAAATTCGCCCTCATGTTCAGTTTAATACTGAGATCGCTAGTGCAGACTTTAATGCAGAGCAAGGGCTATGGCAGATTCAAAGTACAACAGGTGAGAAATTTGAAGCAGAATTTCTGATTGCGGCAGTCGGTCAACTGAATCGACCTGCTTATCCAAAAATTAAAGGCATTGAACATTTCAAAGGCAAAGCATTTCATTCTGCGCGTTGGGAACATGATTATGATTTAAATCATAAACGTGTCGCCGTGATTGGTACAGGTGCTAGTGCCATTCAGTTTGTGCCAGAGATCGCTAAAGAAGTCGCGCATTTAGATGTATACCAACGTTCTGCACCCTATGTTATTCCAAAGCCAGACCGCATTTACTCTCCGCTTACTCGCAAAGCTTTTCAAAAGCTACCGATCTTGCAAAGCCTTGATCGTATGTATCAGTATAGTTATAACGAAAGTGTTCTTAAGGGCTTTACCATTACCCTCAATGAAATCCCGCTCGTGGAATATATGTTTCAACGCCATATTCGCAAGGAAATCAAAGACCCTCATTTCCGCCATCAGTTAATGCCAGATTATCCAATTGGTTGTAAGCGTATTCTGATTTCTAATTATTGGTATGAAAGCTTAATTCGACCCAATGTAGAAGTCATCAACAACGATATTGAAGAAATCACAGAAACAGGGATCGTCGATAAAAATGGTACTTTACGTGAAGTTGATGCCATTATTTATGGGACTGGATTTGCAGCAACTGATTTTATGGCACCCATGCAGATTACGGGTTTAAAAGGCACAACCTTAAAAGAACAATGGCAAGACGGTGCCGAAGCATATTTAGGCTTAACGGTGAGTGGCTTCCCCAATTTCTTTATGTTGTATGGACCCAATACCAACCTTGGACACAATTCAATTGTGTATATGATTGAAAGTCAGGTGAATTATATTATTGATGCAATTCAAACTCATATTCAAAAGAACTTGTTATTTACAGATTTAAAAGCCGATAGACAACAAAACTTTAACCAAGAAATTCAAGAAAGAATGAAAAGCACCATGTGGTCGCAAGGCTGCAACAGTTGGTACCAAACTGCGGCAGGAAAAAACACCAATAATTGGCCCGGTTTCACTTTTGAATATCGTCAACGAACCCGCCGCTTTGATCTTGAACATTATGTTCAAGTCCCAGTGGTTTCCAATTAAGGCACGATCATAAAAACAAAGGATAGATGAAATGAAAACATTTAAAGATAAAGTTGCAGCGATCACGGGTGCAGGATCAGGTATTGGTCAAGCATTGGCAATTGCTTTGGCTAAACAAGGATGTAACCTTGCACTCTCGGATGTTAGTGAAACAGGCTTAGCGAATACAGTGGCACTGCTACAAGCATTTCCAGTCAAAGTCACAACACAAAAAGTAGATGTAGCAACACGTGATGAAATCGCAGCTTGGGCAAAAACTGTGGTAGAACAACATGGCAAAGTGAATTTGATTTTTAACAATGCAGGTGTTGCACTTGGCAGTACCGCCGAAGGTGTAAGTTATGAAGATCTTGAATGGTTGATTGGAATAAATTTTTGGGGTGTGGTTTATGGCACCAAAGAATTTTTACCTTATCTAAAACAAAGTGGTGATGGACATATCGTCAATATTTCCAGTATGTTTGGATTGACTGCGCAACCGACCCAAAGTGCTTACAATGCCAGTAAATTTGCAGTTCGTGGTTTCACTGAGTCCCTGCGTCAAGAACTGGATATCGAAAATTCAGGTGTTAGTGCAACCTGTATCCATCCGGGTGGTATTCGTACCAATATTGCCAAAGCTGCACGTATGAATAACAGTGTCACAAGTCTAGGGATGGATCCTGCCAAGAGTCAGGACGCTTTTGATAAATTACTACGTACACCTGCCGATGAAGCTGCAAATTTAATTTTAAATGCGGTACAAAAAAATCGTCGTCGTTTACTGATCGGTGCAGATGCGAAAGCGGTTGATGCCATTCAGCGTTTATTTCCTCAGGGTTATCAAAAGCTTTTTGCGACTGCAACCGCATTACAAGCGCGTTTTATGAATTAACACGTTAGGGGTAGGTTCATCGTTATGTCATCAACGGTGAACCGCCCCTACTGTTTTATTCAGCCAAATCTTCCAAGAAATCGAAAGTAGGTACAAAGAATAAACTACCTGAAACAGGTGTACTGAAATCAAGTAAACGATCTACGTGACCATTTTCTTTTCCGAGAAACATATTCTCTAACATGGTCTTGGTGATATTGAATGAACGAGAGTATCCGATAAAGAAAGTACCCGACTCTCCTTCAGATGGATTGGAAAATGGCATATTTGCTCTGAGAATTTTTAACTCATTGCCATCAGCATCATGTGCTTTACTCACGACATTATGTGCATTTTGTGGTTTTACATCATCACTTAGTTCAACATCATCATATTTCTTTCGACCAATTACTTTTTCTTGTTCTTCGGTACTTAGTGCTTTCCACATCTCCATGTTATGTAAATATTTTTGGATAAAGACATAGCTGCCACCAAGAAACTCAATATCTTCTTCACCGACATAAGCAATCTCTTTAGCGATTTCATGTTCAGGATTTTCTGTACCATCCACGAATCCTAAAATTGCACGACCATCAAAGTATCTAAAACCTTTGGTTTCACTGATTGGATAGCTGCTCTCTTTGAGTTGATCATGAATAATGGAAGCCAGCTCATAGCAAATCGCCATTTGATTGGCACGAATATGGAAAAATAAATCACCGGAGGTGGCAACTGCCGTGTACTTGGAACCTTTGATCTCTTGAAATGGTTGCAGTTCTTTAGGTTTATTCAAATCTGGAAATAGAAGATCCCACGCATGAGAGCCAATCCCGAGCGAGGCAGTAAATTGACTATTTGGGAAACGATTAGCCATACTTCGGACTAAAGCTGAAAAATTGGCGAGAAAGTCGATAATTCCTGAATGATCAGGATTACTATTGATGCCGAGAACAATAAATAATGCATTTTCGCCAGCAAGATTATTAATAACTGGCTGTGGTCTTAAAGGTATATTCATGACTTTTAGGAATAGTAGAATGCAAACCCCTATCCTACACAAATCAATGCCTTAGATACCAAATTCATCACATTTTCTTACTATTTATATAAAACAAAACTATCGCCACGACAGAAACTTGCCAAAGTTAAATTTAGCTGTTTCGCCATATCAATCGCCATGCTGGTCGGGGCTGAAATCGTCGCCAATAAACCAATATTGTATTGTGCACATTTACGAATTAACTCATAACTAGCACGGCTGGTCATGACCACAAAACCCTCCGCGACATCCATGTTTTGCTCTGCTAAATAACCCAATAATTTGTCTAGAGAGTTATGACGACCAACATCTTCAAATAAAGCCACGATTTGTCCTTTCACCACCCAAGCCGCAGCATGTGCCCCTCCTGTCAATGCACTGATTTTTTGTCTGACTTTGAGTTGAGCTATTGCGGCTGGAATTTGATTGAACCATGCTGGGGAAACTTTTGTGCTGACCACTGGCAAGTTTGAATACAGCTGCTTTAAGCTTTCAATGCCACACAAACCACATCCCGTTCGCCCAACCATCATCCGACGCTGCTCTTTTAAAGTCATAAAGGCTCTAGCAGAAATCTCCATATCAACTTGAATACCCAGTTCATTTTGACTAATTTCTAGCGAATACAATTCCGTTAAACTTTGCAAGATGCCTTCGGACAAACTAAAACCTTTGGCAAACTTCTCAATGTCAGAAGGTGTTGCCATCATCACCGCATGAGAAATTCCGTTGTAGATGAGTGCCACAGGGTATTCTTGAACAATATAATCCAGTTGATCTTCAGAAACATCATGATGAAATCGATGCACTTGCATTGTTTCATAGCCTAATTTTTGTGCTTCCACTCTATTACTCTCTTTCCCATATCACTGGATTAAAATTTCTTTATAAATCTAGAAAGTTATGCACCGCTGACTCTTTCGTTGGCATGTTCTGGATCGACTTCAACTGCCAAATTGAAATGTTCAGGAGCTTGGCCTGCATGCAAAATAACGGGAACACTTTTCGACGCAGGAATTTTGGCATATTTATCATGGCTACCCAAAGCCACCAGTGGATTGGTTTCAGGATAGTACGCAGCTAAACTTCCTTTTGGAATGTTATAAGGCACGATACGGAAACTATGCACAATCCGCTTCACGCCATCGGAGAATACACTTTCAATATCCACCCATTGATCTGCTTCAAAACCAGCCTCATCAATATCAGTTTGATTCATGAACAGGACACGTCGCTGCCCATACACACCACGATAGCGATCATCTAAACCATATAAAGTCGTGTTGTACTGATCATGCGAACGTGTGGTCATCAAGGTATAAACCTGTTGTTCACTATAAGCAGCAGCATATTGGTTTTCTTTGTCTTCATAGACTTCCGTCAACGGCGTAATCAAGAACTGCGCCTTACCACTTGGTGTATTCCAAACATGTTGATTGGCTGGATGTTCTAAATGAAAACCGCTCGGTTGATAGACCCGTTGATTAAAATCATGAAATTCATCAAACACGTCTGCAATCGAATCACGAATGCGATCATAGCTCTCGATATACCATTTCCATTTGACTTTACTATCAAGCAAAGTTGCTTCAGCCATTCGTGCCACAATATCAGGTTCAGATAAGATATTCTCTGAGATTGGCGGGTTTCGTCCTGCCGAAAGATGGACATTGCTCATTGAGTCTTCAACGGAAATTGCCTGAGCGCCATGAAGTTGCATGTCTACTTCGGTACGCCCGAGACAAGGTAAAATTAAAGCATCCTTACCGCAAACCAAATGGCTTCGATTCATTTTAGTAGCAATATGTACTGTTAAATTGCAACGCTTTAACGCTTCTTGCGTATAAGGTGTATCGGGTGTTGCGACGGCAAAATTCCCACCTAAGCCAATGAATACTTTTACCCTATTGTCATACATTGCCTTAATGGTATCGACGACACCAAAACCATGTTTACGTGGTGATTGAATTCCAAATACACGATCAATGCTATCCAGCAATTTATCACTCGGATTTTCATTAATTCCCATGGTACGGTCGCCCTGCACATTACTATGTCCACGTACTGGGCATAAACCTGCTCCGGGACGACCAATATGTCCTCTTGCCAGCATTAAATTGGCTAGCATGTGGATATTGGCGGTACCATGACGATGCTGAGTAATCCCCATACCCCAGCAGAAAATAGCTTTTTTCGCATCAAGAAACATTTGAGCTATGGATTCTAAATGTTCAGGTGAAAGTCCTGTGTGTTTATGAATCTGAGACCATTCAGTGCGATCAATCTCTGCTAGCATTTCCTCAAAACCAATCGTATTCATCTCGATGAAACTACGGTCAAATACACTTGCCTTATCTTTGGCTATGGCTTTTTTGTCCCATTCAGACAAATGTTTAAGTACACCAAATAATAAAGCGTAATCCCCACCGATTTTAGGCTGGAAATAATAACGGCTAATCGGCGTACTACCATTGGTCATCATTTCCAAAGGGGCTTGAGGATCTTGGAAACGCTCTAAACCACGCTCTTTGATTGGATTAATCGCAATAATATTGCCTCCACGTTTGGAGACTTCTCTAAGCGTTGCCAACATGCGGGGGTGATTGGTTCCCGGATTATGTCCAAAACTAAAAATTGCATCGGCTTGATCGAAATCATCCAAAGTGACTGTGCCTTTGCCTAAACCAATCGCATCTTTCAAGCCAACGCTGGTGGTTTCATGGCACATATTGGAACAGTCTGGAAAATTATTGGTTCCAAAACTTCGTACAAACAGTTGATATAAAAAAGCTGCTTCATTACTGGTACGGCCAGAGGTATAAAATGCAGCTTGGTCAGGATGATCTAAAGCATGTAAATGTTTGGCGATCAATTGGAATGCATCATCCCAAGAAATTGGCACGTATTTATCTAATGCGGGATCGTAACGCATTGGATCAGTTAAACGTCCTAAGTCCTCAAGATAAAAATCACTCTGCTCAGTCAACCAGCTGACAGTATGTTGAGCAAAAAATTCAGGTGTTACGGTTTTACTGGTTGCTTCAAAGGCAACTGCTTTTGCACCGTTCTCACAAAAGTTAAAAGCATGTGCATCTTTCTTTTCAGGCCATGCACAACCCGGACAATCAAACCCCGTTGGTTGATTAATGTTGAGTAAAGTGATTGACCCTTTTTTCAAAATATCTTGACGTTTGAGATTGCGAGCAACGCTTAATAATGCTCCCCACCCACCTGCGGGTTGAGTATAAGGCTCAATTCGGGCATATCCTGTATCTTCTTGTTTATGTTTAGCTTGTTCTAACTCATTCATCGAATTGCCCTCATTTGAGCTATTTTAAATTTCAATCTCAGATAGGATTAACATGATTTTTTGTTCTTTTCTATTCTTGATTTGTCTAATTACGCTATATAACAATAAAGCCTAGATGATCTAGGCTTTATTTAACATTGAGTAAAATATGGTTTTTTATTATTCCCCATCTAAAGAACATTCGAAGTTTGCTTTATCAACTGAACAACGTGCTTTCTTTAATACGGACATCATACCAGCATCGTAGATCCCCCGTTGAGTCAACTCAATGCGACCATCACGCATCATTTTTTGATATTTCAATTTATCCTCAGGTGTTAAATCCATTTTATATTTTGCAGGGATTTCAGCTTCTAATCGTTTGATGGTTGCAAATATCCTTGGTAGCTGTTTAACAGACCAATCCCGGGATTTCTGACCAAAACCGACTGGAAATTTTTCAGGTCGTATGACCAAATTTGCTGTCACTTGTAATACAGGAAAATTATACATCACACCATTAGTACCCAAGCCTTTACTTAACTCAAGTGGTTTATAGGCATAGGCTGGCGCACCAATCATATCCACTTGACCATTATTAAACTTCGCTGCAAAGTTTGAAATATCAGAAAGAACTGCTTGAGCCCCCACACGTTGTACAATCAGTTTTTGCGCATCGTCATATCCCAGTACTGCAAATTTCTTACCTGCGGCTTTTTCAATTGAATTAATACTTTTATCTCGAACAAAAATATAAGCCGACCCTAACGGAGAAATCCCAACAACTTCATATTTATTACCACCAAGATTTGTCGTCATTTTAGCAGCGTTACGCGGATCAGAGACAAAAGTTATTGCCCGTCTCGCAATCTCGTCGCTTGGTACTCCACCCAAAGAATCAATAGAACCAACAAACTTATTATAAGGTCGTGCACGCATAGAGGTCATCGCGACCCCTGCACATTTACCTGCTTTAAAATTATTGTTTGCAACTTGTTCGTCAGTGATCGCAATAAGATTAATATCAGCTCCCCAAGCTTTTGCAGCAAGTGACCAATCTTGCATCATTTTGTAAGCTTCACCTGACTTACCTAAAATATCAAAGACACATACATCAACCGCTGCTTGAGTTGAATGCGATATGCTCATGATTGAAGCTGATACAAGTGCAAATGAGAACTTTTTCATAATTTTTCCTGTGACAAACTTAAAGTTTGATTTCCACATCATTGTTAAAATAGTTTTATAAATAATTGATATCTACTTGATGCTTGACTCATTGATATAGATTGATAATAAAACACCATACTTAATCTCATCATTTACTGAGCATTTGCACTGCTGGAGAACGTGCTAAATAATCTAAAGCTTGTTGTGTGTTTCCCTCAGTTTCGGGATGAAATTTGGGTGAAATCCAACGTACTGTTGTTTTAAATAAGAAGCTAAGTGTAGGGCCATTATCCGTTTGTTTTGCTTGTCGATGATATTTCGTTAGTAATCCTACTAGTGTGCGTTTCGCAATCTTCTGAACAGCTTGATCTGGATCTTGCTTGCCTAGTTTACGACCAACATCTGCGAGTACATAAATAAAAATAGGAAATACCAGGGCCATTAAGAACTGACGATATAAATAAAAAAGAACATTATTTGGAATCATTTCTTTAAATAAATCAAATGCTACACAGCGATGCTCAACTTCTTCAGCCAAATGCCAACGGAACATATCCGCAATCACTGGATCTGCTTTATCCCATGACTTATTGTCCAGACACCACTGACCAAGCGCACCTGTAAAATGTTCGATTGCAGCAACGATTCCCACTCTAGTAACCAACCAAAATTGTTCTAGTGGCTTTAACTCTAATGCTTTAATTCCTAAAGGGCTTTCACCAAGTAGAGTGCTAAAAATCCAATTAATTTTTTTCAATGCAGGATCAAGATTATAGCCGTGCTGGATAAGAAATTCTTGCGCACTCTGATGTGCACGCGCATGTGTTGCTTCTTGACGAATGAACCCTTTTACATCATCTATTAAAATTGAGCTTTTAATATAAGGTAAGGTCTTGTTATAGACACGACAAAACCAAAACTCACCTGCAGGCAAAATCAGGTTAATTCCATTAATCAAATGAGAGCAAACAGGATCATTTGGAATCCACTGCACAGGGGAATTTGAAAAATCAAACTTTACTGGCCTTGCAACAAGTTTGTGATGAACAACCGCATTCATATTGACCTCTACTTACAATCTAGGTTTATATCGTCTAAACATTTAGAATCAGAAAAATTAATTCACGATTCTGCACTTAAAGAGCGTTCAAAAATCTGTTCTCTCAGCCGTACAACGCGCACGTTTTAAAACGCCCATCATTAAAGGATCATAAATGTCTAATTTTGTGAGTTCGATTCGTCCATCGCTCAACATTTATTAAGGCTATTTTTAAATAAAAAAAAATGTTGTAATAGTTCTTAGCAAGCCATTTTGGTATCATTTCCCGACGTTAATTTTTATGAAACTGAATAAAGAAATAGAAAAAACAGTTCCAGGTACCTACATTGCTTTAATGGTTGATGTGGTATCACGTTGGGATATTTCAGGAGATGAGCTTTTAAAAGGGTCTGGTCTTAATACAAACCAATTGCTCCAGCCCTTATGGCGGGCAGATGCCAAAATTGTGATGGGAATCCTACGACGAGCACTCGAACTCACCCAAGTACCTGCTTTAGAGTTTGGTTTTTATCTCGGTATTCAAATGACCATTACATGTCATGGCCTTATGGGTATGACTGCAATGTTGGCCCGCGATGTTAGAGAAGCGTTGAATATTGCCCAAGAGTTTATTTCACTTCAATCCAGCATACATACCATCAAACTCGAAGTTTTAGATGATCACGCAATAATTATCTTTCAGCAGACTGAAGCTTATTATCTTGATGAGGTTATTCAAATTGCGTTATTGCTTGGTTTTGCCCAAATGGGAAAAAGCATTTCTGGGCATGAATTAACTGGTTTTGCAGATGTTCAATTTAGTAAACCTACTTATTTTGATAAATTACTACCCTTACTTCCTGGTGAAATAAGATTTAATCGCCCCATAACACGTCTAGAATTTAAAAAAGAAATTTTAGATATTCCTTTGCTACACTCGGACCCAATTGCTGAGCGTCTCGCTCGAGAAGAATGTAAATTACAGTTACGTAAGTTATTAAAACAAAATAGCTTTAATCATATTATCCAAGATTTGATTTATGATGAAAGTATGGGAATTAGTCCATTAACAGAAATACTTAAAAAATTGAAAATCTCAGAACGCACTTTACAACGAAAATTAGAAAGTGAAGGAACTAACTTTAGAGAGCTTGTCGACAAAATACGATGTGAAAAAGCGATCCAGCTCCTTAAAAATCCTAATTTATCTCTTGAAAATATTGCTACCCACCTTGGGTATACAAGTGCCAAAAACTTCTCTCGCGCATTTAAACGCTGGACAGGATCAACACCTCGAAAACATTAATTCACTAAGTTTTAAAAATCTATTTAAAATAATATCATTTCTGACGTTAATCCATTGCAAATGAATTTATCAAACTTACAACTCAAAGGCCAAGACTTCTCACCTAACTGTTATGGTAATTTAAAATTCTGTTAGCACAATCCATTGTGCAATCAGTATTAAAGCAAAGTCGTTGCTAGCGAGCACTCTGTTCACCACTAAAAGTGATAAAACAGCACCATGTTGATACCTACTCGATCTACTTATTATGTTGAATCGAATGCTGCACTTGGGTCGCATTTTGCTTTTGCTGAGAAGGCATATAATCAGGCTGATGACTCACGGCAAGAAAGAAGAAAACTAAAAATAAACAACCGAATAAAATACTCATCCCAACCGTAATATATGGGAACTTTTGTGGCTTCTGAGACATATCATCTGCTCCTAAAATCATAAATTTCAAATTTTGAAAAACTAAATCGTGATCAGTGCTCTATAACCCGCACCATTTTGAATACGGGTTTGCATGTATTCGGCATAGACCGATAATTTTTCAAAGATATGCTCTGCATAGAACATATCTTCAATGAGATGGCTGGCTTGACTCTTGCTGAACTGACCAATTTGCGAGACAAGATTTGCGTTTAAATCTGAAAACAACATACAAAGCGTTTTATGCCATTCATCTTTATTTTTGAACAATAATTTTCTGGTATTAATCAGATCATCATTGACTATGCTTTTTGCTACATCTGCATGAATCACATCAATTTTTATATCGAAATATGCTTGCAGTATGTTGCGTTGTTCATCATCTATAACTAAATGGGTAATCAAGAAAATATGAGAGATATCTGTTCGACATAGTGCTTTGACCAAGCTTCGATAGAGGAAGTCTTCTTCGCTTGTCATGTAATCAACCAGATCAAGATGGAGTTTAAGGCTCTGAATTACATCTTCAACCTTTAGATTGGTACTTCTTTCGGCCTGATAGTATTGATTCAAAATTGATAACACAGATGACGCAACAGGCGTTGTATACATCACAGCTTGATTTAGATTCGCGATAATAAATGGTGCAAATAAATAAGCCAGATTATTATCGTTTTGCCCAATTTTTGCTTGTGCGATATACGCTATTTTCTCTTTAGAGAAATCTCTAAGCACCTTTGCACGTAACAAGGTCGCCTCTAGATTTACATATTCAAGCACGAGCTGTTTTTGCATCGATTGCGAAGGTGTTGTCTCTTTAAAAAACCGAGTCATCGCATTTAATTGCTTCGTCACAAACATCGTCATACGCCCTTAAGTCCAAATCAAATTTTGAGCGACCATGCAATTATTGCCAGTAGATACCAAATAAGTTGCTTCGTTCATGCTGTTATTGTGAAGGAATGAGCAATAGGTGGATAGCGACAGAGTTTGACTAAAAAAATATAACAGATTATTCATATACTCTCATTCTGTTATAAAATTAAATCAATTAATTCTGCATTCTCATAACCAGATTTGGATTCATGACCTTATGTATAAATCAGAACAGTTGGCACATAAGCTTAAACTTCTCATCGAGAATGGTACGTGGCAAGCGCATAGCAAATTACCCTCATTGCGTGAGCAAGTACAAATCTCGGGTTTTAGTTTAATTACAGTGATGAATGCTTACCAAGAACTAGAAGCACAGGGACTGATTTATTCAAAAGAAAAATCGGGTTATTTTATCGCGGAACAAAGCAATCCAAACATTCCCCAAACCTATTCTGTGGTTTCTTTAAATCCTAAAATTGAAATTAACTCGTTGGTTTTTAAATACCTGAAATCTATTCAGTCCAAACAAGTCAGTCCTTTAGGTTCGGCCTTTCCAGAGAGTCAATTGCTCTATCCGCCCAAGCTCATTCAAATTATGGGACAACTGGCACGTAATCGGCATAGTTACGATCAAACCTCAAACCTCCCCCCGGGAAACTTAGCCTTAAGAAAACTGATTGCTCAACGCTATTGTATGCAAGGGATTCCAACTGAGGCCGATGATATCGTCATTACATCAGGTGGTTTAGATGCACTTAACCTTTCTCTGCAAGCGATTACGCAACCGGGAGATTATATTTTATTGCAACAAACCATCTTTTATGGCGCTTGGCAAGCGGCTGAACGTTTGGGTTTAAAAGTCGTTACCATTCCCGAACACCCTCAGCATGGTTTTGATCTTGAAGCATTTGAGCAAGTGATTCGAGATTATCCAATTAAAGTATGTTGGTTCATGCTGAATGCACATAATCCAATTGGATTTACCGTAAGCGAAGAGATTAAATATAAAATCGCAAAGCTTTTACATGAGCATCAAATTCATTTGATTGAAGATGATGTCTATGAAGAACTATTTTATGGTCACCAAAAACCATTGCCGATGAAGTACTTTGATCAGCAAAATTTAGTATTACACTGCTCTTCTTTTTCAAAAACCTTGGGTTCAGGTTTTCGTGTAGGCTGGGTTTATGCAGGCAAATTCTCAGAGCATATCCAACATTTGCAACTGATGAGTACCATTTCAGCGAATGCATTGATTCAAAATGCACTGGTTGAGTTTCTTTCACATCATCATTATGAAAAGCACTTAAGAACACTTCGACGCACTTTAGAAAAAAATAAAAAGCAATTTTTTCATTATCTGAAACAGCATTTACCCCAAGGCAGCAAAGTTTATAACTATCCAAGTGGTTTTTTTCTTTGGATTCAACTGCCTGACAAGGTCAGTAGTATGCAAGTGTATGAACAATTGATTCAGCGTCAAGTCGGTGTTGCCCCTAGTCCATTATTTAATGTTTTGCCCTCTCATCAACAATTCATTCGCATGAATTGTTCTTTTGATTGGACTGAGCAGATTCAACACGCCGTTGAACTATTCATTGATGTTATTCAGGATGGAATGTAATTTACTGCACTATAAAAAACGACCTTAAAGCACTCGCTCTAAGATCGTTTTGATTCACCCAGTTAAAGTTAACCTGGGAAAATTCCGCGTTCCATACGTGCTTTCAGGATGCGTTCACAACCCAAAATAAAGGCCGCAGTTCTGAGGCTACATGCTTTTTCACTTGCGGTATGCCATACATCGTTGATCGCTTGGATCATCAACTTATCTAGTCTTTGATTAATTTCATCTTCTGACCAGAAATAACTCGCCATATCCTGAACCCATTCAAAATAACTTACGGTTACACCGCCCGCGTTACAAATTACGTCTGGGACAATAGTGACACCACGTTTGATCAACATATCATCTGCATCAGGATAGGTTGGACCGTTTGCACCTTCGAGAACCAATTTCGCTGTGATTTTTTCAGCACGTTCAACAGTGATTTGCCCTTCCAATGCTGCTGGAATCAAAATATCCATCTCAACAGACCAGAAATCTTCATCGCTAATTGCTTGTGCGCCAGCAAAGCCACCTACACCTTGGTTTTTCTCAAAATAAACTTTTAGTTCTTCTAAGTTAATTCCTTCAGGATTGTAAATAGTGCCTGTGTGGTCCTGAATCGTCACAATTTTCGATCCCGATTCAACAAACAAGTAAGCCGCTTCGCTACCCACGTTACCAAAACCTTGAACCGCAATTTTTGCGCCTTCTAAAGGAAGTTTGATTTTGTCTGCAACTTGCTGACCTGTGATAAACACTCCACGACCAGTCGCTTTGACACGACCTAATGAACCGCCTAAATGTACAGGTTTACCTGTCACAACACCTGTTACGGTATGACCTTGACCAGATGAATAGGTATCCATAATCCAACCCATTACATTTGCATTGGTACCTACATCAGGTGCTGGAATATCTTTTTGTGGCCCAATGATATGACTGATTTCACTGGTATAACGACGTGTTAAACGCTCTAACTCACGTGGTGAAAGTTTACGTGGATCTACACGCACACCACCTTTTGCTCCACCGAATGGAAGATTTAATACCGCAGTTTTAATGGTCATCCATGCAGACAGTGCCATTACTTCATTCAAATCTACATCTGGATGATAGCGAATACCGCCCTTACCTGGTCCACGCGATAAGTTGTGTTGAACACGATAGCCTTCAAAGTGTTGAATCGTACCGTCATCCATCACAATCGGCACATCTACAATCAAAGCACGTTTAGGACGTTTGAGTGTATCGATATAATCTTCTAAATGCTCTAGATAAGGAGCAACACGATCAATTTGTTCGAGATAGGTTGACCATGGACCGTTATTTTGAGAGATATAAGATAAATTAGACATTGTCTATCCTCATAAAATTAAAAATTGATGGAGCGACTACTTGCGCAGCCGATCCATCAATCGAATATGTAATTAAAAATAATATATGCAGCTAATTTGGATGTTCGATTATCCAAATCAAACCGTGGATTACATTCCGCCACGTCAAAAACACGGATTTTCCCTGTTTCCTTAATGGCATGAAACAGCGGATCAAAGATTGATAAATCAATTCCTTTCACTGCTGGTGCGCTCACACCTGGAGCAATGCTGGCACTAAATACATCCAGATCTACTGTAATGTATAAGTGGTCAACTTTTTCGATAAAACCGTTAATTTTCGCAATCAAATGATCAATTTTTGAGGGTTGTAATTGTTGATCGTATATATATTCGCAATTTAAGCGATCTGCTGTTTCAAACAGCACTTTCGTGTTGGAATGTTTCGCAACGCCGATACATAGATAATGAAATTCTTGATCATGTTGTGATGATAGTTGTGCTGCATTTAAAAATGGCGTACCTGAACTGACACGCTCTGCTTCACGCAAATCAAAATGTGCATCAAAGTTGATAATGCCAATTTTATTATCTGGTTGATGCTTTTGAATATAGTGAAATAGTCCAGAGAAGCTCCCAAAAGCAACCTCATGGCCGCCGCCTAAAACAATCGGCTTCATGCCTTGTTTTAAACTTCTTTCCACCTGTTCAGCCAACTCTGCCTGAGCTTTTTCTAACTGACCTTGATCACAGACTACGGTACCAACATCTGCGATCGTGACAGGCTGATGAACAGGTAAGTTTGCCAATTGAGCACGAATCATATCCGGTGCATCTGCTGCGCCTAAGCGACCTTTATTACGTTTCACCCCCTCATCCGAACTAAAGCCAATTAAGGCAAAAGCGGCATGTTGGCTGGTATTGACCACTTGATGGATGCGTAAATGCCCGTCACCTTCACCATCTTGTCGTCCTTGCCACGTAAATGAATGATTCATAATCAATGTCACTCTTTAAAAATTAATTTTGATACTAAAAAACAATTTCATTGCCATGTTGAACAATCCGTTTCGGTAAATCACCACCGAGCCAGTACACAATTTCAGATGGATGTTCAATATCCCACGCAATAAAGTCGGCAACTTTGCCTTGTTCTAAACTTCCATGCGTATCCTGTAGACCGAGTGCATGGGCTGCATGAATGGTCACACCTGCCAACGCTTGTTCTGGGGTTAAACGAAATAAGGTGCTGCCCATATTGAGCATCAAACGCAAAGACAATGCTGGTGAAGTACCCGGATTTAAATCACTCGACAATGCAATCCGAACACCATGCTTATGTAAACTTTCGAGTGGTGGAAGCTGCGTTTCTCTCAGGAAATAAAATGCGCCGGGTAATAGCACAGCGACAGTTCCCGCTTCTGCCATTGCCTTAACATCATCTTCAGTCATAAATTCCAAATGATCTGCTGATAATGCATGGTAATGTGCCGCTAAGCTTGATCCACCCAGTGATGACAATTGCTCTGCATGTAATTTAATCGGCAAATTCAAAGCTTGTGCCGTTTTAAATACACGTTCGACTTGCTCAGGTGAAAATGCTAGATACTCACAAAAAGCATCCACCGCATCCACGAGACCTTCCTGATGTAATTTTGGCAGCATGTCAGTACAGATATGCTCAATATACGCATCACTTTGATCTTTATATTCAGGAGGTAAAGCATGTGCTGCTAAGCAGGTACTTTTCACGGTCAGGGGTAAAGTTTGCGCGATCTGACGAATCACACGCAGCATTTTCCGTTCATTTTCATAATCCAAGCCATAACCCGACTTGATTTCAATGGTGGTCACACCTTCTTTCTGCATACAACGAATACGTTTGAGTGCCGATGCAAGTAATTGCTCTTCAGTTGCTTCACGTGTTGCACGCACTGTACTTGCAATCCCACCGCCACTTGCAGCGATCTCTGCATAACTCACACCTTGCAAACGTTGTTCAAATTCGACACTACGGTTGCCCCCAAAAACACTATGGGTATGACAATCAATCATACCCGGTGTCACCCACGCGCCTTTGAGATCAATAGACTCCACATAATCATCAGCAGGCGCATCTTTTTCTGCACCAATCCAATGAATGTGCTGCCCAAGCGTCACCATGGCAGCATTTTCGATACTGGAATATTGTCCATCTTGCATGGTGGCAATATGACAGTTTTTCCAAAGCTTTTTCATGCATATATCCTCAAAAAGCCCAAGCATCAGATGCTCAGGCTATTTCGTATTTAGCGTTCCATTCCAATATTCTGCGGCAGACTATGGTCTACGAGTACCGTGTTTTGTTTAGGTTTCACCCATATGCTGTAAGCAATCCAAAGTAGAATCAACCACGAGATACCGACATAGATCGCAGGTCGAGAGTCAGGGAAATACCCCATCATCACCAAAATAAACAGCATAAACCCGATGGCGAATGCAGGCGCATACGGCCAACCAATCACAGGGAAATCAAGTGCTTTAATTTCGGCAGTAGAAAGTTTACGACGCATGGCTATTTGTGACAGTAAGATCATTAACCAGACCCAAACCGTTGCAAATGTGGCAATTGAAGCAATGATCAGGAACACATTTTCTGGAATCAGATAGTTCAGTAACACACCAATCAATAGTACTCCAGCCATTACAACCACTGTCATCCAAGGCACGCCATTACGCGAGAGCTTTTGGAATACTTGTGGCGCCTGCCCTTTGTCCGCCATGCCATAAAGCATACGTCCTGCACCAAACACATCACTATTGATGGCCGAAACAGCTGCGGTAATCACCACGATATTCAAAATCGTTGCAGCAGATCCAATCCCAAGATTTTCAAAAATTTGTACAAAAGGACTGCCTTGGCTACCAATTTGATTCCAAGGGAAAATCGACATTAATACAAAGATCGTGAGCACATAGAACAGTAAGATACGAACTGGCACAGCATTAATCGCTTTAGGAATCGAGGTCTTTGGATCTTTAGATTCACCCGCTGTAATACCAATGATTTCGATACCTCCAAATGCAAACACCACCACCGACAAACAAGCGACTAAACCTGCTATTCCGTTAGGCATAAAGCCTTCATGTATCCATAGGTTCTGGATGCCTGTGGTAAAACCACTGTTATCCGCTTGAAACCCATAAAACATAAGCCCTAAACCGCCTAAAATCATGGCAACAATCGCTGTAACTTTGACGATAGATAACCAAAACTCAAGTTCGCCAAAAACCTTTACGTGGATTAAGTTGATTGCCCCTAAGAACATAATCAAAGACAAAATCCAAATCCACCGCGGCACATCTGGATACCAAAATCCCATGTAAATGCCGAATGCCGTCACGTCAGCAAGAGCCACAATGATCATTTCAAAAACATAGGTCCAACCTGTGGTAAAACCAGCAAATGGACCAATATACTGTGTCGCATAATGGCTAAATGAACCCGATACTGGGTTCTTTACTGCCATTTCACCAAGTGCCCGCATCACGATATAAATTGCAATCCCTGCAACAATATATGCGAGTATGACCGAAGGGCCTGCCATACTAATGGCAGTCGCAGAACCGTAAAAAAGTCCCGTTCCAATCGCTGATCCCAATGCTAAGAAACGGATATGACGGGTGTTCAACCCCCGCTGTAATGTGGAGTGTTGTGACATTATAATCTCCAATCCTTGAGTAAATTTAGTTAGATTCGGCCACTCCATGTGGCCGTTTTATTGATCAGCCTTTAACTAAACTCGGTAAGAGATTTGGAATAATTAACTCGTTCAAACATCCACTTGCAAGCAATTCACTTGCTTGTTCAATATCAGGTGCAAAGAAGCGATCTTCACTATAATAAGGTACTTGATCACGCAAGATTTTACGCGCGAGCTCAAGTTTTGGAGAGCTTTTCAAGCCTTCACGGAAATCAAGACCCTGACATGCACCTAACCATTCAACAGCCAGAATGCCACGTACGTTGTCTGCCATGTACCACAAACGTTTACCCGCATTCGGTGCCATAGAAACATGGTCTTCTTGATTTGCTGAAGTTGGCAAACTATCGACACTGGCAGGATGTGCCAATGCTTTGTTATCACTCGCCAAAGCTGCAGCCGTAACTTGTGCGATCATAAAGCCTGAGTTCACGCCCCCATTGGCCACTAAGAATGGTGGAAGTTGTGACATGTGACGATCCATCATCATGGAAATACGACGCTCTGACAGCGATCCAATTTCTGCAATCGCCAATGCCAAATTGTCAGCCGCCATTGCAACAGGTTCAGCATGGAAGTTACCGCCGGAAATCACGTCGCCTTCTGCTGCGAAAACCAATGGGTTATCCGAAACTGCATTTGACTCAATCGCCAACACTTCTGCCGCTTGACGGATTTGAGTTAAACAAGCGCCCATGACCTGTGGTTGACAACGGAGCGAATACGGATCTTGAACCTTGCTACAATCTTCATGCGAATGTGCAATCTCACTTGAATCTGTCAATAAGTCACGATATGCAACAGCAACATCAATTTGACCACGTTGACCACGTACTTCATGAATACGTGCATCGAAAGGCGCACGCGAACCAAGCATGGCCTCAACACTTAAACCACCACAAACCGTTGCAGCAGCAAACAAATCTTCTGCTTCAAATAAACCACGCAATGCGTATGCGGTTGAAACTTGTGTACCATTTAACAGCGCCAAACCTTCTTTTGCTGCTAAAGAAATCGGTTCTAAGCCCGCGATTTTGAGTGCGTCAACAGCAGGTAACCATTCACCCTTATAACGTGCTTTACTTTCACCGAGTAAAATTAAAGACATATGTGCAAGTGGCGCCAAATCACCCGAAGCACCCACTGAACCCTTTAATGGAATATGTGGATAAACCTCAGCATTGATCAGTGCCATAATCGCATCAATGACTTTACGGCGAATACCCGAAAAACCACGCGCCAAGCTATTGACCTTTAACAGCATGATTAGGCGAACCATGGCATCATCAAGCGGCTCACCCACACCAGCAGCGTGAGAAAGCACTAAAGAACGTTGTAGCTTTTCTAGATCTTCAGGTGCGATCTTGGTCGAAGCCAATAAACCAAAACCAGTATTAATACCGTAAGCCGTACGCCCTTCATTAACGATTTGCTCAACGCAAGCAACGCTGGCATTAATCGCAGCAGCGGCACTGTCATCAAGTTTGACTTTGATTGGGTTCAAGTATGCGTGGCGCAGATCTGCTAACGTAAGTTTGCCGGGTTGAATTAAGAGTTCCATTTTGGCGTCCTGTTTTGCACTATATTATTTTCTTACGGCGCTTGTTACACAATTGCAAAAAACGCCGTAATCGTTGTTGTGATGTTTTTTATCGAGTGATCATTGGCAGGTTCAAACCTTGCTCTTTGGCACAATCAATCGCGATGTCATAACCAGCATCTGCATGACGCATCACCCCTGTTGCAGGGTCATTGGTCAATACACGTGCAATACGCGCTGCTGCTTCATCTGTACCATCACAGACGATGACGACACCTGAGTGTTGCGAGAAGCCCATGCCCACACCACCACCGTGATGCAATGACACCCACGTTGCGCCACCTGCGGTATTCAGTAATGCATTGAGTAACGGCCAATCTGAAACTGCATCTGAACCATCTTGCATCGCTTCAGTTTCACGGTTAGGACTTGATACTGAACCAGAATCTAAATGGTCACGACCAATCACGATTGGCGCTGAAAGTTCACCACTACGCACCATCTCATTAAATGCCAAACCGAGTTTTGCACGTAAACCTAAACCTACCCAACAAATACGTGCTGGTAAGCCTTGGAAGCTAATACGCTCACGTGCCATGTCTAACCAGCGATGTAAATGCTCATCATCTGGAATTAATTCTTTAACTTTAGCATCTGTTTTATAAATATCTTCTGGATCACCTGAAAGTGCAACCCAACGGAATGGACCAACACCACGGCAGAATAATGGACGGATGTATGCTGGAACAAAACCTGGGAAATCAAAGGCATTTGTAATACCTTCTTCTTGCGCCATTTGACGAATGTTATTGCCATAGTCAAACGTTGGAACACCCATTTTTTGGAAATCTAGCATCGCTTGAACATGCTTCGCCATCGATTGCTTTGCCGCTTTCACCACAACTTCAGGTTCAGTTTTGGCACGTTGACGATATTCTTCCCACGTCCAACCCAGTGGTAAATAACCATTCAATGGGTCATGTGCACTGGTTTGGTCTGTGACCATATCTGGGTGTACACCACGACGAACCAACTCAGGTAAAATCTCAGCAGCATTGCCATGTAGTGCAATCGAAACCGCTTTACCTTCTTTGGTGTATTTATCAATACGCGCGAGCGCATCATCTAAGTCTGTTGCTTGCTCATCGACATAGCGTGTACGTAAACGGAAATCAATACTGGCTTGTTGGCATTCGATATTTAAAGAACAAGCTCCAGCAAGTGTTGCAGCTAATGGTTGTGCACCGCCCATACCACCTAAACCAGCAGTGAGTACCCAACGACCTTTTAAATCACCATTGTAATGTTGGCGACCTGCTTCAACGAAGGTTTCATAAGTACCCTGCACAATTCCCTGACTACCGATATAGATCCAAGAACCAGCGGTCATTTGACCGTACATTGCTAAGCCTTTTGCATCTAACTCATTAAAGTGTTCCCAGTTCGCCCAATGTGGAACAAGGTTTGAGTTGGCAATAAGCACACGTGGCGCATCTTTGTGGGTTTTGAACACGCCAACTGGTTTGCCTGATTGAACCAATAACGTCTCATCAAGCTCTAAGTTTTTCAGTGTTTCAACAATCTTGTCATAACATTCCCAATTGCGAGCAGCACGACCAATCCCACCGTAAACCACGAGTTCTTTCGGATTTTCTGCAACATCAGGATCAAGATTATTCATCAACATACGTAGTGGCGCTTCAGTCAACCAGCTTTTGGCATTGAGCTTTGTACCGCGCGGTGCGCGAATTTCTACGTCACGAAATTTTGTGGTCGTTGTCACAATGAGACTCCTTTCAATCGAATATGGTCTGCAAATTAAACTGCTTTTACGATACAGCATGTATTAACTTGTATATACATCCATATACTACACAAATCTTTTCTCTTGAAAAGATGCATTTCATTCCATTTCTAAAAATAAATTTTAAGCCAATGAAATAAAATAATTTATTTTTTATCGAATAAGAAAAAACCCATACAACTACAATTTGTATGGGTTTTAAAAAAAGCAACTAATTTAGATTTTTGTGAGTTCGATTAGACAAGTTTGTTTCAAAATCGACTCTCTTAATACAATAAATTTCAACAATTTTTCATACTGAATTTTTAGACTTTCTTGATGCTTCAAATGAAAAACCTGTTGATCAATTTCAATTTCTAACAATTCAAGGCTTTGATTAAAAATAAAGATTAAATCGGAGGAACTAAATATTTCTGATGTTGTAGGTTCGGAAATCCACTGATATCTGGCATTTACCTTTTGAGGATCATAGATCAGATTAAAGTCTTGAATTTGCCCATGAGGTAATTCACAACTCACATCACGCTCACCGCTAAATTGGACAGACTGCAAAGTTTTTAGATGCCGATGATCATCATCGACATTCAATACAATGCCTTGACCATCTAATACTGTAAGAATGCGTTGCATCCCATGAAACTTGGAAAACTCACCAGCTGATTTCACATCGGCCATAGAAATACGCCAATCAAATACATCTAAACTTTCGCCCTCGCTACGTGCAAGTTCGACAGTGTAGCCAGCGCCATTTTTCCATCGCATTTTTTTATAATGTGCTGTCGTTAACTGCTCAATCATTGCGTAAATTTACCTTCCAGATAATAACGACTACCCGGATAAATCAAACGCGCACTGGAAATCAATTGTTTATTTGACCAAGTTCGACGGCGAATCAATAAACAAGGCTCGGTCTTATTGATCTTCAACCATTTACATTCTTGCGCAGAACCAAGTACCGCCGTTACTACATGCTCACCTTCGGTTACAGGTGCTTTTGACATCAAATAAGCGTTTGGTGTAATGCTGCTAAAGTCTTGCGCTAAATAATCTGGAATCAGTGTAGGGTCAACCAAACGGTCTTCGATTTGTACAGGCACATCATTTTCATAATGTACGATAATCGAATGAAAAAGCTTTTGTCCTTCCCGCATTTGCATGAGTGCACTTTGTTCAGCATTTGCCTGAATCTGTTCTAATACCAATACTTCGGCATGATGTTTATGATTCCGAGCAAGAATTTCTTCTGCAATATTATTGACATGAAAAAGCGCGGTGCGACCTTGCCCTTCTGCTACAAACGAACCGACCCCTTGTATACGCACCAACAAACCTTCACTGGTCAACTCTCGTAAAGCTCGGTTAATGGTCATACGGCTACAACCGAGCAAATTCACCAATTCACTTTCCGAAGGAATTTTTTTATTCACCGTCCATGTGCCTTCATAGATTTTTTGTGAAATCATTTGTTTCACACGCAAATACAAAGGGACAGGACTATCTTCTGCGAGTGATAAATCCAAATCTTGTTGCTTGGACGTTCTTGACATTGGCTAAAGCTCATACAATATATGCTAAGTTATTGTATAATGAATAAATCGCATTTGTATATACAAGCATATACAATTAGTTTTTTTCGATTCTAATAAATCGCAATATCAAGCGTTTAAAAAACTGAATAGCCCTTAACTTGTATTCTCTTATACCGTATACCGTTTACTCAAGCCCCACTCAGCCAAAATACGACGGTACATGGTCGAAGAGCGATCTGCTTCAAAATGTGCTTCCATTGTAATATCTAAGGGCAACTCTTCAGGTTTCTGAGACTCCACCATCTCCTGATCTTCGGCAAAAATCTGCGCATTAAAATCATAAACACCTTGTAAATCACCCGTCATATCAAAGTTTCGAGTTAAAGGCACAAACAAACGGGTTTTGTTATGTGATACAGGGCAACAGGCATTTAAAATCTTTAACACACCATCATTTGGAAAATGGATGGTGAGTACTGCTGAAAATGGTGGATAGACATCAAAAATACGTTCCCAAAGAAAATCATCAGACGCTAAATGCTGCATCCCATGTGGGTAATTACTGACGTTACTCACATATTCAGTGTGTAAACCATAATCAGTGCGTTCAGTTAAATATTTTGGAACAACAGGGTTTTCTCGATCTGCAAATGCGTTGTGATGCACCCAAGCAAAATGAGCGACATCAATGAACCCTTCCAATTGACGACCACTTGAACCCGCAATATCCACATACGGCGGCAAGATCGCTTGGTGCTGTTCTGCATCCCATGTATCCAAAACAGGGAAATTAGCCAAGCTTTCATCTCGTCCTAAAATACTAGTCCACACCAAACCATATTTTAAAACCACAGGAAATTTGGTGAGGGAAAAACGATCAGAAATTTTAGTCAAATCGGGTTGCGCAGGAATTTTGGTGCATTTGCCATCTTCATTGAAATGTAAACCATGATAAGGGCAAATAATCGTTTCACCTTCGACCCATCCCTTGCTTAACGGTACACCTCGATGTGGGCAAATATCACGCACCAAATGAATATTTCCCTGTTCAGTTTTATAAATCACCATATTCAAATCAAGTAAAGTGACTTGCTGAGGCTTTGTAGTTACATCTTCAACTCGTGCAACGGGATACCAATGTTGCGCCAGTATTTCCCAATCTCGATCATCAAACTGGCTATGACAAGGTTTATTCGGCACATTAATTAAAGGGATTGCATTCATTGTTTGCTCTCATTTTCCTGCTATAGATCATGAATCTGTATGGCTTAAAAGCAGTTTGGAGCAGAACAATAACCTCGTCTATTAGAATGAATTTGATCAATCATTCTAAAAATTAGAACACTTGGGCACTAAAATTGCTTTTGCATAAATACTCATTTTATTCAGCGTGTTTGCAATGGCATTACCTTTTTCCCGTTTTGCAGAATATTTTATTGCTGTCGCCAAAACAGGTAGTTTGCGAAAAGCGGCAGATCAACTTTATATTTCTGTCTCAGCAGTGCATCGTCAGATTACTTTGGCTGAAGAAGAACTCGGCGTTGCACTATTTGAACGTCTGCCAAATGGACTAAAACTGACTTTAGCGGGTGAGTTGCTATATGCGGATTTACGCAATTGGCAAAAAGACTTTCAAATGACACAAAAGCGCTTAAATGAGATTCAAGGTTTACAGCGTGGAGCAATTGATTTTGGAATGATTTCAGCACTCTGCGAAGGTTTCGTCACTCAAGTGATCCAATCGATCCATCAAGATTATCCTTGGATTAATTTTAATATTTGTGTGCTCGATAGTGAAAGTGTGGCAGAGATGGTCATTAATGCTGAGCTGGATTTTGGCTTGATTCTCAATCCTAAACATCAGCATCAATTGCAAATCAGTTCTTTTATTGAAGTACCGCTCGGTTTTGTCATTCCCAAACACCATCCCTTAGCAAATAAGCAAAAACTCTATTTCTCGGATACACTGGAATTCAACCATATCATCCCTGCTTCACCTTTAATTATTCACGATCACGTCACCGCCTTATACAAGAAACATGATTTTAAACCGCCACATAAAATCGAATGCAACGACATTCGTATGATGATTTCCTTGCTGAGACAGAATTTAGGCATTGGCATCATGAGTTATTTGGATGCCTATCCTTTTATTGAAAATGATGCGTTCGAGTTTAGAGCAATCCATGAAAATGGGCTACATCCCATTACCCTTGCCTTATGTGTTGCACCAAAACGACAACTTTCCCGTATTGCACAAATCATGATGAATCAAATCATTGAAGAGATGGAAGCACTAAAATTGCGCGTGACTGGGATTTATCAATAAATAAATTCAATTAATGCACCAAAATAAAACAACAAGTATTTGATTTGTATTGTTTTATAATTTGACATCAAGTTATAACATCAAGTAATTTGATGTGAAGTTTCACATTTTAATGATTCAGGCAAACTCATGACCGTCTCAGATCAAGCTAATCATTTTTCACCAGACTATCCTCGAGATATGTTGGGTTATGCCAATCATCCTCCTCACGCCCAATGGCCAAATCAAGCCAAAATCGCAGTACAATTTGTATTGAATTATGAGGAAGGCGGTGAAAAACATATTCTGCATGGCGATGAGGGTTCAGAACAATTTCTATCTGAAATTAGCGGTGCAGAAAGTTATCCTGATCGGCATCTGTCGATGGATTCGATTTATGAATATGGTTCACGAGTCGGTTTTTGGCGTATTCAGCAAGAGTTCGCCAAACGTCATTTGCCAATGAGCATTTTTGCAGTAGCGATGGCATTACAACGAAATCCATTGGTCGTTGAGGCAATTAAACAGCATCATTATGATGTGGTTTCGCATGGCTTACGTTGGATTCATTATCAAAATGTAGATATTGAGACTGAAAAACAGCATATGGCTGAAGCTATGCAGATTTTAAAAGATTTATTTGGCGAATATCCAACAGGTTGGTACACAGGGCGTGATAGTCCAAATACCCGTCAACTGTTGGCTGACTATGATCAGATTCAATATGACAGTGATTACTATGGTGATGATCTACCCTTTTGGACCTCGCTAAGCAAAGAAAATGGCGAAACTCGTCCTCATTTAATTATTCCCTATACGCTTGATACCAATGACATGAAATTCGCTTCACCAACGGGCTTTAATCGCAGTGAGGATTTTTTTGAATATTTAAAAGATGCATTTGATGTGTTGTATGCAGAAGGTGCCACATCACCGAAAATGTTATCCATCGGGATGCATTGTCGAATTCTAGGTCGTCCAGCGCGTTTTAAAGCATTACAACGCTTTTTGGATTATGTTCAGAATCATGATCGTGTTTGGGTCTGTACTCGTCAGCAGATTGCTGAGCATTGGTATAGACATCATCCTTATGAGGGCACATAGATTCATTGATGTATGCTGAAATTACATGACTCTTTCACTTGGGAGTTTAAAGTCATTACATCTTTGTTTAAGTATGTTCTATATGCTTAATTGAGATCAATACCTTTGGGTGAATACTGACTTATTAGCTCATTCATATTTCCACATGTAAAGCGAGTTATATTGCAATTCAAGGTAGAATCTGTTCTATAACATGTAAATTTACTCGACAATCCATCGCGATTGAGTCAAAGGATACACATCACAGTTTTTGCCCTCACCAATCCGATCGACGACTAAAAAACCACTTTCAGCTTCTAATGTAATCAATGGATGATGCCAAACCCCTTGATGATAGGTAATGCCTTGCTTGCCATTGCTTAGAAAAGCAAATATCTGCTGTTCATCTGGTTGTGAGTGATCCAAAGGTAAAGCCACAATAATGATAAATTTTTGCTGTTGTAGTGGAATAAACGACTGTGAACCACAAGGATGACGCTCAAGCATATCAATTTTGAATGGAACTTCTGTTGCACATAAATTATGAAAAATACTCATACCTACCACAGCATTTTCACCTGATACTTGTGCGAGAGAAAGTGCATGATAGCGCTCAGTTAACCCTTGGTTAATCGAAAAAAAATCATGATTTTCTTTTTCAAGCACATCACCAAAAGCGGAGAAACTGTCTTGAGTTAAAGGCTGAATTTGGATGTTTTTTCTCATATATTGAACTTCACTTTATTTTAGCAGAACGAAACTTCATAGATTGTTCTTCTCTAATCCAATGCATAATGAACATTTGCTATCGAGCTAGGCGGCATGGATGCCGCCCGTTAGGCTGTCTTGCGCTTCAACCCAAGCAGTACTTTGGTTTTGCTCAGGATGTGCCATCAGCCTAACAAAAGATTTTTGTTACTTTTGATCTTTCAAAAGTAAGCAAATACCAATTCAAAAATGATCTGTTTTATCAAAACTTATATGACCTTGCTCATTACTGAAGAAACAATTTCATTCTGTGATTTTGCCCCACAATCGAATCCGACTGATCCCCCCATCTGGAATCATATTGACACGGATATAGTTCACTTTTTGATGCTGCAAAATTTCGGCAATATATGCGTGAATCGCATCCATTGATAACGGTTGCTGCTCTAACACAAAAGGCCAAAACATACTTTGTGGAATCAACTGAGCATCCGTAGCATCTTCAACATAAGCGGCTTGGATCGAACAAAATGCAGGAAAATTACCCTTAAAATGCGCTGTATCAATTTCGATTTTTTCTACGTGCCCCGTTTGACCTAAGGCAATAATGCACCAGTCAAAACCAGGTTCACGACGACGCTTGGTTTCCCAACCATCTCCCATATTGATGCCGCGATCTGGGCTGAGTAAATTATTCGGATGACCGTAATGCGCATCGCTAAATGCCACAATACGTCCACCATTTTTCAAACCAATCAGATCAATTTGTTGAGTTGAATCTATATTTTCAAGGACGACATTTCCATAAATGCGTAAGCGAGCAATCCCACCATCAGGGAAAATATTAATGCGAATATGAGTAATTTTTTGTGCTTCACAATTGAAAAAATGATGATGGTCTGGAGATAAAACTGAATTTTCTAACAATGGAGTCCAAGTGATATTTTCCAATTGATCATCAGGTGCATAACACCCTTCTATTGAGGCGGAAGCAGGATAATTCCCTGTAAAAAATGAAGTATCAATATCAAAGCCAGAGACTGTTCCTGTTACACCTAAACGAACGATGCACCAATCATAACCAGCTTCACGCTTACGACGTGTCTCCCAGCCATCCATCCATTTACCATGATCATCAAATTTACCTTCAATAAATTTGGCGGGTTCAGTTTGCAACATTCTTTCCGCACTTGCGAAAAACTCATCGGAACAAGACACAATACTCGCGCCAATACGCGCATCAGCTAAATTGGTTAAACCCTTTAAGTTATTTGGCAAAGTCACTGCTTTGGCAATATGCACCGTCATTGATCAATCCTAAAACATTTTATATGATTCATTATATGCAAAATCCAGTCCAACTGGTCTGACCTGTTATAAAAAATTTGCTTAATTTTAGTTTGAGTCAATCTAAAATTATGAATTTTGTGTAGAATCAAATTGATTATTTTATTTAGGTTAGACTACTGATGAGCCCACAAGCAATGCTCAATGGAAAATCATCTCAGGTGACTGAGCAAGCTGTGGAAGTCATCCATCAACGCATTCAACAAGGGACTTATGCGATTGGTTCAACATTACCCTCTCAACGTGATTTAGCGCTCCAACTCGGAATAAGTCGTGCTTCTTTGCGTGAAGCTTTGACACGTCTTGCCGCTTTGGGATTGTTGGAAATCAAGGCTGGTAAAGGGGTTTATGTCATTTCACAACACAGTAAAGCCGTTGAACAATGGGAAGGTGAACACCGCATTTCCTTAAAAGATTTCTATCAATTACGCTATGTTTTAGAAGGCTTTTGTGCCCTGCTCGCCTGCGAATACTTAACGGAAAATGATAAAACGATCTTACAACAACACTATGAAGCGCTTGCGACTGCAATCACAGAACAAAATTGGCAAGCTGCTTCCGAATCTGATTATGCCTTTCATCAACACATTATAGAATTGAGTCATAATCAATCGATTATTCAAACACTTAAAATGCATACAGAATGGATGAAAAAAAGCCAGATCCTCCCTTTTGTCCAACCTAATCTTGCCTTTAAAACCATTCAAGAACATAACGTGATTTTACAAGCGTTATTTAAACAAGATGCTGTAACGGCTGAGAAAGCCATGCAAGCGCATATCATTGGTGCTGCTCAACGTGCGGGGGTTTATTTTTCTCGGCATGAGCAATGATCTTATTTCCACGCACCACTTTGCCTCAAACTTTGAACCACATCAACTCACCCACCCCATTTCTGCTTTTTAATGAAGCACAACAACTGGTATGACCAGTAAAACCACATAGTAAAACTGGCACGCTTCTCGCTTAAGACTGTTTAGAAATTCTATATTTTTAACAATCAGGGTCTAAACGATGAATATTGCGATTGTAGGTGCAGGTATGGGCGGTTTAACTGCTGGTATCGCTTTAAAAAAATTTGGGCATCAGGTTACGATCTATGAACAAACAGCGGAAATTCTGCCTGTAGGTGCAGCAATTTCTTTATGGTCAAATGGGGTTAAATGTTTAAACTACCTTGGCTTGACTGATCAAATCCAAGCATTGGGTGGACGAATGGAATCACTTGCCTATATCGATGGGCTCACGCATCAGACCATGACCCAATTTAGCCTAACACCTTTATACAAAGAAGTAGGACAACGTGCCTACCCTGTCGCTCGTGCAGACTTACAACAGCTCCTCATGCAACAGTTTGGTTTAGAAGATATTAAACTCGGCATGAAAATGACCGAAATTGAAAATCATCCTGATCATGTCAACATTCATTTTGCAGATGGCTCTCAAATAACGGCCGATTTATTGATTGGTGCAGATGGAACCCATTCCATTACCCGTACATTTGTATTGGACTATCAAGTCGAACGACGTTACGCAGGCTATGTCAATTGGAATGGGTTGGTTGAAATCGATGAGGATATCGCTCCAGCACAACAATGGACGACCTATATTGGTGAGGGAAAACGTGTTTCGCTCATGCCTGTCGCACAAAATCGTTTTTATTATTTCTTCGATGTACCTTTAGAGGTCGGACTACCGAATCAACGTGATGAATATAAAACTGAGTTAAAAAAATATTTTAAAAATTGGTGCACTCCTGTACACAAACTAATTGATTGTTTGGATGAACAAAAAACCAATCGTGTTGAAATCCATGACATTGATCCCTTTATGAATTTTTATAAAGGTCGGGTGGTTTTATTGGGCGATGCAGCTCACAGTACTACACCTGATATTGGTCAAGGTGGCTGCCAAGCCATGGAAGATGCCATCTATTTGGCACGTACATTGCAGATAAATACTTTTGGGTTAGAAGATGCACTGGCACGATACCAAAATAAGCGAAATGATCGCACTCGAGAAATGGTGTTGCGTGCCCGTAAACGTTGTGATGTGACCCACATGAAAGATCAAAAAGTGACTGAGGAATGGTATCAATCACTTTATCAAGAACAAGGTTCACACATCATGCAAGGAATTATTAGCAATATTGTTGGAAATCCATTAGATTAATAAAGCAAAGTTTTAACTCCCCCCTTCAATGGGGGTTTTTTTTATCTCAACAATTTAATCAGACAATGCTGTAAATCGAATAGTAAAAACCCATTTCACATTTGAAATAGGCTACTTGGACTGCCATCAATGCCCTGAGTTGACAGGCAATGTAGCGTCCTCAACTGATTTTTTGGTAAAAGGTAAATGGTGAAATAAAATATTCAACAAAATGGCAGTCATACATGCCGAGCTAATTCCTGAATGTAATAAGGTCCCGACCCATTTTGGAAATTGTGCATAGAACTCATGGTTTGCAATTGGGATCATGCCGATCGCCAATGACGTTGCGACAATAATGAGATTCTTGTGATCGTTATAATCTACTTTTGCTAGAGTACGAATACCACTGGCTGCCACAGTGCCAAACAAGACAATACCAGCACCACCTAAAACTGGCATTGGAATCGCAGCCACTAAACGCCCGACAATCGGTAATAAACCAAGTACCACCAGAATCCCGCCTGCTGTTGCCACCACAAAACGACTTTTTACCCCTGTGATCGCGACCAACCCTACATTTTGCGCAAATGCGGTTTGCATAAATGAACCAAAGATTGGGGCAACTGCACTAGACAACATATCTGCGCGTAAACCATCGCCAATCCGTTTTGCATCCACTTTGGTTCCAACGATTTCCCCAATCGCAATAATATCGGCTGTGGTTTCCGTCATAATCACTAAAGTTACAATCACCATCGAAAGAATGGCGGTAAATTCAAACACTGGCATGCCAAAATGAAAGAAATGAGGAAAAGCGAACATTGAACCGTTAGCGACTTTGGAAAAATCTGCAAATCCAGCCAATGAAGCGAGTACTGTGCCTAAAACAATCGCAATTAAAATCGCCAGACGACGCATAAGCTGACTTTTTAACATACTGAAAATAATCACAATCGCTAAAGTCATTGCAGCTAAACCAATATTTGCTGGATCTCCCCAATTCTCAGCTTTCGGGTTTCCCCCCATCATCCAGCGAATCGCAACTGGCAATAACGAAATACCAATCATGGTAATCACACAACCTGTCACCACAGGTGGGAAGAAACGAATAATTTTTGAAAAGAATGGTGCGAGTAATAAACCAATCAATGAAGCAACAATCACCGCACCAAATGCTGAAGCCAATCCACCACCCGTAGTGACAATGGCTAAAATCGTTGCAACGCCTGCAAAAGATACGCCTTGGACAATCGGAAGTTTTGCGCCAAAATGTTTAAAACCTAAGGTTTGCAACATGGTTGCGATACCACCGACAAAAAGTGCGGCAGCAACCAATAGCCCAATTTCCGAAGCCTGCAACCCTGCGGCAGCACCGATAATGAGTGGTGGTGCAATGATCCCACCATACATGGTTAGCACATGTTGCAAGCCATAAATGACGTTTTTATTCATTCCTAAATATTGGTGTTCTGCTGAAACTGTTGCACCCGTATCACTGTGCTTTTTATCGTTGTGCATGGAAATCTTTCCTCAATCAAAATTTATATTTTCTTCATTGCTTGTATTAACTGCCGCGATAGGTGGAATAAGAAAATGGGCTGATCAATAAAGGCACGTGATAATGTTGGTGAATGTCGTTTACCTTAAAATCGATACACACTCTGGGATAAAAGCTTTCAACCTCTAGAGATTGAAAATAATCAGCAATGTGGAAAATGAGTTGATAATTGCCGTGTGTAAATGAATCAATATCAAATGCTTTAATACGTCCATCAACATCTGTGAGTTGTTGATCCATCAACACATAGCCGAGAGACGTTTCCTGCAATAATTCAACGGCAACACCCGCAGCAGGTTTCCCATGTGATGCATTTAAAATATGTGTACTGATCGCTGCCATTATTGAATCTCCTGCTTTAAGCGAATTAATGCAATTTCACTGAGTTGCTGTTTCACTTCGAGCTGCTCTTGCTCGGTTGTATTTTCTAAACGTCGGTTGAGTTCTGCTAACATTTCCGAACCTGAACGTCCTGCCGCACGAATCAAAAAGATATGACCAAATTTGTGCTCATACGCTAAATTGCCCTGATACAGTGCCTGTTGAAAATCATGCTCCGTATCAAGCTGAGCTTGTTCTTTTTGCGAAAACTGTTGCTCTTTTTCAGATAAGGTCATGGCAGCTTTTTTCTCACCGATTCGCGGATGCTGTGCAAGCGACTCTGAGATTTCTGACCATTGCCATGTTTGGGTGTGTAAGGCAGCTGTTTGATACAATTCATCTGCTGAAACAAAAGGACGTTGCATAACAATACTTTGAATCCATGATGGGATATGCACACACGGCTTTAATGCGTCCATCGCTTGCTCAGCTTTTAATTGATTGAATTGATCTAAATCCATGTTTGCTCCAATTTGTGACACCATCTGACTGGTCTGACCAGATAAAACATATGAAGCAATGAACATGCCAATTCAAAAGGTTTTGTCCATAACTTGTTTTTGTTTATCTCAATGGGAAAAATACATAGAAGGTGTCCACAATGATGGAAAAAGTCTAAAGAAAATATTTTTGAACAATAAAAAAGCTGCAATAGAAAATCTATTGCAGCTTTTTAAAGATTAAATTGAACTTAATCTAGGCTATATGCAATCACATAATCACCATGATCAGGGGATTGACGAGCACCACCCGCGGTAATCATCACGTACTGTTTACCATTTTTAGGTGAAACATAACTAATCGGTGTGCCTTGGCTACCCACTGGCATACGTGACTTCCACAACTCTTTTCCTGTAGACGAATCAAGTGCACGTAGATAGTAGTCTTGCGTTGCAGCAAAGAATACCAAACCACCTTGTGTCGCCATTGGCCCACCAATCGTCGGCATACCAATCGGTACTTTCAGCCCCATTTTGATTCCCATAGGTCCTGTATCTTCTACTGTCCCCATTGGTACTTGCCAAGCAATTTGACGTGTACGCATATCAATTGCAGTCATCGTACCATAAGGTGGTTTTTGACATGGGATATTGAACTTCGACCAAAAGCGATCTTTGTTTACTTTGTATGGTGTACCTTTCATCGGTACTGCACCCATACCTGTATTGACCTTTTCACCGCCACTTGCTTCCAGCGCTAAATCTTCTGGTGTTTGCTGAATTAACTGAATCCATAAACCCAAGCGCATATCATTAACAAACATGTATTGATGGCTAGGATCAAAAGCGATGCTACCCCAGTTCATTCCCCCCAAAGAACCCGGAAAACTTAAAGATACATCTGTTCCTGGTGCAGTAAACAAACCTTCATAGCGCATCGACTTAAAGTTAATACGACACATCAGTTGATCAAATGGTGTCGCGCCCCACATATCCGATTCAGTAATTGTTTGATTGCCAATTTGCGGCATTTCTACTGAACGAGGTTGCGTCGGGCTATATTGCTCATTAGGAATATCGGCAGATTTAACAGGCTGCTCAATCACTTTTGTTAAAGGTTGGCCTGTTAGCCGATCAAGAACAAAGAACTGACCTGATTTTGTTCCAATTACCACCGCAGGCTTATTTGTTCCGTCCGTCATTGGGAAATCAACAAGACTCGGTTGCATCGGCAAATCAAAATCCCATAAATCATTATGGACGGTTTGATAAACCCATTTCTCTTTACCTGTGGTTGCATCTAAAGCCAATACTGATGAATTGTATTTATGATCCAAAGGTTGACGATTACCTCCCCACACATCGACAGATGAGCTTCCCATTGGCAAAAATACTGTGTTCATCTCAGGATCATAAGATAACGCAGCCCATGCATTTGCAGAACTACGCTTATATATCTCGCCTTCTTTAAGCATATAATTTGGATCAGGATTACGTGGATCAAATACCCAACGCAATTCACCTGTAATGACATCGTATGCACGGATCACACCGCCCGGCATGTCTGCAGCAAAGTTATCAGCAATACGGCTACCAACGACCAAGACTGACCCTGCCACAGTGGGTGCTGAGGTGACTTGGAAACGTGGTGCTTTAGTGCCCTCACCTAGACCTTTATGCAAATCAACCGTGCCATCGACACCAAAATCTTTACAGCGTTCACCCGTATCCGCATTCACCGCGATTAAACGTCCATCAGGAGTATTGGTATAAACACGACGTAAACATGCCGTATTGGTTGCAACCGTTTGTACAGGTGTAGCACCCGCTAAACTTGGTTGTTGAATGGGTTGAGTTGTATCGAAATAAGCAACACCACGGCAACGCTCCCAAGCATCCGCCTTGGAGTTGACTTCTGCTTTCCAGATTTGTTTACCTGAGTCTGCTTCTAAGGCAAAAATATTGTTATGTGGTGTACATAAAAAGACTTTATTTCCAACTTGCAACGGCGTCATTTGATCTTCTGCACCATTGCCCGAACCCGTTGTAAAATCACCTGTGCGAAAGCGCCACGCTTCTTTTAACTGATGGACATTGTCACGGGTAATTTGATCTAAAGCTGCGAAGCGACTCCCTCCTGCATCTTGACCATAATGTTGCCAATTGGTTTGCTTCATATCTGTTTGAACAGGCACCAACGGTAATTGTTGTCCCGATGCAGCAACGGTTGGATGGGGTTGGAACATTTGATAAAAACCAATGATCATACCAACAACAGTCAATGCACCTACAGCATAAGCAGGTAAATCCGCACCTGACTGAAATTGATAACGGCGAATTGATGGCAGGGTAAACATCAATGCAGCAAAAATACCTGCTGGGAACATTAGGCGCGAGAATAATGGCCAAAATTCCCAACCTGCATCAATCAAAGACCAAATAACCGTACCGACAAAAACGATCGCAAATAACCAGACACCTAAGGCTTTACGCTTAAAAATGAACAGTGCAGATGCCAGTGTTAATAGCCCTGCAATGATGAAATACCATGAACCGCCAAGTGAGACGAGCTTTGCGCCGCCTACAGTGAAAAATAGTCCTGTAAGCAATAATGCTAGACCTAAGACGAAGCACCATATTTTTAATATGGTATGACTGTTGGTAGATTCTGACATGGGGTCATACTCCTAAATTAAAAATTCACTCGCATGCTCAATCCAGCAACCCAAGCATCATCCACCTCTTTCACACCCGCAGGTTGATGGATATATTGTAGATTTGGTCGTAACATAATTGCTGGTGACCATTGATAGGTATAGTTCAATTCAACATTGAGCTCATCTCGTTGAACAGGAACATAATCTGCTGCGAATGCATCATATTGGTCGTAACCACGACTATGATTGATATCGATTTGACGATCTTTATAACGATCATTGACTATGTAATTTGCGATCCCCAAACCAATCGAGTCATTTGGTCGTTGATCAAAAGCACCCTTGTACCAAACGGCAAGTTGTTGTGTACTTCGAACTGCTGTTGTTTCTTTATCGTTTACGACGACATTAACACTGGCATACAAACCACGTTTTGGATCATCGCCTTTCTGTGTTAACTGTTGTTGCGCATTAAGCCAAAAGCTATGTTTGCTATCATGCACTTTATCTGCAATCGCGATGTCATTTGCCTCAGCAGTCGAATATAGTGCGCCAACTTTATATTCACCTGCCAAACCATTAAATGCCGCCAATTTAGGTTTCCAAGCCAGCTCTACTGGTATAGTTGCCCCTTTGACATTATTCATATCCAAGTTAAAACCATCACTATTTTTATCGGTTTTAACGTTATCAGGATTAACTTCATAAACACCTACACCGAGCGTCCACTCAGGTGCAAACTGGTATTTCACATTTGCGCCCCACAAGCCGACAGGTAAGTTGTACCAAATCGAGCCGATCGATTTACCGAGTTGGCTTCCACATAACAATAAATTTTGGAATTCACATTGAGAGCCATTAAAGTCTTCAGACATGCCCATACGACCGATTTTGAATTGAACCGTATTATCAACAAAACCTGTTTTAATCCATGCCTGCGATAAACGCCAGATTTTGCCGCGTCCATAGATTTCTTGCGAGTTGCTTAATGCACTTGAGCGTGGGTCTTTAATCCTTTCCAAAGTCAGAGCATTACCATCTCGTTTAGTGATCAAGATATTAGCGGTCGTGTCTTTCCACCCTGCAATTTTTTCTAAGTCAAAATTTGCACCTAAAGATAATTGCGCTGCATTTTTAAAGGCATTGTCATCATTGTAGCCACCATCCAAATTGGTTGCTGATTGACTCATAATCGATGCGGTAAATTTATAACCCTCTTTTTCTAGTTGTTGGCGTTGTCCATTCCAATCACCTAATAACCATTGACGATCTTGTGACCACGGTTGATCCGCGAAAACATGCTGTACAGATAAAATTGAAAATGCCAGTACCGTCGTTTTAAATAAAAGTGAATGCTGTTTCATCGATAAATTCCTTGTCTTTCTAATCTAAGTAGCACCCCATGAAAGGTGCTACTTTTATTGTTATTTGACTCGCACGGCTGAACTCAGTTCAGATGTAGCGCCTAAATGATCCGTCACATTGGCAGTTATGGAGGCAACTTGAGCAGTTGGTTTCCATGAAACTGTTGCTACACCTTGAGCATTGGTAACAGCAATCGCTGAACCTAAATAAAGTTCGGCTTCATTTGAACTAGCGACCGAGTTTCCAAAAAATTCGACTTGATAACGCTGATTTGGTTGTCCTTTTACTTCAACAGCAAGTTGACCTTTTGAGAGTGTCAGTTTTGGTGCTTGAATGGCTTGGTTTGGTTGTGGATTACAGCCTTGTTGATTTGGCTGCTGACAAGTTTTTTGTAAGTTTGCAGGATCAATCTTGACACCATGCCCACGAGAACCCACAAAATTTGCATGCTCTAATCCCGGAATATCAAAAGTGATTGCACCTAAACGTTGGTTTGGTTCACAGCTTCCGCCTGCTTCACAGCGTTTAATATCCTTCGCATTATTCCAAATTTGATTTTTTGTTAATGTAATACGTGCATTGGCATCTTTTTCAGAACGGATCGCAATACCAATACGATTGCCATGAATTTTGTTGCTATCTAAAATATTACCGTCGCCAGTTAGGTTAAATCCTAATGAGTTATTGGTTAGCTCGTTATAGGCGATATAGTTGCGTTTGCCCCAATTAATCTGTAAACCATCCGAATAATTTTCAAATTTATTCCCCACAACCGCATTATCATTTCCCCAAAGAATTTCAATCCCTTGAGATGGCTCTGGATTTGCTGAAGTTGAAATAAAATGGTTATTCGCAACTAAATTAAATGCAGCACCACGTGTTAGCTCTAAGCCATCACCATTGTCTTGGAAATAGTTATTGAGGACTTTGTTGTTATTGGTAGTGGTTGCAGTTGGATTGCCTTTCCCATCATCACCTGTCAACATCACACCCGCACCACCATAGTTGTGCATAATACGGTTGTGTTGAATCAGGTTGTTGCTGGCACGATTCATCAAAATACCAATACAGAAGTGACGAATTTCTAAACCTTGGACGGTCACACCATTAATGTCACGTAGCACAATTCCCGGTAAAGTGGTTGTACGTACATTCGTCCCATATTGCCCTTCTACAGCGCCAGGACACGCCTCGACGCCTCGACCTTTAATATAATTTGAACCATCAATGGCAATATGTTCACCTGTTTTCGCCCATTGCGTACCAATGATTTTGACTGGTGCTTTAATTTCAGGAAGTGGGCTATTTACCTTGATGGCATAAGGTGCTTTCCCTACTGCCTGAATTAGAATCTCGCTGGCTTCTGTCGGCTTGCTATTGGCTTGTTCAATCGCCCAACGCAGTGAACCTTTTTCAGTGTCATCCTGATAACGGTCTACGATGTAAGTTTCAGCTGCTGCCATACCTGATACTGCTAAACCGATTGCGAGCGCGCTTAAACGTAAAGAAATAACTTTCATTTTAAAAATCCTTTTCAATTATTCTGTCGGCTGAACTGTTTTTAACAACTGTTTCAGTTGGGTCACATCAATTTGACCGGGTGCTGATGCTTCACCAATCATGCCGAAGCTAAAACTGCCCCCCATATTGGCTGTCGCAATACGTGAAATTGTGCCTAGTTTGCCCATCGACATGGTCAACAATGGTTTATTTGAAAGTTGGCTAACTTTTAAGGTGGCATTCATCAAGGTAAAAACATCTTGTTTGTTTTGCGGCATCACTGCAATTTTTAAAATATCCGCACCAAGTTCATCTTGTTTCAATAAACGTTTAATGATTTCATCTTCGCTTGGCGTTTTCTTAAAATCATGATTCGACATCACGATCAGCACTTTTTTGTCATGTGCCAGTTGAACTGTATTTTTGACGATCTGCTGATCACGGAACATTTCAACATCCAGCATGTCCATAAAAGGCTGTTTTAAATAGGCTTGATAGGTCTTGCCATAATTAGCATCGCTAATAGTGAGTTGACCACCTTCGTTATGGGTACGAATGGTAGCGATCACTGGTTTATTGCCTAATACCTTTTTTAATTCGTGTCCTAAAGCAATTACCTGTTTGGTATCAGCAGCAAAATCGAGCAAATCAATACGAAATTCTGCTAGATCTGCATCTTGATTGGCTGCAATCACTTTAGCTTGAGCGATCGCTTGTTCTTTAGTTTTTGCAGTAATCGGTACAATCGTTTTAACTGGTGACTTGGCAAGCTCAGCCAATTGAACTGGGCTATGAACATTTTCTTGAGCCTGCACCATTTGAACCGTAAATAAAGGGCTAACAAGCAGTGTTAATGCTGCCAGTGTTTTCATTTTCATCATCATCGTCCTTAATGGATTGCCTGTCTTTCACAAGAACAAGCAATCATTGGTTATTCAGTTAAAATTTAAAAACTTTAAATATCAAAAAACACCGTTTCATCTTCGCCTTGGATACGAATGTCAAAGCGATACACCACTTCACCATCCACTTCTGTGCGTTTTGCAATTAAGGTTTGACGACGTGTTGCCCATTCAATACTGTTTAAAACTGGGTCGTTGGCATTTGCTTCAACTTCATCATCAAAGTAAATACGAGTATGCAAACCGAGATTGATACCACGTGCAAAGACAACCACTGCAATATGCGGTGCTTGTGTTGTACCTTTACGGCCTGCAACGGCACCCGGTTTGATGGTATTGAAACTCCAGAAACCTGTTTCAAAGTTTGCACCCGTCCGTCCCCAACCTAAAAAGTTTGGATCAACGGCCTTACCTTGCTTATCGGCTTGACTTGGGTAAACACCATTGGCATCGGCTTGCCAAATTTCCAACAACACATCTCTTAATGGCAAACCCAGTCCATCAAATACTTGTCCTTCAAGACGAATGCGCTGACCTTGCGTTTTTTCACTCACCAACTGATTGTTAAAGTTGTGTTCAAACACTTCGATATTGGCTTGCTGTGGTAACAAACCAATATGTACATAAGGACCACCTGTTTGTGATGGGGTTTCTTTCAATTCCTGAAAATTCCACGCGTTCATTGTGTTACTCCATTAAGTCAAATCATTTTCAAAATAAGTCGCACGACGACCACGAAGATGAATATCAAAGCGGTAGCAACGGCTATCTGATTCAATGAAATTGTTTTTATCTTCCAACGCAATTAAGGCACGACGTTGATCTTCAGATGGAATTGTTTTCAAGATTGGACATGAGTCAATTAAAGTATCGCCTTCAAAATAGAACTGCGAAATCAAACGTTGCGCCCAACCGTCTGCAATTAATGAGAAATGGATATGTGCAGGACGCCATTCATTGATCCGGTTACGCCATGGATATGGGCCTGGTTTAATGGTGCGGAAAATATAGAAACCATTTTCATCTGTTAAAGTACGACCACAACCACCAAAATTCGGATCCATCGCACCAATAAATTTGTCATTTGGATGACGGTAACGACCTGAAGCATTCGCTTGCCATACTTCTAATAAGGCATTTTTAACAGGACGACCAAACTGATCACGCACATAGCCATGCACGATGATGCGTTCTCCAACAGGCAAACCCTCTTTGGCATAGTTCAAAATCAAATCATTGTCTTTAGGGCCAAAAATGCTGGGTGAAAAATGTGGTGATGTCACCTCGGTTAAAGTTTCATTGATCGAAATCAACGCATTTTTTGGCGAGCGTAATACACTGGTTTTATACCCCGGTGTATAAGCTGGTGGGTGATCATCAGTATTCCGTTGCGGATATGCACCCAAAGTATGATTGAACATGCTCATCTCCTTAATCCTGTTGTTGTGCTGAAATGGGTAGCACCTCTATTCCAAGTTCTTTAAAAACCTCTTCTGCCATGTGCATTGCAGCATTTGCGGCTGGTAAGCCTGCATACAATGAACTATGTAAAATCAGCTCTTTAAGCTCATCCTTGGTCACACCGTTGTTAAAACAAGCACGTAAATGCATTCTGAGTTCGTCTTCGCGTCCCAAAGCCAACAAAATAGCGATGGTAACTAAGCTACGGGTATGACGTGGCAAACCTTCACGTGACCACACTTCACCCCAAGCAAAACGGCTAATAAAATTTTGAAAATCTTGGTTAAAGTCATTCAGGTTCTCTAAAGAACGCCCGACATGTTTTTCACCCAGTACTTCTGTACGGACTTTCAGACCTTGTTGATAACGTTGTTCATCATTCATTGACGTTGTCCCGAATTGAAAGAAAGTTAGGTTGCATCCGTATGCGCAACTAGAGATTTCACAAAGATCGCCACAGCAGCAGCCGTTGCTGGAATAAACAACATGCTTAAAATCATAGTGAACGACCAATTATTCCCAAGTAAAACAGCCCCGATCCACGCACCAAATACAGCACCGAAACGACCGATACCTGTCATCCATGCAATTCCTGTTGCACGACATTGGGTTGGATAGAAACGAGCACTCAATGCTGGCATCGCAGACTGCGCGCCATTGATGGCAATACCAGCACATAAAACTAAAACAGCAAGTAAAGTTGGATTTGCTAAGCTTTGACCGACTGCAATCGCAAATAGCCCTGCAACAAAGTAGAAACCTGCAATAATTCGATTTGGGTTGAAACGATCCATTGCCCAACCAATAAATAAGGCACTGAGTACACCACCAAATTGGAACAGACCACCGATAAATGCAGCACGCTCCATGGTTGCGCCAGTTTCACGCATTAAAGTTGGTAACCAACTGGTCAGTAGATAAATCACCACTAAACCCATGAAGTAGGTTGACCACAATAAAACGGTACCTTTGGAATATTGCTTAGAGAACAACATGCCAAACACATTTTTCTTTTGCGCAACCGCAGAGTGTTCTTCTGGGATATGAAACTCGGTTACCCCTTGAACTTTTGATGGTGCAATACGATTTAAAATTTTGCGTACTTTTTCAGGATTCTTGCCTTTCACAATCAAATAGCGATAAGACTCAGGTAAGAAAAAGATCACCAGCAGCATCAAGATCAGTGGCGACCATCCACCTAATAAAAAAAGGCTGTGCCATCCAAAAGTCGGAATCAGCCAACTACTAATAAAACCACCTGTTGCCATACCTAAGTTATAGCCACAGAACATACAGGTTACTAATAATGAACGAACACGATGTGGACAATATTCCGAGAACAATGTCGTTGCATTCGGCATCGCTGCGCCTAAACCAATACCTGTTAAGAAACGTAATAGCACCAAACTATCTAAATTGGTGGCATAGGCAGAAGCCAAAGTAAAACCACCAAAAATCAGCATAGAAATCGTTAAAACAATCTTACGACCAAAACGATCTGCTGTAGGACCTGAGACCAATGCCCCAATGATCATGCCGCCAAGTGCAGCACTCATCACAGGACCAAGTTGCGAACGGTCAATGCCCCAATCTTGCGCCAAAGCAGGTGCGATAAAACCCATCGCCGCAGTATCAATTCCATCTACAAATACGATGAGAAAACAAATGATTGCAATCATCCACTGATACTTACTAAGCGGTGCATCATTAATCAGCGCCTGTGCATCCATACTGTTTTTTGGGGCAGCAAATTCCTGTGCCATAGTTGCCTCCTTGTAGGCGAATTCCTTTCTAACCCGAAACGGTTATATTTTCTGAATAAACGTTGACAATGCTTGATTGAAAACCTGAGGTTGCTCAATATTCGATAAATGTGAAGCTGCCAAGATTTCAAGCTGACTGTGTGAAATAGACTGATGCATAAATGTTGCATCCTGAACCGTGGTAACAGGGTCAAACTGACCTGCAATAATGCACGTCGGGATTTGGATCTGTTGAAGTTGATCTCGTAGATCTGCATCCGCTAAAGCTCGACAGGCATGGGCATAACCTTGTGCGGGTGTCACCGCTAAACTTTGAATAGTTTTCTGTGCCAGCACATCATGGGCATAATCAAAGTGTTCGCTAAACCATCTCGTATGAGTGGTTTTGACGATATCCGCTAGACCTTGCTGCTCAACACTATCAGCACGTGCATTCCAACCTTCTGCTGTCCAAATCTTTGCAGCTGAATTTGCCACCGTAATGCTATGCAAACGTTCGGGAAACTGGATCGCTAAAGCGAGTGCAGTAATGCCCCCCATTGAAATGCCACAAAAATGTGCCTTTTCAATTTTGAGCGCATCTAAAATATCAACAACATCTTCGGCAAGGTTTTGCAAAGTGCTACTCTCAATAACACTACTCGCACCGTGACCACGGCTATCGTAAGTTACGATTTGATATTGTTCTGACAATGCTTCAACCTGTGCTTGCCACATACCCTGATCTGTTCCGAGCGAGTTAGAAAACATAATCACTGGCGCATCTTTTGGACCCTGTACTTGCACAGCGAGTTGATGTCCTTGACGATTATGAATATTGGCCATCATTTTGAGTCTCCTTGCGCTGCTTGTAGTACTGCATCAATTTGCGCCTGAATATTGCCCAAATATGACTTAGGCTGGAAAAGCTGATCCAATGCTTGTGCTGAAAAATGTTCTTTCACTTCATCTAGATTCGATAAAATATTTTTCAAATGCGTATCTTGTTCAACTGCTTGCTGACATGCTTGCTCAACCAGATGATGAGCATTTAAACGACCAATCTTGGCTGCCAGTGCCATCATGACGGACTCCGCCATAATCAAACCTTGTGTCGTTTCAAGATTCCGTTGCATTGCATCTACATTGACTTCTATTCCTTGTAAAACCTCATTACTGCGCTCTAATGCACCCGCACATAGTTGAAAAATTTCAGGTATTGCTAACCATTCCGCATGCCATGCACCTAAAGCACGTTCGTGGTCTTGAACCATGCTTTGATAAACACTAGCCATCAGCGCTGGAACGCGATTTGCAGCTGCAAGAATTGAAGCGGCTGCAACAGGATTTCGCTTGTGAGGCATTGTCGATGAACCACCACGCCCTTTTGCTGTTGGTTCATAAACTTCAGCGATTTCAGTCTGCATCAATAGCGACCAATCTTTTGCCATCTTGCCAACATTGCCCACAATCATGGCAAGTAGACTGGCAATCTCTACAATACGATCACGCTCACCATGCCATGTACATTCAGGTGTTGAGAGGCCTAATTCAGCTGAAAAGGCTTGAACCACAGCAGAACCTTGATCTTGTAACGAGGCCAATGAACCCACCGCACCACCGAGTTGGGCTGTTAAGACTCGATCTTTCATCGATTGCAACCGGTCAAGATCACGCTTAAATGCAGCCGCATAACGTGCGAACTTATGTCCTAATGTAATCGGCAAAGCTTGCTGCAACCATGTACGCCCAATCATCACTTGGTCACGATAACGCTCAGCCTGTTGCAGAGAAATTTGATATGCAGAGTGAAGTTGCTTTTCGATCAATCCCAAGGCATCACGACACTGTAAAATCGTCGCAGTATCAATGATGTCTTGACTGGTTGCACCCCAATGCACATAGCGAGAAGCATCTTCATCGTGCTGCTTCACAATCGCTGTAAATTGCTTCACAAACGGAATCGCAATATTTCCAGCTAAACCCGTTGCTACTGCTAAAGCATCGAAATCAATTTTTTCTAATGCGGATTGACCAACCTGTTCAATCATCGTTGCTGCTGCTATAGGAACGACATTGACCTGAGCCTGAGCTTTAGCCAAAGCCACTTCGGCTTGAATCATATAATTCAATAAAGCTTGATCACTAAATATGGTAGTGACATCAGGCTGATAAAATAAGCTGGCGTATAACTGACTCATAGCAGACCTCACTCAACTCGCTGAATAATCAAAGCAATGCCTTGACCGACC
>NZ_SGIM01000015.1 GCF_004208515.1 Acinetobacter halotolerans
CCCGCCAGTAATACCACCGATGATGCCAGTGATTGGGCCAAGAGGGCCACCATCACCACCTGTAATACCGCCGATAATTCCAGTGATTGGACCTAAAGGACCACCGTCACCGCCACCTGTAATACCACCGATGATACCAGTGATCGGGCCTAGAGGGCTGCCACCGTCGCCACCTGTAATACCGCCAATGATCCCTGTGACGGTATCTAATGGACCACTATCGCCACCGCCAGTGATACCACCGAGAATGCCAGTAATTGAACCAAGAGGACCACCATCTGTATTATTAGTTAAGGTACTGATCGTATCTGTTACCGTATTTGTAGATAGAATATTTGTAATTGTTGAAAGAGAAAGAGGAGCCAGAGTTGAGCCAGTGGCTGATGAGGTACTACTCTCCGTTAAATTTGAGGTAATACTTTTAAGGGGTGATAAAAGACTTTTGAATAGCATAACGATACCTATATTTTTAAAGTTGTGTTGTTTTGATTCAATTATTTGATGCTTACGGTTATTTTGTGACTTACGTCTCATTAATCAGATTTAGTGTTGTGTTTTTCAATTAATTTGTCAATGTATATTAATGATCAAATTTAATTATTAAATGAGAGTTTAAAGTCGGGTAGGTAATTGTTTTTATTTGATATATTTTATTTTTTTAGTGGCGAAAAGTCTTATGGTGAAGATGTGTTAATAATTTTCCATCATGGAGTTTAGTCTATTAAATCAGTTGGTTATTAGGAAGTAGGTTGAATTGTGCAGATGCTTATTGAGGAATAAGCAGAAAGTTTATGAAATTTGTTGTTGGTTTGAAAGTAAATGTTTCGTAGATTCTGGGTATATAAAAAAATAATATATATCATAATCTTAATTCATTATCTAAAAGTGTAGATGATGTGAATCCTATTTTATCTTTAATGAAAACTTATCAATTCGAATAAATTTTTATGATTGAGGTAATTAAGGATTTTTTATCTTGTTTCACGACGATGTACTATAAAAAAACCGCTGAAATATCAGCGGTTTTTTTATAGGGAAAGCAAGCCTTAGAAAAGGTTGTTACTTTCAAAAAGCTGTTCAGTTAGATTTAAGCTTGGGATATTAAAGCTTTCAGTGAAGTTTGAGTTAAAGACACTTGCAGAGATACTTTGAGACGATGAAGAGGTTGCACCAACTACAGAGTCTAAAATGTTCTCTACAACACTATTGCTATCGCCATTGATAGAAATGAAGCCACCTAAATTACCGCTTATACTGCCACTTATGATCTCTGTAATTGAATCAAGAGAGCTACCATCGCCACCACCGATACCACCAGTAATACCGCCAATGATGCCAGTGATTGAACCTAAAGGACCGCCGTCACCGCCGCCAATGCTACCGATAATACCTGTGATTGCGCCAAGAGGACTGCCATCACCACCTCCGATACCATCAATCATGCCACCACCAAGTAAATCCTCACCAATGACGTGTTGGATAATATCTGCAGCGGTAGAGCCATTGTTGATCAGTGTGCCGATGACACCTGTTGCATTATTTAGAGCACCACCGAAATCAGCACCTGCTAAATCAGAGATGGCTTCAAGTGTACCGTTGACAGTATCACGAGAAGTTTCAAAAGTGAGTGTGCCAAGATTTGCGAGGTCACCGACAGGATGTTCAGCTTGAGGGAATGCCCCAATAATTGTGCCAGCGACAGTGTCGATACCTGTATTGATGATTTCAGTTTTGAGGCTTTCAACGCCTTGAAGAATATCAATACCTGTTTGGATGACGCCCGTTACAGGATTGTTGCCTAGATCGCCACCAGCAATGCCACCAATAATACCCGTTAAGATATCGAGAGGACTGCCGTCGTCACCACCCGTAATACCACCGATAATGCCTGTGATTGCACCTAGTGGACCACCGTCGCCACCTGTAATACCGCCGATGATGCCAGTGATTGCATCGAGAGGGCTGCCACCGTCGCCACCTGTAATACCGCCGATGATGCCAGTGATTGCATCGAGAGGGCTGCCACCGTCGCCACCAGTGATACCACCGATGATGCCAGTGATTGCATCGAGAGGGCTGCCGCCGTCACCACCTGTAATACCGCCGATGATGCCAGTGATTGCATCGAGAGGGCTGCCGCCGTCACCACCTGTAATACCGCCGATGATGCCCGTGATTGCATCGAGAGGACTGCCGCCGTCACCACCTGTAATACCGCCGATGATGCCAGTGATTGCATCGAGAGGGCTACCACCGTCGCCCCCACCAATAATCCCAGTGATACCGCCAACAATATTGGTGATTGGGTTCAGTAAACCACCACCCGCATTAGGATCACCAATAACACCGCCAGCAATACCTGTGATTGTGCCGACAAGGCCAGTACCGCCGTTACCATCTCCAGCCACAATACCGACAATATTTGTGACTGGGCTGAGTACGTCGCCTTCACTGAGACTATTTAAATCTAATACAGAGATTGCATTGCCTGAGAAGTTAATCGGAATGGTGATTGGTGCAACGATGCTCGCATCATCACCGTTACCATTGCCAATACCATAGTTATGCTCACCATTTCCAGCCCCAATACCGTTGAGTAGGCCACCTAATAGGCCTGCACCTGTGCCGAAGCCATTGCCAGAACCATTACTATTGTTGGTTGTGTCGTTATCTTCGACATGGTTGTTGGTTGTTGTTGAAGAGTTGTTGGTGGAGTTTGATGTGGCAGTGCCAAATACGGATACCGCATTGCCTGATAAGTTAATTGGAACAGCAACAGGCATGACGATACTGGCATCGTCGCCATTACCATTGCCTATACCGTAGTTGTGTTCGCCATTGCCCGAACCAACACCATTCAGCAAGCCACCTAGCCCAAATAAACCACCACCTGTGCCATCACCTGTTCCATTGCCGCCACTATTACTGTTGTCGGTTGAGTCGTTGTCTTGAACGTAGTTGTTGGTTGTAGTTGATGAGTTATTGGTTGAGTTTGAGGTCGCATTACCAAAGAGTGAGAAGGCATTACCGTTAGCACTAATTGGCACTGTTATTGGTGCGACGACACTTGCATCATCCGCAATGCCATTGCCGATGCCATAATTATGCTCACCGTTGCCAGCAGCAATACCATTGGCTATACCACCGCCCGTACCATTGCCTGATCCATCACCACCGCTATTGCTATTATTGGTGGTGTCGTTGTCTTGGAAATAGTTACTGGTTGTGGTTGATGAGTCATTGGTTGAGTTGGAGGTTGCATTGCCAAAGATTGAGAAGGCATTGCCATTCGCACTGATAGGGGTGGTAATCGGTGCGACCACAGCAGCATCATCGGCGATACCATTGCCGATACCGTAGTTGTGTTCGCCATTCCCTGCACCAATACCATTGAGTAGACCACCCATACCATTGCCAGATGAACCACCGACACCGCCGCCACTATTGCTATTGTCAATACTGTCATTGTCTTGGAAAAAGTTTGAGGTTGTGGTTGATGAGTCATTGACTGAGTTAGAAGTCGCATCACCAAAGATCGAGAAGGCATTACCATTGGCACTGATCGGTGTGGTAATTGGTGCGACCACAGCAGCATCATTACCTATACCATTCCCAATGCCATAGTTATGGTCGCCATTCCCTGCGGCGGCACCATTGCCCCAACCACCAATACCATTACCGCTGCCATCACCGACGAGGCCTGTACCACTATTGCTATTGTTGGTGCTGTCATTGTCTTCAAAATGATTGATTGCAGTTGTTGATGAGTCGTTGACCGAGTTTGACGTCGAGTTTCCAAATACAGAGAATGAGTTACCGAGTGCATTGGCTGGAGCAGTGATTGGCATAACGACAGCGGCATCATCGCCATTTCCATTGCCGATACCGTAGTTTTGCTCACCATTGCCTGAACCTACGCCATTGAGTAAGCCACCGATGCCATTACCTGATGCACCGCCTACACCTGTACCACTATTGCTATTGTCAATGCTATCGTTGTCTTCGATATAATTGATGGTCGTAGTCGAGCCATTATTGACTGAGTCGTTGGTCGAGTCTCCAAAGACTGCAAAGGAGTTACCTAAGCCATTGACTGGCATAGTGATCGGCGCAACGACACTGGCATCATCGCCGTTTCCGTTACCGATACCATAATTGTGTTCGCCGTTACCTGCACTTACGCCATTCAGTAAGCCACCACCAATACCATTGCCCGCACCACCATCAATACCAGTGCCACTGTTACTGTTGTCTGTACTGTCGTTGTCAAATACAAAATTAGAGGTGGTTGTAGAGGCGTCATTGGTCGATGCGTTATGGGTATTGCCAAACATCGAGAAATCATTGCCTAAACCATTTAATGGGGTGGTAATTGGCATCACGATACCTACGTCATCACCATTGCCATTACCGATTCCGTAGTTTTGTTCGCCGTTGCCTGATGCTGGTCCATTGCCCCAGCCACCAATGCCATTACCCGCAGTACCTGTTCCACTATTGCTATTGTTGATGCTGTCATTGTCTTCAACAATATTGGTGGTGTTGGTAGATGCGTTATTGACTGATGTGTTGGTGGGTTGGTCGGGATCTGAATTGCCAAACCATGAAGCATTGTTACCCATCACGTTGACTGGTGTCACGATTGGAGAGGTCCAATCTGCATCAGTACCGTTGCCATTACCAATACCATAGTTTTTGTCACCATTGCCTGCACTGACACCATTGAGTAAACCACCTATGCCATTGCCAGTTGCGCCATCAACACCTGTACCATTGTTACTGTTGTCGGTGCTGTCATTGTCTTGGACGTGATTAAGCGTGGTGGTTGGTGCTGTATTGGTGGATGAAACACCACCTCCATCTGTGCCACCAAATGAGTTACCGAGGACATTAAATGGTGAAGTCACTGGAGCAGTGATGCCGACATCGTCGCCATTTCCGTTACCAATGCCGTAGTTTTGTTCGCCATTGCCTGATGCTGGGCCATTGCCCCAGCCGCCAATACCATTGCCAGTATTGCCATCAACCCCTGTTCCGTTGTTGCTGTTGTTGGTGGTGTCATTGTCTTGAACAATGTTCGAGGTCGTGGTCGGTGCTGTGTTAACGGAGTTTACTTCGCCGCCACCAATCCCGGCGAATGAGTTGCCAAGTACTTGAGCTGGGGTTGTCCATGGTGCAACGATGCTGGCATCATCACCGTTACCATTGCCGATACCATAGTTGTGTTCGCCATTGCCAGCAGAAACACCATTTAACAATCCACCTGTACTACCATTACCAGCCGCACCGACACCATTATTACTATTATCGATGGTGTCGTTATCTTCAATTACGTTTGTTGTCGTGGTTGGCGCAGTGTTGACTGAATTTACATCACCACCACCAAAGCCTGCGACTGAATTACCTAAAGCTTGAAAGGGTGCAGTAACAGGCATGGTGATATCGGCATCATCGCCGTTGCCATTACCGATCCCATAGTTTTGTTCACCGTTACCCGCACCAATACCATTTAACCAGCCGCCGCCATTACCATTCCCCGCAGTGCCAGTCCCATTGTTATTGTTGTTGGTGGTGTCATTGTCTTGAATATGAGTTGATGAAGTGGTTGGAGCAGTATTGATTGAGTTGACATCACCACCGCCGATGCCTGCGATTGAATTACCTGCTGCCTGAACTGGGGTGGTCCATGGCGCTGTTAGATTGACATCATCGCCGTTGCCATTACCGATCCCATAATTATGTTCACCATTGCCTGCTGCAATACCATTTAAGAAGCCACCCCCATTTCCGTTGCCTGCTGCGCCTACACCACTATTACTATTATCTGTGGTGTCGTTGTCTTCGATTACTGTCGTCGAGCTGGTTGGTGTGGTATTGATTGAGTCAACATCGCCACCACCAATGGCGGCGAAAGAGTTGCCTAATGCATCAAATGGTACGGTAACAGGTGTGGTGACATTCACATCTTCTCCATTGCCATTACCGATTCCATAGTTGTGATCACCATTCCCTGAACCGACTCCGTTAAGAAAGCCACCGTTGCTACCATTGCCCGCCGCTATACCGATATTGCTATTGTCAGTGGTGTCATTGTCCTGAACGTGCGTTGAGGATGTGGTTGGTGTTGTGTTGGTTGAAGTGACTGGGGGTGCTTCACCAAGCCAAGAGTATGAATTTCCTAATGAGTGAAAAGCCGTTGTGAAAGGAGAGGTGAAGTTAAGGTCACTGCCATTACCTGCACCAATACCGTAGTTTTGATCGCCATTACCAGCTGCAATTCCATTGAAAAAGCCATCATCAATATTACTCCCACCGTTATTGTTACTTGTGGTGGTGTTATCCTCGACATGAACATTGTTGATTGTCGATACAGTGTTGACAGAAGATGATGTTCCTTGGCTATTGCTACTCGCAAGAGATAGAATGCCTGTAATGGGTGATAAAATATTTTTAAATAACATGTCGATATACCTATAATTATTGGAGTTTTGTTTTATTTACCTTAATAATTATGTGACTCCTGTCTCATAATTTATAGGTTAGTATTTCTTGGTTATTATTATTGTGTCAATATTGCTGTATGTGTCACGTTTTTGTGTGATGTAAAGTTTATATAAATCAGCATTCTAGTTTTTTATGATCGAATATTTGTTAGAATTTCTACATAGATAAAATAATATAAAATGAATAGTTCATAACAATTAAATGATAGATAGAATTAAATTCAGCCCCACTCATTTGTCTATTAAGCTGAATTTTAATGAATTTTTTTTATCTGAAGCTCATGTTTAAAAATATGTCACAACGCAAAAGATATGAATGGCGTACAAAAGCTTTACATAAAATTAACATAGCGCAATGGTCACTCAACAGAAAAAAACACTTTTAAAAAAATAGAAGCTGCTGAATCTATAGCCAAACGATAGCGAAGTGGTGAAAAAGCCCTTATCAATTGGGAAAAAATGCGTATAATGCCCAACATCAAATATGCGCTCATAGCTCAGCTGGATAGAGCACTTGGCTACGAACTAAGGGGTCGGGAGTTCGAATCTCTCTGAGCGCACCAATTTGATCAATAGAAAAAACCGCTTAATCGCGGTTTTTTTGTGCCTATTTTTTATGTGAATAGCCCCTACATCTTAGTTTTTATTTTCTGCATAAACACGGTATTGCCTCCTACTGCTGGCAACGTGTCATGATAAGGGAGACTGCGCATTGCTCTCAATAAAAAAGGGGCTTTTTCATCGATCTTCATGGCAGTGGTCATTTTCAACAAAGAACCTTGATTGCTTGCATTTAAATGCATTTGTCCTTTGATATAGCGTAAATCCCCACCATTCGCATGAAAATTATTTTCCGTGCTTTGCGGGTAGTAAAAATGCAATTTAAAGGCAAATGGAATATTAATCACACCTAGACCAATATTCACTTGAACATCTGCATCTTGACGTTGGTTTTGGATGGTGGTTGTGCTGACTTTTTTGATTTGGCGTGGAAATAATTCTTTATAAGCAATAGGATGAAGCCACTTTTGTAGTTGTTGAGGGGACTGTTTATAAAATTGGTAGGTCGTGGTAAATCGCATGGACTCTCGCCCATGGGTATACGCTAATGTGGTCGGTGCGTGCAGAAAACTAACTGGCTGTTGAGCCGCTTGACTCAGTTGAGTTACTTTTGTCAGTTGCGACGTTGTGAGCTGAGGGTTTGGGATTTGCCCCGCCGCAAGTGGTGTGCTATTTGATCCAATAAAACGATTTCTCAATGCTTCCAAAATAAATGCACTACCGCTGCTTGGAATACCAAGCTTGGCATCTGGTATCGCATTCAAAATTTTTTTAACTAAAAAACCTTGTGGTTGATTTAAGTCGCTCCATTGAGTCAGAGCAATTAAGGTTCTATTTTCATCCAATGCAAACCATTCAAATCTACCAACACCATAAGGAATTGGCGCATCAATCACCAAGGTTGAAATACTATTGGCTGCTAGCTGATGTTGCATGGTGACATCTTCATTAAAGTTCAGTACCGGTATGGGCGTGGGGATCGACACGCGATATTTCATTTGGGTGATATTGCCTGAATGCACCAATGTTTTTGCAGATTTGAGGGTCGGAAAAAGACCTACATACTGGTTAAAATCAGTGAGCGTCTTGGCGACTTGTTGTGCGTTAGCAGGAACAATAATTGCAGCTGAAGTAAAGTTTGCTGTTGGCTGTGGATTACTTTTTAAGGTTGGAATCGATGTTTTTACGGGTGGATGTCCATATATAAAAATATGGTCTTGTGTGTAGCTTGCCAATATTTGTGGTTTATTTTGAAAGGGTTGCAAAGCACTAGGGATATTATCCGTCCATGTAACAAGCTGTGCAAAACTATGTTGTGTCAGGCAACATAGAAAAATGGTAAACAGAGCAATTAAACGAGACATCACATTCCTTTGATTTTTATAGGTGATCTGAACTGGTCAATTTATAACTTTTTTGTGTATGGACAAAAGCTCTATTATGTAAAACGACATGAATTGCAACAAACTGGTGTAGTATCTATGTCTGTCTATAATCAACCTATTGAACGCTATGTCTGAACAACGTCCAACACTCTCTGCGCGCTATTATCTAACTCTAGAAGAATCTCAAGATGGTTTTGCTTTGATTACGTTTGGCAAAAAACCGATCACTCGGTTTCTGACACCCGCCATCAGTATTGCGATTATTTTGTGGGGTATTTATTTAGGTTTCACCGATGTTGGTCGGTATTATGTGATATTGGGTGTGTTTTTCTTGATGATGCAAGGCGTGATGCGGTTTTGGTTACTTCCGATGTTGTTTAAACGACAATTTGTGCGTTATCAATTTGGAAAAAGTGAACAAGGCATTGATTTATATCAAGACCACTTTGATCTGTATGCTGGGGGTAAAAAGCAAACAGCAGCTTATAATGAAGTACAGTCTTTCATTACTGGTAAGCTGACTTATATGTTAGAACTAAAAACGAAAACAGTGGTCATCATACCGAAACGCGCTTTTTCAAATCCTACTGATCAAAGTAAATTTGAAAATAGTTTTAAAAAATAAATAACGGTTCAAAAGAACAAGGAGCTTCTATGAATTCACGTCCTTCAAAAATTGTCTGCGTTGGTCGAAACTATGCCGAACACGCGAAAGAGTTGGGTAATGTGATCCCAGATCGTCCGATCTTATTTATGAAACCACCAAGCAGTTTGGGTTCTCTAGCGCAAGGGATTAGTTGGAATCAGGCATTAGGCGAGTGTCATTTTGAATGTGAAATTTGTTTGCATATTGCCCATCCTTTATCTCAAGAAACAGATCGGGAAAAAGCTTTAGAAGCTGTCGGCGCGATTACACTGGGTTTGGATTTAACTTTGCGTGATTTGCAAAGTGATTTAAAGAGCAAAGGAGAACCGTGGGAGCGTGCTAAGGCTTTTGACGGTGCATGTATACTTGCGGATTGGGTCGAAACTGATGAAATCGGGGACTTACAAGAGTTAGAGCTTATTTTGATGATCAATGGCGAAGAACGCCAGCATGGTTTTAGTCGAGATATGTTGTTTGATATCGGGGCATTATTGGTTGAAATTAATCAATCATTTAGCTTGGAGTCTGGTGATGTAATCATGACCGGTACCCCTGCTGGAGTTGGTGCGCTCAAGCCAAATGATCAACTGACGATGAAATTGATCACCCAAACGGGTGAATATGACTGGGATACATTTGTCAAAGCATAACTGTTAATAGTATGGCGTTGATATTCAGATATCAGCGCCTTTTTTATTGTTAAAAAATGAACCAGACAGTTGATTCGCCTGAATTAGCGTCCTTGATATAACTTGCGGAACTGGTCTGGGGTAAAGTGCATCCAGCGTTTAAACATATATATAAAAGCGGATGAACTGGCATAGCCTAAATCCAATGCGATGCTTTCTATGGTTTTACCTTGATTGAGCATCGACATTGCTTTCATTACTTTGAGACGTTGCCGCCATTCGTGCAGCGACATGCCAAGCTCCTTTTGGCTATAACGCGCTAAGGTTCGTTCGGTCATGTTAATCATGTTGGCGAGTTGCACTAGCGTACTGTTGTCGGCAGGATAGTGGTGTAAGTGGCTTAATATTTTTGATAAGGCGGGATGTTGTGTGGTGGGTAAATAACTTCCGACCAGTTCAGCATGTGTGAGTGAATCCAATAATACTTGTAGTAGTCGTAAATACTCAGGGTCCTGTTCTGAGAATGGGTGCTTTCGAATGTGTTCCAGCAAGGCAGGAACCAGTGGCGCTGTCAGTAAAATGCCAGCTTGCTGCGGCATATTTTGACACAGGCTTTCATGTACATATAAGGTACAGTGAGTCACTTCGTTACGATTGATACCACTATGTTGTAAATGAGGAGGCAGCCAAATGCCGTACGGAGGAGGGGTAAGGTAGTGAATCTGATCAATACTGACCTCAAGTACCCCATCAAAAGTATAAATAAATTCTCCCCATGCGTGCGCATGTTTTGGGTAAAACGTTTCAGCAGGTGCATCACGAATACGTAACCACAATGATGCAGGAATATCATCGTATGCAGGAAGTTCATGAAAATCTTGGATGCGTTGTGCTGATTTTTTCATAATATGAGAATTGCCTGAAAACATGCATGCATTGTCTGAATTTCACTATATCATCAAAATACGACAGCTTTATATTGGCTTTCTAATTATAAAATTGGGAGCTGACGATGGATGAGCGTAAAACATTAGATGCACGAGCATCAGGCCTTATGATCGGTCTCTGTATGATTTGGGGGCTACAACAAGTCATCTTAAAAATGGCTGCGCCTGATATTTCTCCCTTAATGCAAATTGCTTTACGTTCGGGTTTAGCTGCAATCCTACTATTGCCTTTATTGTGTTTGGATAAAACGGCTGAGCTCTTTAATCGACAGAACCTGAAAGCAGGTGCTTTGGTTGCTTTTTTATTTTCTTTAGAGTTCTTCTTATTGGCGCAGGCATTGCAATGGACCTCGGCTTCACATGCTGTAGTTTTGCTGTATACCGCACCGATTTTTGTAGCGTTGGGTTTACACTGGAAACTACCCTCTGAGCGTTTAAGTCTGTTGCAATGGAGTGGCATTGCTCTGGCTTTTATTGGAATCGTCGTGACGTTTATCCGAGGACAACAAGGAACTGCTTCGCTGATCGAGCAACAAATGCTTTGGGGGGATTTGTTGGCATTGGCAGCGGGTATTGCTTGGGCAGCAACTACGATCACCGTACGCTTATCTTCTTTGGCGCAAGCTGCTGTGACACAAACATTATTCTACCAATTGGCTGGTAGTTTTATTTTACTGTTTGGATTGGCGGTATTTTTAGGACAAGCGAGTATTCATTTTACTCCCTTAGTGATCGGCAGCTTGGCATTCCATACGTTGGTGGTGTCTTTTGCGAGCTTTTTAGCTTGGTTTTGGTTGCTTAGAAATTATTTAGCATCTCGCTTAGGCGTATTCTCTTTTTTAACACCGTTGTTCGGTATTGTGTTTGGGATGTGGTTGTTAGGTGAGCGAATTGAACCTAATTTCGTACTTGGTTCAATTCTGGTATTGATGGGCATCATGGTGGTGAGCTTGCAAGGCTGGTTAAGGAAATAAAAAAAGACCTCATATCGAGGTCTTTTATGTTATTTCGATTCAAAAATCGTTGAAAGGGGAATCGAAAGTTTGGCTGCCAAATAATCATTACTTTCAATCAATGCTGGCCCGATTTTTTCCATCCACTCATCATCCTGATGCACATTGGATACATCATCTCTTAATGGAAGCGGATAAGGGAGCGCGGTAAAGAAACTCCAAAAATCAACCTGTGCTAGATTACGCACCAATACATACTCATCGTTATCTGTTCGTTTAATCAGATTTTGCGCTTCTAATTGTAGGATATATGAGGGTAAACGCCCGAGCTCGCCACGACCCACAATATCGAGTAGCTCATGTTCACTCACGCTGTTGCCGACTTGCTGTTTTTTATAGAACAACTCTAAGATATCCAATAACATCATGATTGGATGACGTTTTTGTTCTTTGCCCGAATGGAATGCGGTCAGCGCATAACTGATTTCTACGCCTAATAAAATGATGTTCCAAGACAGAAAAATCCAAAGTAGAAAAATAGGGATCGCCGCGAAAGCACCATACACAATTTCATAGCTGGTGAAATTACTCATGATCCAGCCAAATAAACGCTTTAAGATTTCAAACACAGTTGCACTGAAACAAGCGGCAATGATCGCGGAGACAATCGGCACATTACGATTCGGTATGGTCCAATATAAAATAAAGAAACCAAAGACCGTTAATAAAAACGAAATTAGCCATAACAGAAAAGCACCATCAAGTTGATAGCCTGCAAAATTATTGCTGAGGATATTCATGGATGCGACAGCGGAAGAAAGTACAAATGCACTGCCTAAAAGGATTGGTCCTAAAGAAATAATAGTCCAGTAACGCATAAAACCGACTAGACCCGAACGTGTCTCTTTCACACGCCAAATGCGATTAAATACATTTTCAATCGAGGACAACATCAGTACAGTGGTGACAAATAAGAATAAGATACCGATGATGGTGAGATTACTTGATTTATCAGTAAAAGCACTTAAGGCTTTATCAAAGGCAATGGTACTTTTTGGCAAGAAATTACTATAAATCAGTTGTTGCAGCTGCTGCCTAGCAGGCTCTAAAGCTTTAATAGAAGAAATAATCACCAAAAAAACGGTAAGCATTGGGACAACAGCAAAGAGCGTGGTATAGGTCAAAGACCCTGCTTGTTCTCGACAACGATCAGCCTCAAAACGGCGTAACACAAAGACAATAAATTGAAACCATGTTTTTTCTAAAAAATTCAGTTTTTTTAGATAACGGTTTAAGATCATGGGTTCTATCCTAGTTATTTTTTAAATCTTCCTCTTTTGAAAGAGGGCTTCGGGAAGATTTTGGATTGATCAATACACAAAACAGCGAATAGATTGGCATTAATCGTATAATATCTTTTTTAAGTTAACAAAAATCTTGAAAGCGATGCAACCTTACATTCTTGTTCTTTATTACAGTAAGTACGGCTCAACCAAGCAAATGGCACATCTGATTGCAGATGGGATTGAGTCTGTAGGTGTGACAGCACGTATCCGAACAGTGCCTAATCTGGCAACAGTTGTGACGCAAACTGAAGCAAGTATTCCCGAAGAGGGCGATATTTATTGTACGCTAGATGATCTGACCCATTGTTCGGGATTGGCGCTGGGCTCACCCACACGTTTTGGCAATATGGCCAGTGAGATGAAATACTTTTGGGATCAAACCACCAGTCTATGGCTCAATGGTGCTTTGCATAACAAACCTGCTTGTGTCTTTACCTCTTCGGGTTCGATGCATGGTGGGCAGGAGAGTACTTTATTGACGATGTTGCCGCCGTTATTTCACCACGGCATGATGATTTTAGGTTTACCGAATTCGATCCCTGCGTTGTCAAATACCAAAACAGGTGGAACGCCTTACGGTGCGAGTCATGTCAGTGGACCACGCCATGATCAGGGCTTGAGTCAAGATGAAAAAGTCTTATGTGAAGCCCAAGGCAAACGCCTAGGTGAAGTAGTTAAAAAACTATTTTAAAGTCATAAAAAATGGGAGCATCTGCTCCCATGATTTTTATTTTTTCAGTTGCCAATCATAGATATTTTTACGGTATGCATACCAAATCATCCAGAGTCCAATAATAATCATCGGGAAACTCAGGATTTGACCTTTGGTCATCCAGCCAAATAAGATGAAGCCTTGATCTGCATCGGGTTGGCGGAAAAACTCCATAAAGAAACGTGCAACACCATAACCCATCAAGAATACTGCTGAAACAGCCATACGCGGACGAGGTTTAGCACTAAACCACCACAGTACAATAAATAGAATTAAGCCTTCACAAATCGCTTGGTAAAGCTGTGAGGGGTGACGTACCAAACCCAATGGATCTGTTGGGAAAATCATGCCAAATGGATAACTCGGGTCTTGAACTTGACGACCATACAGTTCGCCACCAATGAAATTACCAATACGACCAAACATCAAACCTGTCGGTACACAAGGAGCAATAAAGTCCAAGGTCTGAAACCATGTCTTTTGGTATTTTTTACACCAAAATAACATGGCAATTACCACGCCGAGAAAGCCGCCGTGGAAGCTCATGCCACCTGTCCATACTTGGAACAACCACAGTGGATTTTCTAAGAATTTCGCAAACTCATAAAACAGTACATAGCCAACGCGACCACCCAGTACGACGCCGAGTGCACCATAAAAGACGAGATCTGAAACCATATCTCCCGTCCAGCCATCACGTTGCTTAGCGCGATAAGAGGCGAGCCCCCAAGCACATAAAAAAGCCAACAGGTACATGAGTCCGTACCAGTGCACCTGTACTGGTCCTAAGCTCAGTGCAACTGGATCAATATTTGGATAGGTCAGCATCGCTGTTCCTCAGTTTAGAATTTGAAATTAAGTTTTGACCAAATTGTAGCGGAATGATATGAAAAATGTTGTACATTCAATGTGAAAGTCAACAGTCCTTAAGATAAGAGAACAAGATCAATGTGTATTGTCGCGTTTGCATGGCAAGTTCTGGAGGAACTGCCACTGTGTTTAATTTCAAATCGAGATGAGTTTTATCATCGCCCAAGTGTTGCTTTGCACGCATGGGAAAATAGTTCGATCGTGGCAGGGCAGGATCTGCAATCGGGTGGTACATGGATGGGGGTGACGGCATCGGGTCGTTGGGCGATCGTAACTAATTTTCGTAACGGCCGTGATCAGCAGCAGTATCAGACTTCAAGAGGACATTTGATTCAAGATTTCCTTGAAAGCGATTTAGCGCCGATTCGTTATGCTCAAATGTTAGAACAAAAACAACAAGACTATGCGGGCTTTAATTTATTTGTGGGGGATACACAACAAGCTGTTTATATGAGCAATCGCGGAGAAGCACCACAAGTTTTGGCCAAAGGTGTTTATGTGGTTTCCAATGGCTTAATGTCCGAAGATTGGAAGAAGACCATGCATTTGCGTAAGCGCTTTACCCAAGAATTTTTGCCGATGTTACAGCAACCAAAGATTTCAGAAACAGATTTAGAATATGCCATCTGGGATATTTTAGAAGATGAACGAAAAGTTATCCCAGAGTTGTTACCCGATACGGGTATTAGTTCGGAGATGGAAGCCTTACTTTCTTCAACGTTTATTCAAAGCCCCATTTATGGCACACGCTGTTCAAATTTTTTACGCATGACACCAAAACAATGGCAATGGTTGGAAAAAGAACAACAAGGGGAGCAGCAAGGAAATATTGTGCGTCAACATATTACGCTACTGAAATAGCCAATGCCAACCCGAAGGTTGGCATTGTAATGTTTGTTGGGTGAGGTTGGCGATTAGCCAGCAATCACACCACCGTCTTTACGTGTGATTACCACCGTTGCTGAGCGCGGGCGAGCAGTTGTATTATTTGGATTAGTTTGGGTCGCAGGCCAATTACTGGTTGGTGCAGCATAACTCTTAGAGTCTTCACCTGGATGTTGTACATTAATGAAAATGGCTTTGTAGTCAGGCGTCATGGTAACACCCGTGATTTCACACTCTTTAGGACCTGTAAGGAATCGACGTAGATTTTCATCATTCACTTTGGCACCGACAATGGTTTCAGTTCCATTCGAGGTTGTAGCTTTACTACCATCACTAACTTGACCTGGTAGCGCTGCAAGCATCATACAGTTAGTGACATCAGTATAAGCGCCGTCATCAGTCTGAATCCAAAGCACGCCACGAGGGTCGAACCACATACCATCTGGTGATGAGAAGTCATTTTGATCTGTCAAGCCAGAAAGGTTGATATTGGCTGCCATGGCTGCTTCCGCACCAAATAAGTAGATATCCCACTTAAAGCTTTCAGCCGTAGTTTTATCATCTGCTTCACGGAAACGGATAATATGACCGTTAACGTTCCCTTTTTGTACTTTTTCGTTGTTTTTCAAGTCTTCATAATGACGCGGGTTAGCGGCATCGGTTGGATAGCTTGAACCACGATTTGAGTTGTTGGTCAGTGTCACATACACTTCACCATTGACTGGGTTGACTGCACACCATTCTGGGCGATCCATCTTGGTTGCGCCTACTGAGTCCGCTGCCAGACGAGCAAAGGTCACCACATCCGCTTGAGATTTAAATGGGTACGCTGCATTGCTTTCATTTAAGCCATTTTTACCATAGCTAAGCTCAACCCATTGACCAGTACCATCATTATTGAATTTAGCAACATAAAACTTTCCAGCATTCATGTACTTATCGCCAGCGCGATAGCCACCATTTACATCTTTTGGATCCCATTTCGCATCGGAAACAAATTTATAGATATATTCACCACGTGAGTCATCACCCATATAAAAGGCTAGATTTTCACCTTCAATAACGCGACTGGTACGGCAGTCTTCATGAGCAAAACGTCCTAGAGCAGTACGTTTTACAGGGGCTTGGCGATTATCAAATGGATCAATTTCCACCATCCAACCAAAGGTGTTTGGTGCATTACGATAGTCTTGTGCTGCTTGTTCTGCTTTTACATCAGCATTCCAGCGATCATATAGGTCTTGTGAGTCCACTTGTCCGAGTGCTGTTTCCCAGCCATAACGAGTACTAGAACCTGCTTTCAAACCATAACGTTGAAGTGCCACGATTTCTTCTGGGCGACGTGCTGCATCATCAGTTGCGCTACGTGCAAAATAACCAATAAAGTTTTCTTCAGTTGTGAGGTAGGTTCCCCACGGCGTATAACCATTACCGCAGTTGTTATGCGTGCCGCGTGTTTGTACTCCTGATGGTGAGAACTTGGTTGCTAATAGTGCATTACCTGCCGCAGGACCAGCAAATTCCATCAAGGTTGAACCTGTGATACGACGGTTGTACACAGAGTTTTTTACCAATTCAACCTTTTGAGTTTTGGTATCTTTTTTAACATGAATGATTGAGACACCATGTGCATTTACTTCACGAATCACTTCATCTTCTGGACGGCGACCATCTACTTTGGTTGGACCTTGAGGATGCAAGAATGTTGGGTTGATATATTCGTGGTTGAGGACTAACAAGCCATCATTAGATTGTTGTTCATCATAACGACCAGTTGCAGTATTTAATCCAAAATAGCTCATACCATCATGGCAGTCACCTGAACGGAACTGAAAGCTTGGTCCTGATGGAATACTGTTGTCATCCCATTCTGCATAACTTGGATTAATTGAATCACCTAAGGCATAAATCACATCTGCTTGATAGTCTTCTGGTACGGTGACAATATCGTTAAGATTTTTTGGTACAGCGGTGAAATTAAGTTTTTCTGGTTTTTTATTAGGATCAACAGGCGTTGTTGTGCCGCCACCGGAATTGTTATTTTTATTATCGCTATCATTACAGCCGGTTAATGTTGATGCCAATGTCAATGCGACAGCGCCGCTTGCTGTTTTGGTGATGAGGCTACGGCGACTAATATGTTGTTCTAAAATGTCACGGAAATGGATATTAGCCGAAGTGTTATTATCCAGTTCTTGGTCTTCATGATATGGCGTCAGCTGTGTCATGGAATCATCCTAAGTTTATAAGTGCATTAAAAAAATTTCCCGCCTTTAACTTAGATTGAAATTGTGACGTTGCCTTGACACTTATGTGACAAATACATTAAAAATCAATTAATAATTTAAAATTTGGTCAAAAAAAACAGGTCTAGGACCTGTTTGGAAAACCACTTGTTTTTATACAACGGAAATTATACTTCTTTTCTTTTTTCGATGATTCTTCCAAAGAATAAGCCCAATTCAAAAAGTAACCACATCGGTACAGCCAACATAATCATAGAAATGGCATCAGGCGGCGTAACAAACATGGAGACAAAGAAGCAACCTACAATAATAAAGCGCCGTTTCTCGATCAGACTTTGGGTAGTGACTACACCAATTAAAATAAGCAATAAGGTAATCACTGGAATTTCAAAAGTTAGACCAAACACGATAAATAGCTTCAAACAAAAAGCCAAATAACTGTTGATGTCTGTCATTGGTGCTACGGTTTCAGGCGAGACACTGATAAAGAAATGCAAAATAGAAGGCAAGGCGATGAAATACGCAAACGCAATACCGATATAAAACAAAGCAATGCTACTAATCAATAAGGGCAGAGCCAATGATTTTTCTTTTTCATACAGTGCAGGTTTGGCATAGGACCAAATTTGATAAATGATAAAGGGCATAACCAGCATCAGTGCGACAAAGAAATTCAATTTAAAGGGTGCCATAAATGTCGCGGTGACATCGGTCGCAATCATGGATGAGTTGACGGGTAACTGCGCTCTTAGCGGCTCTGAAAGTATTTGGTAGGTCCGATTTGCAAAAGGCAACAAACAGAAAAACAGAACCAGTATTGCGGCAACCATTTTAAATAAATGTCGACGCAAAATCATGAGATGCTTGGTTATCGGCATTTCTTCAAGCTTAGCGTCTTGATCATCATTCCCCAAAGTGGTTTGGGTTAATGGAGAACTTGATGGTGAACTCATACCGCCACCTTTAATTCAGGAGTTGAAGAGGTTAAATCAAATTGTGAATGCGGAGTCGGAGATGCCATGTGTAAGAGTGCAAACTTCGGTAGATAAACGCATGCCACTGGATGTAATAAATAATGGTAATGAAGTGGTGTGCGATTGTTTTTGGATACCGCAGTTTGAGGTTCATCTTCTAAAGAGACTTTTTGGTGTTCAAATGAGGTCATCTGAGCTTGCATCTTTTGCTCAAGTTCAGCGATACGTTGCATTTCTTTTTGCATTTGTTCACGTAGCTCAGACAAGCGTAATTCACGATCGATATCATTTTGAACGTTACTGACCAGACGCTTAATTTTTGCATACCATTTCCCCACAAAACGAGCGGCTTCAGGTAGCTTATCAGGCCCGAGTACCAGTAAAGCAATAATGCCGAACGCAAGCAGTTCGGACATTCCCAAATTCAGCATAATGGCGCTCGCTTAGCTTTTTATTGAGCTTTCAGTACTTTTGACTTGAGCATCAATGGTACGAGGTTCATTTAGAGCAGTTGTGGCTTCTTCGTCTTCTTTGATCGATTTTTTAAAATCTTTCACAGCCCCACCAACATCTTTACCTAAGTTCTTAAGCTTTGATGTACCGAACAGTAAAATAACCACTACTGCAAAAATAAGTACATGCCAAATTGATAAACCAGCCATAACCATATTCCTATAAAACTTTGGTTATATCTCAACAGTTTGGCATGACAGCGGTGTGACACTAATATTGCAATTTTAAGACAATGAACAGAGGGATGATTTTTATAAAAAGAAAGAAGCCCGAATATATGTTTCGGGCTCCTGTCAATATTAGCGTAGGCTCGCTTTAAAAAGTTGCATCGCTTGACCACGATGGCTGATTTTATTTTTCTCTATTTTGCTGAGTTCTGCACTGGAAAGCTGCAGTTCAGATACCCAGAATAATGGGTCATAACCAAAACCATTTTCACCACGTGCGGCTTCTAGAATCTCACCTTTCCAAATCCCTTGGAAAATTTGTGGAAGAGGATCATCTGCATGCGTGACTAAAGCCAACACACAAACGAACATTCCTTCAATGGTCTGATCTTTTTTACGCAATGGTTTAAGATCAGCTAACAGTTTTTGATTGTTAGCAGCATCGTTGCCATGTTCACCTGCATAACGTGCAGAATAAATCCCAGGTGCACCGCCTAAAATCGGTACACATAGACCTGAGTCATCTGCAATTGCTGGTTTGCCAGAAATTCTTGCTGCATGACGTGCTTTGATAATGGCATTTTCAACGAAGCTCAAACCATCTTCAATGGCATCTTCAATATTGAGTTCACCTTGAGGAATAATGTCGATGGATAGATCGAGTTGCTGAAACAGCTGCTCAAATTCGGCAACTTTACCTTTGTTATTGCTCGCAAGGACGAGACTACCGTGTTGTAGCCAATGTGGAGTAGACATGTTTGATCGGAATATCTAGATTGAATAGCGAAGATTTTAGTGACTTTTTAAGTATGAGAGTAGTTAAATTATCTTAATGAGTAGGAGATTGGGGATGTTGAGAAAAAATGTTTTTAACCGAAAGCGTGCAAGTGCATTGAAAAGGTTAAAGTAATTGATTTTATTTTTTATCATTTATTCAATTAGATAATATAAGATATAAAAAAACTTGAATATTTATTTTTTTCATGTATGATTCACTTAACTAGAAAAATTATTGTTTTGGTTAATCTTCTCTAAGTATCGCAGTTTTAGTCATAATCCTTCGTTTTTTACAGATATCAAGCTCAATTCTTCATTATTTTTCAAAGTTATCATTAGCCGTAATAACATGGCTAAAATGTTAAAATTCAATAGGATAATATTATGTCTACTACAACAGTTACTGGTACAGTGAAGTGGTTTAACGAAACTAAAGGTTTTGGTTTTATTCAACAAGAATCAGGTCCAGACGTTTTCGCTCATTTCAGCGAAATTGCAAACTCAGGTTTCAAAACTTTGTTTGAAGGCCAACAAGTTTCATTCAGTATCGCTCAAGGTCAAAAAGGCCCAAATGCTGTGAATATCGTTGCTCTTTAATAAGTAACCCAGCATTCAAAAAAAGCACTTTATAGTGCTTTTTTTACGTTTGGCATTTAAGAAAGTCATCTAAAAGGATACTCAGCAGACTATTATCATACGCGAGGTCTCCGCGGAAAACTGAGCTGATCTGCAAGGTTTTCTCACGTATTAAAAAACCGACTTCATTAATCCGTCGGTTTTAGTACAACAAAATATAATAATTACTGTGCTTGAATCCATCGATCAGCACGATCACGCGCAGTACGAATCTGTTCTTGAGTCAAGTTTGCAGCCAAAGCTGTTTTTTTACCTTCAGAAAGGCTAATTACTTTAGTATCAAGCATGCCATCACGTGTTGAAAGCTCATACCATTGATAAGCACCCATATAGTTTTTCTTCTGTTCTTCCATCATGGCAAGATTAAAGCTGGCACGGTTATCACCATTACTTGCCGCTTTTTCAAAATACTTACGCGCTAAGACTTCATCTTTTTTGATACCAATACCATCTGCATACATGCGACCCACATTGAGCTGAGCTGCTGAGATGCCTTTATCGGCTGCGGCTTTAAATAGCGCAAATGCTTGTTTCTCATCTTTTGCAACATCTTTACCATATTGGTAGCGTGTTGCGAGATAAAATTGTGCTCCTGCCTGACCAGCTTTGGCTGCGCTTTGTAATTCACCGATACTCATCACTGAGTATCGTGCTGCTTGTGTTGCAACCGATTGGGGTTGAGCAACATAGTCAGCATGCGCTTGTATACTGATCAGACCAAACAAAAAGGTGCTGATAAATGTCTTTTTCATAGTGCGCTCACTCGATAAATTGCGACTTCACCAAATAGGTTCGGCATATGCTTGCTGAGCACACTACCTTGTTGGTCACCATTAACGGCAAGTCGATTAATAATTTTAATCCGATTCTCAGCACATAATGCTTCGAAGTCTCGGAAAGTACATAAATGAATATTCGGGGTGTTATACCACATATAAGGCAACGCTTCCGAAACAGGCATTTTCCCTTTTAACGCAAGAAAAGAACGCGTCTTCCAATACGCAAAGTTCGGAAAAGTAATAATCGCCTGTTTGCCAACACGCACCATATCACGAAGTAATACATCTGGTGCATCTACAGCTTGCAAAGCTTGTGCCATAACCACTGAGTCAAAAGATTGGTCAGCAAACCGGCTTAAACCTAAATTCAAGTCCTGTTGAATAATATTTAACCCCCGACTGATGGCAATTGCAATCTTTTCTTGATCAATTTCTAAGCCATAAGCGCGAATATTGTGTTGTTTGCTCATATGAGCCAATAATTCACCATCCCCACAACCCAAATCGAGCACGCTGGTATTCGGAGTAATCCATTTTTCGGCCAGTTGTTGGTCTATACGCATTAGATTGCCTCCAAATGGGTCGATTGCAACTGCTGCTCTCCACCTAAAAATGCGCGTAATGTTTTCACATACAGCGGAATCGGGAACAAGAAAGAGTCATGACCTTGTTCAGCATCAATATCTAAATAGCTGACAGGCTGATGATTATCAATCAAGGCATCCACGATTTCCTGAGATCGGCTTGGACTAAAACGCCAATCGGTGGTAAATGAAATCACTAAAAATTGGCATTTCGGTTTACGCATCGCTTTCGTTAATGAATGCTCATATTCGCGAGAGGGATCAAAATAATCCAATGCCTTGGTCATAATCAAGTAAGTATTTGCATCAAAATTGCGACTGAATTGTTCGCCTTGATAACGCAAGTAGCTTTCGACTTGAAACTCAACGTCAAAACCATACATAAATTTGCCCGATTTTAGATCGCGACCAAATTTTTGTTTCATGGCTTCTTCAGATAGATAGGTGATATGACCGACCATCCGAGCCAAAATCAAACCACGTTTTGGATAGCTATCATTTTCCAAATAACGTCCATGATGGAAGTCTGGATCAGAAAGAATAGACTGGCGCGCAACTTCATTAAAGGCAATATTTTGGGCAGAAAGCTTTGGCGCACTGGCGATAATTGCACATTTTTTTAGGCGATCTGGATAATCGAGAGACCATTGTAAGGCCTGCATTCCACCGAGTGAGCCACCGATAATGGCATACCAAACCTCAATGCCTAAACGATCAGACAACATGGCTTGGGTTTTGACCCAGTCACGAACCGTCACTAACGGGAAGTCTGGACCATAGGGACGATTTTCATTTTCTGGATTTGGCGATGTCGGACCCGTTGAGCCGTTACATCCACCGATATTGTTTAAAGAGACCACAAAAAAGTGATTGGTATCAATTGCTTTCCCAGGTCCAATACATCCGTCCCACCAACCTGCTTTTTTATCATCTTCATGATGAAATCCAGCAGCATGATGATGTCCTGACAATGCATGGCAGACTAAGATTGCATTGGAGTGATCTGCATTGAGTGTTCCATAGGTTTCAACCATCAGGTCGAAACGAGGCAAAATCCGTCCGCACTCAAGCTCTAATGGAGCTTCAAATGAAATTTTTTGTGGTGTGACTAAACCCACTGAATCCGATGGAAAAGACACGAGAATGATTCGCCTTGTATAAAGTTTCTTAATCAATAATAAAAGGATACCAATTCAGGTACCCTTTCAAAAGTCATTTTTTCGATATTTAAATAGGTTGAATCATCAATACCTTAGATGGCTGCGGCAACCACCTGTTCAGTAGTTAATACGCCTTGCTCAATCAATCGGTTGGTACATGCAATAATCGCTTCGATAGATGCGGTGACAATATTGTCGTGAACGCCTGCACCGAATGCACTCTTACCTGTACCTTTGACTTGGATTTCGATCAACGCAAGTGCTTTTGCATTTGCACCAGAACTGATACTACGTTCTTCGTAGTTCACCACATCGATTGGTAATTGTAAGGCATCTAACATGGCAGAGATTGGACCATTTCCTTCACCACGGAGACGTTGAACTTCGCCTTCGATTTCAATATCTAACTCAATGATTTGTTTGCCATTGATATCAGACAATTGATAATGTTTAGTTTGATAATGACTGTTTTTCACATCTACATACGTGTCTTGGAATAATTGCCAAATCTGATGTGCACTGATTTCAGTCTCATTTTCATCGGTATACTGTTGTACGATCTGGCTAAATTCGATTTGCACGCGTCGTGGTAAAGCCACGTTATAATTCGACTCTAACAAGTATGCAATACCACCTTTACCTGATTGGCTGTTGACACGAATCACCGCATCGTAGTCACGACCTAAATCTTTCGGATCAATTGGTAAGTAAGGCATATCCCACATTTCTTGGTCTTTTTGGAATTCGAAGCCTTTTTTGATGGCATCTTGGTGAGAACCAGAGAAAGCTGTGAAGACCAAATCGCCTGCATATGGATGACGTGGATGCACAGGTAAGCCCGTACATTCTTCAACAGTGGCAATGATTTCATTGATATTTGAAAAATCTAAGTTTGGCGCAACACCTTGGCTATACATGTTCAATGCCATCGCCGCAACATCAACATTTCCTGTGCGTTCACCGTTGCCAAAGACACAGCCTTCGACTCGGTCAGCACCTGCCATAATCGCTAATTCTGACGCAGCAATACCACAACCACGGTCATTGTGACAGTGAACTGAGATAATCACGCCCTCACGACGTGCTAAGTTGCGATGCATCCATTCGATTTGATCGGCATAGACATTTGGTGTTGAAACTTCGACCGTTGCAGGCAAATTCAAAATGACTTTATTGCTTGGTGATGCTTCCCAAATTTCAGTAACCGCATCGCAGACGTCTTTCGCGACTTCTAATTCAGTTGCAGAGAAACATTCTGGACTATATTGGAAAACCCATTCAGTCGCAGGATATTGTGCAGCATATTCTTTGACTTTATTAGCCGCATTCATCGCAAGTTGTTTTGCGCCGTTTGCATCGACATTCAATACTTTTTGACGGAAGGTCGGTGAGTTTGAGTTGTAGATATGCACAATCGCGCGTTTTGCTCCGACTAATGCTTCAAAAGTACGTTCGATCAAATGATCACGCGCTTGAACCAAAACTTCGATATAGACATCATCTGGAATCAAGTTTTCTTCAATTAATTTACGAGCAAAGTCGAAGTCAATTTGAGATGCAGATGGAAAACCAATTTCAATGTGTTTGAAGCCAATTTTGACCAACATATTGAACATTTTGAATTTTTGTTCCATGTTCATCGGTTCAAAAATCGCTTGGTTACCGTCACGAAGGTCTGTACTCATCCAAATCGGTGCTTGGTTGATTTCATTATTCGGCCATTGACGATCTGGTAAATCCACTCGTTGGTACATACGGCGGTATTTTTTGCTTGGGTCAGCCAACATCATTAGGTAACTCCTTGTTATAGCAAGGGTTGCATGTTTAGTCTAAATGCAACCTACTATAAATATATATGGTGTCTATCAGAATCAATTTAAAGAGGATTTGTGTTTCGAGTGCCTAAAGAACTAGGCAAAAAGATTTATACGCGCGCGAGGCGCAGCATCAGGAGAGCAGCGAGATGTTTTGTATATGACGGATCGGTAATGCCGTGATTTGTTTTCATTATCTACCATTCAAATCAGTTATTTGGTTTTGCAGCTATATTAATCATCTAATCAAAATCAGTCTAGGTGAAAATACAAGCGACTGCAAAGGTGTATAAGCATTTTAATTGGAATAAACCAAAAAAAAATTCCTATTTTTGCACTGAATCGAAAAATATTGAAAATATTTTCCGATATTTCTACTATTTCCGATAAATAAAATCTTGGTTAATGTCTTTTATGGTGGCTGTTCCCATCAATGCCATGCTAATTTCGAATTCTTCTTTTAAAATTTTGATCACATGCGCAACGCCTAAAGCTCCCGCCGTTGCCAAACCATAGATATAAGGACGACCAATCAAAACCGCAGATGCGCCTAAAGCAATGGCTTTAAATACATCCGAACCTCGACGAATCCCACCATCCAATAATACTGGATAGTCTGTGGGAACGACAGCTCGAATCTTTTCAAGCGCAATCAACGGTGGGATGGTGGTATCTAATACGCGTCCACCATGATTAGAGACGATCAGACCTGAGACACCATATTCTAATGCTTTTTGCGCATCGGCAGGGTGGAGGATACCTTTCAGTATCACAGGCAAATCAGTCTGCTTGACCAACCATGCGATATCATCCCATGTTGGTGCGTATTTCATCAGCCCCTGAAAAATTGAATGCTGATGATCAGCTAAAGTTTGAATCAGTTGTGGAGCTTGATGATGAGGGTGGGGCAAGTCTATTGGAAGTCGAAAATCAATTTTACGTTCCCGATCTCGAATCCCTGTATGCGGCGCGTCTACAGTGAGCACAATGGCTTTAAAGTTGTTTTCCTTAGCAATTTTAATCAGGTCTAAAGCGCGTTCTCGATCACCTTGCCAATATAATTGAAACCACTTATGTGGATTTTCTTTGTTGAGGTCACATATGTGGGTATTGGTTAAATTGCTGAGTATAAAGTTGCTTTGCATCACTTCGGCTGCAAGTGCCGTGGCTTGCTCTGCTTGAGGATGAAACAGCGCTTGATGTCCAATCGGTGCTAAAAAAATCGGATGTGGATAATCGATACCGAATAGATTGAGTTGGGTATGAGCGTGTGTGAAGTCATTTAAATGACGAGGAATCAGTTGGATATCTTGGAATTGCAATTGATTTTGTTGCACGCTAATTTCATTCATTGCACCACCTTGTAAGTAGTGCCACGCTGGCTGAGATATATGTTGTTGTGCCTGCAATTCGTAATCTGCAATGGTTTGGAGCTGCGGCGGAATCTGCTTTAAAGGTGCAAGTGGTGTCTGAGACATTATAAAGTGCCCCATTGTCTCAATAAATTATGATAATGACTGGTGAGCGCAACAACTTCTTCTGAATCCCCGAGTTGTTGTCTGAGTCTTAAGATGGTCATATCCAAATTGAATAACATGTTGCGTTGCCAATCATCTTTGACCATGCTTTGAATCCATGTGAATGCGGCAATGCGACTACCCTGAGTCACTGGCTCAACGCGGTGTAGGCTGGTAGAGGGATATAAAATGGCATCACCTGCATCCAATTTGACTTCATGGCTGCCATAAGTGTCCTCTACAATCAGTTCACCACCCTCATATTCATCAGGTTCGGATAGAAAAACGGTAATCGAGACATCGGTGCGAATAGCAGTGCCTGTCTGAGATGAATACTGGATGGCGCTGTCGACATGATTGCCATAACTGCCATGACTTTGATAGCAATTAAACATAGGGACTAGAATATGTTGAGGAAGTGCAGCAGAGCGAAGCAATAGATTTTGTTGCAATGCCGTTAATACGGACTGACTAATCAATGGGTATAAATCACTTTGAATATCGACTTGTAAGTTGTTTTTGGTCTGTTGAGCTTGTACGCCCGCACTTTGAGCGCCGTTGACCCAAAGTTCAGGCAGTTTGAGTTGCTCACGGAGTTCAGTGACTTGTTGCGTGTTCAATAGTTCAGGAATATGCAACATCATCTTTAAAAACCTTCTAATACGAAACAGCCTGCTAGAAAATTATACCTTTTCTAGCAAGCTGTGTTTGGGGGCAGTTGATGTTTTAACAGACCCTGTGGTTAATTTGAAAGACACAAATAAATCATTTAGAACTTATAGTTAAATGTTAAGGCCGCTGAACGAGGTTGACCTAAAACAAAACGGCTACCACCATTGTTTAATGCGCTGATATATTCCTTATCCGCTAGGTTATAAACATTGAGGTTTACAGAGGCATTTTTGTTGATGCTATAACCTGCCATCGCATCAAACACCACATAAGATGGGACTTTTGGCATGTTTGCTGGAGCGTCTGTTACATCTACAACACGTTTTTGTTCATCGACATAACGAGCGCCTAAACCAAGTTTAAAGCCAGCGATGTCATAAGTGGTCCATAACGAAGCAGTCCAATCTGGTGACCAACGCACAGAATCAGTTTTAAGTAAGCTACCATTGCTTATACGTGCTTGATCTAATTGTTTGGTTTTCATGTGAGCAACGCCCGCAGAAATGTTCCACGCATCGGTAATTTGACCAACAACACCTAGTTCTACGCCTTGAACACGTGTTTTACCTTCTTGCATTGGTTCTAGCGTAATTGGATCAACTGTAAACTGGTTTTCATTTTCAGTGTGATAAACCGCAGTCGTCAATGCTAATTTATTCTTTAATACATCCCATTTCCCACCAATTTCATAGTGATGTGTTTCTTGAGCCTTACCACGTGGATTATTGGCCGCTTGAGTGCCAGATGTTGCATCAGATAGGTTGAAGTTTGCACTTCCTGGAGGCGTCAGTGATTTCGCATAAGATGCATACACACTGCTGTTTTCGGTAGGTTTAAATAAGCTACCAAGTTTCCAACTAACTAATGTGTCATGAGCCTTTAAATCTGTTGGGGTTTCTACCGCAGTTGCCGCGGCAATAGCAAGTGCATCATAGGTGGTATGGTAATAATCCACACGGACACCACCATTAAACTGTAGTCGGTTATTCAGCAACTTAATCGTGTCAAACAAATATGCTGCAGCTGTTTGAGTTTCGCCATTACCATAAGCACCTGTGTAAACCAGTTTTGGCATCTCATCATGGTGATTTGGGTTGTATAAATTCGCTGGAGGAGGCGTAATCGTTGTTTGTCCTGGCATTTGTGTGGCTAAAGTACGGGATATTTGCTGTTCTTGCAGAAACTCTAAACCTGCAACGAGATCATGTTCGACTACACCTGTTTTAAAGTTGAAGTTTAATGCTGAAAGATTGGCCAAGATCTTATTTTCTTGATTTACACCTTGATACGACCGCGCAATCTTCCAGTTTTTTGGATCACTTGAACCATCTTTGTCGATTGCATTAATACCTGTTAAAACACGGTTCATCTGGGATTTACCATAACGAGTGGTATTGGTAAATTGAACGTTCTCGCCAAAATCACTTTCGATTTTCGCCGTGATCATATCTGCATCAATATCTTCATAGTCATTGATGTTGCCATAATAGTTTGATCGGTCTACAGCAGGTGCTTTATTGATTTCAGCATCCGCATTATAGAAGCCTTTCATGCCAATGGTTGGGATACCACCATCAGGGATGTTACGTTGGCGAATATGCTGAGAATACAAATAAAAACGGGTATCAGTGTTCAAACCAAATGCAATCGAGGGAGCTACAGCCCAACCATTATTTTCAACGACATCTCGACCTTCAACACCGCCATCTTGGCCCATTGCATTGAAGCGAATAGCTACATTTTCATTGATTGCTTGGTTGATGTCAGCAGTCAAACGTGCATTTTCAGCCGTGTTATAACGTGCTGAAACCTCACTGCTATTTTCAGCTTTCGGTAATTTGGTGACTAAATTGATATAGCCTGATGCAGAACCGCGACCAGCTTCTGCACCTGATGGACCTTTTACAACTTCGATTTGTTCTAAGTTAAATACATCACGGCTGACCGCACCAAGATCACGGACACCATCAACATAGGTTGAAGTTTGGGTCGAGAAACCACGCATTTGAAATGTGTCACCTGCGCTAGTGTTCCCATTTTCCCCCATTTGTAGCGTGATTCCCGGAGTATTACGCAATGCTTCAATCAGTGAAGCGGCGCCTTGTTCTTGTAAGAGTTCTTTTTTGATGACTTGTATGGTTTGTGGTGTATCAACTAAAGGTTGTGTGTATTTTGGCGAACTTATCTCGTCGGCTTTGTAGCTGTTTTCTGCTCTTACTTCAATCGTTGGAAGTTTTTTAACATTTTCCTGTGCTGTGGCGGCATGTGCAGTTAAGGGGAGGCTTGCAGCAAGTGCAACTAATTGTGGAGTACCAAGGTGTTTACGACTTTTGATTTTTGCCATTGAGAGAAACCCCGAAATTGAAGTGGTAAATAACCGAACTTGCAACTTTGTGAAACTTTTACGAATAATGCGGTAAAAGTGGATAAATTGTTAAACTGTGTAACAGTGGGTGTGAAGTCTAATGATAATTATTATCGTTATCAATATCTTTATTTATGGCTATCTGAATTTTTATTTTTAAGTAATTGATATTTAAATTTATATACTGAAATTGATATTAACGATGGATGATGTTGTATATTTTTATAGTAATGATCGATAAAAATAAGCATTTGTTATTTAATATAAAAAAATATAAAAAACTTTGATTTTTTTGTATGCTTGATGTGATGTAGGGGATAGTGATAATCGGTAAGAAAAATATATAATTTTTCAGTCAAACGGAAATAATGGGCTATTTCTAGTATCCGATTTTGTATATCTGAAAAGTTGTCATATAATGTGGCACTTTAAAAAATTGTTATTACTAACTATATATCGAGGAAGCCATGCAAGTAACGACTGAAGCGGTTTCGGGCGTTGCCCGTCGTTTAAATGTTTCTGTACCGACGAGCCGTGTTAACGAGCAGTTTGAAGCTCGCTTACAGCGCACTGCCAAAACTGTGAAGATCAACGGCTTCCGTCCAGGTAAAGTGCCTTTAAATGTAGTACGCCGTGAATATGGCGCGGGCATTTATCAAGAAGTTGTGAATGACATCATTCGTGACACCGTTTTTGAAGCAATTCAACAAGAAAAAATCAATGCTGTCGGTATGCCGAACATTGAAAAAGTTGAAAACAAAGATGATGTTTTAGTTTACGAAGCAACTGTAGAAGTTTATCCAGAAGTTGAAGTGAAAGCTTTTGCTGATTTGGAAATTGAGCGTAAATCATCAGAAATCAACGATAAAGACGTTGATACCATGATCGAAAACTTGCAAAAACAACGTCAAACTTGGGCTGTAACCAAAGGTATGGCGAAGAAAGACATGCAAGTGACTTTCGACTTTGAAGGTACTGTTGATGGTGAGAAGTTCGAAGGCGGTACGGCTGAAGACTTTAAACTGGTACTTGGTTCAGGTCGTATGATCCCAGGTTTTGAAGATGGTATCGTAGGCATGAAAGCAGGCGAAGAGAAAGTTATTGACGTGACTTTCCCTGAAGATTACCAAGCTGAAAACTTGGCTGGTAAAGCTGCTCAATTCAAAATCACAGTGAAGCAAGTTGAAAAACCAAAGCTTCCTGAAATTGATGCTGAATTTTTACAGATTTTTGGTGTGACTGAAGAAGAAGGCTTAGAAAAGTTAAAAGCTGATGTTCGCAAGAACATGGATCGTGAAGTCCGTAACGGTCTTCGCAACCAAATTAAACAAGCTGCATTTGATGCGCTTGTTGCTGCAAACGAAATTGAAGTACCAGCTTCAATGGTTGCTCAAGAAATTGACCGTCAACGTCAACAAATGATCCAACAGTTTACCCAACAGTTTGGTGCTCAAGGTGCGCAATCATTTGATAGCAGCATGCTTCCTGATGAGCTATTCAAAGAACAAGCTGAAAAATCAGTTAAACTCGGTGTGTTGGTTAGCAAAGTAATGGCTGATGCGAAACTTGAAGTTGATCAAGCACGTGTAGAAGCTTATATCGATGACATGGCTTCTTCTTATGAAGATCCAACAGAAGTTGTTGAATACTTTAAAACTGACAAACAGCAACGTGCTCAAATTGAAGCTGTGGTTTTAGAAGACCAAGTTGTTGATCATATTTTAGCAGCTGCTAAAGTAAATGAAGTAGCGGTAAGCTATGAAGACTTATTGAAAGAGCAACAAGCTCGCCGTGGCTAATCTATCAAGAGTTGAGAAGAAAGGCGCGTAAGCGCCTTTTTTTATCGGTCTTTGTCTATGTTATGAAAGTGTTAATTTGTCAAAAAATTGCCAGATTTTAGTCTAAATAATCGAATATTTCAGATTGAACCTTTTGCAATTTCATCGATTATCCCTCATATTGTTGGCATAGATCGTGTCACAATAATTTAGGAATAAGTAAACGTATGTATGTTCCAACAATTGATAATGCTTTAGTTCCAGTAGTCGTTGAGCAGTCATCTCGCGGTGAGCGTTCATTTGATATTTTTTCACGCCTGTTACGCGAGCGTGTCATTTTCTTGACTGGGGAAGTGGAAGACAACATGGCCAACTTAATCGTTGCGCAAATGCTGTTTTTAGAAGCTGAAAACCCAGAAAAAGATATTCATCTATATATCAATTCCCCTGGCGGTTCTGTGACTGCGGGGATGGCGATTTATGACACTATGCAGTTTATTAAACCTGATGTCGTGACTTATTGTATGGGCCAAGCTGCGTCAATGGGTGCATTCCTGTTAAATGCAGGTGCCAAAGGCAAGCGTTACTGTCTTGAAAATGCGCGTGTGATGATCCATCAACCATTAGGTGGTTTCCGTGGTCAAGCCTCAGATATTGAAATTCACGCACGTGAAATACTCTTTATTAAAGAACGTTTGAATCGTCTAATGGCCGAGCATAGTGGTCAAGACTATGAAACTGTTGCTCGTGATACAGATCGTGATAATTTCATGACTGCAAATGCAGCTAAAGAATATGGTTTAGTTGACCAAGTCTTAAGTAAGCGCCCGTAATTTTCTAAAGATTCAAGAATTGGAGTAAATATGTCCGAACATCCTCAAGGACAAAAACATTGTTCATTTTGCGGTAAAACGCAGTCTGAAGTCGGGAAACTGATTGCAGGTGAGGACGCATATATTTGTAATGAGTGTGTGGATGTCTGCTTGGATTTGGTACAAACCAGTCAACAGGTCGAAGCTGGTGATTGGGCAAGCAAAGCCTTGCCTAAACCACATGAAATACGTGCTGCCTTAGATCAGTATGTTATTGGACAAGATATTGCAAAGAAAACCTTATCTGTAGCAGTTTATAACCATTATAAACGCTTGAAAGCGGGTCAATCAGGTCATAAAGATCAAGAAATTGAAATTGCGAAAAGTAATATTTTGCTAATTGGACCTACAGGTTCAGGTAAAACTTTACTTGCGCAAACACTTGCTCGTTTACTTGATGTTCCTTTTGCGATGGCAGATGCGACCACACTCACTGAAGCAGGCTATGTCGGTGAAGATGTTGAGAATATCGTACAGAAGCTGTTGCAAAAAGCAGATTATGATGTAGAGAAAGCCCAAAAAGGTATTATTTACATTGATGAAATCGATAAGATTACACGCAAATCTGAAAACCCTTCCATTACTCGTGATGTATCGGGTGAGGGCGTACAGCAAGCATTATTGAAAATGATTGAAGGGACGGTTGCTTCTATCCCACCACAAGGTGGTCGTAAGCATCCTCAGCAAGAATTTATTCAAATTGATACTGCCAATATTCTGTTCATTTGTGGTGGTGCATTTTCAGGCTTGGAAAAAATCGTTCAACAACGTCAAGAAAAGGGCGGTATTGGTTTCACGGCTGATGTGAAGAATAAAGATGATCGGAAGAAAGTATCAGAATTATTCCGTCAGGTAGAAGCAAATGATCTTGTGAAGTTTGGGTTGATTCCTGAATTTATTGGTCGTTTGCCTGTGATCGCAACTTTAGAGGAACTGGATGAGGAAGCGCTTATGCAGATTCTGACAGAACCTAAAAATGCGTTAACTCGTCAATATCAACATCTGTTTACGATGGAAGATGTGGACTTGGTCTTTGATGAATCTGCATTACGCGCTGTGGCAAAAAAAGCACTTGAGCGTAATACTGGTGCGCGTGGTCTACGTTCTATTTTAGAAAATGTACTGCTTGAAACCATGTATGATTTGCCAAGTCGTACAGATGTGGGCACTGTGATTGTGGATGAAGCGGTGATCAATGGTACAGCTAAACCGACGTTTAAAGCAGAGCGTTTACCGCAAGTGACGAATTCTGAAATCACTGAAAAGAAAGATTTAAAAGTGATAGATTCTAAATCGGCGTAACGCCAAAGATCTATCGTTTATCTAAAAAAGCATGAAAGGCTTAGCTTTTCATGCTTTTTTTATTTGCAATTGGGCATTGAGGTGTTAATCTTAAAAAATTGAAAAAACCGCATAGTGTTGCGTAGTTAAAAATAAATCCAAGAAAACGCCTTGAGGGATGTCATGCGTTATTTAATATTGTCATTATGTTGTGCAGGGGTATTGGCTGGCTGTCAGAGTCAAAAGGCAGTTGAACAGAATCCAACAGCACTGACCGCAACGCTACCACCTGTTGATACTGAAAAAGAACCCGGTTTATTTGATCAATATCACGTCGGTGGCTTCACTGTAGGTGGTTGGGTCAATCAAAAGTTAGGGCAACATTTCTCACCCATTAAGCCACAAAATCAACAAGCTGCTGTGGTCTATCTCTATCGTCCAGATACGCGATGGAATCGTCAGGAAATCGCTGCTGCAAACTTATTTATCAATGGTCATCGTATTCCAAGTTTGTTACACAATCATTATTATTGGCTAGAATTACCCGCAGGCACTTACAGATTGAGCGTGAGCCGTCCTTTGGTTGGATTACATTTCCAAAAACCGAAATACATCGATTTTAGCGTTGATGCTGAGCAAACTTATTTTATTAAATATGATGAAGAAAATAAGATTTCTCGAAGTGAGCCGAGTGGTCCATTTATGCCAACGCCTGAAAAAGTCGCTCGTCAAGAAATTGCATTTACACGCTTAAAATCATCAAGCTATAATTTTGTGGCACAGGATGAATCTGGCAAGATTCGCTCTAAGCCTCAAGAGCTTAAACCTGAAAAATATGATGCAAAATCAGAGGTGCATTTGGTCAAACCATTTAAGTTATGGAATCCTTTGACTTGGTAATGTGCTCATAATTATCTATGCAGAAAAGCACAATTTGGTTGTGCCTTCTGCAAAAGTTTAAGGCTTAGAAATAATAGCCGAGATTAATATTAAAGCGTTGTTCAGTTTTAGAGCTATCGCCTGCAACGCTTCCCCCAATAAAAGGTTGATTTTTTGCATTGACAAAATCAACGTAACTAAAGAAATTCCCTGCAGAAACAGCAACACCAGTAGTGTTCATAAAGGTGTCACGGCTATTATCAGATTTGTCATAAATCATGCCGTAATCATTATAAAATTGCAGTTGTGAAATCGGACCCAAAGAAACGGGCAGCGTATAGGCAACATTGGCACTTAAGGATTTGGCTTGTGCTGCAATGGAGTCATAGAAGCCATATGCGCCAACAATCATACGATCCGCATTGTTGTTGACATTGTAGTCATATTGGCTGTGCTGTAATTGAACGTTCCAGCGTTGATAATTACTATTGAGATGAACTGCCCATGCATGGTAGTTTCCGACGCGTTTTTGGTTGTCATGCAGTCCACCATAAAGTGCAGATGTTCCAATTTCACTGGAGGTCCCGCCGAGATCAAATTGATAACCTATGCGACCTGAAAGCGTATTGTATTCACCGATTTTTTGCGTTGGTTCGGCATAAATATCTTCATCGTTAGCTCGTACGCCAACAACATCATATGAGTAGCGTTTACTACGATCATCGACATAACCGTCAACGCCCCCTAATTCATCATTTTTATAGAAACCTAAATCAAGTCGCCAATTATCTTTCATTTGGCGTGAAACGAGGATCCCAAGGTCAAAGTCATCTTCTAAGCCGATATAATAGTTCGGACTGAAATAGTAGCTATGAGAATTATAGGGTTGATTACCAAAGCGAACAGGTGTAATCCCGGCTTTAATTTCCCAATTAGGCATGAACTCATAACCTAGCCAAGCATATTTGACGGTTGTCATGTAGTCATAAAAGCGCAGTTCTGCACCAAGTAGAATGTCATCGACATTGCCATTAAATTTGAGTGCGATCATATCGAAGTCAAAATCGCCATGACGATCTTTGTTACCTTTTTCGTATGAGTTAATGCCTAAATTGGCACGAACTGCACCGCCAACATCGACTTTACTTTTTTTTGCTTCAGTGCGAGTGGTCTCAGCTTGTTTGTCTAATGCTTTGGTTTGTTGTTGGTGTAGTTTGGTTTCAAGTGCAGCAAGTTGTTGTTTTAGGCTGTTTATTTGTTGCTGTAAGTCAGGTTCAGTATGAGCATAGCTGCTAGAGCAAATAGCAAGTGAAGATAAAAGTAAAAATCTTTGATAAAGCATAATATTGAGAGTTCTCCTTTTTTGATGTTTAAGCAGTGTAATAGAGTTTTTGTCGTATTTTCAAATATCAAACATTTAAAAAGGCATTGAGGCTAGCCTCAATGCCTTAAAAGTGAATAGCACTTATATTTTGTTTATACGCGAGAGTTTAAGCTTGTGCGGCATCAACCACTGGAATTTTTCCAATTTTTGCTTGCCAGATTTTTGGTGCTGTCGCATGGATCGATGTACCATTCACATCAACCGCGACAGAAACAGGCATATCTTCAACCACAAACTTATAGATCGCTTCCATACCTAAGTCAGCAAATGCAACCACTTCAGCTTCACGTACTGCTTTCGATACGAGATATGCTGCACCACCAACGGCCATCAAGTAAGTTGCTTGATTGTCTTTGATCGCTTCAATCGCAGCCGGACCGCGGTCCGCTTTTCCGATCATACCGAATAAACCAGTTGCTTCTAACACTTGACGGGTAAACTTGTCCATACGAGTTGCAGTTGTCGGGCCAGCAGGACCAACCACTTCATCACCCACTGGATCGACTGGACCCACGTAGTAAATAAACTTACCTTTTAAATCAACAGGCAGTTCTTCACCATTATTCAACATGTCAACCATGCGCTTGTGTGCCGCATCACGACCCGTATAGATCGTACCGTTTAACAATAAAGTATCGCCCGGCTTCCAAGCATTCATCTCTTCTTGGGTAATGGTATCCAGATTCACACGTGTTGATTTTGAAGAATCCCAAGTCACAGCAGGGTAGTCTTCAAGTTTCGGTGCTTGGATATGTGCAACACCAGTACCATCAAGTTGGAAGTGCGCGTGACGTGTTGCCGCACAGTTCGGAATCATACCCACTGGCTTACCTGCAGCGTGGCATGGATAGTCTTTGATTTTAATATCAAGAACTGTGGTCAAACCACCAAGACCTTGTGCACCAATACCTAGTGCATTCACTTTCTCGAAGATCTCGATACGGAGTTCTTCCATCTTGTTTTGTGGACCACGACGAAGTAATTCGTCCATGTTGATTTCTTCCATGAGCGCTTCTTTTGCAAGCATCATGGCTTTTTCAGCAGTACCACCGATACCGATACCGAGCATACCTGGTGGACACCAGCCTGCACCCATGGTTGGAACAGTTTTAAGTACCCAATCTACGATTGAATCAGATGGGTTGAGCATGGCAAGTTTAGATTTATTTTCTGAACCGCCACCTTTCGCTGCAACGGTAATATCAACTTTGTTACCTGGTACGAGTTTATAGTGGATCACGGCAGGGGTGTTGTCTTTAGTATTCTTACGACCAAAAGCTGGATCAGCCAAAACAGAAGCACGGAGGACGTTTGAGTTCTCTAAGTAACCTTGGCGAACACCTTCGTTGATTGCATCATCTAAGCTCATGCTTAAATCAAATTTAACGTCTAAACCCACTTCAAGGAAAACATTGACAATCCCTGTATCTTGACAGATTGGTCGATGGCCTTCAGCACACATACGTGAGTTGATGAGGATCTGGGCAATTGCATCTTTTGCAGCTTGGTTTTCTTCACGATCATAAGCACGGCTCATCGCTTGGATGAAGTCTTGTGGGTGATAGTAAGAAATAAACTGCAGGGCATCCTTGATTGATGTAATCAAGTCATCTTGTTTGATGATCGTTGTCATATCAAAATTCTCTTGAGCGGGCGATTAGCTGGCGGGCTAAATTATATGACAAAAAGTCTGCATTGTGGGAGTTTTAGCGTGTATTTGGCTAATGGTTGAAAGATGTGAGTTTCGGTTTCTTGCTAAATCTCTTATGTTCTTCCCGATGGGGAAACGCAAAGCGGCTCAATCATCATGAACGTCGTTTATTGGCAATATAAATTGACCTTATTTCATTCTCAATTGAGAGGGAGAGTAGCCGAAATACTTTTTAAAGCGATTACTAAAATGACTACTTGAACTAAAGCCATATTGCGCAGAAATTTCAGTGAGATTTAAGCGGGTGGTCTGTAGGGCTTGATGTGCCAGTTCTAGGCGACGTTGCATCACATATTGATGTGGTGGCATCTGCATGGATTGTTTAAACATATGTGCAAAATGATATTCACTGAGTTGCGTTTGTTGTGCCAAATCAGACAGTGTGAGGCTGAGATATAAATGCTGATCGATCCATTCTAAAAGTTGCTTTAGCACATATGGTGATAAGCCTCCTTTTACCACAGGCACTTGCCATTGTGTGTGGCTATAATTTTTAATGAGATGGTTGAGTAATAGCGTGGTTGCGGTGCTCATTTGTAAATGGTTTTCGTGATTACCCCATGCCCCGTTAAGTAGGAAATGTCGGTAAATCATCGAGATGTGTGGGTCAGATACAAAGATTTGTGGGTTGAGCGTGATTTGACTTGGCTCTCGATCCCAGACTTGTTCCGCCACACGTTGTAAATGCTGTTGAGTATAATAAAGATGCACAAACGTGAGTGAATCACGCAGATCCCATGTTGAGTCAAAATCTTGTGGCATGAGGCACATACGATCTGGCCCGCCGCCATTGTGCCAACCTTGAGCGGTCTTTTGATAACTCTGATAGCCACCTTGAATATACATGCTTAAAGTATGGTGGTTGCTACAGACATTGACACGATCTTGGTTGTTTTGCCACATCGCCAATTGCATACCCGAACCCAACTCTACCGAGTCGAGTAATTGGGCTTTATATTGTTGTAATTGATCTAGAATCTGATATTTCATCTTCTACTCAAAGCTTTAGATATGTGACTAGTGTAGCGATTTTTAATACATAATTGTTATCGATGCAACAGAAGAAATAGAAAACCGCAAGTTGGTGATAGTGAACGCAAGATGATGCAAGCTATCGTGATCTAAGACCAAGCAAAATAGTGCAAATGATTTTGGGTTTAGAAAATATGAATGCGCTGTTATATGCTTCGGTTGTGATGATCTGGGGCACAACATGGATTGCGATTAGCTTACAACAGCAAAGTGGCATCGCAGCCAATGTTGCCGTGTTTTGGCGTTTCTTTATTTCTGCGATGATATTATTTGTTTTTGTCATCTTGAGTAGAAAACTGCAAAAGCTAAATCGTACAGATCACTTGTTCTGTTTATTACAAGGCTTATGCGTTTTTGGCTTGAATTTCGTTTGTTTTTATTATGCGGTTCAATATATAAGCAGTGGTTTAGAAGCTGTTATTTTTTCTATGGCGATGATCTTTAATGTCATCAACGCCAAACTGTTCTTTGCTCAACAGGTTTCAGCACGTTTTTACCCCGCGGCTTTATTAGGCTTGCTCGGCATCATTGCTCTATTTTGGCATGATGTGATCGGAGCTGACTTAAATCATAATACTCTGATGGGGATTGGGTTGTGTGTATTAGGCACTTATGGTTTCTCTCTGGGGAATATGATCAGTACTCGACATCAAAAGCAGGGTTTGGATATCTTCACCACTAATGCTTATGGCATGCTTTATGGTGCGATATTAATGGCAGTGATTTCGGGCTTTAAGCAAGATAGCTTCTTCCCAAGTATGCAGTTGAGCGCAATCACAGCTTTACTCTATTTAGCAGTGTTTGGCTCTGTGATTGGATTTACGGCTTACTTTTATTTGATTGGGCGTATTGGTGCAGGAAAGGCAGCATATAGTACATTGCTATTTCCTTTGGTGGCTTTGGTCATTTCAACGATATGGGAAGGTTATCAATGGCATATCAATGCCATGATAGGTGTGATTTTGATTCTATGTGGCAATGCGATTTTCTTTATTAAAAGCCCACAGGCAAGCGTGCTGACCCGGTCAAAACAGGCTTAGCCCAGACTGAACAGGAGTACAGGAATGCAAGCAGATTTGGCAAAAAATATTATTGATATTTATAAAAAACATGGCCGTGCTTGGACGGAGCGTCGAGGCAACCATTTATATGAAAAAACATGGCTAGATCAATTTCTTGCTTTGATCCCATCACATTCCCAGCTTTTGGATTTGGGTTGCGGCTCAGCCAAACCCATCGCGGCATATTTGATTGAACATGGGCATCAGATCACAGGCGTAGATGCCTCAGATGTAATGATAGAAATGGCACAATCAAATTTTCCTGAGCAGAGATGGATACAGCAAGATTTTCGTCATTTTAACGTTGATCAGAAATTTCAGGGGATTTTGGCTTGGGATAGTTTTTTTCATCTTACACACGATGATCAAAGAAAAATGTTTGCATCTTTTGCGCATCATGCCCGAACCGGAACAGTTCTAATGTTTACCAGTGGACCTGCACATGGTGAGGCAATCGGCGAGATGTTTGGCGAGCCGTTGTACCATGCCAGTTTAGCCGCTGATGAATATCGTGCTTTATTGGAACAACATGGATTTGAAGTGATCCGGATGGTGGCGGAAGATCCTGAGTGTGCAGAGCATACAGTGTGGTTGGCAAGATTCATTTGAAAATAGCGATTTAATGAAATAAACGGATTTTTAATCACAAAAGCTAGTTTTAGTTTATGAGTATTATTTTTTAGATTTAGTTTAATACAATATTGTTAACTCAAGATTTTGGTTGTACTAATATCTTTCGAAAATGCTTTTGGATACATTCGGGAATAAGCACCATGAATTTCATTATCTGATAGAGATAATACCTGACGAAGATTCACGCTCAGAAAGGATAGGGTTGAGGCGGTGAGAAGGATAAGGCTGAGCAAAATCAAGGTCGCATTTATACCAAAGCTGCTTATACAAATGCCTGAAATAACAAGACCTATTGGGTTTGCGATACTTGTGCCAAATGTGGATGAGGCGCTGACTCTATTGAGGAAATGATGCGGTACTGCTGCACTTCGCATAAAACTAGTATTGGTCACGGCAACCATTAAGCCGCAGCCCGCAATGCACATACCGAAACACATCAAGCTAAAATAGCCAAGGTGAAAAACATATAAGACTTGGCTCATGATTGCAGATATCAAAATACCTAGACTCAAAGCTAAATACCCTGAATACGTGGTTATTGCTCGACCAAAAAAAGAATTGGCGAGTGTTCCAAATTTTGTTGCACCTAGGAACATACCAATTGCAAAAAATGTGTCAACGATGCCGAATAACCAAGGGCTTTTACTATAATTTTGATAAAAATAAGTGGGAAGAGCGACACTGAAAAAGGGAAATAACCCTAAGTTTATGAAAAAAGTGATTTTAATTAAACTAATTTCTGGAGGGAGTTGTTTAATCGCAGAAAAACCACTGTACCACTTGGGACGCTTGAACTTAGAACTTATCTCGGAACTGATATTTAAAAGTTTTACAGAATTTAATAAAAGGATTGAAAGAAGAATGAGCCCGACACTAAACCAAATCGTATTGTGGGGACCGATGATGGAAATTAATCCTGTTCCAAGGATGGGGGAGCAAAAAGTTACAATCGTCATTGCTGCTGATCGCCATTGAATCGCACTAGAAAGTTGTTCTTTACTGACTTGAAATGGAACAATACTGCTTTGTAGTGGCTCACGAATACCAATGGCTAAGCCACCCAAAGCTTGGCAAATAAACAGTACAATCGCTAAATATGTATGCGTGGTCGCAAGAAGCGCAATGATGATTGCTGAGATCAGACTCATCCAATAACATATTGAAATCAGTCGTTGTTTATCATAGATATCACCGAGGGATCCAAATAGTCCCCGCGCTAAGAGATCTGCTGCTGTGCCTATAGCAACAAAAACGACAAATGAGGTTGCATGGTGAGTTATCGAAAGAACCCACCATGCAAGGGCTAAATGTATACATCTTGAAGCAATGCTATTCAGAATTGCAGAAAATTGGACAAAATAAAAACTTCTTCCAAAGGAGCATTGAGTCAGGCTTGTTTTACTCCTCGGCTAAGCTACTTCATGTGCTGCTTGGATCGCCGTTAACGCAATGGTAAACACAATATCATCAACCAATGCACCACGAGATAAATCATTGACTGGTTTATTCAAGCCTTGCAACATTGGACCGACACTGACCACATTGGCAGCACGTTGTACCGCTTTATACGTGGTATTCCCAGTATTTAAATCAGGGAAAATAAACACATTGGCACGCCCCGCCACTTGTGAATCTGGTGCTTTTTGACGTCCCACACTTTCAACCGAAGCCGCATCATATTGTAGTGGTCCATCAATCAGTAAGTCTGGTCGACGTTGTTGCGCTATTTCAGTGGCTTGACGAACTTTGTCTACATCAGCCCCAGTGCCAGAGGTTCCTGTTGAGTAACTGATCATGGCAATTCTTGGATCAATCCCAAACGCTTTGGCAGAGTCGGCAGATTGAATCGCAATTTCAGCCAGTTGTTCTGCCGTGGGATCGGGATTAATCGCGCAATCACCATAAACAAAGACTTCATCTGGTAACAGCATAAAAAAGATGGAAGATACCAATGAGTAGTTTGGTGCAGCTTTAATGAGTTGAAATGCAGGACGAACCGTGTTTGCTGTGGTGTGAATCGCCCCTGAAACCAAACCATCCACTTCATCCAATGCCAACATCATCGTGCCGAGTACAACCGTGTCTTGGAGTTGAGCGATGGCTTGAAGTGCATCCAATTTGCCTTTACGCAGTTCGACCATCGGTTCGATATATTGCTCTCGAATGCTATCGGGATCGATGATTTGCAAATCTTCTGGAAGTTGAATTCCGCGTGCTTTCGCAACTTCTGCTACCGATTCTGGTTTAGCCAATAACACACACTGTGCAATGCCACGTGCCTGACAAATGGCAGCTGCTTGGACGGTGCGAGGCTCATCGCCTTCAGGTAACACAATACGTTTTTTGGCTGCAATTGATTTCTGCACTAACTCATAACGGAATGCGGAAGGAGATAAGCGTGGATGTAAATTATTTTGCGTATGTTGATCAAGCCACTGGCTATCAATATGACTGGAAACAAATCGGGTGACTTGTTCCGCTCGTTCGGTATCATCAATTGGAATTTCATTACCAAAACGACTGAGCTTTTTTAGTGCCTCTAATGTCGTAAGTGGAGTATGTAAAACTGGTAAACCTTGTTTAATCGCACTTTGACAGAATTCTAATACATTTTCTGAGGGTGGGGATTTCTCGGTAAGTACTAAACCCGCCAATGGAGTGCCGTTACTACTGGCCAGGCTTGCAGCAAGCAAAGTATCGGTACGTTGAGAGGCGCTAATAATAAGCTCGCCTGCTACAAATTTGTGTAATTCAGATTCAATATTGGATGCAATTAAACTGGTATGCAGTATGCGGCGATGTTTGGCATCACCTTGATGTAACCATGTACCATTGACGATTTCAGCAATGTCTAAACTTCGTGGCACGCTGAGAATATTACTAAAAGGAACTAAACCAATAATCGGCAATGCTTCTGTGCCGATAAAACGATTGTAGTGTTGAAGCTCTAAGGAAAAGTCAGCTATTTTTTGATCTAAGCGTAAACTTGGATCAAGCGTGACAGGGATTGCAGCGGTATCCTCAGGCAGTCCTTTTGTTCGCATGAATAACACGCCAGTGGTTCGTGTGGATGCTGCACCACCGAATTGACGTAAGTGGGCATCTATTCTTTCTGCCGTTTTGCGTGGATCAGCTAAATCTGCGGTACTGACCAAGACCACTTGAGCATCTAGTGCTTGCGCGAGAGCGGCATTGACCTCGATTACAAAATGATCTTGTCCATTGGGAACAAGGCCTTCCACAATAATAACATCATGATCCGCCGCAATTTGGCGATGTAATGCCACGGCTTCTTCCAATAATTCATCCGTTTCACCGAGCGCAATGAGCTGGGTCAATCGATCGTAAGGTATTGGCTCTACAGCGTGATGTTGAAATAAGTGCCGATATAAAGTAGTGGTACGATCAACAGTTATATCGGCAATTTGAGAAAAGGGTTTCAAGAAACCAGCATTGATTCCTTTACAGTCCAGTGCATAAACCATACCTAAACAAGCTGAGGTTAAACCAACACCTTCACCTGTGGGAATGAGTAAAATCGTATTCATAATGACCTTATTTTTTATTTAGAGTTTAGGGTTTTGTTCAAGGACTTGGCGTGTTTCTTTGGCAATCCGACCTTCTTCATCTGTCGGGATCACCCAAATTTGTGGACCTGTACCCATGTCGATCCGGCCTTCAGTGCCACGGGCTAAAGTATTGTTTTTCTCTTGACTAAACTGCAAACCGAAATGGGGTAAATACGCCAAGGTTTTTTCACGCACATCGGTAGAGTTCTCACCAATCCCACCCGTAAAGATTAAACCATCTAAGCGAGGAAGGGCACAACTCAGTGCCGATAAAGATTTTGCGAGTCGGTAGCAGAAGACTTCGATCGCGAGTGTTGCACCTTCATGTCCATTTTCAGATGCTTCAACCAAGGTACGCATGTCATTGGAGAGCCCTGACAAACCGAGTAAGCCACTGTCTTTATTGAGCATGCTGTCAATTTTTTGAATATCCCAGCCTAAATTGTTGGATAAAAATAAAGGTAAGCTTGGATCAACATCACCACTCCGTGTACCCATGACCACCCCTTCAAGTGGGGTCATGCCCATCGAGGTATCAAGGCTCTGTCCATTCCAAACCGCACAAGTTGAGCTACCATTGCCTAAGTGGGCACTGAGCCAACCGCCGTAATTTTTCTGTCCTGCTAACTCACTGGCACGCTCTGTCACATAAGCATGACTAGTACCATGGAAGCCATAACGACGGACTTGGTGTTGATCATATAAAAATTGTGGTAATGCATAACGATAGGCGCGCTCAGGCATGGTTTGATGGAATGCGGTATCAAAGACAGCGACTTGAGGCAGTTGTGGAAATAACGCCATAGTTGCCTCAATCCCAATCAAATTTGCGGGGTTGTGCAAAGGTGCAAGTGGAATCGCATCACGAATGCGATCAATCGTTTGTTGGGTTAATTGCTCAGCATGGGTCATATTGCCACCATGCACCACACGATGCCCAATGGCCTGAGGATTGTAATTAGATAAACGTGCGAGCAAGGTTTCTAAAGCTTTGGCATGATCTGCATATGGGATTGAGAGTTCAAGTGCTTCACCACCAAGCGTGATCCCTTTAATCCGAGCATCAGCTGCGCCCAAATTTTCTGCAAGACCATAAATACGATCTTCACGACGTTCTGAGATAAGCGCATATTTAATAGATGATGAACCACAGTTTATTACGAGTACAGATATAGCCATGTTTGACCACCTAACAAATTCTAATTTTATGATGAGCACTTTGTTAACTACTTGTATGAACAGCAGTAACAAGCGCTATGTTTTAACATGAGGTGTTGCATGGGTGAAAATAGACTTTAGCCTATACAACTATTTTATAAATCAACTTATTTAGTATAGTTTGTAAATAATAAGCTCTTTTGATTAAAGTGTTGGTTTTAGCGATATTTTTGTATAAAAATATATAAAAACACGATAAAGATCAAATTAATGCGCTTTATCGTGTCAGGGTTTAAATAGATGAATTTGGATTATTGACGGATTTGACCATCACCAAAAACGACCCATTTCTGAGAAGTTAAACCTTCTAAGCCGACTGGCCCACGGGCATGGATTTTATCGGTAGAAATACCAATTTCAGCGCCTAAACCATATTCAAAACCATCAGCAAAACGGGTTGAAGCGTTGATCATCACTGAACTGGAATCAACTCGCGCCAAGAACTCACGTGCCAGACTAAAGTTTTCCGTAATAATTGCATCGGTATGATGAGAGCCATACTTATTGATATGCTGAATTGCCTCATTCATTCCTGTTACGACTTTCACCGCAAGGATTGGACCTAAATATTCAGTATACCAATCTTCGTCAGTTGCTGTTTTAACAGATACACCTAAAATACGTTGTGTTTCAGGGCATCCACGGAGTTCAACCTGCTTCTCAGCATAGAGTTCTGCAATACGAGGTAAAAATTCTTCAGCGATTGCCTCATCCACCAATAACGTTTCCATCGCATTACAAACACCATAACGATGTGTTTTGGCGTTCAATGCGATAGGCAAGGCTTTTTGCAAGTCAGCTTGTGCTTCAACAAAAACATGGCAGTTGCCGTCTAAGTGTTTAATCACCGGAATACGTGCTTCTTGACTAATACGTTCAATCAGACTTTTTCCACCACGCGGTACAATCACATCGACATATTCAGTCATCGTAATTAAATGACCAACGGCTGCACGATCTGGCGTATCTATCACTTGAACGGCGTGTTCAGGTAAACCAGACATTTGTAGGGCATGCTGGATCGCGATGGCAATGGCTTTGTTTGATTCCAGTGCTTCTGATCCACCACGTAAAATAATGGCATTGCCAGATTTCAATGCCAATGATGCCGCTTCAAGGGTCACGTTTGGTCTTGATTCATAGATCATCCCAATCACACCCAGTGGAACACGCATTTTACCCAGTTGAATCCCTGATGGGCGGTAGGCAAGGTCAGTAATTTCCCCAATTGGATCGATGAGATTAATCACATCTTTTAGACCCTGTAACATCCCTTTAAAACGTGCAGGCGTGAGCTCTAAACGATCCAACAACGCATTATCTAATTGGCGTTGACGTCCGTTATTCATATCAATCTGATTGGCTGCTAAAATTTGTGCTTGATTGTTTTCTAAAGCGGTATAAATTGCAGACAAAGCATGATTTTTCAAATGAGTTGGCGCACTCATTAAAACACTTGACGCTTGACGCGCCTGAGTACCTACTTGTTGCATATAGTTTTGAATAGAGTCTTGCATAGCATTTTGATGATTGCGTGTATTTATAAAGATAGTAACAGTCAAATGCCGAACAATGAATAGGCGGAACTGACAATTCAAAAAAATTAAAAATGTTAATTGACGCAATTTTTTTTATTTTAATGCGATAGGAGTATTGAATATAAAGTTGAGTTTACATATTTTGCAAAAGATTATTGGATTAAACAAGATAAGTGGTTAAGGAAATGATTGCGTATAAAACGTGCATTTGTATAGAATGAAAAAGTATAGGATAAATGTAATACAAATTTTATAAATTTGTTAACTTGCAAGTGCAAATCGTTGAACATGAGATGCTTGCAACAGAAAAATAAACAAGGATGGAGGAAGGACATGAATTCCATTATCCAAATGGACTCGGATATAAATCATAGCTATACAGGCTTTGGTTTTTTCGACATCTACAATAAAAACAGTTTTAAGCAACCAGCGCGTACTACGTGGATCGATGGTTGGAAAATTGAATATATGGCAATTGCAGATCCTAAAACGATCCACAACACGCCGATTGTAATTGTCGGGGGCGCATTTCAAAACTTTAACTCTTATAAGTATTGTGTTGAACAACTCTTTGAGAGTGGTCCTGTCATATTGATTGACTTGCCTTCAATGGGTGCAAATCAACAAATTCGTAATGTTGATACAGGTGAGTCAGCTTCAATTTTAGAATTACCAGATTTGTCTAGAATGCTTGGACAATGGCTCGATATCGTTGGAATTGATAAAGTTTCAATGATGGGGATGTCATTAGGTTCGGTTATCGCATCTTCATTTGCTGACCAACGCCCAGAGCTCATGGATCGTATGGTGTTGATGGGCGTGATGCAAAAGACACGTAAAAGCTGGCGCATGTTACTAGAAGAATCATTGCATTTAATGCGTGAAGATCGCATGGAAGAATTTGGTCAAGCTGTCATTCTCTATTTAGTGAACCATGCCAAATTAGATAAAACCCGTATGTCGCCGACGGCAAAGCGACTGTTCTTTAGACAAATGGCTGATTTCAGTAGCACTGAGCGTGAACGTTATGAAATTAACTGTAATCGTTTATTGCGCTTAAGCAATGTACCTATACCGCAATGTAAGACCTTAGTGGCGGCAGGGCAGTATGATAGCTTTACCTTGCCACATGAAAATGCAGATTTTGCTTTGCAGTGCCAAGATATGCAGTTTGCCTTGATTGCCAATGCGGACCATGTACCGCAGTTGCAACGTCGTAAAGAAACGATGAATTTGTTTACCTCATTTTTGAAAGGTGAGTCCATCGATAATCTTGATGGCATTATTTCGATGACGCGCGAACAAATGAAACAGATTGAACGTCGTGGTGAAGAACGTATTGCTGTTTTACAACCCAACACCAAGCTGACCCATCGTCATCTAGAAACTGAAGCGGTTGTGAATATTGTCGATATCACCTTCTTTGGTGTCTATCTAAAGTTAGATCATCTTGAACAGCTTGATTTTGTGAACCAGCATCCACGTGACTTAGCCTTACATTTGTCTGATGAGGAAGGTGAGTTTAAGATCGAATGTTTAATCTTTGATGCGACTGCACAAGGGCTTCGTATCTTATTTAAACATGGTAGCTTTGACATCGCAGAACGTTTAACACGTTTTATTGAGCGTCAAAAACAAGCTTAATTTTGCAAAGTTAAGCTAAAAAAAAGAGAAGTCACTCATCGTCACTTCTCTTTTTTCGTTTCTATGTATTGCTCGCTTGAATCATCCAAACTAGATCACCTAAATGCTGATCATTATTTTCTAACTTTACTTGCTCAAAGAATTGCTTGGGTTGCAGCACTTGCACCTGTTTAAAGCCAGCCTCATGAAAAAACTGTTCCACTTCTGCTGGTGTTTTAAAATGAAAGCTAAACGCGCTACGTGACATCCATTTTAGTAAGCGGCTGCTATTCCAAATAATAGTAGCAAGTTTGTTTTGAGTGGGTTCAGGATAAATATCAGTTAAGTAATGTAGTACTTTAAAGTTATGACCATAGGTTGCGATTGATTGAATCAGTTGTTGTAATAACGGTTTATCAAAATAGTTAATTAATCCTTCGCTTATAATGACCAAGGGGCGCTTTGAGTCAAACGCTTCAAAAGCGCTAGCAAATGCATCTGTAAATAAGTCTACGGATAACACTTCATCGACATTTTCTTCTATCTGTTGTAATGCCGCTTGCTTGGTCGCTGCCATATCAGGCAGATCGAGTTCGCGATAGGTAATATCTGGGTAATGTTGCCTAAACCACCAACCACGAGGAGATAGACCACAAGCAATTTCAAGCACTTGTAAATGTGGGTGCTGGTCAATTAATGCTTTTAAATGAGTATCGAGCATGCTGTGGCGTTGTTTTAAGGTGGTGCGCATGCTGCCACCGACATATTTTTCCGCCCAACTTTCAATCGGATGGACTAAGGCCGCGAGGGTTTTTCCTTTCGCTGTTGCAAGTGCCGGGTGTGAAATCCCCATTTGATACCAAATATACCCCGTATAGTGCGCTGTAAATGAAATGTGGCGATGTTTCGAAAGTTGTTGTGTCATCTGTCCTAGACTCTATTTTTCCTAATTGGGATATATAAAATTAATCTCTTTTTAAAATTGAGATTTTTCCACAAGATCCTATTTTAGATTTGTTATTTACTATCGTGGGGCGGCATGGATGCCGCCGTTGGGCTGGTCTTGCTCTGCTTTCAAAGCGTTGCTTTGAAACTGCTCAGGATGTACCCTCAGCCTATGAGCAGCGACTAAAGCTGCGAAATATTTTTGCTTACTTTTCATCCCTGAAAAGTAAGTCGAGCCTAAGGCAAAATCCTTCAATCAGATGAGCACTCGGCAAGATTCAATTATGTTCATAAAAAGATTAAAAAATCTAAGTAAAGTTAGAACGAATTCTTAAATTCTTCAATGGCTTTTCTAACGCTCTGCCAGTTTTCATCTAATGTCAGTGTTGTACCCACCTGAATATTTGGAATTTTACCACGCATACGTTCTAAACGTTGCTGATTTGGTAAAGCAAGTTGCTGTATGCCATCTAAGGCGGTACAAGCAGCAGCGCGATCATTGCAGACCAAGCCCATGTCACAGCCAGCATTTAATGCTGCTTGGATGCGTGCATCAGCACCACCCGCAACACACGCCGCTTGCATACTCAAATCATCAGAGAAGAGAACACCGTCAAATTTAAGCTGTTGGCGTAAAACGTTTTGCAACCAAAATGGTGAGAAGCCTGCTGGGTTTGGATCAACTTGATCATAGATCACATGTGCAGGCATCAGTGCATCAAGTTGTGGCATCAACTGAATAAAGCTTTGCATGTCTTTATCATAGATTTCCTGATAGCTACGATTATCAATTGCTGCTGCAACATGTGAATCCGCTTTGACTGAACCATGTCCAGGAAAATGTTTGCCCGTGGTTGCCATACCTGCTTTTTTCATCCCGCGCATAAAGGCATCTGCAAGCGGTACGATATCTTGCATGTTTTTAGCAAAACCACGATCACCGATCACATCACTGACATCATTCAGGTCTAAAACAGGCGCAAAACTAAAATCAATACCGACTGCAAGTACCTCAATCGCCATCAACCAACCGCATTGCTCTGCTAATTCAATCGCTTGTTGAGGATTGTGGATGTAGTGTTCTCCGAGTCGGCCCATTGCAGGCAGTAACGTAAATCCTTGTCTTAGGCGTTGTACGCGACCACCTTCCTGATCGACTGCAATCAAAATGTCAGGGCGAACTTGACGCATATGATCAGTTAAGGCGCGAACCTGTTGAGGCGATTCAATGTTACGCGCAAATAAAATCATGCCACCGACTTGTGGCGCTTGTAATAGTTCAATATCTTCTTGAGTAAGTTCTGTGCCAGCAATATCCAGCATCAATGCGCCAATCATAAGGATTCCGTTTGAATTTTGATAAAAAATTTGATGTAAAAAACGATAGCTAAATTGTGCAATGATTTGCTACATTTTGTCAGTACAGAATATGATAAAACTACATGATATTGATGATAAATACTTATTGAGACGTTATTTTTAACAATCAATGAGTTTTACAGGCTGGTAAAATGCTGAATGAAATATGTTCATATTGATACGATCAGCGTGTAATAATTGCCATATCCAAGGAAGCACCAAAATTTTATGAAACTTCAAATGATAGCGTGTGCAGTTGCAATTGCGACTGGTGGTTTATTTTTCTCTCATACTATGAATGAGGCTATTGCGGCGACAGAAGCGCCTGCCGTTTCAGCAGTGATTAAGCCATCACAAGAACAAGCATTGGTCGCACGTCAGTTAGCAACATTGGTTGATCGTCAACACTATCTCAATATGCGTTTAGATGCGACGACTTCAAAACGTATTTTAGATATGTATCTTGATAGTCTTGATCCTGATCATTCGTTATTTTTAAGTAATGAAGTTGAAGATTATAAGAATAAATATGGTTCAAACTTTGGTGGTTCTCTGAAAGCAGGAAATCTAACAGGTCCTTTTGCGATTCATGCGCAATATCGTGAACGATTGAAAGAATTTTATGAGTTTATGTTGGCGGAATTAAAGAAACCACAAAACTTGCAGCAGAAAGATGTGTATTTGGATATCGATCGTGAGAAAGTTCCTTATTTTAATACCAAAGCTGAACAGCAAACGCATTGGCGAAAGATGTTGGTTTCGCAACTGATTAATTTGACGATCAGTAAAGAGGAAGAGCAAGCCAAACAAAAAGCATTGAAAGAGAACCCATCACTTGCGAATGGTCAAGATTTGACTGGACCAGAAGATTTAACACCTGTTCAAACACTGACTAAACGCTATACACGTCAGTTAGAGCGAATGGGACGCGTGAAAAGTGATGATGTCTTAGAAAAGACACTGAATGCGATGTTAGCGACTTATGATCCGCACAGTAATTATTATCCACCGATTGATGCAATGGAGCTGAATCGCCAAACCACTTTGCGCTTAGAAGGAATTGGTGTTTCGATTCGCCCTGAACGTGGTAATGAGGATTACACTCGAATTGAAACCATTGTTGAAGGTGGTCCAGCAAGCAAATCAGGTCAAGTGAAATCAGGAGATCGCATTATTGGGGTTGCTCAAGATGGCGAGAAAATGGTGGATGTGATTGGTTGGCCGAGTTCGGAAATTGTAGGCTTGATCCGTGGTAAACGTGGAACTAAAGTTGTTGTGCGCTTGTTAGGCGCAGGAGCAGCAATGAGTCAAGCACGTAATGTCACTTTAGTGCGTGATATTATTCAAGAAGAAGATGCAGGTGTTCGTTCACGTACGGTTGATATCATGCGTGATGGCAAAAAGCATGTCTTTGGGGTCATTGAAATCCCTTCATTCTATTTTGATTACCGCTCACGTCGTGCAGGTACAGAATACCGTTCGGTTTCTGTTGATACTGCCAAAGCATTTGAAGCACTCAAGGCGAAGAATGTAGATGGAATCTTGATTGATTTACGTAATGATCCAGGTGGTTCTTTAGAAGAAGTTGCACGTATGTTGGGGCAAGTAATCAAATCAGGTCCTGTGGTGCAGATCCGCGATGGTAATGGTAATGTCAATGTGTTTGAAGATACCGATGGTGGTGTACAAACCTATGCAGGTCCGTTAGCTGTTCTCGTAAACCTCGCTTCTGCATCGGCAAGTGAGATCTATTCTGCTGCGATTCAAGATTATGAGCGCGGTATCGTGATTGGCAGTACGACGACTGGAAAAGGTACGGCGCAGGTACAGTTGGATTCATTGGCATACGGACAAGCGACACTGACACAGCGTAAGTTCTATCGTGTAACGGGTGGAAGTACTCAGAATAAAGGGGTGATCCCAGATATCAAGTTGGTTGATATTTACAATGAAGAATTTGGTGAGCGTAAAGCGAAAAATGCTTTGAAGTGGGATACGATTCCGACTGCACCATTTAAGCGAGAGGGTTCGATACAACCCTATGTTGCTAAACTGGCACAGTTCTCCGCTGAACGTGTTGCAGCAGATTCTCAGTTTAAATATTTAGAAGCACGTAAAGCAATTGCTCAGAAAACCTCTGCTCAGAAGAAAGTGGTTTTAGATATCAACCAACGTCGTGCAGAGCTGATTGACTTAGAGCAACAAACCTTAAATGCTGAAAACCAACGTCGTTTAGCAACGGGTCAAAAGCCTTATGCAAACTGGGAAAGCTATCAAGCTTCAATTGATGCGCTAGTTGAGTCGCGTGCTAAAATGAAAGCACATCAACGTCCAGCATTACCAGAAGAAGAGGTTTTTGTGACTGAGGCTGCCAATGTGCTTTTGGATTACGCCAAGCTGCAAGGACGTTAATTTTTTCATCATCCCTCATAAAAAAAGCCCTATTAAAAAATAGGGCTTTTTTGTTTAAACAGGTTTAATCTGCGCGAATCCAAATCTGATTACGACCTAAAGCAGAAACACCTAAATAACCACGTAAATGTAAGCGCTTGCCATTTGCATTGAGCTTAGCTCTCATACTATAAATTTTGCCTGTATTCGGATCAAGAATACGACCATTGGTATAGTTTAAGCCTTCGCTATACTTTAATCCTGTAACCACATCTAAACCGACAATAGGTTTATCCGTATACGGTGCAGGGCAATCTATACATTTTTCTTTTGGTGTGTAGCCTATACGAGGTGTCAGTTTTACAATTTTACCTGTATAAGTTCCATTCGCTTCTTTGCGAATTTCAACTAAAGCTTTAGGTGCGCCTGTTTTGTCATCGATACTCTGCCACATACCTGTAATATCAATTGCAAAAGCAAAACTGCTGACCGTCGATAAAAACAAAGCACTTATTAATTTTTTCCCCATGATCAAAAATCCATTTATTGTTCAAGTGTTCTATTATGGGTGATTTGTAATAACCAGTTCAATATTAATATGAGATTTGTGACAAAAATTATGATAAAGATAAAATAAATGTGGGTAACCAAATGGCTGTAAATACGCCATTAACTGCCATGCCGAATGCTGCATATCGTCCAGTTACTGGACCACGCTGCCATGCCTGAGCAGTACCGATGGCGTGCGCTGCTAATCCTAAGGCCAAACCAGAAGCACGTTCATCATTGATGTGTTTCAAGATCCAAGGTGAAAAGGCTGCGCCAATAACACCAGATAAAATCACGATCAGGGTCACCATCATTAACGGAGCATGTAATAAAGTGGCAATATTCAGTGCGATAGGGGTGGTTACTGCGCGTGTTGCAAATGCCATGATCGTTGGTTCAGACATATGTAATAAGTAAGCCAATCCCATTGGGAGGGCAACAGCACTAATACTTGCAAAGCCTAAAATTCCAAGCATGGATTTAATCGGTAAATCATCATAACGCATCGCTGCCAAAGGAATCGCTAAGGCGACAGTGACATAGCCAAGTAGATGGTTAAAGGTGCTATCGACGCTATTCATATACTGTTCATAAGGAATGCCTAAAATCAACAATAGTCCAATCACGATAAACATGGCAAAAACAATTAAGGGAATCTGAGGGATTTTTTTATTCAGCGGTTTTGCGAGGAGATAGCTGATGAGTGTGATGATGAATCCGTAAATAATCATAAACATACACAAGACCTCTATAACCAGCGTTTTGCCATTTTGGCGTAAATCCATAATGGCAATAACGTACTCAAGGTTAAGACAAATAAAAATACAGGAATTTCTTTACCTAAGTGAACCAACATAATCAATGAACCCGCACAAATAGGCAGGAATGCGAAGGCACTTTCTTTCATGATTTTGTTGTTGGTATCAATCAGACGATTGGAGATTTTTCTATATTTTCTCCAAATCAATAACGTTGCCAGTAAAGCAATCAGTCCGACGAGATTTCCTAATTCTGGGTGATGAAAGACCTTGGTGATTGCGACAGCACCCTCACGAAATACAATAATCAATAAAATCGTGTAAAACCAAGCTGTCCAGTCAATCTCTTTCATAGGATCTCTTACTCTCGTCTATCTGAATGATGGTTGATCTCAATTTAGTGGCGGATGTTCTATCTCAAACTCTTCCAAAGTGCGCTGGAATAAGGATGCTTTTGTTCCTAAAATTTCGTCTAAAGGCAAATGTGCTTGCTTAATGAGTTGTTCCAATTTTTGCGGGGCAATACGGATCGACAAATGCAAATCACCATGATCATCATGATACTCAGACTGTATAACGTTTAGGCTATATAACTGTGTACGTAGTTTGCCATAAGCAGGTTTAAGGATTAAATCGAACTGTTGTAATTGACCCATCAAACATTGCTGTACAGCCTGACTGAGTAACTCCAAACCTTGACCAGAATGAGCTGATAAATACACACGATCTGGGAGATCAGGTGCTTTATACAGGATTTTTGCAGTATCTCCGCTCAGGTCTATTTTATTATAAACATGCAAAATTGGCGCGTCGGCTCCAATTTCTTTCAGAACAGATTCTACAGCTTCGATTTGCTCAGCCATATTCTCGCTACTGCTATCGATCACATGCAGCAGTAAGGTTGCTTCTAATGTTTCTTCCAATGTTGCTTTAAATGATTCGACTAAGTCGTGTTGTAGATTTCTGACAAATCCGACTGTATCTGCGATCACAACCGCACCGATGCCATCCCAATCGAGACGACGTAAAGTCGGATCTAGTGTTGCGAAAAGTTGGTCTGCTGCATACACATCGCTTTTTGCTAAAATATTAAATAAAGTTGATTTTCCTGCATTGGTATAACCCACTAGAGAAATCGTGGGAATCGCTGCTTTTTGACGGGCAGCACGACCTTGTGAGCGGGTTTGTTGTACCTTAACCAGTTTATCTTTGAGTTGCGTAATACGGACTCGGATGAGTCGACGGTCTGTTTCCAATTGTGATTCACCTGGACCACGTAGACCAATACCACCTTTTTGTTGTTCTAGATTTCCAGTAAAACCCCGAATTAGACGTGTCGATAAATGTTTGAGCTGGGCAAGTTCAACTTGCAATTTACCTTCATGAGTACGTGCGCGTAATGCGAAGATGTCCAAAATCAAGCCTGTACGGTCAATTACCCTACATTTCAGGATTCGTTCTAAATTGCGTTCTTGTGCAGGAGACAGAGCATGGTCAAAGATAACCAATTCTGCATCGAGGCTTTGGACTAATTCTGCGATTTCATCGACTTTGCCAGAACCAATAAAGAATTTTGGATCGGGTCTATTTCGTTGTACAGAAATATGTTCTAGGATGTCAGCACCTGCGGATTGAGCAAGTAATCGAAACTCTTCGCCATCAAGATCATCAAGCAATTGGACAGATACACTCACCAATATTGCCCGTTCACCACCTTGATGTTGCTCTAAATATTCCACGCTGTTGTCATACCTTTGACATTAAAGTCCTATTCTAAGATAAACTGAAACCAAAGGGCAAAGTCTTCATTGATTTATATTGTATTGCGATAGATAAGTTGAATAAAAGCAACAAGGCTTCCCATATATAAGATAGACCAGCCTAAAAACATTTTTAGGGCATAGCCATAAGTTATCTCGGTGTTTTGATTGGAAGTTGGGTTAGTTGGATTCATTTGACTGCCTGCTGATCTGGAAAATCTATTAATTTACAATAGCTGATCTGATCAGCCATTTGAAATTGAAAAAAATTATGCTTACATTCGGTTTTTATTATCGGGCTAACTTTTATAACAGGATATGGGCATGATATAACTTGCATTAATCCAATGCATACATTGCCCCTATGGTTTTAATGATTTTATGACTCAAGACGCAACAGTAGAAAAAGGCACCTCACCATTAAGTTTATTTTCAAAATTTAATTTATATAGTAGAAAGCTGGTTTCAGGCCTAGAAACCATCGGTGAAGGTTTCTATCTTATTTATCGTCATGGTTTATATAAAGATCCCAACAACCCTGTAAATACACGTTATGTGCAATATTTTTGCCGCCGTTTGTGCGAAGTTTTTAATATTGACGTACAAGTACATGGCGTAATTCCGCGTGAGCCTGCCTTATGGGTGAGCAATCATATTTCATGGTTAGATGTCGCTGTACTTGGTTCTGGTGCTCGAATTTTTTTCTTGGCCAAAGCCGAAGTGGAAAAGTGGCCTATTCTTGGCAATATCGCCAAGGGTGGCGGGACTCTATTTATCAAACGCGGCTCAGGGGATTCACTTCGAATTCGAGAACAGATCGCCGAGTTCTTAAAACAAGATATTCCAGTGCTCTTTTTTCCTGAAGCAACCACAACAGATGGTCGGAACGTCAAAAAAGTACATGGTCGGCTATTGGGTGCAGCAATCGAGGCACAACGACCTGTGCAAATTTGTGTGATTTGCTATGTAAATCAGCAGGGGGAGCTCGACATGGTTGCGCCATTTATTGGTACCATGTCTTTTGTAGAACATGTTCAGCGTGTTTTGGAGATGCCTAGAGTGACTGCACATTTGCTGACGCTTCCTGCAATCTCGGTAGAGGGACATACGGTCGAAACATTGACAAAAGAAGTAGATATAAGAATGCGTGAGGGATTAAAAAAACTACATCGCAAAGTTCTGGAGATACTACCCAGCGATGAAGAAACTACATGAAACCTTCAATCGGTAACCATGAAATTATTTTAACACCCGCTTTTTGCCACCATTTCATTTTAGGCTCTTTGGTGTAAATAATCGGGCCTTGAGGTGTTTGACGATGCCAAGTAATTTTTTTGTTGGCATCTAAAACCAATTTATATGCATATTTGGTCAAGTTTTGGTCCATGGTGGCATGCACTTCTTTTGCTAGGGCAGGACTATTCAACAACACCCCAATTTCTGTATTTAAATAGGCAGAACGAGGGTCAAAGTTAAAAGAACCAATAAAAACTTGTTTGTCATCCAAAGCCATAAGCTTGGCATGTAAACTAGAACGACTTAAACCTTTAATACTGATTTTGGCTTTTTTAGCAAGTTCTTCAGTACGTTTATCCAGATCACTTTTGTCTATGGCTGGTAGGAACTCATAAAGTTGCACCCCATTTTCAAGTAATTCTTGACGATATTTTCCATAAAAAGCATGTACGACAGCAACATCATTGGCTTTAAATGAATTGGTGAGCACTCTAACCTCTATACCATCTTGAGCCAAGTCAGTTAGGATTTTTGTGCCTTTTTTCTCTGGCACAAAATAAGCAGAAATTAAATCAATATTTTTTTCTGGCTGTTCCAAATGATTGAGTAACTGGAAGTTGAGATGTTCTTCTTTTTTTGCTTTCGCCTTGATTTTGTCAGGCGAGTCTTTAACGACTTCTGCCTTGACCCAATTCAGCGAAATCTCCTGCTTCATCAGTGCATTAATGGTTTGAGAGTGATTGGTGATGTCTAAATAGTTTTGTACTGTGATCAGTTTATAGTGTTCATCAAGCTGATGTTTTAAGCTTTCATAACTCAGGCGGTGTGAACGTTGCTTAACAACTTCTCGCACATCATAGGCATATTCGTGCTTCCAGTAATCGTCGAAAGATTCTGAAATATCTTTTACTGCCGTACCAAATAACATGACATCTACATCAGAAAACTGATAATTTTCACTGACATTATAATATTGGTTGGTCATATTGCGCCCACCGATCAGTGCAATCTGATGATCTGCAATAAAACTTTTATTATGCATCCGTCGATTGATACGCTTTAAGTCCAAGACCATATCAACGGCACGGTATTTGCGAAAACGATAAGGATTAAATAATTTGACTTCAATATTCGGATGTTGCGCCAAAGCGAGGAAAATCCCTTCGGTCTTTTTTGCATTATTGTCGTCAATTAATAGTCTTATTTTGACGCCGCGATCTGCGGCACGAATCAAGGCATGTAAGGCCAATGCGCCGACTTTATCATTGTCCCAGATATAATATTGCAGATCTAAACTTTTCTCAGCTTTGTCAATTAAACTGAGACGCGCAGATAAAGCCTCTAAAGGCTCAAACAATACATGGTAACCTGTGAGATCTGGATGTTGTTGTTGAAGGGGGTGAATGATTTGGGCTAATGAGCTCTGTGAGCTATCAATTTGTAATGTGGCTTGTGGCGTTGGTTGGATGGTATGTTTAGGTAGCGTGCTACAGCCTGTAGCAGTAAGTACAATGGTGCAATAAATCGCAAGTAGATGTTTATTGTAAGCGGTTGTGCTTATCTTTGTATGTTTACGATTAAAATGAGAAAATTGCGCCATAATCGTTACTGATTAAATGTTGGGCTTGAGTATACCATTTCATCGAAAAAGATAAATATAAGATGCGATGGATGTCCCTAAAGTAAAGTTAAAGAGGACGTTAATGTCGAATTCTGATCCTATTATTATTGCTTTTTATCTTATTTTTGCAATTCTAGCACTGTGGGCATTTATTGAGGCATGGGTTCATCAAGCACGTACCGAAACGATTCATCCTTTCAAAGCTTTTGTGCATTTACTTGCTTTTTATCTTTCTTATTTACTTGTACCGCTGTGGTTTTTTAGCCTCTATGCAGGCTGGTCAGGATATTACAACTTACATCAAGCCGCTTTTGTTTTTCTGCTCAGTAGTGTGTTGGTCTACGCGCGGTTTATCGAGCCACATCAAATTCACGTCAAGCACCACCAGTTTCGCTTAAATCCAAAACAGGAGTTCACGCAACCCATTAAAGTTGCGTTGGTTGCTGATATGCACGTCGGATTGTTTTCAGGGCATGAACGTCAATTAAAAAGTATTGTTAAAAAGTTGAATCAAGAGCGCCCTGATTTGGTCGTGGTGGCAGGTGATTGGACTTATGAACCAGAAAATAGATTGGTAAAGGAGCTTGAGGTTTTAAAGAAGCTTCAAATGCCAGTTTACTCCGTTCCAGGAAATCATGATGAACAATACCCTGGTCCACCGATTCAAAGTTTGTTAAGTGAAGCGCTTGCGCAAAACAATGTCATTGATATTGAAGGCAAGATCGTCGACTTTGCAGAGTTTCGTCTGATTGGTGTTGGTGACTTATGGGCAGGTAAAGCGAATATGCGCTTTATGCCAGATTTGCCACAGGACAAACCATGGCTAATTTTATCGCATAATCCTGATACAGTGGATATGGTACCTGAATTGCCAATACGGCCCTTGATGCTTTCTGGTCATACACATGGGGGACAGATCGAGTTGCCATGGATCACCAGTTATATTATGAAAAAGGTATCTATTCTTGGGCATAAAAAAGGCTTTTACTCACATGAACATGCCGATGTCTTTGTGACTGTAGGTACAGGAATGGTGGGTGTTCCATTTCGTTTCAGAGTCCCGCCAACGATAGATATTATTGAATTGATTTAAATAAAAAAGCCAACTGCAATTGAGTTGGCTTTTTGAAATGGAGTTGATCGTAGAACTAAGGAATAATGATCACCGCTACTCGACGATTGCTAGCACGGTTTTCCTCTGAGGTATTTGGTAAATAAGGCTGACTTGAGCCACGACCAATCACTGTTAAGTTATTTTGCTTGAAGCCTTGATTAAGAAAGATCATAGAAACGCTTTGAGCACGTTCCTCAGAAAGTTTCTGATTATATTCTGGATTACCAACATCATCGGTATGACCCACAATCTTAAGTTTTTGCAGATTGTATTTATTTAATTGCTTCGCAAGGCGAGCAATCTCATTAGCATGTTCTTGTTTGATGTCTGCTTTATTAAAATCAAAGAGTAAACGTTCAGGTAGACCTAGGCTCCATCCTTCGTCTGTTAAAACGAAACCTTCTTGTTTTAACATTTTGACCTGACGATACTTCAAAGGGCCAAAACTTAAACAGCCAGCCAATGTTAGGCAAAGTAATGCAATAAATGAAATTTTAAGGGTTTGAGTGCGCATAACATATCCTAAATTTCTGGTTTATAGAGAAACCAATGAGGGTTTAAATTTTTAGCTTTATACATAGCTTGATCGGCTTGCATCACCAAATCTTCAGGATTCTCAGCAAACTGAGAAAAAGCGATTCCTAAACTAAAGCCAAAATGAATGGTTTGACCGTTAAAATTTAATGGTTCTTTGCAACTTGCAAGTAGGTTTTCGGCAATGGCTTTTAAGTGATCAGCGTGGTGGATGGCATGCAGAATAATTGCAAACTCATCGCCACCTAATCGAGCAATAAAGTCTTCTTGGCGAACAGAGCGTTGTAAGCGTGCAGCCATTTCAGCTAAAACTGCATCTCCTGCCAAATGACCGTATTGATCATTAATGACTTTAAACTTGTTATTGTCTAAAAATAATAATGCCGAGTTGTGACGGTATTGTGGGTTCTCAAAAATATTAAACAGTTCTTGATAGAAATAATTACGATTTGGAAGACCTGTTAATTGATCGTGATGAGCTTGGAATGAAAGCTGGCGATTCTCCTTCTGTAAATGTGTATGCCAAATTTGAATTTCTTCTAAAAGTTCGTTAAATACAGAATTTAAATTTTGAAACTCTTTAATCGGGTTATTGGGAAAACGTAAATTATAAGCCTTTTGGTCGCTCACCAGCTGAGCGATATGCGTTAAAGGTTTAATCGCCTGCATAATTTGACGATAAGTCAGATTGATCGACCACAATAATGCAATCACGATGAACAGCATTGAAATTGCTAAACCGATAATAATCGTTTTTAGGAAATGTAAAATATTCTCAGAACTGCCATAAAGTATTAATTCACCCACTTGCTTTTTATGATGAACGATGCTGAGTTGGACTGGATCATGTAAAAACCATTTATCCAATAAGCTTTGTAGGAAAGGCGTATGAACTATGGTTTTATTACTTTCGGCAAGTAATTGATTTTGTGGATCATAGACATGAATGCTTCGAATGGCATGGCCCGTTGTATAGTCAGCTAAGATTTGGTCAATCGTCCCTTTATCTTTAAAAACAACTGCGGGTTGAACCCGCTCAAGTACTGTTTGGCTTAATAGTTGTAAATTCTGTTTGGCATACGTTTCCATCGTAAAGATAGAAATTGTGGCAAAAGTAAATGAGCAGATAACGAAAGTAATAGCAAAGATTGTAAATTGGGATTTACGGAATAACGCATGTAAAGAGGTTGATTGGTATAAACTTGAAATCACTCGGCTTACTCCGTGTTCTTTGCCAAGAGTAAAACTCGAGGATCAATATGAACTTTGGAATCACTCAAAGCATCCAAATTAACCTTAAATGTTGAAAACGTTTTTTTATTATATAAACAAAAAATACTCCCAATCTCACAGGCAGGATTGTTGGTGCTTAATGAAAGCAATGAGCGAGAAGGATGTGATTGAATTAAACTATGTTGTTGTTGCGGTGATGTCGTAGAAAAGTACACGACATGACAGTCTGTTTTTGCAAAGTCTTTGATGTTGACAGGCTGTACTTGGTAATCATATGAAAGTTGTCGAATATTAACTTGAAATTGAGCTGCTGCTTCAGCGTTGTCGAGTACACAGATTGTTGGGCGAGTTGTATTCGACCATTTACTATAACTTAAGATTGATAAAGCCAATTCATAAAAATTATGACTAGAGCTAGCGTAACAAAGCTGGCTCGTAGCGCAAAAGACTACGAACAACAGATATTGCATTTTTTTTAAAACAAACCGTATCTTCAATCAAAAAAGCCAAAAGTGTGAACCAATGAACATATTCTACTTGACTTAATTGTTTAAAAATAGTTCTTGATTACAAAGAAAAGGCATAAAAAGTTACTCGTGAGTTCAAAAAACACTCACTTAAGC
>NZ_SGIM01000016.1 GCF_004208515.1 Acinetobacter halotolerans
AGTTGCATACATGACGTATTGCCCACGATTACGAGCAGCATATTCCCATTGCGCCTCGGTCGGTAAATCCATGTTTAAGTTGAGCTGTTGACCGAGCCATTGGCAATAATCACGTGCTTGCTGCCAATTGATGCCTGCTGCAGACGTAGGAATACGGTATTTAATTGAAAACTCATCAAAGACCCCTACTTTTTTTTGTCCAGTGACATTAGTATAGACATCAAAATCGGCATAAGTGGCTTTGGTGGCACTGAGATGAAAGTCATTCAAAGTGACTTTGTGTAAGGGGCTACTGTCTCCACCAGCATAGGGAAGTTTATCGATACTATGTTCAGGACCGAAGTCACCCATCATAAAGCTTCCACCGTTGACCAAGATGAGATTCTTTTTGGTTTTTTCTAACAGTAGTTGTAATTGTTTTTGTTGTTCAGCAGATAGATTTGCTTTGGTGGTAGGTGTTTGTGCATTTTGATTTGGATTTGAAGTGGGTTTGGCACAAGCGGATAGTGCCACACTAGAAAGTAAAATGATGGCAAGGTTTTGTTTAATCATCTTTTTTAAAATCATTGTTTATATATTTGTTGAATTATAATTGTTTCGCTGCAAATTATAAAATTGGACTAAGCCACTCATCCCTAACGGGTTGAGCGGCTTGATTGAAAATCAAATAAACCTATTTTATTTTCTTAAAAATAAAATCATTGATCTTATGACCAGATTCAATCCCACGACGTTCAAACTTGGTCACTGGACGCCATTCAGGGCGAGGATAGCTATTGCCTTTACCCGCTAGGTTTTCCAAATCTGGACGATTATCTAAAACATCAAGCATCCATTCAGCATACGGTTCCCAATCAGTCGCGGCATGGAAAGTACCACCTAGTACTAACTTTTGCTCAACCAATTGCATACGCTCATGAATCACGAAACGACGTTTGAAATGGCGCTTCTTTTGCCAAGGATCAGGGAAGTAAAGTTGTACACAGTCGATACTGTTATCAGGCATTTCACGCAGTACTTGAATCGCATCGGCATCTAATACAAATAGATTTTTAAGACCTGCCATGCCTGCTTCAAATACACATTGAGCAATACCGGGAATATGTACTTCAATTCCGACAAAGTTACGTTCAGGGTTGGCTTTTGCCATAAGAACTAAAGAACGACCCATACCAAAACCAATTTCTACAGTTAAAGGTCGCTCAGGATGCTCAAAGTGCTGACGTAAATCGCCAACAGGATATTCCAAAATTAAATCACGATAATCTTCCAACGCAGTACGTTGTGAAGTATTGAGCGGAGCTGAACGTCGCATAAACGTCACAATTTCACGGTGCTCAGACAAATTGTCGAGTTCCGTAATTTGCGTTTCTAACTGATCGTTTGACATGATTCTGGAGATATAAAGAGAGAAATGCCGTATTTTAAGTGTTCACATGTTCAAGTCAAATCTTTAAATGATTTTATTTGCTCAATCATCTTTCAAATTGCTTAAAACTTGTAAGAAATTCTTCATCGCACTGTCACAGAGATTGAATAGGCTAGTGGCGATTTGAACATTAAGTAAAAAAGTTATGAAAACATTTAAATTTCACTCTATCGCGATTTGTTTGGGCTTAATCGGGGCGTCGACGACATTTTCTATGGCGCATGCACAATTAATGTTTAGCCAATATGTGGATGGCAATAGTAATAAAAAAGGCTTGGAAATTTACAATCCAGATGCGACCAGTGCGAATCTCGCAGACTATGAAATACAGCAATTTAATAATGGTGCATTGACGAAAACAGTTGCTTTCCAACTGCAAGGTAATTTAGCCAGTAAAGCGAAATTTTTGGTTGGACGTGCCGAGTTGCAAGCTGTGCTTGGTTCACAGGTTAATCAAGTCGCTGCACTGTCATTTAATGGTGATGATGCGATCGTTCTTGTGCACAAAGGCAAAGTAGTTGATCGTTTTGGGAGAGTCGGAGAGCAACCTATAAATGGTTGGGGGACAACTGTTCAAAGTAAAGGAAATAGTTTTACTCGAGTTCAAAGCACAAATTCAGTAACAGAAATCGATCCGACCACCAGTTTTGATTTAGACAGTGCATGGAAAGCATGGACTGATCGTAATGATTTCTCTAACTTATCAGGTTCAAGCACAACACCACCTGTAGAAGAGACGATCAGTTGCTCTAGCCCAAATACAGCTATCGCTGATCTAAATACAGCCTCTCAAGATCAAAATTATACGGTACGTGGTGTAATTACTGCGGACTACCGCTATAGCAATGGTTTTTCAGGCTTCTATGTACAGACACCTGACAGCAAAGCAAAAGCAAATGTGAGTAATGCGATCTTTGTTTATATTCCAGCAAGTAGCACCGTTAAAGGTGGTCAGATTGGTGAGGAGGTCATCTTACGTGGTCGTTTAGCAGCCTATCAAAATCAACTCCAAATCGATCAGTTACAACAAGATATTCAAGTTTGTAATACCAATATGCTGAGTCAAATTCAGCCGAAATCAATTGATTTACCATTTAGTGCTTTGACTGGAACTGCTCATTCGCCAGTGCAGTATCAAGGCATGTTGGTTAAATTGCCCCAAACATTAACGATCAGTGAAAATTATAATTATGGTCGATATGGTGAGTTATCAGTTAGTCTGGGACGATTATTTATACCAACAAACCTATATCCATCATTGTCCACAGAAGCAAAAGCCTTAGCACAGAAGAACTTATTATCAAAAGTCATTTTGGATGATGGCTATAGCAATCAAAATAGAACGCCTTGGCTGCCACAGAACTTTAGCGCAACCAATACGCTACGCGTTGGTGATCAACTGCAAAATGTAGAGGGGATTTTAGAATATCGTTTTAATGGATGGCGTATTCAACCGATTCAGGGACGGAATCTCCCAACTATTGTAAAGCCTACACCCGAACGACCAAGCGTGATTGCCAAAGATGAAAAATTGATCCGTGCAGCCGCATTTAATGTGTTGAACTACGATAATGGCAAAAATGGCTTTCCGACTGAGCGCGGTGCAACAACACAAGTAGAATTTGAAAAGCAGCACCGCAAGATTGTGAGCGCATTAAGTGCAATCGACGCTGATGTTTATGGTTTGATGGAAATCGCCAACAATGGTTATGGTGAGGACAGTGCTATCGCATATTTGACTCGTGCTTTAGGTGCTGATTGGAAATATGTGATTCCTGAAAATATAGATCGACTAGGCACTGACGCGATTGCTGTTGCGATTATTTACAATAGTAAACGAGTGAAACCTGTCAATAAACCAGTGGTCTTTGATTTGGGCGATAAAAATAGAACTACGATTGCACAGACGTTCCAGCCACTCTCAGGAAAACACATGTTTACTGTGATTCCTAACCACCTTAAATCTAAAAGTTGCTCAGGTGTGAGTACAACGTCTTTAGATTCTGATCAAAAAGATGGTCAAGGTTGTTGGAATCCAACACGTATTAAAGCTGTTGAGCAATTGATTCAATGGATGGCGAAAAACCCAACGCAAGTTGAAACACCGAACATGTTGCTTTTGGGGGATCTAAACAGTTATGCCAAAGAAGATCCAATCTTGGCACTAGAAAAAGCCAACTATAAAGTGCTACTCAATGACAAAAATATAGGGCAGGGTGAGCAAGCCTATAGTTATGTATTTGGTGTGTCGAGCAATACTGATGGTTATGGTGGTGCGGGTAATTTAGATCATGCCGTTGCGGACGCGACTTTATATAGCAAAGTGAAAAAAGCCTTTGCATGGCATATCAATGCTGACGAGCCAACGGTATTGGATTACAACGAAGAATATAAAACTGATCAGCAAAAAGCTTTATTTTTCGCTGATGACCCTTATCGCTCTTCTGATCATGATCCTGTGATTGTGGATTTAGATTTGAGGGACGATGAGATTAAAGCATCTACTAGCAAAAGCTCATCGGGTAGCTTTGGCTGGCTTACTATCCTTGGACTATTGGGTTTAGCAGGCTATTCAACACGCTCAAGAAAAGCAAAACTCTAATTTAAACGAGAAAAAGAGCAGAAATTAAGCTGCTCTTTTTCTGAAAGAAATCCATTTGAACAGGGTGTATACGATCTCTATAAAAATTTGACATAAGAGCACTTGCAAAATAATGAAATTTCACTAATAGTCAAATTATTCGGTATTTTTACTTTTACTGACAAATTTGTAAAAACAGATTTTGCAAATTTTGATAAAGCGTTTTAGAACAGAAGAGTTAGATAACAAGGATCAAACATGAAGTTGTATTATTCACCTGGTGCTTGCTCATTGGCAGCACATATTATTTTAAATGAAATTAATGTAGATTTTGATTTAGAGCGCGTTGATTTAAAAACTCATAAAACTGAGAAAGGTGCAGATTATTACGAGATTAATCCAAAAGGCTATGTCCCAGCTTTAGAAATTAATCCAGGTTTAATCTTAACTGAAAATGTGGCGATTTTACCTTTCTTGGCTCAGTATGACCCTAAACAAGATTTAATTCCGCCATCAGGTATGGGACGTGCCAAAGTTCTCGAATGGTTAGGATATTTAAACTCTGAACTGCATGATGCTTACGCTGTATTTTTCGGCGGTAAATTAACTGAAGATGAAAAGACCAAAGCCTATGCTGAAGTAAATCGTTTACTTAAATTTATCGATCACTATTTAGCTGAATCTGAATACGACTATTTAGTGGATGATAATTTTGGCCCAGCAGATGCATATTTGTTTGTGCTGACCAATTGGTCAAATCATATCGAACATGACTTAAGCCCTTATATCAACATTATCGCTTTACGCAATAAAGTTGCCGAACGTCAATCAGTTCAAATCGCAATGCGTGATGAAGGACTATTAGGCTGATTTTTAGCACTTTTCGAGCTAAAACAAGGATAGCCTTTTTAGAAACGAGACCTGTATATCTAAAAAAGCGCCATAAGGCGCTTTTTCATTGTTTAATAAAGCTGCTTGAATTATAGAATTGATTTCTAGTGGTGAATAAAAAAGCACCCAGAGGTGCTTTATTTGAATCAATGACGGTAATGTTTTTTCTTTTTCCATTTTTTCTTTTGGCTCTGGCGTTTGTCATAATCACGGTCTTGACCGACTTGACGACCTAATGCTGCACCACCAGCGGCACCAGCAGCAGCGCCGATATAACCACCAGTAGTTCCGCCGACATTTTTACCAACAGCATAACCACCAACACCACCTAAACCACCACCAATGGCAGCTTCTGTACGGGTACGTTTGTTACTTGCAGCAGCAGCGCCACCAGCACCACCAACAGCAGAGCCAATCAAAGCACCATTATGGCCGCCAACTTCTTTACCAATAGCCGTACCTACCACACTACCTAGCGCTGATGTTGCAGCGACACGAGTGGCATTATCAGCATGAGCAACAGTGACCAAAGAAGATGTTGCGAAAATCGCACTACATAACCAAACGTTTAATTTCATTTTTGACTCCATGTCCTGAGTAAATTGGACATCATTTCTAATGGTTGCAAATGTAACAAGAGTTGAGTGAGAAATTGTGGAGAGGTCAGTCTGAAGTATTGCGGTTTAGTGTCTGGATTGTAGCGTTTTGTTGCTACTCCTCAGCTTGTGTCTCAAAAACAAGAAAAATGGGATTAAATTTTAGTGAAAATTAGATAGTTTTTATCTTTAGCTATTCGTTTCAGCAAGACTTGTTCTGGATGATCAGCATAAACAATTGGTGATGAAATGATGGGAGAACCGTAAGTAGCAAGGTTTCTCTATGTCTTTTAATCGGTAGAATCTGTAAACTATGCGCAATTTTTTGATTTTGCTTATGTCTATCAATTTGATATGCACTGAGCCCTTTAGATTTTGAGATATTCTGCCCATGAAAGCATCACTCCGCTTAAGACTAGATCAACTTTGCGATCGTCATGAAGAGCTGACTGCATTACTTGCTGATGTAGAGGTGATTTCGGACAATAAACGTTTTCGTAAATTGTCTCGTGAACATAGTGATTTATCAGAAATTACCGAAGTTTGGGGTAAATATCGTCAAGCTGAAGAAGATATTGAAACCGCAGAAATGATGAAGTCTGATCCAGATTTCAAAGATATGGCCGAAGAAGAGATTAAATCCAATAAAGCGCTTTTGGTTGAATTAGAAGAACAACTCAATGTTTTGATGATTCCTAAAGACCCAAATGATGCCAATTCTGCATACCTAGAGGTTCGAGCAGGAACAGGTGGAGATGAAGCTGCGATCTTCTCGGGTGATTTATTTCGTATGTATAGTAAATATGCTGAAACACAAGGCTGGCGTATTGAAGTGCTTTCAGAAAATGAAGGTGAGCATGGCGGTTATAAGGAAGTGATTTGTCGTATTGATGGTGATGGCGTTTATGGTCGTTTGAAGTTTGAAAGCGGTGCGCATCGTGTACAACGTGTTCCTGCAACCGAATCTCAAGGTCGTGTTCATACTTCAGCATGTACTGTTGCCATTCTGCCAGAAGTGGATGTCGATACCACAGTTGAAATCAATGCCTCAGATTTGCGTATTGATACATACCGTGCATCAGGTGCAGGTGGTCAGCATATTAACAAAACTGACTCCGCTGTGCGTATTACCCATATTCCGTCGGGTGTAGTGGTTGAGTGCCAAGAAGAGCGCTCTCAACATAAAAACAAAGCCAAAGCCATGGCTCTACTGGTATCTCGTTTAGAAAATGCAAAACGCCAAGCACAGGAAACGGCAACTTCTGAAATGCGTCGTGATTTAGTAGGATCAGGCGATCGTTCAGAACGTATCCGTACCTATAACTATTCACAAGGTCGTATGACAGATCACCGTATCAATCTGACTTTATATAAGTTGGATGCGATTATGGAAGGTGACTTGACTGAATTACTAGATAGTTTGCATCGTGAATACCAAGCAGATCAGTTAGCAATGCTGGCGCAGGAAAATGGCGGCTAATGAATATTGCTCAAGCTTTAGAGATGAATGGCGAGATTGATAGCTATGAACGTCAAGAAGCAGCATGGCTACTTGAACATCTTTTAGGTGTCAGTGCTTTGGAATTAAAACTAAGGCTTGAGCAAGAGTTGACTGAACTGCAACAGCAAGCTTACCTCGCGGGGCTTGCTCGACTTACGCAAGGTGAGCCACTCGCTTATGTGACGGGCTCACAACCATTTTGGACTTTAGATCTAAAAGTGACTCATGACACCTTGGTTCCTCGTCCAGATACTGAAATACTCGTCGAAACTGTGTTGAACTTAGCGCTTGCTCAGGATATCAACATGGTGGATTTGGGCACAGGAACAGGGGCAATTGCTTTAGCACTTGCGAGTGAACGGTCACAATGGTCAGTGACAGCAACCGATATTTACCAGCCGACATTAGATGTTGCTAAAGAAAATGCGGTTCGACATGGCTTAACTCAAGTTAAATTTGCTTGTGGGGCTTGGTTCGAAGCTTTAGACGCACAAAAGTTTGATTTAATTGTATCAAATCCGCCTTATATCGATCCTGATGATGTGCATATGCAAAATCTCAAGTCAGAACCTGAACGTGCATTAGTTGCAGATCATCATGGGCTTGCAGATATTGAAACCATCATTTCTCAAGGGAAAAGTTGGCTCAAGGCTAAAGGATGGATTGTCCTTGAACATGGTTATGATCAAGGACAAGCAGTACGTGAAATCTTTGAACAGTTCGGTTTTAGCGAAATTGAAACGATCAAAGATTATGGTGGTAATGATCGAGTTAGCTTAGGACAAAAGCTGTTTTAATCCTCGATATATTGCTGTACAGCTTTGGCTAAACCTTGCTCGCCTTGTTGCTCTAAACCAGCGACAACGCCTAAAGCATCAATTTTCTCACGATTTTGACTAAGCTTAAATTTACCCGTAATGTTTTCAATTTGAACCTCAATTCCAACAATACCTTTCAATTCTTCTGCAATATATTCGTTTGGTGCATCTGACATTTTCCAAGGTTTAGCTTGTTTGGCCTCATGCGTACGAGTAAGTTTTGCCAGAATTCCTCGCAAAGCTTTTTCATCATGTAAGAAACTAATTTTTCCTTTTACATGTACAACTTGATAATTCCATGTCGGCACATGTTGGTGATGTTGTTGTTTGGTCGGATACCAGTTAGGTGAGATATAGCCTTGTTCACCCTGAAAAATAACGAGGACGTCTGCGTTGTTCTCAATTTGTGTATGTAGAGAATTGTCCTTGGCGATATGTGCGACTAAAACAGCAGTATTATTTTCTTTATCGAGTAATAATTTAAATGGCAAATGATTGGCGTCTAGACCTGCATCACTATGGCTGATCAAGGTTGCAAAAGGATAGTCTTGAATGAGCGCATATAACTTCTCAAGATCTTTTTCCACAAAAATTTCAGGTAAGAACATCATTAACCTCCACTTACTACTCTAAATGACCGAGAAAATTTTGTTTACTCGGTGATGATTTTCTATAACTACCAGGACTTACGCCACTCCATTTTTTAAATGCACGGTGAAAGGCACTGGGGTCATGGAAATTAAGATCATCGCTGATGCTTTGAATTGAATCATTCGTTTTACTTAATCTCTCAATCGCAATATCACAACGAATATCATTTTTAAGCTGTTGATAACTGACACCTTCTTGTTTTAGGCGTCTTTGAATTGTTGCAGTCGACATATTCAGTTGTTGCGCGATATCTTTCAGCTCAGCCCATTGTGCAGGGGCTTGTAAGAGTAATTGGCGGCGTATTTGCAGACTTAGTGAGTTTTCATTTTTAAAGCGTACGATGAGATTATAAGGTGTGTGCCTTAAAAAATCGTTTAAGGCATTTTTATCTTTTTTAATTTTATGTTTAAGGTAATGTGCATCAAATTCAATCCTGTTTTGTTCAGCATTGAATTGAATGTTTTCACAGAAACGGACACGATAGTCCTGTATTTCCACGGGTTGGTGACATGTGAAAGTCATCTTGTGAAAGTTAATGCGTTGATCACTTAACCAACACATTAAGCTATGTACTAACATTAAAAAGGTCGCATAGGTAAACATGCGTTTTGGCTGTTCACGATCATGCAAAAGCAAATATGCTTTATCGCCTTGCTGAATAAGTTCAGCTTGAATATCATCGAGTACCAGCGCTAGAAATCTAAGAATTTCCTTAATCGCTTGTTCTAATGTTTCCGCATTAAAAGCCAGTTTGGCCAATAGCTTATAGCTTCCTCGACGCATTGGATGAGTATCCATTCCCAAGAATTCATCATTCATGCTTTCGGCAAGTTCTACCCATAATTGTGCACATTGAATGATGGGGATTCGTGCTTTCGGTGAGGTTAATAACTCAGCTGAGATGCCAGCACGATTGGCAATATGTACGATATTCAAACCGCGACTGGCGGCAACACTGACTGCTTCACGAATCAGGGCATTAGAAATAGTATCTTTAGTAAAATGAAGATCAGGACTCTGGTTTTTGCTCATATGCGCGTGGAAATATAGGAGAGTAAATAGGTGGAATGCTCAAAAGTTGCATCGCATTTGCTACTTTTTGGAATTGTATCGGAAAAAAGTTGCCTTTACTCTCTGTTATAAAAATATATCACTTTAATTTGATAGGAAAAGTAAATGAAAATTCAAGGAAAGCACTTCGTTATTACAGGTGGTGGTTCAGGTCTTGGTGCTGCAACGGCTGAATATTTAGTTGAAAAAGGTGCATCAGTTACTTTGGTCGATATGAATGCTGAAGTTGGAGAACAACAGGCACAGGCTTTGGGTGAAAAAGCCGAGTTTGTGAAATTAGATGTTACGGATGAACAGGCAGCAGAGCAATTCTTTAAAACTGTGCTGGAGAAACATGGCAGTTTGCATGGTTTAGTGAACTGTGCAGGAATTGGGCCATCGGCAAAAGTAATCGGAAAAGAAGGGGTGCATGATCTCGCTATGTTCTCAAAAACCTTGCATATCAATGTGACAGGTACCTTTAATATGCTGCGTTTAGCAGCAGATGCCATGAGTAAAAATACTGTAAATGAAGATGATGAAGATCGCGGCGTGATTGTGAATACAGCTTCAGTTGCTGCTTTTGATGGTCAAATTGGTCAGGCGGCTTATTCAGCATCTAAAGGAGCTGTAGTAGCAATGACCTTACCCATTGCACGTGAGTTAGCGCGGCATGCGATTCGTGTGATGACGATTGCACCGGGGATTATGGAAACACCAATGCTCAAAGGTTTACCACAAAATGTACAGGATGCTTTAGGACAAATGGTTCCTTATCCATCTCGTTTAGGTCGTCCTGAGGAGTTTGCCCGTCTAGTTGCACATATTGCAGAAAACTCATATCTAAATGGTGAGGTGATTCGCTTGGATGGTGCGATTCGTATGGCTGCTAAGTAAATTTGAAGTCAATGTAAAACGATGGGTCATAACCCATCGTTTTTTCGTTTCTGATTGATAGATGGAATGTATTCTGTTTGTAGCCTATTTTGACGCATGATTAATTTGCTTATATATTGATAATGAAAACTATTATCAAATTGGATTGAAATAATGCGATATCTGAACAAAGGTTTATTTGCTTTAGTTGTGTGCTCGAGCTTAAGTATGTCTGCTTTTGCAGATTTCACACAAGCGCCGTTACCCTACAAAAGTGATGCTTTAGAGCCTGCCATTGATCAGCAAACGATGGAAATTCACTATGGTAAACATCACAAAGCTTATGTTGATAATTTAAATGCTCAGATCAAGACGTATCCTGAATTGGATAAATTAAGCGTAGAGCAAATCCAACAACAGATTTCTAAATATAACGCCGCAGTTCGTAATAATGGTGGTGGGCATTTTAACCATGCTTTCTTTTGGGAGAGCCTAGCGCCAACCAATAAAACAGGGAAGGCAAATGCCAAGTTGTTAAAGCAAATTAATCAAGATTTTGGTTCATTCAAAGCCTTTCAAGAACAATTTAATCAAGCAGCGACCAGTCGTTTTGGCTCAGGTTGGGCATGGTTAATTGTAAACCCACAAGGCAAATTAGAAGTTACTTCAACCCCAAACCAAGATAATCCATTGATGGATATTGCGGAGAAGAAAGGTCAACCTTTGCTTGGCTTAGATGTTTGGGAACATGCCTATTACTTAAAATATCAAAATCGTAGAGCTGATTATACCAACGCCTTTTGGAGCGTTGTGAATTGGAATAAAGTCAATGAACGCTATGCGAAAGCTGTAAAATAGGTTTTACATACATTCATCTGTTGAAGTGTGAATAGTTGATTGGAACTTTCTAATCGGTTAATTCAAAAAAAGCGATGGTAATGGCCATCGCTTTTTCTTATTTTAATTGCGCGATTCCCGAATAAAAATAGCTGATATAACAGTTGGTAACTTTTAATATGATAATTGCTCGACTTCTCCGACAAAACTATTAAATTGCCCACCGTTTATAGGCGCGATTAAAACTGGATATAGATGAGTAGCCCAGTTTTTTTGCGACGTCATCTTTGGTTATAAAAGGATTTAGGAGTAATTTTTGAGCTTTGGTTTTGCGTACATCATCATACAGTAGTTGAAAACTCACTTCTTTTTCTTGCAACATCCGTTGTAATGTTCGTTTGGTGAGATTTAACTTTTTTGCAACTTGATCAATGCTTAACAAACCTTCAACTTCATCATCAATCAGTTGTTTTACCCGATACAAAATATCTTGTGTTGTTGCAAGGTCGTCTAATTCTTTTTGGCAAAGAAGTTTGAATTTTTCTGAGGTGAGTGGGTCTGACATGCTTAACGGCATATCCAAAAGCTTGGTTGAGGTGATTAAACAAGTACGTGGTTGTTCATAACGGATTTCTTCAAAAGTAGCCGTTAATATTTCATTAAAACGAGAAAAATATTGTGGATATTTACACTGTAAATCGATGCTTGGTTTAAAGCCAGGAATGAAAAACCTAACTAAATGTACAAAACCCGTCAAAAAGAAAACACAGCTAAATTCATAGGCTTGCAAATCAACACGATCATTGAAATTGATCGCAGCACTATCATAAATAATATGGTAATACGCCCGTTCTTGCTCAATTGTAAAATTTAATTCAACAAAGGAGCACTGCAAGCTCACAAATTGATTGATCGTTTCAATCGCTTCAAGGGCATTTTTTGATATCGCGACTGTAAACCCGAGCAGACCATGAGAGCTGATTTTTAATTGGCTACCCGCATAGAATCCAATTCCTTGTTCCTGCGTGAGTTCAATCGTACGAGTAATCACTTTCTTAAAAGAAGAAAGGCTAATTTTATAGTTCAAATCATTTAATTTTTCTATTTCAACTCCTGTTCCCCAAAATAATTCTTCAATCGAAATATCCCACCGTGATACGACTTCACTGATCAAGTGGGCATACGAGCTACTAATAAAATGTTGATTATGATGGCGCGGAATACTCATAACGCGAATAAAAATCCTTTTTTAAATTGAAGCGATTGATCTAGAAAATAATGTAGCACTTATACTTTGAAAATGTACATTCATCGGAATTTTGTAACTCAATAAAAAAATTGGCGTGTAATGATATGATTTTGGCGTGGTTTGTTTTAGTCTAAAAATCACACAATATTTCTTGCGAGTATACTTTTGCAAGTCTTTTGTATGTTTGGAATGATTCCTCATACGAAGTTTAAAGACAATATTGTTGTAATAAAAATGAAAAATGCTTGGAGCAAAAACGTGAAGAAAAAATATTTAAATGCGATGGCTTTAATGACGGGCCTGTTAGTGAGTAGTGGATCTGTTGTTCATGCAGGTTTGTTCGACTTTCTATCACCAAAAGCATCATGGCAAAATTGTGATGTAAACTCATGCTATGTTGGTGGAAGCGCAAAAGTAACATCTGACTATGCGAAAACCAAATATCCAATTTTATTAGCACATGGGATGGCGGGCTTTTCTGCGGTTGGTCCAATGCAATATTGGCATGGGATTACAGAGGACTTAGTTGGTAATGGTGCAAATGTCTTTGTGGCACAACAAGCATCCTTTAACTCGTCAGAAGTTCGTGGTGAGCAGTTATTACTCCAAACCAAACAGGTTTTAGCGATTACAGGTGCCGAGAAAGTGAACTTAATTGGACATAGCCATGGCACACATTCGATTCGATATGTGGCAGGTCTATTACCGAACAGAGTTGCATCAGTAACTGCAGTAGGTGGTCCTGTGAAAGGCTCTGATGTTGCTGATGCAGTATATGCCTTTACACAATCACCTGTCGGGCCTGCGGCTACTCCAGTTTTAGAAGCAGCGATAAATGCCTTTGGTGCTTTGGTGGGAATTGGCTCTGGAAATTATTATGACCAAGATGCGTTAGCAGGTCTTAATTCATTAACAACTTCAGGGTCTGCTGCTTTTAATCAACGCTTCCCAGCAGGCGTACCAACCACAGCTTGTGGATCAGGGACAGAGCTTGCAAGTAATGGTGTCAGATACTATTCATGGAGTGGAACAAGTCCTTTCACCAATGCATTAGATCCAATGGATTATGCATTAACTGCAACATCTTTGATCATACCTGGTGAAAGTGATGGCCTCGTTCCTCGTTGTTCGAGTCACTTGGGTACAGTGATACGCGATAACTATGCATTTAATCACTTAGATGAAGTCAATCAGGTATTAGGACTAGTCGGTTTTCTGCAAAACCCTGTGACACCATTTCGTCTTCATGCAAACCGCTTGAAAAATCACAACCTTTAAAAACATAATTATCAAGGGAGTAATGGATTTACTCCCTTGATTCAAAATAGATTCAACGATTAATTAAAAATAGAGTAAAGGAATATGAGTGCCAAGTTTTTAAATAATAAGACAATAATTTTAGTAAGTGTTGCGTGTTTATTTATTATATTGGCTCTAATTTATTGGGCTTTTAAACCCTCAGTGCAAAATCAAAGCAGTCAAAATGATCTAAGCGCACAAAGCCTCATGAAAAATAGCATGTTGCCAAATAGTGGGCAGGAAAGCACAAAAGGTAAATTGCCAATACTTGCACCTTCTTTGCAGGGCACTGAAATTGACTGTCCTATTCAAGTCGACGCAAATGGAAAATTGATTTTAAGTGTGGGTATTCGGAGTTGTTTTGATTATTTCTTCTCTGGGCTAGGTGAAAAAACTGAACCTGAGCTTATTTTAGATATTCGACAATACTTAACAGCAACTTTGCCTGAAACGGCTGCAAGTTATGCAAGTTATTTACTTGATCAATATGTGGCCTATACCCATACCTTGAAAAACCTTCGAACCAGTACTTATTTTAAAAGTGACGATATTGATAAATTCCAAAATATCATTGATCAAATGGCAAAGTTACAACAACAGTTTTTTAATGAGGCAGAAATTCAAGCATTTTTTGGAAATGAAAGAAGCCTGAATCAGTTTAGTATTGATCAAATGCGGATTCACGCAAATAAAAGTTTAACCTCGCAGCAAAAAGCGGCAGAGCTGGCGCAGCTGATTGATCATTTACCACCAACGATGGCAGATGGTGTGAGAGTTTCAATGCAATTTTCTGAATTGCAGCAACTTACTCAAGAAATTAAAGAAAAGGGTGGTTCAGCGAAAGAACTTCGAAATATGCGTGAGAGTTTATTGGGACCAGAAGCAGCGGATCGTTTAGAAAAAGTTGATCATGAAGAAGCTGTATGGCAAAAGCAGGTCAATCATTATCTGTCAGAGCGTCAGCGAATTTTGCAAAGTGATGTGGATGATGCAAATAAACAGAAATCAATTAACCAACTTCGGAATAGTACATTTGGTACTAAAGAGGAGTTATTGAGAGCGCAGTCTTATGAAATTATGCATGATCAGAAGAGCTAAAATACATAAATCTTAGGCGTGTAAAAAATGAAAAATGCTTCAATTCAAGGAATCTCATTCAAGTGAGATTTCCTTGGTTAGTTTTTGACCTTTTCGGAGGATTTCAAATTCCACTGTTCCTGAATTTAGGTAATTAGACATATCCACAAAATTGCTGACATCTCTGACGGTATTATTATTAATTTTTAATATAATATCATCTTCAAGAATTGTTCCAAATGCGGGAGAATTCTTAGATATTACTTTAGCTTTGATACCTTCTAATTGTCCTGTTTTAGACTTGTCTAGGTCAGATAGGTCTATAGGATATATACCTGTAATTGATTCAAATTTATAAAAATAACTTACAATATATTCTTTTTGTGCATTATATCGTGGCGCAGTTTGTATTAATGAGCTATTTGAGGAAGCATAAGAGTTGTCATTTGAATTGTCAAAGTTAGACTGCATTATTGATTTTTGAGGAAAAGGTGCGGAGAAACTGTAATAATCGACACTCCCTGTTGGCTTATCATTACTAAACAGTACAATCTGGGCACCCATTCGATCAGCTCGTTTTTCTAGCGCCGCAACAACATGTTCATAACCTCTAAAATCATCTCTACCATTAAATATTTGGGATTTAATAGGAATATATCCTTCTTCTAGTAACTGCTTTGTTGAGGTATCAAACTCATCTGTTTTGAGTGCTTGAGCTTTAGTAAATGGAGAGATTTTGGGCTTTTTTAATGAGGGAATTGGTATATAGATATTTGCATATATATTTGAACTTGTAGTAAGCAATAAAATTATAGGGCAGATGAATTTCAGTAAATCTTTTTGCATGATAAATCTCTTATAATCTGTTTATATAATTTAACAAATTGTTTATTTAAAAGCGATATATGTAATTATTTTTACTAGTCGTTATTGGCTTTCATTAGGTTATTTTTATTTGATCTATTACTAAGCTGCCTATACGGCAGTTAACGTTAATCGAAATTGTCGTTCGGGCTTTACTGCTTTCTAAGCTGCCTATGCGGCAGTGAACTATAAAATAGCATAAATAAATTAAGCAAAAACATAAAGTTGAACGCTAGTTTATGTAAATACCCAAAGTTTTTACGCCATAGTGTAACTTATTGATTTTATTAGGCTGTTAAAGAGTAATGAAAATATTGGGGTAAAAGTGGGAATTTGTCAAAGTAAAATCATTGTAGATATAACACTTATTCCTTTGCTAAATCATTTTACGCACTTAAAATCAAGAATGAATGATTCACTAGAGAAGAAAGAACGTGTCTGACCATCGAGAAAATGCATTTGAACTAAGTGACGATGAAATGCATCTATATAGTCGTCAGATTTTATTAGATGGTTGGGATATAGAAGCGCAAGAAAGGCTAAAACTTGCCAATGTTTTGATTATAGGTGCAGGGGGAATTGGTTGTACTAGCGCAGAACTCCTCGCGCGAGCTGGTGTTGGTAAAATAACCATAGTGGATGCAGATACCATTGAAATGAGTAATCTACAACGACAGATCGCATTTACTTCAAATGACTTGGGGCGATACAAAGCTGAAGTTCTCGCTAAACATCTCCAAGACATTAACCCACATATACGAGTCAACTATCAAAATATACGATTTGATGAAACGAATGCTGATGATTTAGTACAGCACCAAGATGTAGTTTTAGATGGTTGTGATAATTTTACTACTCGATATCTAGTAAATTTAACCTGTAGAACCCAGCAAGTCCCATTGATTAGTGCATCTGCTATTGGTTTTGAAGGGCAGTTGTTTATGGTAGATACAGATTCAGCTTGTTATGAATGTTTATTTCCTAAAGAACAGCACGTAAATGAAGGCTTGCGTTGTGCCGAGTCTGGGGTACTAGCGACCACACCTGTAATGATAGCGTCATTACAAGCGCATCACACTTTGCTTTATTTAGGTTTGGGCTTAACACCCCTTAAGCAAAAACTGTTACTTTGGAATGGTTTAAACCTTTCACAGCGCATTCTACAATTTGAAAAAGATGTAAATTGTCCAGTTTGTCAGGCAACTTGATCGGTAATATCAGCAAACTTTGCTAAACTAATGCCATCTTCGAGGCAATGAAAGATTATGAAAAGAAATATTTTATTTGATGGAATACGCTCTGTTGCACGTATAGGTGAGACAGTTATAGTTGCAGCACAAGCAGGTGTGAAATATGCAACTGAAAAACCGAGTAACGCAAAACTTATGCGTGAAACTTTTGAATCATTAGGTTCAACTTATATAAAGCTCGGACAATTTATCGCGAGTACACCATCTTTATTTCCTCGTGAATATGTCCAAGAATTCCAAGGTTGTTTAGATCAAACACCGACGTTGCCATTTAGCTATATTCAACGTGTTTTGGCTGAAGAGTTTGAGGGTCAAAACCTCAATGAAATTTTTAGTTTTATTGATGAAAATCCGCTTGCTTCAGCATCGATCGCGCAAGTACATGCTGCCAAGTTAGTCACAGGTGAAGATGTTGTATTAAAAGTTCAAAAGCCTGGTGTTGAAACCATCTTATATACTGATTTGAATGTTGTTCATTGGGCGACCAAATTACTAGAAAAAGCTGTTCCAAAGATTAAATTTGCATCTTTGTCTGAAATTGTAGATGAGATCAAAACGCGTATGGTGCGTGAGGTCGATTTTATTGAAGAAGCACAAAATCTTGATGATTTTGTTCAATATCTCAATGTCTCGGGCAATACGGCTGCAACTGCACCAAAGGTTTACCATCAGTTTTCGACACGTCGTGTTTTAACGATGCAGCGTTTGTACGGTGTCTCATTAACGGATTTTGACGTTGTAAAAAAATATGCTAAAGACCCAACACAAGTATTGATCACAGCCATGAACACTTGGTTTGGTAGCTTAATGCTATGTAAAAGCTTCCACGCTGATTTACATGCAGGAAACCTAATGTTGCTTGAAGATGGGCGTATTGGTTTTATTGATTTCGGGATTGTTGGGCAACTCAATCCTGAGGTGTGGACAGCGTGTATGGCATTTATGGATGCTTTACAGCATACCAACTATACGGCAATGGCTGAAAACATGCTCAAAATGGGTATGACCAATAAAAAGATTGATACCCAAGTCTTAGCTGATGATTTAGAGCGATTATTTAGTGGCGTATTATTGGCTGATCCTCAAGAAATTTTGAGTTCAAATCCAGCTGACTTGAATGACATTATGATGGATATGATTGGTGTAGGCGAGCGTCATGGAATCAAATTCCCACGTGATTTCGCTTTACTATTCAAGCAAATGTTATATTTTGATCGTTTCATGCGTATTCTTGCCCCATATACCGATATTTATGCTGACCAACGTCTGAAAATGGTTCACAATATTGAACCTGCTTCGTTTTTAAAGCATTAATTTATTTTTCGGTTCATTTTGGGTCATTATGGATGCCATTATTATAGAAGGGTTAAAGGTCGATACCGTTATTGGGTGTTTCAACTGGGAGCGCCAAATTATTCAACCTTTGATGTTAGATCTCACCATTCATAATGATCTCAGTCAGGCTGCAAACTCTGATGAGTTAGATGATACGCTCAACTATGCTCAAATTTGTGAACTTGCAGCCGAAGTGATTCAACAAGCTCAACCGAAGCTGATTGAACATGCGGCACAGTTAGTACTTGATTGTTTATTTTCTACTTTCCCTTCAGTCAAATCGATCATAATTACGATTCGCAAACCTGCAATCATTGCACAAGCTCAAGCAGTAGGAATTCGTCTTGAACGCAACAGAAACGATTTTTGCGCTCGCGCTGGCGAGTAATGTTCAGCAGCAGCAAAACTTCACTTTTGCTTATTCTCAACTCGCAGATTTAGGTACAGTGAAATTTTCTCCGATTTATCAAATTCCATGTCGTGATGGAGTCGGTGCTGATTATTGGAATTCAGCGTGCTTGTTGCAAAGCCATCTACCTGTGAATGAGGTGATGGAAATACTTAAAAAACTTGAAGAACGCTCTGGACGTGTACGACCATCTCACCATATCAGTTTAGATATCGATGTGATTGCTTGGGGCAGTGCTTTAGATAATATGCAATTTAATCCAAAGAAGTTACCTTTAGCATTAGATGTAAAAATTCCTTTATGTGATTTATGGCAGCAAGCTGAACTCAGTTATGATCAAAATATACAGTATCCTGTCATTACAATATAATTTTTTATAAATAACATGCAAATAATAGGAAAAACTTTATGAAGAAAATCTTATTTTTATCTACGTTAACGGTGTTACTTTCTGGTTGTGCGGCCATGAGTGTTGAGCAATGCAAAACTGCAAACTGGTTTAATGTTGGTGAGAAAGATGGTTCAGCTGGGCATGAATCTCGTCTAGATAAATATTATTCATCTTGCCAAAAAGCCAATGTTGTTCCAAATCAAAGCTTATATGAAAAAGGCTATCAAAAAGGCTTGGGTTATTATTGTCGACCTGAATCGATTTTTAATGAAGCATTAGATGGACGCGGTGATTTTCGCGTGTGTCCTTTAGAGAAACGAGAGTCTTTACGTAGTTATTATCAGATTGCAAATGAGTATTATCAGGCGAACTCTGAATTTGACCGTTCGCAAAATGATTTAAGTTATTATTTAAAAGAGTTAGAGCGTAAAGATTTAACATCTAAGCAGAGAGATGACTATAAAAAACGTTTATATGATGTACGTTTGAATAGTCGAAATGTTCAATCACGTTATCACGATGCAGTTCGAAACTTAGAGCGATTTAAAGCTGAACACGGTTTACCTTAATTGGAAAGTCAGGCGTTATGTCTTTTATATAACGCCTGATTTCATTAGATGTAATAACTAGTTTTGGTCATGAGTTTTGAAATGGCAGTCATGGTAATGCGCACAGGCGCTGGTAACTCTACGCCACCTGCTTGTAAAGCTGTATCCCGATGATGCAACTCATCTTTATTCATTTGTTCTAAGATTTTACGAGAACGTTGATCTTGTTCAGGTAGCTGTTGAAGGTGATCTTGTAAATGTTGGCTCACTTGACGTTCAGTTTCAGCCACAAAACCTAAGCTGTATTTATCACCTGCAATTCCTGCAATTGCACCCATTCCATAAGATAATCCATACCATAATGGGTTTAAGGCGCTGGTGTGGCTATCTAATTCTTTTAAGCGTTCTTCGCACCAAGCCAAATGATCCTGTTCTTCAATCGCAGCTTGCTGCATTTCTTCACGAACATGTGGGAGCTTTGCTGTCAAAGCCTGACCGTGATAAAGCGCTTGAGCACATACTTCACCACTGTGGTTTACACGCATTAAACCCGCAACATGGCGCGCATCACTGACGCATAATTGCGCAGCTTCGTCATGTGCTGGGTTGCTACGCTGTGAGCTAGTCGCACCAGGAACTAAACTACGTAATGCTTGGTCAAAGGAATTAATGAGTTGGTCGAGACCTGTGTACTGACGCATAGATTAATCCTCTAAAGTATTGGGAGCGTTTTCCAATAAAGGTTTTAGGCGTTTTAATAACCAAAAAGTATAAATTGCGCTTAAAACGGCAGTAATCGTAAATAGGATTTTAATATCAATTTTCAAAATGCTTAAGATTAAAATTGAGAAAATTGCTGAAGAGACCATAAATATAGCATTTAGAATGTTATTTGCGGCAACAACTCGGGCGCGGTGAGAACGTGGTGAATAGGCTTGCATCATTGCATATAAGGGTACGATGTAAAATCCACCACTGATGCCCAACAGAGTGACTGCGACCATAACATGATAGTAAACAACACCTTCTGTGAAGAAATCTTTTAAGTTAAGCAATTCACCTGTACGCTCTGGTACGAACGCCAAGCTTGCGGCCAAATAAAGTGCGAAAACGGTTAAACCAATCGCGCCGTAAGGTACCATTTTGATATTGATTTCAGTCCCACCAATCCTTCTACAGAGTAAAGAACCAACACCAATACCGACTGAGAAAAAGGTCAGCAGTAAACTGACGACATTCTCAGAGGCATGAAGATTTTGTTGGGTGAGTTGTGGAATCTGGGTTAAATAGGTCGCCCCATAAAACCAATACCAAGAGTTGCCAAGCAATATCATAAAAATAACAGGAATACTTTTTGCGTATTTTACTGTTTGAAAGCTTGTGCGGAGAAAGTTCCAGTCAATTTTTAAATCTGGTGCTGCAACTTTCTGAGGGAGAATAAAACGACTACTGAAATAGCCTAAGCATGCAATTGTGACAACCGTAATACTAATCCACAATAAATTGCCTGCCGAGAATGCGATTACAGCGCCACCCAAGATCATCCCTAACAAAATTGCAATAGATGTACCGGATTGGAACAGGGCATTTCCAGACATTAGCTCATTGGGTTTTAATATTTCAGGCAGGATGGCGTATTTGATTGGACCAAAACACGTTGAATGTGTGCCCATTAAAAACAATGCCAATAAAAGTAACCACAAATTGCCGAGTAGGAAACCTGCGGTACCGATCAGCATAATGACGATTTCAAGAAGTTTAAGTAAGCGGACCAGCTGTGATCTTTCATATTTATCAGCAACTTGACCAGCTGTTGCGGAAAAGAAAAAGTAAGGCAAAATAAACAGTAAGGCAGCTAAATTATTGAGTGTACTTACGGCTGCAGTTTGTTGTTGAATCCAACCATAAGTAATGACTAATAGAAGGGCTTGCTTATAGACATTATCATTCAGCGCGCCGAAAAATTGAGTGAAAAACATCGGGACAAACCGACGTGATGTCATTAAGCGCTCATCTTGTTTCATCATGTGTTCACTTCATTGTGATTTATAAAAAAATGTGACGTACTGTAAATATACTCGAAAATACATGTATGATACTTTCATGTTTGATTGGATGAAAAATCAAAGATTTGAACCAGTTTTCAGCCATCAAAAACGATAAATTAAAAAAGTAAGTTTAGAGTACTACATGCTATCTAAATCTAAGTTTAAACAGTCAACATTAGTTCATTCTATGCATTTAATTTTTAAAATGCAGAGCTTTCCTAAACTTATTTGTAGTGGTTTTTTGATTAGTTGTTTTATATCAAATACTTATGCTGATGATCAAATTGCTGAGGCGATTGAAAATCAAACAATTGAGCGGATGAAAGATCAGGTAAAGACCATTCCTGCTCCAGAAATCCCAATTCAAGCATTTCAAATAGATCAACAAAATTACGATCCTGCACAAGATAGTATGGCTGCACTAAAACACCAGGAACAGTCAGCAAATCAAATTGATGTATTGAAACCGATTGAGTTTGATGAAACTTTAGAAAGTTTGCCCGTGATCACTGTTGATCAAAATATGGCAAACGAAATTTTTCAGGTCGCAGAAGATGCAAAAAACCAAGCACAGACTTATCGGGAAGATACTGCTAAAAACGCAGACATTTTAGTCAATGACGCAACACAAACTGAACTTACAGAAATCAGTCAAGCACCTATTAACATTGATCAGCTGATGCAAAATATCCAAACCGATAGTCAGATCATTGTGGAAGCAAATGAATCAGGCAAGACATTGTCTGAGTTTCAAGTTCGATCAGATCAAGAGCAAGAAAAAGTTGGGTTCTTTAAAAGGATTTTGAATAGATTACGTCCTGAAAATTTGCTTGGTGCAGATAAAATTCCTCGTATTAGTGCCGATGTAACAGGTGCGCCACCAGTGCTTGCGGCAAATATTAAAGCGAAGCTTTCCAGTTTCACACAGGAAGCTTTCGAAGAATTTAATGTGGCTTTGCCTCAATTACGTGTGTTGACCAATCAAGCAGCACAAGCAGTCGGCTATTATGATTCGACTTATACCTTTGAAAAACTGAGTGACAGCAAAGTCAAAGTAAATGTGGTCCCAAATGAACCTGTTCTGATAAAAGAACAAAATATTGAATTTACTGGCGCCGGTGAAAATGTCCCTCAATTCCAAGTGATTGGTTTGATTCCTGAACAGGATGAAGGAGATATTTTCAATCACGGCAAATATGAGGCAACAAAAAATAAAATTGCAACAACGGCTTCAGACAATGGTTTCTTTGACGCATTTTGGCGACTGCACGATGTTAAAATTAGTCAGCCTGAGAAAACAGCTGAAATTAATTTAAAATATGAAACTGGCGAGCGATACGAACTCAAAGAAGTTCAATATAAGATGAGTGATCCGAGCAAGCCTTTACCACTAACACAGAAAGTATTGGATAGCTTAGTTCCTTGGAAAGAGGGTGATGATTATGCTTTTTGGCGTGTCAATTTATTGGCGAATAATTTAACCAATACTCGTTATTTTAATTACACATTGGTTGATACCATCAAGCCGGATCAAATCCAACCGCCTTTAGACTTGCCGCCTGACTTGCAAGCTTTGGTTGATCAACAACGTGTTGAGCAATCTCAGCTCTTAAATACTCAGCAAAAAGCGGACTTAGCAAGACAGAAAATTACCTCTGCCGAAGAAGTTACGCAAGATGTGGTTGATGAATCCCAATTTACAGGCAGCGAACCTGCGCCTGCTTATTCTTTAGCGCGATCGATGCCCGATACTCAAGATGAGGATTCAGATCGAAAAGCACTTGAAGAACAAGCTCGTATAGAAAGAAAAATTCCTGTTGTGGTCACTTTAAATGCGGATCGGTTAAATACGATTGAGACTGGTGTTGGTTATGGTACAGATACGGGGGCGCGTATTCGTACTCAGTATCGTCGTGCAATCGTCAATAAATATGGTCATGCTTTTGATGCCAACGTTGAAGTTTCTGAAATTCGCCAATCTATTGATGGGCGCTATAGTATTCCTTATAAGCACCCATTAAATGATTACTTTAACCTTGTGGGTGGTTATGAGCGCGAAGATCGAGATGATATTGGTCCGAATATCGGTTTGTTAGTTGAATCCGCTGTTCTTGGTGGTGAGCGTGTTATTAAAAATCCACTTGGTAATTGGCAACATACTTTTGGTTTACGCTATCGTTTAGACCGCTTAACAGAAAGAGGGAATGTTGATATTTCTGAATTGCCTGATGCTTTTAAAGCTGCGGGTACAAACTCTGAGCAGCAATCATTACTCTTAGGTTATGAGATATCTAAAACCAATTCCAACACGCGTTTAAACCCAACCAAAGGTTTTAAACAGATTTATAAGCTTGAATTAGGAAGCGAGTCATTACTTTCAGATGCCAATATGGCGATTTTAGGGGCAGGTTGGAGATTTATTTACTCACTCGGAGAAAATGACAATCATCAATTTGTCGGACGTGGCGATGCAAGTTATATTTTTACCGATGATTTTAATAAAGTCCCTTATAATTTGCGATTCTTTACGGGCGGTGATCAATCCTTACGTGGGTTTGATTATAAAAGTCTATCCCCAGAAATAGATGGATATAAAATTGGTGGGCAGGCTTTAGGGGTCGGATCTTTGGAATATAACTATCAATTTAAAGATGGTTGGCGAGCTGCGGTTTTTTCTGACTTTGGAAATGCTTTTGACAAAGAGTTTAGCAATCCAACTGAATATAGTGTAGGTGTTGGTATTCGCTGGAGATCTCCGATTGGTCCGATTCGCTTGGATGTTGCATCAGGTATTTCTAATGAGAACAGGCCGATTCGACTGCATTTCTTTATTGGGCCACAACTTTAACGACTTTTTATAGCCCTTTAAAAGGGAAACAATTTTAGGTTAACTATGACGGACGCAGAACAGCAAATCACACCTCCAACTGTACCAAGACCGGAACGGCGTATTCTTCGGAGTATTGTGCTGGTGGTGCTGTTCATTCTTTTATTCTTGGTTAGTTCGTTATTTGTAATGATGTCAACAGATAAGGGCAGCCGTTTTTTATTAGATCGTGTACTCCAGAGCCAAAAAATAATTCAGTATGAATATGGAAGTGGTAATTTATTAAGAGGCATTATTTTAAAAAACGTCTTGGTAAAATTAGAGGCAGTTGATGTTTCTTTGAATCGTGCAGATGTCTCTTTGGGATGGAGAGCTTTATTAAATAAAGAATTGCATTTGAGCCATGCAGATATTTCTAATTTGGTGATTACCAATAAAAAGCCGCCATCAGGAAAACCATTCGATTTCGCGCCAATCAAGCTGCCATTTGTACTTCGTGTTGATGATGCGACTGTAGATCATTTAGAAATAAAAACCACAACTGCGAAAGTTGATTTTAATGATATTTATTTAAAAGATGCACTATGGTCTGATACGAAATTAGAGTTTGAAGATTCTCGTATGGACATGGGATATTTGGCAGTCAAAAATGCGACAGGTCAAATGGATTTTAATGGTAAATATCCTTTAGATCTAAAAGCAGATCTGATTATTCCATCGCTAAAAAGTATAGACATTGAGACCATCAAGGTCGTGGCGACTGGTACTTTGGATACTTTGAGAGCTGGTGTGGCGACCCAGACCCCAGACCTCCTAACAGGTTGGGTGGTGGTTCATCCTGTGCGTGATCAAGTACCTATGAAAGGTGCGTTGTTATTCAAAAACTACCATCTTCCTATCCTGAAAGAACAAAAACTTTTCGCGAAAGATGGTATTGCAAGATTTAGTGGTGATATTGAAAAGTTGAACTTAAGTCTGGATACAGACCTGAAAGGCGAGCAACTCCCTGAAGGTAAGTATAATGCACTTATGGAAACTGATCTTAAAAATCAACTGAATATCAAGGACTTTAATGGCCAGTTGATGGGGGGTTCGGTTGGCTTAACAGGCTTTGTAAATTGGAATGAACAAGTGTCATGGGATATCAAAGGGCGTTTAGATGGCTTAAACCCAAAAGATAAAACGCTACCCCAAGTTGTTCAGGATTTTTTACCTCCGAGCTTGGATGCAAACATAAGTGCTTCGGGTTCATTGGAAAAAGGATTAGCACTCAATGCACAGCTAGCCTTTGATAAATATGAATCTTGGCAGGTTAAATTAAAGCAGCCAGAAGCACAGAATAATAAGCCTCAACCCATGGTGTTAGATATTGCTTGGCAAGGTATTGATCGAGCGATGCCATATATTGGTTGGTTAAGCAGTGCAGATGGTCAAACCAATGTGACTTTGACGGAAAATCAGCAAGATATTCACCTTACAACGACTGTACGCCCCAATGAGCAAGGTTTATTGCCAGCAGGGAAATATGATGCTCGCGTTGATTTGAAATCGAATATTTTAAATGTTGAAAACTTTCTCTATCAAGCGGATAAAGGCAGCCTAACTGGCCAAGCCAAGGTGAAATTGCCGCATGAAAAACAGCAATTATCATGGCAAGCCCAACTGAAAGCACAAGATTTCAACCCCCAAACAGTGGTTGCTGAAGCGCCTGTAAATTTACTCAATGGCGAAATCAAAGCCTATGGATTTGCAAAACCAAATCAACAGATTATTCAATTTGAACATATCGACTTAAAAGGAAAGCTTGCTCAAGCGAATCAAAATGAAACGATTGTACTTCAAGGCAAGAGTACAACCACATTGATGTTTGACGATGTTCAAGCAGGTGGTGGATTTAAGCGTTTTTCTGTGGATTATGATGGTTCATTAAATGCTTTAAACCAAGGAAAGGGACTTTTAAAGATTAATATTGCGGGAACACCTACCGAGATTCAAATCAATGAATTAAAGCATGATGGTGTTGCTGGAAAAATGTTTGCAACCGGTAAAGTTGATCTTAAAGATAAGCTAGGCTGGAACATGGAAATGTCTTTAGTCCGCTTTAAACCTCAGTATTTTGTTTCTAGTCTGAAAGGTGAAGTTTCAGGTCATGTAAAAACTCAAGGGGTTTGGTCAGAACGGGTCAAGCGTATAGATGTCCGTCAGCTCAATGTAGCGGGTTTCCTCAATAATAAACCTATACGTGGGCGTGGAAATCTCTCTCTATTGTTGGATGCAAATCAGACGGGTTTCTTACCGCAGCAGTTTGAAGCAAATAATTTATTTTTTGCTTATGGGCAAAACCAGCTTCAAGCAACGGGGAATGCGCAAAGTCTAAACTTTAAAGTAAATGCCCCTGCATTATATGAGCTATATCCTGGCTTACGTGGACGTGCTTATGGTGGTTTCAATGTACAATCTCAACCGCGTTTACGAGCTACTGCAAATATAGCAGTTGATAGTTTTGCTTTTAAGGATTTAGTAAGCGTTAAATCTTTACGTATTCAAGGCGAGTTACCAACTTCAGAAACCACGCCTACGCAATTGACCGCGACATTGGATCATTTACGAAGTGGCAAACGTGAAATCGAAAAAGCGACAGTCAATTTATCGGGAACGCGTAAGGCACATCTGTTAAAACTCGAAAGTAAAAATGCGTACACCAACTTTTATGTACAACTTGCTGGTGGCTTTAACCAAAACAACGATTGGTTAGGACAAATTCAAAAGGGTAATCTTAACTCTCGTCGCATCAATTTAGTACAAAACCAAAATACGCCAATCATCTATACCTCTGCACGATCTGAGTTATATGTGGGACAACATTGCTGGCAAAGTGCAGAAAGCCAATTGTGTTTAGATCAACCGGCTCGTATCAGTAAGGAAAAAGGAAGTTTTTCATTTATCACGAAAGACTTAGACTTGAAAGACTTTGCTGCATTTATGCCTGATGGTTTGGCAGTTACGGGTCAGCTCAATGGTTATGCAAAAGCATCTTGGGTAAAAGGTGCTCGACCTAAGTTAGATTCACGTTTAGTGACACGAAAAGGCGAGATTGGTTTAGCCGCCGAAGATCCACAAGATATCGCAACCACAGTGACTTATGACGAGTTAAGTTTAATCGCAAAAAGTGTCAGTGATGGACTATTGTTCCGTGTTGATATGAAAACTCCCGATATTGGAACAGGTTATGCCAACGTTGTGGTGAATCCATTTCAAACGGGTATGCCTATGCGTGGTGAGGTTGCATTTAATGATGTTCAATTGAAAATCTTTAAACCGTTTATTAAAGATGTCCGTTCTATGGCGGGTACACTTGCGCTTGCAGGTAAAATTAACGGAACACTTACGCAGCCGCAATTTACGGGTGAAATGCGTTTGAAAAATGGTGCAATCAGTATGATTTCACTCCCCGTAAATTTAACCAATATGCAACTGTATTCATCTATTCGCCAAGACTCTGCAAGTATTGATGGTGCATTTAATAGCGGTCAAGGTGTTGGGCGTATTAAAGGTAGTTTTGATTGGAAAGATAAGCCACATTTGGCGCTGACTTTAAAAGGTGACAACTTATTGGTTCGCCAAGCGCCAATGATTACAGCAGTTGTTAAACCTGATTTAAGTTTAGATGTTTATCCACTCGATCAACGCTTAAGTTTGAAAGGTACAATTGATGTGCCGCGTGCTCGAATTTCTATGCCTGAAACAACAGCAAGCGTTGTAACACTTTCACCAGATGTTCGTGTGGTTCATCAAGGCCAAGATTTGCTTGCGACATTAAAGGCATCGAAACCTTGGGATATTCGTGCAGATATGACGGTTACTTTGGGGAATCAAGTTATTTTCCAAGGTTTTGAAAGTAATATTCCTTTGGTTGGTCGATTACATTTATCACAACGCGGTTTGGAAACTGCTATGCGTGCCAATGGTGCGATTGGTGTCAGCCAAAAAGTTAAAATTGAAGCATACGGCCAAAGCTTAGACTTGAATCGTGCTATTGCACGTTTTAATGGCCCGCTAGCCAATCCAACACTTGATATTGATACCAATAAGCCAGTTCAAGGCAGCATGGTCGGGATCCGTGTAACAGGAACAGCAACCGTTCCGAACATTCAAATTTATAACGATGCAGGTCTCTCTGAACAAGAAGCATTGAATGCATTATTGACAGGGCGCATCAATGAAGGCAGCAGTGGTCTAAGTAATACCGAAGGGTTTAAGTCTGATGTAAATAATACGATCGCTGCTGCGGGGATTAGTATGGGCTTGGGTGGCACACGAGCACTCACCAACCAAATTGGACGAACTTTTGGTTTAAGTGGCTTAGCGCTTGATGCACAAGGTACTGGCGATGATACCCAAGTGAGTCTGACTGGATATATCACGCCAGATCTATTCATCCGCTATGGTATTGGTGTATTTACCCCCGTTAATAAATTGACCTTACGTTATCAAATGAATCGACGTCTATATCTCGAAGCAAGTCAGTCTTTAGAGCGAGCTATCGATGTCTTCTATAACTGGAGATTCTAGAGTTTAAATCAGACCTGTTTTATGCAAATAAAGCAGGTTTTTTTATTTAAGAGTGTCTCTATGTTCTGAGCCATGGATACGATTTATCTCGGTAAATGGCGTTAAATGCCAAAAGATCAGTAATACCATGTATAGTGATACATGATTTGTATGTTTTTATTGCTAAAAGGTCGGTTTCAAATGCGTCCTTTTGCAAAATAAGTAAGTTTTAGTATGATGTGCGCATCAAATTAGCCGTAGTATGATGATGAAAAAAGTTTTGTTGATTGCAATAGGTTTAGTTTTGGTTGGTTGTGCTGAAAAAAAGCCATTAACTCCTGAAGAACAATGGCATGGCTATTGTGTAAGTGTGGGAAATGCAGCACGTTCTATTACGTTGGATCGTCAAAATGGAATTGAGCAAAAACAAGCCTTAGAACATGCTGATAAAGTTGATGATGAAACAACACGTAAATTTATTTTTGAAATTATTGAAAATGTATATGCAATGCCAGTAGAGCAAATAAAAGCGGACCCAGAGCTTATACGCGACAAACTGAAGCAGCAATATACTGATCAATGCTTAGCCACTCCACACGATAAGCTACCGAGTTATAAATCATTTTAATGTGTTAATCGAAAAGACAACGCTGTTGTCTTTTTTTATGTTTGTAATGTTTTATTAGACTTTCGAGTAAGACCAAAGCGGTATTTAAAAGGTATGAACATTTCGCTATAAAATAATGGTCATCACGTAGATATACGGCAGTTGCATTAACTTTTAACGCGAAGTCTAGTAAAATTTTGCTGTCCATATTGCTTGTAAAGCTTGTACAAAGCTGGAACTTACAAGTAATTTTTTAAAGAAGAGGAATAACACTGTGCTAGAAGCTTACCGCCAACACGTTGCAGAACGTGCCGCACTCGGAGTCCCACCGAAGCCACTTGATGATGCTCAAACTGCTGAACTCGTAGCATTATTAAAAAATCCACCTGCAGGTGAAGAGGCATATTTAGTAGATTTGCTTGAAAATCGTGTTCCAGCAGGTGTTGACCAAGCTGCTTATGTAAAAGCTGCTTTCTTAGCGGCGGTTGCAAAAGGCGAAGCGACTTCTCCACTTATTACTAAAGAACGTGCTGTTTACTTACTTGGTACGATGCTTGGTGGTTATAACGTAGCACCACTTGTTGAACTTCTTGACAATGCTGAACTTGCAGGCTTAGCTGCTGAAGCATTGAAAAAGACGCTTCTAGTATTTGATGCATTCCATGATGTTGCTGAAAAAGCGAAAGCTGGCAACGTAAATGCAAAAGCTGTTTTACAGTCTTGGGCTGATGCGGAATGGTTCACAAGCCGTCCTGACGTTCCAGAAGAAATTAAAATCACTGTGTTCAAAGTAACTGGTGAAACCAATACCGATGACTTGTCTCCTGCACAAGATGCTTGGAGTCGTCCAGACATTCCATTGCATGCGAATGCAATGTTGAAAAATGAACGTGATGGTATCAACCCTGAAAAACCAGGTGAAGTTGGTCCATTAAACCAAATCAAAGAATTGATCGCGAAAGGCAACCAAGTTGCTTACGTCGGTGACGTTGTTGGTACGGGTTCATCTCGTAAATCTGCAACTAACTCTGTTCTTTGGTTCTTTGGTGATGAACTTCCACACATTCCAAACAAAAAAGATGGTGGTGTGTGCTTAGGTTCTAAAATTGCACCAATTTTCTTCAATACAATGGAAGATGCAGGTGCGTTGCCTGTAGAAATCGACGTTGCTAACATGAACATGGGCGACGAAGTTGTATTGAAAATTGACCATGCTGCTGCAAAAGTAACTGCATTCAAAGATGGTGCACAAATTTCAGAAGCAGAACTTAAAACGCCTGTACTTTTAGACGAAGTACGTGCTGGTGGTCGTATTAACTTGATCATCGGTCGTGGTTTGACTGCAAAAGCACGTGAAGAATTAGGTTTAGAGCCTTCTACATTGTTCCGTACGCCAGTACAACCTGCTGACACAGGTAAAGGCTTTACTCAAGCGCAGAAGATGGTTGGTCGCGCTTGTGGCTTAGCTGAAGGTCAAGGTATCCGTCCAGGTACATACTGTGAACCTAAGATGACCACTGTTGGTTCGCAAGATACAACTGGTCCTATGACACGTGACGAATTAAAAGACTTAGCTTGCTTGGGCTTCTCAGCGGATCTAGTGATGCAGTCTTTCTGTCACACTGCTGCTTATCCAAAGCCAGTTGACGTAACTACTCACCATACATTACCTGACTTCATTATGAACCGTGGTGGTGTATCTTTACGTCCAGGTGACGGTATTATCCATTCTTGGTTAAACCGTATGTTACTTCCAGATACTGTTGGTACAGGTGGTGACTCACATACGCGTTTCCCAATCGGTATTTCATTCCCAGCGGGTTCTGGTCTAGTTGCTTTCGCAGCTGCGACTGGTGTTATGCCACTGGATATGCCTGAATCTGTTCTTGTTAAGTTCAAAGGTAAAATGCAGCCTGGTATCACTTTACGTGACCTTGTACATGCGATTCCTTACTATGCGATTCAAGCAGGTGACTTAACTGTAGAGAAGAAAGGTAAGAAAAACATCTTCTCTGGTCGTATCCTTGAGATTGACTTAACAGAAATGGAAAATGACTTGACGGTTGAACAAGCATTCGAACTTTCTGATGCGTCTGCTGAACGTTCTGCTGCTGGCTGTTCGATCACACTTTCTGAAGAGAAAGTTGCTGAATACTTACGTTCAAACATGACTATGTTGAAGTGGATGATCGCTGAAGGTTATGGCGATGCGCGTACTATGGCACGTCGTGTAGAAAACATGCAGAAGTGGTTGGATAACCCGAGCTTGTTAAAAGCGGATGCTGATGCTGAATACACTAAAGTGTATGAAATCGATCTTGCTGACATCAAAGAACCAATCCTTTGCTGCCCGAATGACCCAGATGATGCGAAGCTTCTTTCTGACGTTCAAGGCGACAAAATTGATGAAGTATTCATCGGTTCTTGTATGACTAACATCGGTCACTTCCGTGCGGCTGGTCAGTTACTTGATAAAGTACCAAGTGGTTCATTAACGACTCGTTTATGGTTGGCTCCACCAACACGTATGGACGAACATCAGTTGATGGAAGAAGGCATGTACAACATCTATGGTCGTGCTGGTGCGCGTACTGAGATGCCGGGCTGTTCATTGTGTATGGGTAACCAAGCACGTGTAGCACCGAACACGACATGTGTATCGACTTCTACTCGTAACTTCCCGAACCGTTTAGGTCAAGGTGCGAACGTTTACTTAGCTTCTGCTGAGCTTGCATCTGTAGCTGCTGTTCTTGGCAAATTACCAAGCCCAGAAGAATATCAACAGTACGCGTCGCAAATCGACAGCGCTTCTGCTGACATCTACAAATACTTAAACTTTGACAAGATGAGCGAATATACAAACGAAGCTGATCAAGTTGATACTAAGAAAATCCAAGCTGCACAATTGACTTAATGAGCTAGGATCAAGAAAAGCCGATAGGCTTTTCACTAGCGCAAGAACAAAGCTATGCTTTGTTTGAGCAAAAAGCTAAAATAAGGGCTGATGATTCAGCCCTTATTTTGTTAAAATACTTTCTAATTAATCTAAATTTTAATATCAAGGTATAAATGGAAAAATACATAGACCCTGTTTATCTAAATGCAAATCAAGGTGTATTGGCTTTATTTATATTTTTATTTGGGCTTGTAATTGCAAGTTTTAGTTGGATTGTAAAATATTTAAATAATAAACCAAAATTTAAAATTAACACGATTGACGGACCTACATTTGCTTGTACATTTAAGACTGGGCGAATCTACAATGGATATGAAGCCCATATTACAGCTGTAGTGCTTTATTTGAATCTTAAAAATATTGGTAACTTGCCATCGAGTATTGAAAAAATACATATTGCATATAAATGGAATATAATTCCATTTAGCTTGAACTGGGTTAAGTATCGTTTGGGATGGTTTTGGATAAAGAATCAAACAGTCGCTTTAGATGATTTTCAAATTAAAATCGGTGATAGAGTAAAAGTTTATCCATTTTTAACTCAATTAAATAAGCATTCTCCTAATAGGATTGAAAAATTTATTCAAATAGGTAAGGGTATTAATGGAATTGTATATTTTGAGCAGGCTGAGAGTTGGGGTGCTATGTCACCTGTTATAAAGAATAAAAAAACTAAAATAAAGATTTGCATTGTAGATTCTTTTGGAAAAAGGCATAAGAAAGTTGTGGTGATTCCTACGCTAGAATTGGAGGAGGCACTTAAATATAACCCCTCATTTGGAATGACATATCAGACTTTAAGCAATTAAAAAAAGAGTGGTTTTATTCCTGTGCTATGCATAATTCTTTCAAATATATATGAAAAAGCCCCATCATAAGGGGCTTTTTTAAAACTAAAACAATCCTACCAATAACCCAATACTTTCCACCAAAGTCCGCCAATCACCACAAAGATAATGATATTGACGACACTCATGACAAAACCAGCTTTCCACCATTCACCCAGTGTGGTGTAACCCGAACCAAATACAACAGGCGATGTACCCGTTGCATAATGGGTTAAAGTCATCATGATACTAGAAGCGGCTGCCATCATTAAGGCAAACAACATCGGTGGGGCACCAAGCGCAATCCCTGCGGTATAGAAGGCTGCAAACATTGCGGTAATATGTGCTGTGGTACTGGCAAACATATAATGTGCATATAAGTAGGCAAGCATCAATAATAAACAAGCAGGCATCCAGCTTAAACCAAGTGAACCAATACCACTTTCTAATACACCTGAGAACCATGCAATTAAGCCGAGCTTATTTAAATAAGTTGCCATCATCACCAAAGCGGCGAACCAAGTAATCGTATCCCATGCGCTTTTTTGCGTCAGAATATCTTCCCAAGTCAGCACACCAGTGAGCAGTAATAATGCTAAACCAATAAATGCGGTTGTGGTTGGATCAACAACCCACGCAGGACCAAAAATCATGGCAGGGATCCCTGCCCACAGTAGTAGTAAAATACCAAATACGCCCAGCATGATGATTTCATTTCGACTCACTGAACCCATTTCTTTTAATTTATCTTTAGCAAATTGAGCAGCATTCGGTGTTTCTTTCACTTCAGGCGGATACATCCAATACAGAATCAATGGCATCACGATCAATGCAATTAAACCAGGCAGTAGCATCGCCAACGCCCAAGTACTCCAACTTAAATAAATTTCGCTGTTTGTTGCTTTTGCGACAAGATCAACAACTAAAGGGTTTGGGGCTGTTGCTGTGATGAACATCGCAGAGGTAATCGGATTGGCCTGATAGCTGACAAGGGCTAAATACTTTCCCATGCGTCCCTCAGTTCCTTTTGCTGGGTCTGAGTCATAACTAGTCGAAATCGCACGAACAATAGGATGAATGATCCCACCGCCACGTGCAGTATTACTCGGGGTAACAGGTGCAAGAATTAACTCAGACAGGACCATGCTGTAGCCGATACCCACTGTTTTCTTACCCCAGACCGCGATAAATAAATAACCTAAACGAGCACCAAGTCCAGTTTTCTGTAAACCTTTGGAGATCATGATTGCGATACCAATCAACCAGATCAAAGGGTTGGAGAAACTGCTCAATGCATCTTGGATAGCGCCGCTTGGACTATCGTTGGTTACACCCGTAATTGCAACGAGCATGATCGCAATAATCGCGATTGCGCCAATGGGCATGGCTTTACCGATGATTGCTGCAATTACACCTACAAACATCGCCAATAAATGCCAAGCATTAGGATCGACACCTATCGGTACGGGAATAATGAACCAAATAATCAGGGTAATAAATAAAGAAATAAGCGTAGGGAGGAGTTTGAATCCCATAGGAATTCCCCTTGTTGTCATGGGTTTAATAAAATTTATAGTTCTTTATGAATGAATCTTTAAAGAAACAACCGTTAAGACCTAATTATCAAAAGTGAGTGACTGAAATTCAAAGGGAGTTTTGTAGATAGAGCGTGATAACACGCGTAAATTAATAATTCTTTTTGCATGATTTAGGAAAGTTAGCGAGTTAGATCGAAATCAGTTATTAAATATTTCCTTGGTGTGTTACATTTTTAGCTTGGTTTACATAATTATAAGTGCGGTATGACTCTATTTTCATGGCAACGATTACGATTCTTTGCCTATAAAACATTACATGAAGATGACTATCAAACGACTTTTAGTCGATGTGTTAACTATTTCTTGATTGTGCTCATTGTGGCGAATACAGCAGCGGTCATACTTGAATCGATAGATTCAATTTTTTATCCATACCAAGCTCATTTTGAAATTTTTGAAAATATATCTATCGCTATTTTTTCGATTGAGTATATGTTGAGAGTATGGAGTATTGCAGAAAAAGATCCCACAACTCCTGCTTGGCAGCAACGCTTTAAATGGATGAAAAGTGGTGGGGCAATTATCGACTTACTTGCGATTTTACCAGCGTATCTAAATTTCTTCGTCAACTTCGATCTACGTGTACTTCGAATTTTACGACTATTACGCTTATTGAAATTAACTCGCTATTTTGTTTCTTTGCAAATTTTGCTGAGAGTCATTCAACGCGAGAAAGGTTCTTTTCAGGCAGTTATTTTCATTTTAGTGATTATGATTATCATGACTGCATCAGCGATGTATGTGGTTGAAAATAAAGTACAACCAGAAGCTTTTAGTTCAATACCTCAATCCATGTGGTGGGCAGTGGTCACATTAACGACGGTGGGTTATGGTGATGTTACGCCTGTGACCAATATGGGGCGATTCTTAGGCGCTTTGATCACGATTTTGGGTGTGGGGATTGCAGCACTGCCTGCGGGTATTTTGGCCTCAGGACTGGCAAACGAACTTAATTTACGAAATCAGAAGCTAGAACAAGAGTTTCGAGAAGCCTTGCAACGTAAAGGACTTGATTTGCTACATGATCAAAATGAAATTGAAAAGATTCGCATTAATGTAGGTTTACCTAAAGAGCTAACCCATGAAATTATTATGCAATTGGTCAAGGAAAAACTGCTAGAGGAACAAGAAAACCAGCAGAAACAAAAAAAGTATTGTCCTCATTGTGGTGAGAAGTTATCCGAGTAAATATCTATTTTATTATAATAATCAATGAAAAATGGGATGAGTTAGATGTTATATTAAATGAAAATTTAAACAAATGAATTATTTTTCTCTATGACTTTACTGACTTTTTTCTCTTTTATTGTGTATTCAACTGTGACCTCAATCACACCTGGTCCAAATAACATTATGTTGGCTGCATCAGGTTTAAATTTTGGCTTAAAACGAAGTGTCCCGCATATTTTAGTGATAGGTTTTGGTTTTGGGGTCATGGTGATTCTTGTTGGTTACGGGATTGGAGCTGTACTTGGTTCTTCACCATTGCTTTATGAAGTCTTAAAAATCGTAGGGATTAGCTATTTATTGTATTTAGCCTATAAAATTTATCGAGCAGGTAGCATTAAAACCGATACCCAAGTTGATAAACCATTAAGTTTCATTGGCGCAGCGTTGTTTCAATGGGTCAACCCCAAAGCATGGATTATGGCAATGGGTGCAATAGCAACGTATAGTTCAGTCGATAGCAATCTTGCTGAATTGATTTTTATTGGTGCTGTATTTGGTTTAGTGAGTATTCCAAGTGTCGGTATTTGGGCATATATGGGGGAACGTTTGAAATCGCTCGTCAACGATCAACAGAAAGTTCAAATATTTAATAGATGTATGGCTTTGCTTTTGGTGATATCTGTCATTAAACCGATTATCGACTCAACTCAATTTTTCTTTTTGTATTCGAATTTTTGACATTTTATAGTGTTTGAATACTTCTGCATTGTTTTGAATATGAGTCTAGCCACTCATTAATTGGTAGCTAGACTAAAGATGAAAATAAAAAAACTTAAAATCGGACATTAAGATAAGACCGATTCTTTATCACGCGAATATTTTGCATAAGCGAGGGCAATTAATAATATCACCAACCCGCCTAAACTAAGTACAAAGCCCACCCAAATCGGTGCCAACCATCCCATATTATGGCTGAGTACCCATCCACCCAGAAAAGCGCCCAATGCATTGGCTAAGTTAAATGCAGAGTGATTTAATGATGCCGCCAAAGTTTGTGCATCTCCTGCGATATCCATTAAATGCGTTTGCAAAGCACTTCCTAAACCAATCACCGTAAAGCCGATTAAAAAGAGGGCAGCAATCGCTGTATAGAGATTTGACATCATAAAACTTGCAAACACAAAGGTAAGGGCAGAACTAATTAAGATTCCAATCATGGTTTTAAATAAATAGCGATCGGCTAGCCAGCCAGCAACCAAACCACCAATCACCATACCAACACCCCAAATAGCCAATGCAACGGGAACGATTTCAATATTGGCATGGGTGTATTCGGTCAGAATAGGCGAAATGTAACTATATACTGAGAACATGCCGCCAAAGCCGATTGCTCCGACTGCAAGTGTGAGCCACATATTGATATTTTTTAAACCAGCTAACTCAGCTCGAATGCTGGCTGCTTTTTGAAGCGGGATATTGGGTACAAAAAAGCTCACCCCAATGAGGGTAATAAAAGCAATCACAGCTGAAAATTCAAAACCAGCTTTCCAACCAAATTGTTGACCGAGCCACGTTGCGATTGGCACGCCAATCACATTTGCAACTGTTAATCCCATCATCACTTGGGCAATGGCAATCGCTCGACGTTGTTTACCTGCCAGTTCTGCTGCAACTAAAGCAGCAACACCAAAGTAAGCACCATGGGGGAACCCAGCGATGAAACGTGAAATGAGCATGGTCTCTGAAGTCGTTGCGAGTGCTGTAGCTGCATTTGCTAGACCGTAGAACAACATCAGCGCCAGTAATAAGGTTTTACGTGGAATTTTCGCGCCTAATATTGCAATAATCGGTGCACCAACCATTACACCAAGCGCATATGCACTAATGAAATAACCTGCATGAGGAACACTTACATTTAAATCTGCGGCTATTTCTTGGATCAGTCCCATTGCAACAAATTCTGTTGTACCAATACAGAAACTCCCAATTGCTAGAGAAAAAATCACAAGGAATAAGGAGTAGTTTTTGGGTGTCTGTAAGGACATGGGAGTGCTTTGCGAAGACATGACATCTCGAAGAGAAATAAAACCTGCGTATTATATCGAGCAGATTGAATAAAGGTGAAACAGAACGTAATTTTTACATTGCTATAAAGATCAAAAGTCGGATTTTAAATATAAAACGCAAATCTTTATGATAATTATTTTCATTTATGTATAATGCAATGCATAAAATTATTGCTAAAACAGTTCAATCCAATCAAAGCATTGTTGAGTGAGATAAAGGGTGGGAAAATCATGAAAAAATTACTGATCGCGTCATTTGTTATGATTTCAGGTTATAGCTTTGCGCATGAACCTTATGTTGCGCCTGTTGCATATCAAACTACAAATACACAAGTTGCAGTTTTTTCAGGTTATGCTGAAGAAGCATTGAACAGTGAATATGCTTTAAAAGATGCAAAATTTGAGATCACGAATCCAAACCAAAGCAAGACAATCGTGGAGCCTGATTCTAAACTGGCTTCTACAACCATTTTTGATTTGAAATTACCTGATTCAGGTACTTATAGCGTACAAACCAAAGCAAGCTATCCATTGAAGTATGTACAAGACCAAAAAGAATGGAAATTATTTTTTGATCTCGCGGAAGACAAAGCACCAGCAAAAGCTGAACGGGATTATCTGATTCCTGCTGATCTCAAAGGCAAGAAAATTGCCCCAGTTGAGGTGACGCGTGAATGGTCATTATTTACCTACATCACCAAAGAGAAAAGTTCTCCAGTAAAGCCAACTTCCGCACCAATTCAAGTTGAATTTTTAACTCATCCCAATGAGTTAAAAGCGAATCAGACCACGAAAGTGAAGGTAGCAAAAGCGAATCAGCCTTTGGCAAATGCAGAAGTTGTGCTTCGCGCTAAAGGTGCAACGGACGAACAAGCGAAAACCCTAAAAGCAAATACAGATGGGACAGTGGATTTAGTTTTCCCAAGTGCAGGGGAATATTTAGTCGAAGTTACAGAGTCGGTTGATAGCAAGAAAAAACCAAGTAATCAGTTCTATAGCATTATTAGTTTGTCTGTAAATTAAGAAATGGAAAGGCTAATCTCTAGAATGGATTAGCCTTTTTTTAATCAAATTTGCCCGCTTTTCATTCTATTCATCAAGTTGATTCATTGTGTTCATCATCCATCGCATTGCTATAGAATTTTACGCCGAGTTTAATGCGATCGCGTCCATTGCTCATACGCCAGCGATTAGTATCTCGTAGAGAGTAAACACAGCCGCAATATTCTTGCTGATAAAATTCTTCACGTTTACTCACTTCCAGCATCCGTACAGCACCACCGCTTTTACGCCAGTTATAGTCCCAATATTGCATTTCTGGATAATGTGATGCAGCTCGAAGACCACAATCATTGATTTGCTGTAAATTCTTCCAACGCGAAATACCCAACGAACTACTAATTAAGCCAAAGCCATGTTCATGGGCATACAGTGCAGTTCTCTCGAAACGCATATCAAAACACATGGTGCAGCGAATGCCTTTCTCAGGTTCGTCTTCCATACCTTTGGCACGTGCAAACCAATTGTCGGTATCGTAGTCACAGTCGATAAAAGGAATATTATGCTTCTCGGCAAAACGAATATTTTCCTCTTTACGAATTAAATATTCTTTGACTGGATGAATGTTGGGATTATAGAAAAAGATCGAAAAGTCGATACCAGAGTCGATTAATGTTTCCATGACCTCACCTGAGCAGGGAGCGCAGCATGAATGTAATAATAATTTATCGTGACCTTCAGGCAGTGTAAGCTTTTGACGTTCAAGAGACATGGCAAACAAAGATAAATAAGTGAATAATCATCTATTGTAAAGGCTTTATACATTTCTTGAATTTGAATTAAATGAAATATTCTCAGGTTGAACTGAATTATTCTAATAAAGGCATGTCCTAAAAATTTTGGTTACCCAAGAATAGGTGTTAAAGCCAACATCATAGATTATCACTTTTAAAATGAGTAAAATTCAACTGCGATTAAACTAATCAAAAACAGCTCATGTTGAGACAATCTCACTAATTTAGTGTTAAAATGAAATATATTCATTTTTGGTTCATGTCGTGCTAGAACTTCGTCATTTAAAAACATTAACAGCATTACGAGAGCATGGTTCTTTGGTTGCCGCCGCAGCTGATTTGTGTCTTACCCCTTCGGCAATTTCTCACCAACTCAAAGAGCTTGATCATTGGTATGGTATCGAAGTGGTCAATCGCCGTAGCCGTCCAGTGACCTTTTCTAATGTTGGAGAACGTTTGCTCAAACTTGCAGATGATGTACTGCCACAGGTACAAATTACCCAAACTGATATTGCACGTATCGTACATGGGCAAACAGGGCGGATCATCTTTTCATCTGAGTGTCATAGTTGTTTTGATTGGTTGATGCCTTTATTAAACCAATATCGTCATCAATATCCCGATGTCGATTTGGATTTTGCCGCAGGCTTTGAATCAAACCCACATGAATTACTCCAAAATGCGGAATTTGATTTATTGATTACGGCAGATCCGATTGCACTCAAGGGGATCGCGTATTTTCCAATCTTTGAATATGAGTCACGCTTGGTCTTATCTAACACACATCCTTTTGTCCGTGCGGAACATGTTTCTGTACAAGATTTGGCAGAAGAAACCTTAATCACTTATCCCGTCGATAAACATCGTTTGGACATCATGGCGCATTTGTTCATTCCTGCAAATATTCAACCTAAGTATATTCGAACTACCGATTTGACGCAGATGTTAATTCAGTTGGTTGCGAGTGGGCGAGGGATCGCTGCTTTGCCTGATTGGGTGGTCAAGGAATATGAGCAAAAAGGTTGGGTGGTCAGTCGTCGTTTGGATTGCGTTTCACCTCAAGGGTTAAGACGTACTTTATATGCTGGCTATCGTTCTGAAGACAAAGATAAGAGTTATTTTGAAGGCTTTTTAAAACAGTTAGAAAAATTTTCGCAGAAGCGAGCTTTTTATTATGAAAAATAGTTAAAACAAGCGTCTGTTGAATGGGTGGTGAGAGAAATTAATTTTTCTGAGCTGCCTATTAGACGGTTTTCTATCAAAAACGGATTTACTATGAAGATTAAGATTTCCCAATAAAAACAGATAAAATCCCAGCAGCGATCAGCGGACCAACCGGAACGCCTCTCAGTAACGCAACACCAGCGACAGTTCCGATCAATAAGCCTGCGATGACATCGGGTTGGCTAGTCATGAGTTTCATACCACGACCTCCCAGCCAAGCGACCAATAGTCCGATAGCAATCGCGATTAAAGACTTCACACTGATAAAAGACTTTAAAATATTTTCGCCACTTATTTTCCCGCTGGCGATAGGTGCAAGCACGCCGATAGTAAGAATAATAATTCCAATGTTTAGGCCATGTTGTTGGATATAAGGGAAAAACTGTTCTAACGGTGTAAGTTTTACGAGTATCAGTACCCCAGTTGCAATCGTCACCGCAGTATTATGACTAAAAACACCAACAGCGAGTAAGATGAGCAAAACCAATAGATTGATATCGAGTTGTGAAAACATATCGCCGTCATTTATAAATAAAGTTGAATTGTATCGCAATTTATCAGGCTGCTCTTTAATAATTTACATGATCGCAAAGTAAGCGAATTCTGTGAAAAATCTTGAATACGACGACATTAAGATTTTACTGCATGGTGGTCATGCATTTTTGCTTGATAAAGTTGATCAAACTCGGATGCAAGGTCAGCAAGTGTCGTTGCTTTTAATTTTGCTAAAAGAATATCTTGTGCCTGTTGCATCGCATCTTCTAGAGCTGCATTTACAACACGTTCGACACCACATTCAGGATTTTCTCTTTCATTGCCAATGGCAAAAATTGTTGGCTCACCAACTGCATTGTAAATATCCAGTAAAGTGATTTTTTCTAAATCGGCAATAAGATGCCAACCCCCTTTAGGTCCTTTTTCTGATCGGATAAAACCAGCGGTCTTTAATCCAGCCATCGTGCGCCTAACCACTACAGCATTGGTTGAAAGCATGTGGGCGATCTCTTCTGAAGTAAAAATTTTATTCTCCCTAGCCATGTGAAGCAGCACATGAAGCATACGAGAAAGTTTGCTATCGAGACGCATATGAAAAAGATCGAACTTAGAGAAGGACATCTAATGTAACATTAAAAGTTGCAAATATAAATAAAAAGTATTAGTGTAACTTTAAAAGTTACTTAACGGTGTTGAAATGAATTACGACGTTGCGATTATTGGTGGTAGTTATGCTGGCTTAGCAGCAGCTCTCCCTTTAGGTAGAGCGAGAAGGCGTGTTGTGGTTATTGATGCAGGGCAACGCAGAAATCGTTTTGCAGATCATTCACATGGCTTTCTCACGCAAGATGGCACTCCAGCGAGTGAAATAGCCGAGATTGGAAAGCAACAGCTACTTCAGTATAAAACGGTTGATTGGATGGAAGGATCCGTTAAACGAGTCGAAAGGAAGGATGATAACTTTCATCTTTGTATTGATGAAAAACATGCGATCAATGCGAAAAAAATCATTGTAGCAACAGGTGTGAAAGATCAACTACTTGATATTAAAGGAATTGAGCAGCGTTGGGGCAAAAGTATTTTTCATTGTCCATATTGTCATGGTTATGAACTCAACCAAGGAAATATTGGTCTTATTGCCAGCTCAGAACACGCTGCACATATGGCGATGATGTTACCTGAATGGGGGCGTGTGACTTTCTTTTTAAATGGACAAAAAATCGAGGCAGAAATACAGACACAACTTATTCAGCGCGGTGTCATTATTGAACAACGGATTATTAAGGAAATTGTTGGAGAGAGTACGATCATTCTTGAAAATGAGGACAGTATTCCACTAGATGGTATTTTTGTCACAACTCAATGTTTAATTTCTCAAGATTGGATAACCAATCTAGGTTGTGAAATAGAGCAAAATGCAATGGGTGAGATGATTAAAACTAATGCGCTGAAAGAAACATCTGTGGCTGGTATTTTTGCCTGTGGGGATGTAGCACGATTGGGCGGTTCAATATCACTTGCTGTAGGCGATGGGACAATGGCAGGTGTGGCAGCACATCGATCGCTGATATTTTAATTAAAATTTAAAGGTCATTTTCCATAAGAAAAATGGAGATGACCTTTGATTGATTTTTAATTCTAAGCTAACTTTCTGTTTGCTTCATATTGATAGCTAGCAATTTGTTCATCCCAAAATTGTTGCCATAGATCACAGTAATCAAAACAAATTTTACGAATAGATGCATAATCAGCTTCAGTACATGCTTGGGCAAGAACGAACCATAAATCGTCTTCATGGTCATCATCTGCGGCTTCTGAGCTTGCATCATGTGAAACCCCATGCACGTGATAATATCCGCTACTTACATCAAAGCCAACACAATGGGTTGCTTGACGCAACGCAGGACTAAATAAAATCACTTCTTCTTCTGCCACAGCCAACAGTGCAGTAACTGAACGATAGCAATGAAAGGAGTTTTCTAAATAAGCACGAACTTTTTGTGCGATGATTGACGGTAAATAGTGATTGCGTTCCGCCTGAGTTAATTCAAAATCATCCAGAACATCTTCAAATAGTGGATAATGTGCATATTCAGGATTTCCCGAATAATATTCATTTTTATCCAATGCAGGACGGAAACCAAATTCATCTAATATATTAAGATTTAATAAAAAACGAGGGTACATTTTAGAACCAGATAATAAACGAGGTTCTAATTGTTTCGTTTGAAATTGTGCCATTAGTAAGGCGTCAGTAAAAACTTGTACAATTGCATGGCGATATTCTAAGTGGATGTGTTTTAAAGTCTCCTTATCAATTAAACCGTCATTTAAAAGTTGGATGGCTGGATGTGTAGAGACAGGGTGATTTGAAATTTCTGCTCGTAGTGTCTTCAGAAAATTCAGATTCTTGTTCCATACATCGGCAGAAATACTATTTTTCATTCCGTCTATAGCTTTCTGTCTAGGGTTGTCAAAGTTATCAAATTTTTTTGGCATAGTTTTTACTCAATGAATTAATAAATATTATTGCTTTTCCAATGGTATAGTTCGATTTTTTTGGTTGATTATGAATGTAACTATTGGCCCAACCAAAGATATTTTTATTGGATAAATTAAATATAAGATGAATTTTTTGTGAAATCAATTTTTTCAATAAGCTAAATAATCGTAATTTAGATTGATAATTAATCAAAATTGCACTAAAAGGTGAATTAATGCACAATATATTTTAATTTTTTTAGAAATAGAAAAAATTTTTTACAAATCAGCTTGTTTATAACCTCATTTTTGCTTAATTTATAAGAAAGATAATAAGGAAAAACTTATATTTTCTTTAATGATCTTAATATAATATGAAAAAGCATGGTTGCCAGAATTGTCCAGCTTATAAACCACGCCTAAATAATACATTAATTTTTTTTAAAGAATTCTAAAAAGGATAATAAAATGTCAAAAAAAGAAGATATTATTGCAACGGCTCTAAACCTCTTTAATCGTCATAGTTTCAGTTCGGTAGGTGTAGATCGAATTATTGCTGAGTCAAACGTTGCAAAAATGACGTTCTATAAATACTTTCCTTCCAAAGAAAATTTGATCGAAGAATGTTTATCTCGGAGAAACAAAAGTATTCAAGAAGCAATTGAGAAAGAAATCAATCTACTCGAGGAAGATGATTACTTAGGTAAAATTAAAGCAGTCTACTTTTGGCATTTAGGATGGTTCAATTCAGATGATTTTCATGGATGTATGTTTCAAAAAGCATCATTGGAAATTTTACAACAGTACCCATCCATTATTGGCCCTATTGTGGCGTACAGAGAGTGGTTGATGGCTTTACTTGAAGATTTGTTTGAGAAAGCAAAGGTCTTTCAACCGCACGTACTGACCTCAATGTATATAAATATCCTAGATGGTATGACTGCGTATGCAAAAGTCACCAAAGACCACACCGAAATTGAGGAGTGTTGGTACTATATTGAGAGATTGATTACTCTAGATGCAGCCTAAATCTATTGCGTTAAAATCAATCTTTTATTTATAAGGTTTTAATTAATAAAAAGAAACCGGGTCAATTGACTCGGTTTCTTTTATATCTAATTCAAAAATTACTTCTCGACGAAAGCACGTTCGATCACGTAATCACCCATCACGCCCATACGTGGTGATTCGACTAAACCATGCTGATCAAGTAGCGCAGCTACATCTTTTAGGAAAGCTGGGCTGCCACAAAGCATTGCGCGGTCAGTTTCACGATTAAAACGAGGTAAACCAATTTTCTCAAACAGTTCACCAGTCTCAATCGCTGTCGTTACACGACCTTGAGTGTGGAACGGTTCGCGCGTTACAGTTGGGTAGTAAATCAATTTATCTTTGATGCCTAATTCTTCAAAAAACTCATGGTTTGGAAGCTCATTGAGAATCAGGTCTTGGTAAGCAAGTTCTGAAATATAACGCGTACCATGCACCATGATGACTTTCTCAAACTTTTCGTAAGTTTCAGGATCACGAAGTAAGGAAAGGAAAGGTGCAAGCCCTGTACCAGAAGATAAAAGATATAAATTTTTACCTGGTAGCAAATCATCGTGTACTAAAGTACCTGTCGGTTTTTTAGAAATCAGGATTTCATCGCCCACTTGTACTTTTTGTAAGATAGAGGTCAATGGACCGTCTTGGACTTTAATTGAGAAGAATTCTAACTCTTCTTCATAATTCGCACTTGCGATCGAATAAGCACGCATTAAAGGCTTGCCATTCACTTCAAGTCCGATCATCACGAACTGACCATTTTTAAAACGTAGGCTCGTATCGCGTGTAGTTTTAAAGCTGAAAAGAGTGTCATTCCAGTGGTGAACATGAGTAATGCGTTCAACGTTAAAAGCAGCCATTAAAGGTCTCGATCACAGATAAAAGAAACAGATTGCTATTCTAATCTAAAATCATTCTCGATAAACTGAATATATTTAATTGTGTTTATCAGAAAAAGTGATGAGTAACTCTGTAATGATGCCGATTATCGGTTATATGCATTCTCCTTATCGTGAGAAATTCGGTATCCCGAGACAACCAAATTTGGTACAAATCGAGTCATACATTGAGATGGTTGAACCTTATAATGATATTTTAGCGTTTGAGGGAATCGATGATTTTAGTCATTTGTGGTTATTGTGGCAGTTTCATGAGAATAAACAAAATGATAGAGGACAGAATCAAACGCCTAAATTTCGTGCACAAGTCCGACCGCCACGTCTCGGTGGTAACCAAAAAATAGGTGTTTTTGCGACGAGAAGTATGTATCGTCCATCACCAATCGGCTTATCGGTGGTTCGTTTTCTTCGTGTCGAGAAGCACGGAAAAGTGATTCGTTTGTACGTCACAGGTAGTGATTTATTACATGGCACACCAATTCTTGATATTAAGCCTTATATTCAATATTCAGATGCAATTGAGGGATCAATCAGTGGTTATGCTCAAGATGAGCCGATTCGTAAGGACGTCATATGGGCAGAAACTGCTTCGCTACAGCAAAAACAACTGTTAAATCAGGCTATTCTAGATAAAAAGATATTAGATGAACTTGAACAAGTGTTATCTTTAGATCCTCGTCCAGCCTATCAAGAAGATGCTGAGCGGGTGTATGGGATGCGTTTCGCTAACCTGAATATTCGTTTTACAGTCGATGAAAAAAATGTCACAGTGGTGAGTGTAGAGCAGTCCACTATAATTTAATTTAAAAATATAAATGATTCATAAATTTGGGGAAATTACGGTCATGCAAGCTGAGGCAAAATTTGCAAACTTTTCTTTTACGATTGATGTGACTTGGTGCTTAGAGCAACTGCAAAAAGATGGTCGTATTACTGAACGAGATAAGTTGTTAATCCAAACCACACACCGTCAAAAAGAACAATTGAAATGGCATCCCTTACAATGGATTGCCAATTTTAATATAAAAGATCAGTTAAATCCTGCTGCAACGCTAACTCTGCATCGTTTGTGTCAGTGGTTGGCGGAAAAGGCAGCTTTGCCATTATTCGTGATTGATCCTTTAAAAGCGGATGTCGCTGCTTTAACCAGTGTGATGTCGCAAGAGTTCGCGGTTAGAAATCATATTTTGGCTGTTGAAGTACATGCAGATCGTATTTTGATTGGTACGGATCAACCTTTTACTTCGGAATGGGAAAATAACTTACAGCGTAGTTTGGCACCTAAAAAGATTGAGCGAGTTTTATTAAATCCTGAACAATTACAACGTTATCTGCATGAATATTATCAAGTCAGTCGTGCTGTAAACTCGTCACAAAATACCAGTGCTTTTGATCGTGATAATAAAGGTGTTGAGGCTCTATTACAGTTAGGGGATACGCAAACCCCTGATGCGAATGATCAACATATTGTGAAGCTAGTGGATTGGGTGCTGCAATTTGCCTTTGAACAAGGCGCAAGCGATATTCACTTAGAACCAAGAAAAGACAAAGGCAAGGTGCGTTTTCGTATCGATGGTGTTTTGCACACCATTTATAATATGCCTGCAAATACACTGACCGCCGTGATTTCGCGGATCAAAATATTGGGTCGAATGAATGTCGCAGAAAAACGTAAACCTCAAGATGGTCGTTTAAAAACACGCACCCCAAAAGGTCAAGAAACTGAATTACGTCTTTCAACCTTACCTACGGCATTTGGCGAAAAGTTGGTAATGCGTATTTTCGATCCAGAAGTCTTGGTTCGCAGTTTTCAGCAGCTTGGTTTTGAGGGGCACTTATTACAGAGCTGGCAAGCACTGACTCAGCACAGTCACGGTATTATCTTAGTGACAGGGCCTACAGGTTCGGGTAAAACCACGACGCTTTATTCCTCTTTAAAACAACTGGCAACAGAACAAGTCAACGTATGTACCATTGAAGACCCGATAGAGATGCTTGAGCCGAGCTTTAACCAAATGCAGGTAAATCCCAATATTGAACTGGGCTTTGCCGATGGGGTTCGTGCCTTAATGCGTCAAGATCCTGATATTATTATGGTCGGGGAAATTCGAGACCATGATACTGCCAATATGGCAATTCAAGCAGCATTAACAGGACATTTAGTGCTATCAACGCTTCATACCAATGATGCACCATCAAGCTTGACACGCTTACATGATTTAGGTGTGCAGCCATTTTTAACCGCAGCCACAATTCTTGGTGTGCTTGCGCAACGTTTAGTGCGTCAATTGTGCCCACACTGCAAGCAAGAAACTGCAATCAATGAGCAGGAATGGGAACACTTAACATTCGATTACATCATGGACATGCCAAGTACCATGTATAAAGCGGTCGGTTGTGAAGTATGCCGACAGACGGGATATAAAGGTCGAGTGGGTATTTATGAATTTATGCCCGTAAGTTTGGAGTTGAAAACTTTGATTAGTGCAAATGGCACATTAAATGATTTGAAAGCTCAAGCGAAAAAAGAAGGGGTTGAGCCTTTAAGGATTGCGGGGGCACGTAAAGTTATAGAGGGCGTAACGACTTTAGAGGAAGTGCTACGAGTTGTTCCTTTAAATTAATCATGTTCTTACAAGCAAAAAAAAGCAGTACGCGCTGACATACTGCTATTCCCACGTTTATTATTCTCCGATTTTTATTCTATTATTTTGTTAAAATTAAACGATTATTGCGAGTTAAACGTAAGCGATATTCTTCTCCAGCATGCATAATTCGGATTTCACGTCCTAAGGCAAAAAGGTTGTTTGAATGTAGCATTGGTAATGAATGGTTTGAGTCTGTGCTACGAGTGAAAAGGTTAAATGGTGCGTTCATTTGTTATGCTCCGTGGTATGTCTTTTAATGTTTTAAATGATAATCATTATCGAATACACCTGTCAACGTAAATTTTGTGGATTTACAAAATCATTTATTATTTTTGTTTTAGACGTGTGAAAGCCTGAACAAATTACTTAAAATTGCAAGTTAAAGATGAGAGATTTCAGACGCTAATGTCAAAAAATACAGTCCATGTTGCGATCGCAATTTTATTACATAAATCAAAAATATTGGTGGGATGGCGACAGGCGAGTCAACATCAAGGCAATAAACATGAGTTTCCTGGTGGGAAGGTTGAGCAGGATGAAACGCCTGAACAAGCGTGTCGTCGTGAAATATACGAAGAAGTCGGTATAGGCATAAAAAATTGGCATGTTTTTGATGTGATACGACATGAATATGATGATGTGATTGTTCATTTACATTTATTTCATGCTTATGTCCCCGATGAGCTACTTGATCTGATCCATCAACCATGGACTTGGTATAGTCGAGATCAGTTAGCAGAGCTTAACTTTCCTAAAGCGAATACGCAGATTGTTCAAAGGTTAATGTGGCCGCACTTGATTAAAGTCAGTTCGGAACTCATGGCACTGCCTGAAAGTGATTGTTTGTTGTATTGGCGTATGCAGCCTCAAGATGTTGATCAAATCGAAGCACAATTATTCACTTTATCTGATGAGCAACTTCAAAAATTAATGCTTAATTTTGATATTTGGCAGAAATTAGCTACCGTACTTCAAACTAAAATACAAACGATCCATCTAAAACAATCACAATTATTAAGTTTAAAAAAAGGTGAGCTACCTGTAGGAAAACGTTTGATTGCAGCATGCCATGATGCAGTGTCTTTACAGCATGCTCACGTGATTGGTTGTGATGCAGTGCTGTTAAGTCCTGTGAATGCAACAGAAACCCACCCTGATGCAAGGATATTAGGTTGGGCCGGTTTCAGCGAATTAGCAAAGGAAAGCCATCTGCCTGTGTTTGCTTTGGGGGGAGTGGCTCCTGAAGATATAGAACAAGCCCAAAAACATCACGCTTATGGGCTTGCTGGAATTCGACAGTTTGAATCACTAAATTGAATAGAAGCTTATAGCCCTTGAATCGCTCTTCTCGCTTCTTGGGCTTTTACAGGGTGGTTGCGTGCTTCGCTGGCACGGAGAACGATTAACCAGAGTTGCTTCTTCATGCTATTGCTCTGCGCATAAGTGATACCACGACGAGCCAGTGCTTCAGCATTTGCATATTGTTTACGCTGATCTGCGATTAATCCTAAATATAAATAGGTCTCCGCCGCTTGAGGCGCGATACGTTGAGCTTGAAGTGCAAAACGTTCTGCTTCTGTAAACTGCTTTTGCTTATACGCCGTTTGGGTTTTTTGCATAAGTGTTCTAAAAGCAGGTAACTGTGAACCATCGTTACTAAATCGTTGCTGAACTTTTTGCTCAGGCACGATGACAGGCACAGTTTGGCGCTTAATCTCTTTATGGTCATAAGGGATAACTTTGACACCAGAAGAAGGAGGGCTAACCTTCTTCTCGCTATCAGCAGTGGCCTTAGGCGGTGGTGTTTGAGGCGCTGAGCGATCTGGTGTAGTCGTACAGCCAGTTAATATAAGTATTCCAATAGCGAAAGTTACTTTCTTAATCATGTCCAATCATCCTTTAAGATTAGTTATCACCGCTATAACTACCGCTTGAAATAACGCGTGTAGAGGTGTGATTGGATAAATCTGTATCCATTTGGTTTTCAGTCTCACGAATATAATTACCGATGCTGTCATCATCAGTTGCTCCATCCGTTTGAGGCATATAGGTTGGTTCAACTTCGTAATGAGATTGCCCACAGAGCGTTGCACGACGCGGCACAGTTTGACGGAGCAGTGGAATATACATCGCTCCCTCACAACCTTGAGCAGAAAGATCGCCGCTGGTACGGTCAATCCACTGCCATTGTACATTGTCTGTTTGGCGTAGATTGACAGGTTCTTGGCGAAGTTGTTTCATCACATTGGTCCAAACTGGGAGCGCTCCAGAAGAACCTGTTAAACCTGTCACTTTGTTATCATCTAGACCTAACCAAACGACAGCAACATGATTGCCTGAATAACCAGCAAACCAAGAGTCTCGGGTATCATTGGTTGTACCTGATTTTCCAGCAAGATTTAATGATTCAGGTAAACTGTTGTACGCAGAGCGACCAGTCCCAGTGCGCATTACTTGTTGTAAACCATAGTTTAAAATATAAGCGGCAGCTGGGTCGATAGTTTGCTGAACATTTAAACCATATCGATCGAGCAAACGACCTTGCGCATCAACCACAGTACGAATCGAACGCGGTGGATATTTGAAACCACCCGTTGCAAAGTTACCATAAATGCCAAGCACTTCCATCGGTGACATATTGACTGCCCCTAAATAAATCGATGGATATGCTGGGATATCTGAGCTGACACCAAATTGCTTTAACTTATTGCTAAATGTTGATAGACCAAACTCATTCGCTAAGCGCACAGTAGAAAGGTTATAAGAATTCGCCAAAGCTTGCTGCATTGGCACAACCCCATTTTCATTACCACTATAGTTCTTTGGTGACCAACCTTTACCACCATCAATCGGGATATTCACCGCAGTATCTTCAATCGGACTCGCCCAAGTATAGCGACCAGATTCAATTGCATTGAGATAAATGACAGGTTTCAAGAGGGAGCCAACTTGACGCTTTGCATCAAGTGTACGGTTAAAACCTGTAAAGTCTTGTGTTGAGCCGACGGCTGCAATCAGCTCACCATTTTCAGGATGTGCTACTAAAACGGCACCTTGTAAATTTTTCAAACGTGCTGGATTTCTTTGTGCTAAACGTTCTACAGAATTTTTAAACACGTTTTGAACTTTGGTTTGTGCAATTGGGTCAAGGGTGGTGAAGATCCTTAAACCTTGATTGGTGATATCGCTTTCTTGATATTCTGTGCGTAATTGACGACGTACAATATCAAGGAAATCAGGGAATTTTGCAGGGCCTAAAGTTGGTTTGCTGATGACATTTAGAGGACGTGCAATCTCATCTTGATATTCAGCTTCTGTTAAATATCCCATCACCATCATATTATTTAACACAACATCACGACGTTTTTTTGCATTTTCAGGATTGCGCCAAGGGTTGTATAACGATGGACCTTGAACCAAACCGACTAGGAATGCTTGTTGTGAAATGTTGAGCTCGCGCAATGGCAAGCCAAAATAAAACTGTGAAGCGAGGCCATAGCCATTAATTGAATAATTGCCATTCTGGCCTAAATTTACTTCATTGAGATAAGTTTCAAGAATTTCATCTTTGCTGTAATGAAACTCAATTAATAAAGCCATTAGGGCTTCATTTACTTTACGTTTAAGTGTTTTCTCAGGAGAAAGGTAAAAGTTCTTTACCAATTGTTGCGTTAAAGTCGAACCACCTTGGCGTCGACCTCCTGTCGCATTACTTACCAATGCACGCGCTGTTCCTCTAACAGAAACACCATGATGATGGTAGAAGTTACGATCTTCTGTTGAAATTAATGCTTCGATGAGTGTTTTTGGTACTCTATCTAATTTAATCAGTACGCGATCTTCATTATGTTGTGGATAAATACCGCCAATCAATAAAGGCTCTAAGCGTGCGATTCCCGTACTTGACGGCTTAGTCGAACGGATATCTCCAACACGATCACTTGAGAAACCGATTTCAAGTACTTGTTCAGGTTCGGTACTATCACCATAGTCAAAACCACGAGTGTGGACATATAACTTATTGCCTTGCGTGACATAACTACCTGATTTATCGTAGTTCGATGTATTCTTATAACCCAATAATTTCAATTCTTGAACGAAATTGTCTTGAGTAATAGGCGCATTCGCATAAATCTCTAGAGGACGAGCAAAAACTTTAGCCGGAATATCCCAGCGCTGGCCTTCAAACTTATTACGAATAATACTATCTAACCGAATTAGGTAGATACTAAAGGCAACAAAAATACCAATCACTAAAATCGAAAAAATTAGCGTTATAAAACCGATACCACGTTCACACTTCATAGATTTGCGTTAAAACCAAAACAATGGGGGTAATGATGCGATAGCTTATAAGTAATTTGCAATCACAAAACTGTGAATAAATAGCAACATGCAATAAAAAAATTCAGAAACTATTGATATTCATCGTATAAAAATAATGAATAGACATTTTTATACTTTTTAATCAATCATCAACGCAACAATGATTGTTAGTGATATGATAGGCGGGAATCGCAGCGGAGCCAAATTTTTCGTGCAAATTTCACATAAATCCTTTCGAAATATTGGTCTAATTGGGCGGCCAGATAAATATTCTGTTGTAGAAACGTTATGTTTAATCCATGATCATTTGATTACTTTGGGTTTAAATCCTGTTTTTGATCAGGAAACATCTAAACTTGTACCCTATAGCCATGGGCAGACTGTTAGTCGAAATTTACTAGGTGAAGTTGTTGATTTAGTGATTGTAGTGGGGGGCGATGGTTCGCTACTCCATGCTGCTCGTGCGTTAGTGCGGCATAATACACCTGTAATCGGGATTAACCGTGGTCGATTGGGCTTTTTAACTGACATTAAACCAGCTGAAGCGATTTTTAAACTCGATCAAGTTCTACAAGGTCATTTCCAATTGGATCGCCGTTTCTTACTAGAAATGGAAGTTCGTACCAATGGTGAAACGATTTATGATGCTATTGCGCTCAATGATGTCGTTCTGCATTCAGGTAAATCTGTTCATATGATTGATTTTGAGCTGAATATTGATGGGCAGTATGTATATCGTCAGCATAGTGACGGTTTAATTGTTTCGACACCAACAGGTTCAACTGCATATTCGCTTTCAGGTGGTGGACCAATTGTGCATCCAAGTATGGATGCAATTGCTTTAGTACCGATGCACCCGCATACATTGTCATCTCGCCCCATTGTTGTCGGTGGTCAAAGTGAGATCAAAATTGTTATTCGAGAAAATCGTGTTTTACCAATGGTGAGTGCAGATGGCCAACATAGTGTTGCACTAAATGTCGGGGATAGTGTGCATATTCGTAAACATCCGTTTAAACTTAGCTTATTACATCCGCCTGGCTATGACTTTTATATGGCATGTCGTACCAAATTGGGATGGAACCAAGACTTTGAATCTTTTCAGCAGGACGACTCATGAATATTGAACAAATGCTCGCTATTTTAAATCCTGAGATTGTTGAGCGTCTAAAAACTGCCGTTGAAATTGGTAAATGGCCAAATGGTATCGCTTTGACCAAAGAGCAGCGCGAAATTTGTATGCAAGCTGTGTATGCATGGGAAATGGAAAACCTTCCAGAAGAACAGCGTAGTGGTTATATCGATCGTGGTACGAAAGAAGAAGGCGAGGAGTGTGATGATGATCATCACAAAAATGAACCTGAGTTTAAACCGATTCGATTTGTGTAAACTGCTTGTCTAAACAAATGCTCCTAAATATTAAGGAGCATTTTTTATTGTTCTTTAAACTTACTGACGATATTTAGAGGTTGTGAACAATGATTTTTATTGTCTGTATCAATGAATAGTCGCTAGAACATAAAGCTGCAATAAAATGAGACAAAATTTGTCACAAATAGACAAAACCGTCTGAGCATATGGTTA